>CAYGGZ010000003.1:0-137808 GCA_964349765.1 uncultured Bacteroidales bacterium
CATGGAATCAATAGTTCAGCCCTAACGGGCTTTCTATTGATTAATTCGGGATAAATAGGTGTGATTGCGGTTTTGATTGTGAAATTTCTTTAGCAGCGAGTTGAATTACAATTTTGCAGCTTTATGCTGACCGCCAATACAAATGGTAAAATCGGAGATAGGGAAATTCGCGAATCGAATAAATTTTATGAAATCATCACGACAAATCGAGAGCTTTTCTTACTTTTGCGCCCTGGAAGTATGGTGGTTGTAGCTCAGTCGGTTAGAGCATCAGATTGTGGTTCTGAGGGTCGTGGGTTCGAATCCCATCAGCCACCCAAAATTTAAGAGGATTTCTAAAGAAGCCTTTACTCACTCCATTCGGAAGAGCTAATTACAATTATAAGTTTTCTACAATCATAACAGGCTGCCCCTTAGTCACTTTACTGCCATTCGCAACCAAAATTTTAATAATCCGGCATTTCCTGTCGGCCTGTATTTCATTAAATAGTTTCATTGCCTCCAGTATGCAAATGGTTTGTCCTTTGTTAGCTATGGTGCCTTCCTCAACGAATGGTGGTTTGCCTTCACCGCCTGCCCGGTAAAAGGTTCCCGCCATAACAGCATCAATTGTGTTATGATTCTGGTTAGGCGTCGCATCCTTAACAATTTCTTGTTTGGGTTGCGAAATTTTATTTACATGCTGATTGTCAATGATTTGATTTAATTGCTTGTTTGTTGCCGGCTCAAAACTATTAACTCCATTTCCTGCACGAAGAACCATACTAAACTCACCCTTTTTAATGATTATTTCGCTGAGGTTCATTGCCGACGCCAGCTTGATAATAGAGTTAAGTCCGGAATAATCATCTGAATGCAGGAGCGTTTCAGGTTTGGATTTACTTTCATTGACGGTAAGTTTTGATCCTGCTATTTCCTCAAATTCAATATCGGCAGGCGACAATGGTCGCTCTGCAGCGGGCAATGCCCGCCACTTAAAAAATTCCATTGCAACCTCAGGGAAAATGCAGTAAGAGAGTATATCCTCCTCAGAGGTAATCAGGTCGGGATTGGATATATTTTTTGTTATAGAAGGTAAAATCGGTTGCAAATCATCAGCAGGCCTGTGATCAATTGGTTTTTCATCGCCGAGGATTTGATTGATAAATTCTGGCGATATTGAATCTGGAGGCCGGCCGTACATCCCCTTCACATAGTTTTTAACCTCTTGTGGAACCATTTTATATCTCTGTCCGGTAATCACATTCATAACAGCTTGTGTTCCCACAATTTGACTTGTAGGCGTTACAAGAGGAGGATAACCCAAGTCTTTTCTGACCTTCGTTACCTCTTCGAGTACTTCAGGCAGCTTATCAATTGCTCCTTGCTGTTCAAGCTGCGATCGGAAATTTGATATCATGCCTCCGGGAATCTGATGAATTAGAATTTCGGAGTCTATGATCGGTTCGTATGGTCTTCCTTTTGAACGCTTTGGATAGAGTTCATGAAAATATTTGTTTATTGACCTGAGGGCGTCAATATCGAGGTTAATCTCGTAGCCTGCAGCAGCAAGCATAGCTATAAGAGTTTCAACAGGGGGTTGAGACGAAAAACCTGCCATTGACGCAATTGCGCAGTCAACAGCGCCTGCTCCAGCTTTAACGCCTTCGAGATAAGCGGCAGAAGCCATCCCACTTGTTGAATGGCAGTGCAACTGAACTGGAATATCCAATTCGCGCTTGATAGCCGATACAAGTGCACTCGCTACATCGGGCGAGAGGATTCCAGCCATATCCTTTATACACAGCGAGTCTATCCCTAAGGATGCCTGCTCCTTAGCATATTGAACATATTTCTCAACAGTGTGTATCGGGCTTATTGTGTAAGAGAGCGTGCCTTGCGCGTGTGCTCCGTATTTTTTCACAGCCCTAATGGGCACTTCGAGGTTGCGTGTGTCGTTCAGCGCATCGAAAATCCTGAAAATATCAACACCATTCTGATGTGCGATTGCCACAAAGCGATCTACCAGATCGTCGGGATAATTTTTGTAACCAACTATGTTTTGACCCCTAAGAAGCATTTGGAGCGGGGTTCTCAACGCTTTCGACTTTATGAGCCGAAGTCGTTCCCAGGGATCTTCATACAAGTAGCGGAGGCACACATCGAACGTAGCGCCACCCCAAACCTCAAGTGAATAATATCCCGCCTTGTCAATAGCATCAATGATACCCAACATATCCTCGGTTTTCATCCTTGTAGCCCAGAGCGATTGGTGTGCATCGCGAAGGGTTGTGTCGGTGATGCGTAACGTTTTTGCTTCTGCTTTCATGTTTTCCTTTTTATTGAGTGATCCCGAAAAATTAACTTTCATCAAGATATTTTCCCATACCCGAATATTTTTTGTATCTTAAGTTTAACAACTCATCAACAGGGATGTTTTTAAGTGAATTTAAATTGTTGATAATTGCCAGTTTAACGGCATTGGTGGTAGCATGGTGATTTGTGTGAGCGCCATCCGAAGGCTCTTCAATAATTTCGTCAATAACTCCGAGGTTATAAAGCGCCTTTGCGGTTAGATTTAATGCTTCGGCGGCATCTGGGGCAAAAGATGCATCGCGCCATAGAATAGAAGCACAACCTTCGGGCGAAATAACAGAGTAGATTGCCTGTGAAAGCATAAGTATTCTATCGCCAACGCCGATGCCTAAGGCACCGCCGCTTCCACCTTCCCCAACAACCACACAAACGATGGGTACTTCGATTTTCGCCATTTCGGTTATGTTTCTGGCGATGGATTCGGCCTGCCCTCGCTCTTCGGCTTCGATTCCAGGAAAAGCGCCCGGTGTGTCAATTATGGAAACAACTGGTAAGTTGAAGCGTTCGGCAAGTCGCATCAATCGTAGTGCCTTTCTATACCCTTCTGGCTTGGCCATGCCAAAATTTCTTTCTATATTTTCGATTGTGTTTTTTCCTTTGTTATGCCCTATAAGCATAACTTTTGTGTCAGCAATACGGGCAAAACCTCCAATCAGAGCCGGGTCGTCGGCATAATACCTGTCGCCGTGGAGTTCAACAAAATCATGAAATATAGAATTGAGGTAATCCTGTAAGATTGGGCGCTTAGGATTGCGACTAATTTTAACAATTTCCCAGGCGTTTTTATCAATTTTGTTCATCAATGCTTGAATATAATTGTTACAGATTCTGCAAGTTTGTGATTATTAGCGGTTATAGAAACTGATGATTTTGCTGAGATACGATTTCAAATCTTTACGGTTCACAATCGAATCAATAAAACCATGTTGCAGAAGGTATTCGGCTGTTTGGAAATCATCAGGCAGTTGTTCGCCAATTGTTTGTTCAATCACTCTACGTCCTGCAAAACCAATAACAGCAAAAGGTTCGGCAATGTTAATGTCGCCCATCATAGCATAGCTTGCTGTTACGCCACCAGTGGTTGGGTTTGCCAGCACCGATATATAGGCAATGTTTTTATTGTTCAGGCGGGCAATTCCTGCACAGGTTTTAGCCATTTGCATTAGCGATAATATTCCTTCCTGCATCCTGGCGCCTCCTGATTCTGAAAAAACGATGTAAGGGAGATGGTTGTTCAAGGCATAGTTTGATCCCCGCAATATTTTCTCACCTGTGGCGCTTCCTAAACTTCCGCCCAAAAATCTGAAGTCCATCACCGATGCGACAACTCCGTAACCGTTAATCTTACCATGGCCAGTGATCACCGCTTCGGCAAGACCCGACTTTTTCATGTTTTCTTCAAATTTATCCTTGTAACTGCCCTTTAAATCAACAAAATTGAGGGCATCTACCGGGCTGATTCCGGCAAAAAGCTCGTTGAAAGAACCCTCGTCGAAGATCAATTTGATCCTCTCCGGAGCAGTTATACTGCTGTGGTAGTTACAAACGGGACAGACATTTAAATTTCCAGCCCATTCTTCCTTATAAACATGTGAGTTGCACCTTTTACACTTCACCCAAATGGGCGTATGGGTGCTTTTGCTGCGTTCGTCGGTTTTTGTGTACCAAGCCATAATTCTTAAAATGGATCATTATTTTTGAAAACCATACAAATTATTTTCACGCTGTTTCATTTATCGTTATTCAGCTAACATTGGGTCGCACAATCATTTGTTTTCGCTCATAATCAGCACTTCAGCGAACTGACTGATTGCCTGAAGCACGAAGAACGCAAAGATATTATTTTACACACACTTATGGCACAAAAACAACATACCCCAAATTAGGGAAGCCTACTCGTATAGTAAATAGGCTTTGCGCATTTTCCTGAACCGCTCAAGGTCAGGTTGCCAACTCTCCCTGATCTCGTATTCCGACAGCCCTGCGAGAATTTGTTTACGTAGTTGGTCAGTTCCTGCCAGCCTGTCGAAAAAGCGATTGAAAAAATCGGGGCGGTGCTTGAAAAAGTGGGCGGCTTCAATAAGTGGCTGGAGGTAAATCCGTTTATTTATAAGGACACTATCGGCCAGATAGCTAAAGTCGAAACCATGGCAAAGTACATCGCGGTGTGGGGGATTGATAGCCGCTCCCGGGATGCTTACTGGAGTAAAGCTGATATCTCCGGCATGGTAATCAGGATGCCCAATCAACCGGAAAGGTTTGGCAGTTCCTCGCCCTACGCTCATAAACGTTCCTTCAAAAAAGCAAAGCGAAGGATATAAATACACTGTAATCATGTCGGGCAGATTTGGTGAAGGCCTAACCGGAAGACGATACAGTGTGTTGCGTGTGTAGTTTTTAAGCCCGATAACCGTGAGATTACATTGCCTCTGGCCAGTCAGCCATAGTTCGCCATTCACCATACGGGCATATTCGCCGGGTGTCATGCCATGAACAACCGGTACGGGATGCATTCCTACAAATGATTCAAATCCAGGTTTAAGCACTGGCCCGTCAACATAAAAACCATTTGGATTCGGACGGTCAAAAATCACAAATGGAATACCGGCTTCAGCGCAGGCCTCCATCACAAGGGTCATAGTGCTCAGATAGGTGTAAAATCTGGCACCAACATCCTGTATATCGAATACAACAATATCTATCCCTTTCAGATCCTCTGGGGCAGGTTTCTTTTTTTTTCCGTAAAGTGAGATTACGGCGATCCCAGTTCTCTTGTCTACTCCATCCATTACATGGGCGCCAGCATCGGCATCGCCCCGAAAACCATGTTCAGGCGAAAATATTACACGAAGGTCAATCCCTGATGCAATCATGGTGTCAGCAAGATGTACATCTCCAATCAAGCTTGTATGGTTTGCAACAAGTGCAACTGTTTTACCATTTAGCAACAGCGACCAAAGCTCTGTTTGCATGGCTCCGGTTATTACATTGCATTGATCTGCTGCCGCAAGATTATAATTTACTGGAGCTTTACATTGCAATGCACTCAGGAATATTAGTGTAAAAACAATATACCGGGATAGGAATCTGTTCATCTTAGTGTATAATGGGAAATCTTGTTAATTTGCAAAGAAATTAATTTTAGCGACTTGAATACAGATATCTTCATTGCAAGAAGGTTGCTAAAACGCAATCCCGACGGTTTTTCCGGAACAATGGCAAAGATAGCAATTACTGCTGTAGCACTCGGGATGTGTGTTATGATACTATCAATTGCAATAGTAACCGGCTTCAAAAGGGAAATTAGCGAAAAAGTTCTCGGTTTCGGTGGGCATATACAGATTTCGCGATTCGATTCCGATGTTGGCTACAGCCTTCCACCTATAAGCAGCCAGCAGGCTTTTCTTACTGAACTATCTGCCGATAAACGGATACGGCACGTGCAAACATTTGCGCATTTACCAGGCATTCTTCATACTGGCGACGATATTCATGGAATAGTTCTTAAAGGAATCGGCAGTGATTTCGACTGGTCGTTCTTTACACCTCGTATTACACGGGGTAAACCTCTTGAGATTAAGAGCAATGATATTAACAATGGCATTCTGATTTCTGCTGCTACCTCTAATCTATTGAATCTCGATACTTCAAACGTTGTACGAATGTATTTCATAATTGATAATCAGGTTCGTGCCCGACGATTTCATATCGCAGGAATATATGAGACAGGTCTGGAAGAGTTCGATAGGATTTTTGCTATTTGCGATATGGCACATATTCAGCGACTTAATGGATGGGAGCAAAACGAGGTAGCTGGATTCGAAGTGCTGCTCCATGATTTCGATCATCTCGACGAAGTTACTGCCGATGTTTACACGATTATTGATTATTACCTTGAAGCTAGCAGCATAAGGCAACTCTACCCCCAAATTTTCGACTGGCTGGCGCTTCAGGATATGAACGTAATAATCATACTCACGCTCATGGTTATGGTTGCTGTAATTACGATGATTTCGTCGCTGTTGATTATAATTCTTGAGCGAACCAACACCATTGGCATTCTAAAGGCAATGGGCTATCAGAACAAGGCATTGCGAAGAGTGTTTCTCACGATTGCGGCAGCCATAACATTAAAAGGCTTATTCTGGGGGAATCTTATCGGACTTGGTTTGGCTCTTTTGCAGCAACACACGGGGTTGATTACATTACCACAGGAGTCATATTATGTGTCAACGGTTCCGGTACAGATTTCGGTTATACCACTTCTTTTACTTAACCTGGGCACTATGGTTGTGTGTGTGTTTATTCTTGTGATCCCAACCATGATAATATCTTCAATTTCCCCCACGAAGACTATCCGTTATGAGTAAGCTCCTGCAGCACGAAGATTAAACCCATTGGAATTGACTGATTTCGCTAATTATCACATAGCGATAGCAGCGCAGCCGTGTTAAAAATGCTTACACCTTAACAATGTTGTTATCGCCGAATAATGGTTCGCCACGATACGCTAAAAATAATCTTGCAATTGTAATCACATCCTTTTCGCAATAGCGAACAATACGGTCAAGGTTTTTTTCCTGCCAGTAAACATGGCTAACATCGCTTCCTTTTATGTCGTCCTTTGGCGTAGGGATTTGAAAAATATATGCCAGGAGTTCCAAAGAGGTGTAGCTTTTGAAATCACCAAACCGCCATAGCTCCATAGTGTCGAGATGTTGTACCTCCCACGGTTTTTTCCCCGATATGTCGAGTAGATGAGGAAGCTTGATGCCATTCACAAGCAAGCGGCGTGCGATATAGGGATAATCAAACTCTTTTCCATTGTGAGCGCACAGCATACGGTTCGCACGGAAATAATCCTTCGACAAAAACGCGGAAAATTCAGAAAGTAATAATTTCTCATCCTCTCCGGCAAAAGATTTGATTTTGAAAGAAGCCTCACTAATCATACCTACTGAGATGCAGATGATTTTTCCAAATTCAGCATAAATACCCGCCCGTTGATAGAGTGATTCGGGAGTGTCTGTTTCATTCTGCTTTATTTTTCCTGCTTTGTGATCCCAAAGCTTGCGAAAATTATCAGGAACTTCGCTGTAGGAGGCGTATTGTGGTACAGTTTCGATATCCAAAAACAGAATATTGCTGATAGCGATGTTTGCTAACATAACAGGAAAGTATTATCGAACCGATAAAACAACTAAAAAATTGACGACTCAGTATCTGTATACAAATGCATTGATGTTCATTCCTGCGCCAACAGATGCAAAAAGTAAAATATCGTTTTTGTTGATTGAATGCCCCTTGACCTCTCCCTTGAGGATCATATCATAAAGCGTTGGTATCGTAGCTACTGAACTATTACCTAATTCCCTGATGTTCATCGGCATAACTTTATCAATCTCAACATTAATGCCATATAATCTGAAGAATCGCTTAACAATAGCCTCATCCATCTTTTCATTTGCCTGGTGTAGCAACACCTTTTTAACCTCAGTAATTGGTATTCCCGAACGGTCGAGAGCTGTTTTCATAGCCACCGGCACATTCATCAGCGAATATTCATAAACCTTGCGGCCATGCATTTTGATGTACCGTACTTTAGTGTCGCCATTGGGCGAGTTAGATTTTCCCATATAGAGGTAGCCGGCTTCTTCGTTGGTGTGGGATACTGCCGCCGTACTCAGTATTCCTCTATTTTCGTCTGCATTGCCTGCTTCCACAATAACAGCTCCGGCGCCATCGCTGAAAATCATAGTGTCGCGATCGTATTTGTCGCTAACGCGCGATAGAGTTTCTGCTCCGATCACCAGGCATCGCTTTGCCGCACCCGATCGTATAAAGGTATCGGAATGAATAATTCCCTGAATCCATCCAGGACATCCGAAAATGATGTCGTAAGGGATACAATATGGATTTGCAATTTTCAACATATGCTTTACACGCGAAGCGAGGCTTGGAACCATATCAGATTGAACAGTGCCTGCAATTACATCTGCGAAATTATGAGCAACGATAATCTGATCGATTGTTTCACGGTCAATACCTGCATCGGCAATTGCAGCTTCGGCAGCCAGGGCAGCTATGTCGGAGCAGGTTAAATCGGCCTGAAGCCAGCGCCTCTCAGATATTCCTGTAATATCGTGAAACTTGCTTACAACCATTTCACCCGGACTTTCTATAAAAGATTCATCCTTCTCAAAAAAACTATGACGTGTGAACTGACTATTTTTAATAACCACCGATGGAATGTAGCATCCTGTTCCTGTAATTATTGTTTTGATATTGGTCATGCTCCTCTTTAGATTTCTTGTTTCGAAATTGATTTAGCATTTAACGAACTGGGGCTAATTTTGTTTCATAACTCTCGTGAAGGCTTATAGTCAATACGATTTCGACAACCATGTGTGATTTGTGAAACCAGTTGCCGACATGAATATATTTGCAAAAATAACAAATGAAATTGGAAATAATTACGACTGCCGACGGTTCGCATACCATATACCTACCGGAACTAAATGAGCACTATCACTCGGTTCATGGAGCTATCGCCGAATCACGGCATATATTTATTAACGCCGGATTTTACGCACGCAAATCCAACCATGTTAATATTTTTGAAGTTGGCTTTGGAACCGGTTTGAATGCTTTACTGACATGCTTAGAATCAAAAGCAACCCAATGCACGGTTACTTATTGTGCCCTTGAACCCTTTCCGCTTGATGAAAAGATATGGAAACTGTTGAATTATCCGCAAATGCTTGGTAATAGTGAGGCCAGCAACTGGATCATGAAACTGCACAACGCATCCTGGAATACTCAGATCAGAATCTCTGAACAGTTTATCTTTATGAAACAGAAGTCAGGATTAGCAGAAGCAAAAATCCCTTACCGTGCATTTGATCTGATCTATTTCGATGCCTTTGCGCCAACGGTTCAGCCTGAGTTATGGAGTCAGGAGGTTTTCGAAAAACTGTTTCGTGCCTGCGTGGCTGGTGCACGAATAGTAACCTACTGTGCCAAGGGCGAAGTAAGGCGCAAACTTCAGCGGGCGGGCTTCAGGGTCGAACGGTTGCCCGGGCCTTTGGGGAAGCGGGAGATCCTTAGAGGGTGGGTTGATAAAATATAAACAAGAACAAAAGGTTTCCTCTGGAGGCTTACAATTCAAAATAACTAGTAGGCTGCTATTTAGCCTATTGTACCGTAAATCCGTTATAACCAGCGATTGGTGCCGGGTTGGCTGTAACGTTATCAACCCTTGCCCATTGAGGACCACGATGACACCATAATAAAAATGCTTGCAACTCCTTTTCGTCGCCTTCGGCTTCGATATAAACTGAACCATCAGATTGATTTTTTACAAAACCGTTTATCTGTAGTTCATTAGCTTTCTTCTGCGTGTAGTAACGAAACCCCACGTTCTGAACTTTTCCATGTATAATGATATCGTAGTGCTGTTTCATATTTACAGGTCGTTGCTATTTGTAAGCCGCCGCGTTAAAATATCTTCAACTACACTTAATAGTTGATGTGGTTGCAATGTGCGCCAGTTGATATGGTTGAATTGTCCGCCCATAGCCATGTAGGAGTCGACAAAAATTGTTCTGAATTCTGCAATTACATGTTTGCGCAAATGCATAGCTACAACCCAACCATTCTCAATATCGTCAGCCCATTCGGCATAGTAGTCGTTTTCGGAAGCGTGAAAATTTAGAACATTTTCGCCGATCACGATAAACTTATTTATACCTTGAGCCATTAGGCTGTCGGCTACTTCCCGTTTCAGGTACATTATGTCGTTATACAGGCAGTCGTTCCATTCGCCCATTAGCTCGATGATGCAAAACTGTTTGCTATAGTCGGCATATAGCAATTTTACATAAAGAGTAGAAGAACCAATATAATCCCATAGTGGATGTACATAATAATTGTAGACTGCGTGCGTGCAAAGAGTTTCGTTATATACCCGACCATAAAATGGCGAGCGCCTGTCGTCTGAAGCGTCGTACAGATGTTTCCAGATTCCGGTTGGCTCAATTGTGTGCATGTAGCATACCGAAGGTTGTAAAGGAGTCCTGACAAATTTTTATTATCGGAGGTCAATCACCTCTACATTTGGATGTCTTTTTGCATCAAACACAAAGTCAGTGTCTTTAGTGGCAACGTTTGGAGTGAGTTTATTCACTATGTATGAAAATTGATTTCCGCTGGCATCGCTCAACCGGATAGCCCTAAGGTCGTTTGTGGCATTTGTGAGTTCAATCTCAACCCTGTTAAATGTAGAAGGGTGTATCGGGTGAAGTACCACAGTTGTATGGTTCTCACCCTCCTTGAAAGATACAGGTTTGTAGTTGTTTTTCCAATTCAGTAAAAAGCCGGTAGGCGAGAATCCTTCGCTCCCTTCTTCAACGGTGTTAATTTTAACCTCACTAACAGATTCAAGGTATGTCCAAACTGTTACCCCATCGCTAATGATTTGCTGTCCGGCAACCTCAATACGGTATTTATCGCCTTTCGAAATCAGGGTTCCTGAAAAGGTTTCATGAATTCCTTGCGATTTGTTTTCCATTGAATAGTTGAATTCAATTTTGAGAGTATTATAGCTACTGATTTTTTCAGTTGCTTTGTCGAGTATAGCTGAAGCTTTTTTTACTTGGGCCGTAGCACTCAAGCCAAGCACGACAATGATTATGGTTAGAAGTTGTTTTGTGGTGGTCATAAAATAATTCTATTCATTTCTGTTTCTCAAGTCCTTCAAAAATTGTTCCAATGCGAATTCGCCAGCTACTTTCACTTCACGTGCTTTGCTCCCCTCAAACGGGCCAACAATTCCGGCCTTTTCTAACTGATCAATAATCCGGCCTGCACGATTATATCCGAGCTTTAGTTTTCGCTGAAGCAGGCTGGTTGATCCTTGCTGATGAGCTACAATGATTCTTGCGGCATCTTCAAAAAGTTCGTCACGTTCTTCAGGATTGAATAATTCTGCTTCCTGGCTGCCTTCTTCATAATATTCGGGCAGATGAAAGGCATCGGGATAACCGCGTTGTGACCCGATGAAATCGGTTATACGCTCTATTTCGTGGATATCTACGAAAGCACATTGCAGGCGGATCAGCTCACTTCCGGTGGAGATGAGTAAATCGCCCCTTCCAATAAGTTGTTCAGCGCCAGCAGAATCGAGGATAGTGCGTGAGTCTATTTTTGAGATCACACGAAAAGCAAAACGGGCTGGAAAGTTTGCCTTTATCGAACCTGTGATGATGTTGACTGATGGCCGCTGGGTGGCAATAATCAGGTGTATGCCAATGGCGCGCGAAAGTTGTGCAAGCCGAGTAAGAGGTAGCTCAATCTCTTTGCCGGCAGTCATTATCAGATCAGCAAACTCATCAATGACTATAATAAGATAGGGAAGATAGCGATGACCTTCGTTGGGGTTAAGCTTGCGGGCAATGAATTTTGTATTGTATTCCTTTATATTGCGAACCTGAGCGTCGCGCAGAAGATTGTAACGGGTATCCATTTCGATGTTGAGCGAATTAAGCGTTCTTACTACTTTCCTTGTGTCGGTAATGATAGCTTCTTCGCTGTCGGGGAGTTTAGCCAGAAAATGACGCTCAATCTTTGAATAGAGCGTTAGCTCTACTTTTTTAGGGTCTATCATGATAAACTTCACCTGCGATGGATGTTTCCTGTATAGCAGCGATGCAATTATTGTGTTTAATCCCACTGATTTTCCCTGACCAGTGGCGCCTGCCATGAGAATATGGGGTAACCGTGTAAGGTCGGCCATCCATGTTTCATTCGAAATGGTTTTTCCCATCACAAATGGAAGCTCATACGAACTGCTTTGAAACTTTTCGGAGTTTAGTACCGACCTTAGGGAAACTATTTCAGGGTTTTGGTTTGGAACCTCAATTCCAATTGTCCCTTTGCCTGGAATAGGAGCAATGATTCTTATTCCAAGAGCCGAAAGGTTTAGTGCGATATCATCTTCGAGGTTTTTTATTTTCGAGATCCGTATGCCGGGAGCAGGAATTATTTCGTAGAGTGTTACGGCAGGGCCAGGTGTAGCTTTGATTTTATCTATCTGAATTGAGTAATTGTTGAGAGTTCGTACGATTCGCTCTTTATTTGCCTCAAGTTCTTCTCTTTCAACCTTCCTGCCCCGAATTGGATGGTCATCTAATAGGTCAGTGGTAGGAACAACATATCCGGAAAGTTCCAGTGTTGGGTCATAGGGAGTGTCAATTGTGAAATGTTCAACATTTCTTGCGCCATTGTTATCTGGCGAAGTGCGTTCAACAGTAAACTCCACATCCCCTTGGGATAGTGGCTGTGTTGTTTTGTTTGAGGGATCGGTCTTGGTGTGGTGTGGTTCTGTAGCTTGCATATCACGAAATCTGCCACCGCTGATATTCTCCGAATCACCCGGAATTGTGTCTACTTTTTTTACGCTTTTTGGATCCTCCGGTAGATTTGTCTTATTACTCAAAAAAGTTACTGTCTCCGTATCCTCAGGTTCAATTGCGAATTCACGAGTATTGTATTTGTCGCTGCGTGGAATGCTCGAATTGCTCGATTTACCCTGATAATCATCTTCCCGGGATGGCTGCTTATCGTCTGTTTTATTTTTGGTTGAAAACCATCTAAATGAGAAGTTAATAGCAAAAACCAGGAACGTTATAATCACGAACAGTAGCACTGCGGCAGTTCCAATCCTACCCATCAGCCCTTCGAGCCAGAGGCTGCCCTCAACCCCAACTACTCCAGCCAGAACTGCATACTCGTTTGCTCCGAAGAAGAAACCCAGGGTGATACTCAGCCATAATAACAGCACGATGCCAAATCTTAGAAACTGCCAAAAATTGACTACTGTCTTTTTCAGCGTTAGATTGATTCCTGCAGCGAAGGTGATTAAAGGAATCAGAAATGAGGCGACCCCAAATCCATTCTTTACCAACTGCCATGAGATAGCAGCGCCAAGTCGTCCGCCCCAGTTATTTACAATCATAGTGCTATCAAACAAGATCTGGTTCCACCCCGACTGCGCAGCAAGCTCATCGGCCCCCCAGGTAAAGTAGTTTCCGAGATAGGAAACAAACGAAACAGTAAGGTAAACAGACAGCAAAATGAGAAATACACCCGTACTGAGATGATATCTTTCATCTCTCAAAAAGCTAAGCGACCAGGTCTTTTTCTTTTTTGTTGCCTTTTTTTTGACCTGTGGTTGTTGCTCCGCCTTGAGCACGTTGTGCTTTATTTGATTCTTTTCTATAGCCATTCTTATGTTTGGAAACAGCCAAATTTACTAAAAGTTTTAATTCACTCTCCGCAACATCTTATCCCATCGGATTCTGCCACCAAGCAACGGCTTAGTTCTATCGAGCGAAAGCCAGACAAAAACAGCTTTTCCAACAATATGGTCGTTAGGAACAAAACCCCAAAAGCGTGAATCGGCCGAGTTGTGGCGATTATCGCCCATCATCCAGAAATAGTCCTGTTCAAATGTGTAACTATCGGTTTCAACACCGTTGATAAATATGCGATTATTTTTGATTTCCAACTCATTGTGTTCGTATGCTGTTATGATCCTCTCATAGAGCATGATATTTGAAGTATTGATTTCAACTGTTACGCCTGCCTGCGGAATTACTATAGGGCCGAAATTGTCAACATTCCACGGAAAGCGCGAATCAAAAGGAAAAACAAAATGTTGCCAACTTCCCTGAGGATGAATTATCCTTCTAACTTCCACAATATCAGGATTTTTTTCGAGTTCGCTTGCGGCATTTTTTGTGAGGGTCATATAGAATTCTCCTGGGCCAACAGTCATCACTTCATCGCTGACATCAAGCCTATCGAGTAGCCTTTTGCTAATCCGTGAGCCAGTAGTGCGGACGTAATATCTGAATTGCAAATCTGGACGCTCCTCTTGTGGCTTGCCGTTGATGTAAATTATCTGGTCAGTGATCTGCAGCGTATCGCCTGGCAGCGCTACGCATCGTTTGATGTAATTCTCACGTTTATCAACCGGACGCGAAATGATTCTACCGAAGTTCTGCTCATCGGTCCAAACCCTTTGCCTGCCAAATTCTCTGATCAGTTCGTAGTAGCTGCGGCTTTGCACTCGCAAAGCCACTGTATCGCCATCGGGATAGTTAAACACTACTGCATCGCCTCTTCTTACATTTCCTAATCCGGGAAACCTGTAGTAAGGCAAATTTATCCACTCAACATATGATTTTCGGAATTCAGAAAGAGGCATAGTATGATGAACAAATGGAAATGCAATAGGCGTGTTGGGAAATCTAGGGCCGTAGGCAAACTTACTCACAAACAGAAAGTCGCCAACAAGCAATGACTTCTCCATCGAGGATGTAGGAATAGTGTAGGCTTCTATCCAAAACATGCGGATAATAGTAGCGGCAATCACTGCAAACAACAAAGCATCAACCCATTCGCGGACAACAGTTTTCTTGTATTCTGGTAATTTAGATGGATGTGTATATTGCTCCTTAGCCGATGCGCCAAGAAATGGCAGATAAATATATGGAAATATCACCCCAACAGCTTGTTGATGCAGCCCACGCTTCCTGAAACACTTTAGTATTTCAACAATTAGCAGAATAACCATAAAAGCATTTATGAAAGGCACCAAAAGCAGCAAAATCCACCACCATGGTTTTTCGACCAGACGGAGCCAGATGTAATAATTATACATCGGAATTATGGTTATATACCCAGGGTGGCCGGCTTTAGTGTAGATTTTCCACAATAGCACAGGAAAGAACAGGAAAATCAGTGTAGAGATAATAAGTACAATCATAGCAGGTTTGTATTGATTATTGTTGTGGGCATCTACCGAACATCAGATCATGCATGCCAAAAACTCCTTTTTTATCCTTTATCCACTCGGCAGCCAGAACAGCACCGAGTGCAAACCCGCGCCGGTTTTTAGCCTCGTGACGAATTTCAACGGTGTCATAATCAGAATTGTACGACACCAGATGAGTTCCTGGAACCAATCCGGTGCGAACCGAACGTATGTATAATTCTTCGCTTTTGGCAGTTTGCTGGTTAATCCATTTTGTTTTGCGACCCAATTGCCCGATGATCTGATCGGCTAAAGCGACCGCTGTACCACTTGGTGAATCTAATTTAGCAGCATGATGAATCTCTTCAATGCTTACGTCGTATTGCTCGCGGTCGTTCATCAATTGTGCGAGGCGTTTATTTATTTCGAAAAAAATATTCATTCCTAAGCTAAAGTTAGGAGCGTAAAAAAAAGCCTGATTCCTTTCCCTGCAAATTTGCTGTATCTCATGCAACTGATCGTTCCACCCTGTTGTACCAGAAACTACAGGTAAAGAGTGGTCGAAACATTTCAGAATATTCCTGAACGCTGCCGGTGGCATTGAGAACTCAATTGCAACGTTTACGACTGCCAGTTCTTCAGCAGATGGCCACAAATCAGGGTTGTCAATTTTGAATAAAACGTTGTGATTCCGATCAAGGGCAATTCGTTCAACTTCCTTGCCCATTTTTCCATATCCAATTAGCGCAATATTCACTGGTTGATGTTTAAAATCGCAAAGTTAATGTCATTCCTGAAATATATCGTCTTGAGGCTAAATTTGGCAGCATAACAGGGGAGGCTCTAAGCGAAAGTTCTTCGCTGATGTCATAGTCAAACAGATGAGCATCAACCACGGCATCAAGCACAGTAAGAATGTACCAGAAGCCAGTAAGGATATATCCAAACTCCATGTTTCTTCGGTAAAAGTCCATGCCTTGCCTGAGCTGCTGCAAATTGTAACGGTCAATATATGGATTGTTAATAGGGATAGTGTCTTGATTAAGAACATGTTGAAAGGCTTCTCTGAATTTGAGAAATTCAATTCGGTTGATATGGGCATTGTATCCTAAGCCTGCAAATCCGGCGTACACAATCGGGATTTTCCAAAACTTTCGATTATATGCCTGCCCCAATCCTGGTAAAGCCAACGCATACCATGTGGCTCTTTCAGGGCAATGCACCCGATGCGCAATCTGTATTTGAGTTGTGTCTTGTGCTATTGATACTGTATTAACCAACATAAGCGCCACGATAATAAATCCTGTAGTTATTGAACTAATTGCAGTGCGTGGTTTATTTGCATAATTGGCAGGCACTAAAGAAATTAGAACTGACATTGCTTGCAGTTGGTTAGTCTGTCATTTCGGGCAGATGGTTAAATGGTCTACAGTGCTACTGAGTAAGCAGGTTAAGTACCCTGTCCATTTCGTTCTGCGTCCGGAAAGCGATAACGATGTGTCCCTTGCCTTTATTATTGAACCTGATATTGACCGGAGTATCAAATTTTTCGGAAATGGTTGTTCTAATTGTTTCAATATGTGGAGGTAAAGCTTCATTTTTTTCCTTGAGTGGGCTTTTGTCTTCGGGTTCCTTGTTCAGATTTCTGACAATACTCTCAACATGCCTTACCGATAAGTCTTTGTTCAGAATGTTGTTCAGGATTGCGATTTGTGTGGGCTCATCTTCAATGTTGATAAGAGCGCGTGCATGTCCCATTGTAAGTTTCCCATCGCGTAGTGCAACCTGAATTGCAGCAGGCAGTTTCAATAAGCGGATATAATTGGCAATAGTAGAACGGTTTTTCCCTACTTTTTCACTGAGTTGCCCTTGTGTAAGGTTGCATTCTTCAATCAACCTCTGAAAACCGATTCCAATAGCTAAGGGATTGAGGTCTTCACGCTGAAGGTTCTCCACCAGAGCCAGTTCAAGCATTTGCTGATCGTTGGCCACTCTTAAATAGGCAGGTATTTTTTCCAGTCCGGCCATTATTGATGCCCTCAACCTGCGTTCGCCAGATATTAGCTGATATTTGTCATATCCCATTTTGCGAACACTCACCGGTTGAATAACTCCTTGCTCTCGAATGCTTTGTGTAAGTTCTTTCAATGATTCTACCTCGAACGAGTCTCGTGGTTGATAGGGGTTTGCTTCAATTAGATTTATAGGGATTTCGGCAATAGCTCCGGCAACAAAATCGCCTGAAATATCTCTTGAGGTGATATCTGTATCGGGACTTTGCAGGATGGCATTAAGCCCTCTTCCGAGAGCTCTCTTCTTTTGATTCATCGTTGGTATTAGGTTAAATCATTTTTCTTTCTTAACGGAGTAAGGTTGTTTTTTTGAAGTATTTCACGGGCAAGATTGAGGTAATTTATTGCCCCTACACTGTTCAAATCGTGCATGATAATAGTTTGACCAAAACTTGGTGCTTCGCTTAGTTTGATATTCCGATTGATAATGGTATCGAACACCATTTCCTGAAAGTGAGCCTTTACTTCATCTACAATCTGATTCGAAAGTCTGAGCCTTGAGTCGTACATTGTAAGGAGGATTCCTTCGATATCGAGTTGTGGATTTAGCCTCGACTGCACTATTTTTATAGTATTAAGCAGCTTGCCAAGCCCTTCGAGAGCAAAATATTCGCACTGTACTGGAATAATAACCGAATCGGCTGCAGTAAGGGCATTAACTGTAATCAATCCGAGCGAAGGTCCACAGTCAATCAGGATAAAATCATATTCCTGCCTGAGTTGTTCGGTTATCCGACGCATCATCTTTTCCCTGTTGGGTAGTTCAATCATCTCAATTTCGGCTCCAACAAGGTCAATATGAGCAGGAATAAGATCTAAAAATGGAGTTTGTGTATTCAGTATAATGTTTTTGGGAGCCACCTCGTCAAGAATGCATTCGTAAATGCTGGTTTTTATGTTTTTGGGATCAAAGCCTACGCCGGAGGTTGAATTGGCCTGTGGATCGGCATCAATAAGCAGCGTTTTGAATTCAAGAACAGCGAAACCAGCAGCAAGGTTTATGGCAGTGGTGGTTTTTCCCACGCCCCCTTTTTGGTTCGCAATGGTAATTACTTTGCCCATCATTAAATCATTAAATATAATTGAAAAAAGTATTGGTGATTCTTAATTATCAGCAAATCAACATAAATGACGTTATAGTTACGCGACAAAATTACAATTTATAAAACACATATCAGGGAACCTTACCAATTGTTGACAAGTTTTGGGATATTATTACTTGCCATCTGCATAACCGCATGAAAGATAGCTTACTTACGAAAAACAGGCATTCTATCGAAACTACCGTCCGACTTCTTCATCTTTGGACAAATCCTTGAAAGTGTCCTGTTTGCCTGAAGAAATACCTTCGTCTTTTTCAGTGATTCCCGGCTCAGGAAACTTTCCGGTTTCAATCAAACCGATTACCGAACGAAGCCCTTGTTCAAACTTTTCAAAGTCCTCTTTGTAGAGATACACTTTGTGCTTTTCGTAAAAGAACTTTCCCTGTTCGTCGTTAAATCTGCGTATACTCTCAGTGATGGTGAGGTAGTAATCTTGCGATTTGGTTGCTTTTACATCAAAAAAGTAGGTTCTTTTACCTGCTCTCACTGCCTTAGAGAAAATTTCCCCCCTCTTTTCTTTGCCTTCAAATTCTTGCATTGCTGGTTATTTAGGTAACTCATAGTCTTTAACTGCAATGCAAAAATAAAAATTTGATTTTGATAGTCCTAAAAAAATATTGACTCGTTCCTTGTCAAAGAGCAAGAATTCACGCTACGACGAAAAAATAGTAGTTTTGCAGCTCTTGTTACAGATGGATTTTTAAATTATATTTATCAAAATGCTGAGCAGAAGGTTAATACGAGTTAAGGTAATGCAGAGCCTTTACGCGTTCCTACTAAACCACGACAATAACATCCCCATCGCTGAAAGGCAGTTGTTGCGTAATATCGAAAGGCTTTACGAACTTTACATTCATATACTTTCACTTCTTTTTGAGATCAGGGACTTTTTTGAGAACCGAACCGATGAGGCAAAGCGAAAGTTCCTGCCAACAACTGAAGAGGTCAACCCTAACACACGCTTTCTCCAGAACAGGGCGCTATTGTATCTTTGCCAGAACAACGACTTGTTGAAAAAAATCGCAAAGTATAAGATTAACTGGTCGGATGAAACAGAAATGCTTAGGAATTTCTTCAACGAAATCCGAAATAACGACGATTACAACAAATATATGAATGCAGCATCAACTTCGTTGAATGCCGACAAGGAGATCGTAACGAGCATAATCAGTAATGTTTTGTATCCCTCATCGTTGTTACAGGGATTGTTTGAAGAAAAGAACCTATACTGGTCCGACGACTTCGACACTGCCATGGTGATGGCAATAAAAACAGTTAAAGATATCAAAACTACATACAACCATGATACCCCCTTACCGGAACTGTTTCCCGATAAATTAAATGAAACCGAGGAAAAGCAATTTGCACGCGATCTTTTAAGCCGCACAATTGTCCACAACAATGAGTTCGATAATTTGATTGCAATGAAGGCCGATAATTGGGAACTCGAGCGAATAGCACTGATGGACAGCATATTGATAAAAATGGCAATCAGTGAGTTGCTCTACTTTCCTTCGATACCGATTAAAGTTTCTCTGAATGAATACATTGAGCTTTCGAAACAATATAGCTCCCCAAAAAGCAAGTTGTTCGTCAACGGAATTCTCGACAAATTGATAAATGACTTCAAATCGGAAGGGAAGATTTTGAAAACAGGACGCGGACTCATCGAAAACTAGTATTATATTTGCAAAAGAATATTTTTGTTATAAAGCATATCATGAACCGCAAGTTAAATTTTCTTGTTTTTTCGCTTTTTCTGGCAATACTATTGCCCTCGTGCGAACAACGAGCCGGCGCGGGAAAGCTTCCTGCCGATCTCATCGAAAATCCTCTTTCGGCAAGCGAACAAGCTAAAGATGTGCAGCTTCCTGCTTTTACGTTTGAGCGCCAGGTACATGATTTTGGGAGGATCATTCAAGGCGAAAAGGTTAGTTTTTCGTTCAGATTTACCAACACCGGAAACGCTCCTTTGCTGATAACGAGGGTTAACTCCTCTTGTGGCTGCACAGTACCACAATACCCACGCGAACCGTTGCGCCCTGGCGAAGACGGTGTGATTTCAGTTGCTTTTGATAGCAGGGGAAGAAGAGGCGCACAGGTGCAAACGGTTAAAATAATGGCAAACACACAGCCGAATATCATCCCTTTGACTATTCGCGCCGAAGTTGTTACTCCAGAAACTATGTAAGCAACAACTTCAAACATAGATTGATCATTTGATATGAAATGCTAAAAGTTGTGTTGTTGTAATGTTAAATTATGCTCTATTCTACGAAATGATTATTTTTGATTAATAATAACAAACTAAAATTTATTCAATTATGCTAACCAATTTACTGCTTTTTATGCCGCCAGCGGAAGGCCAGGAAGGGGGAGGATTCGGATCGCTAATATTCCTGCTGCTGATCATTGTCATCTTTTACCTTTTCTTTATAAGACCACAAATAAAGAAATCAAAAGAACAGAAAAAGTTTCGAGAGGGGATCAAGAAAGGTGATAAAGTAATCACAATAGGAGGAATTCACGGTAAAATAGTGGAGATACAGGAAACTACCTTTACTATCGAAGTTGAAGGCGGAATGAAGCTACGTGTCGAAAAAACTGCTGTGGCCATGGATGGCTCCCAGCAGCTTACATCGAAAACATAACCTTCTTACTTTTAACCATTGGAAACCTTGCTCCATAAAGGTGATCCTCAAAAAAAAAATGCCGGAAACCGGTTGAACAGACAGTTTCCGGCTTTTATTCTCTTTCTTTTTTTTTCTACACTGATCTGGCTAACTATTAAACTATCCGGCGATTATAGCGCCGCCTTCACATTCCCAGTTAGATATGTGGAACCTCCTCCCGGACTTATCCTCCTTGAAGCATCAACATCTAGTTTAACTGTTGGGATGAACGCACCTGGTGTGAGCATTGCTATGCAACGATTCTTTATACATAACGACACAATCGAAGTAGACATCTCTGATATAAGACTTCGACGAAGAGGCCGCCTTTACGATGGGCTGTTGTTGTCATCAACACTGGAACGCAAACTTGGAACACAGTTCCCCCTGACAAACAATATACACAACATATCTCCCGATACACTCAACTTGGTCTTAGCAGCCAAAAGCAAAAAAATAGTTCCCATCGAACCTTTGATAACGTATCAGTTAGGTCAGCAATTCATGTTATACGATTCTGTTATCATAACGCCTGATTCGGTTCTTATAGAAGGTTTTGCCGATGATCTGAAGGAAATTCGGTCAGTTCAATCTAAGAAAACGGATTTAGGACTTTTGAAAAACGATGTTAATGTGGTGTTGCCTCTGCTTGTTCCAGCATCGAAATATCCTGTATCGTTAGATCCAGACAAGGTGCAATTAAAAATGAGTATCAGAAGGTTTACTGAAGCATCAGTGGTTTTACCTTTATTAACAGATTGTAATTCGGAAGAATTCAATATCAGGTTGTTTCCTGAAGAAGTCAGTGTAACATATCTTGTAGCCCTTGAAGATTATAAAAGGGCCGACATCAGCCAGTTTCAGGCAAAAGTACGCTGTCCTAAACCGGTATTACCCAAGAAATCAAAGTTGAATGTTGAGATCACAGAATGGCCGGGATTTGTAAGGATAACTCGTGTAGAGCCTGCACAAGTTGAGTACATCCTGATACGAACAACGCATTGAAAAGCCATGAAAAGGGTGGGTCTAACCGGAAATATCGGAAGTGGGAAAAGCTACGTTGCCATGATTTTTCAAAATCTTGGCGTTCCGGTTTTTAATGCCGACATTGCCGGGCACCATATTTTGAATAGCAGCAAAGTGATAGAAGCGCTGCACAACAGATTTGGTGATAGCATCCTCAACAGCAGCACTGGTTTGCCCGATCGTAAATCCCTGTCCGAAAAAGTGTTCGGAAATCAAGAGAACCTTGTTTTTATTAACAATCTTATACATCCGGAAGTGCGGAAACAATTCGCCCTTTTTGCGCTAAATCATAATCAACAAAAATATGTATTGTACGAAGCTGCTATAATATTTGAAACCGGATATTACAAGAACCTTGATGCAGCAATCCTGGTTGTTGCAAATGAGCAAGTCAGAATAAAACGCGTAACTGAACGCGATGGGATTGGCGAAACGACTGTAAAGCAGAGGATAAATAACCAGCTACAGGAAGAAGAGCTTATCAAACTTGCGGATTATGTAATCAAAAACGATGGTAATGCCCCATTACTGGAACAAGTTTTAATGATTCATTCCGCACTCTCCTGAAATTTTCAAAATCAGCACCGATTTTCTAATGCGAAAGAACGCATTGGAATTTAACTTCTGCCGGTTGTGAATAAACGCACTAAATTTCAAATAATTTAGCCATTTGAATAGTTAGCTTTATGTTATATTTCTGAACGTACACTTCAATTTTATTTCTCTATGTTTTTTTATGGGTATGAAATCGCACACTAAAATCAATAAATGCAAGAATTTTCCCAATTCAGGACATGTGCAATTTGCCCTAAACACTTTCCGGACAATTTTTTATAAAACATTGATGAATAAAATCGGCTGAATATGAACAACATAGGAGCTAATTCATTTTTCTATAGCGTCTAAACTACAATCGATTTCAAAATTTTTCCAAAACAGCATTTTTAGTCCCGAAACAGGAGTTTTTGAATATTTACAAGTTAATCAATGTGTTTTGTAACTAATTGAATCACTTTCATATACTGTAATGTTATTGTTTTTGGTATTATTATTGATATATTAAAATGCCATCTATGTTTTTTTAGAGGTTTCCTTTTATTTGTCAACTTAAAATGGCTTCAATGATTGGAAAGCTACGATGTTTTGGTAATGTAGTAATCCTGATCGGTGCTTTGGTTTTTCCTTATGGAATACAGGCACAACCAATCAAGAGCGTTTTATCTGAGGTAGAGCATGGTTATATTCCGCTGGCTCAGCAAAAGGAACAATCGCTTGAATTACCTGCCAATTTCAAACGCAGACTTGACTTTGACAGATTTTTGGCTTCTAATCCTTCCCAAGAGCAGCGAAACGCTGTGGTGTTTTTACCCGATACCGTGATTGTTTATTCTGTAGTTCAGAACCCAAGGCGTTTTATTTACAGTTACGATGTAAGCGGAAATAAATTATCTGTGCTAATACAGATTATTCAGGGAGCCGACTGGGTTAACCTGGCATTGGAAAATTGCACCTACGATGACCATGGCAACCAGTTAAGCTCAACATGGCAAATTTGGGAAAATAATAACTGGGTTAATACTAACAGATTAACGCGATCCTATAGTGCGAATAACTTACTTACGGACTATACACGTGAGTTTTGGCATGAGGGATATTGGACTAATTTCGACAAGGGAACATATACCTACAACTCTGCCGGAAATAATACATCTTTTCTTCTGGAAGTGTGGTTAAATAACACATGGACTAACGATCGCTTTATCATCAGTAATTTTGATCCTCAAGGAAACCTGATTACTAGTGTTAAGCAACACTGGATAAGCAATGCATGGGAAAACGATCAGCGATTTATTTATGAATACGACAATAACAACAATATGCTGAACGGAACGGTTGAAAACTGGACTGTATCAGGGTGGGAGTTCTACTACAGGGAAACCTATAATTACAACGCTAGCGGACAGTCCATAACATATATTGGTCAATATTGGAACTCCGGAATATGGGAGAACAGCGAGAAATATTCTTACTCTTACAATGAAACAGGTTTCTTAACAGAAGCAGTGGGGGAGGTTTGGCTGTTTCAACAGTGGAATAACCTTGAACGTGAACAATTTGCGCACAATGTTTTTGGCGGGATTACTTCTACTTTACATGAACTCTGGGCAGATGGAGCATGGGTAAACAATGCGTTTTCAACCATTAGTTTCGACGAACATGGTAACGCCACATTTTGTAATCATTTTAGCTGGGATGGACAAGTATGGATACAGGATCAGGACCAATTGATCACTCTTGCCCACAACTACAATTTACTAAAAAACTATTATGTGGGTTATAAAGCGTTGGCAACCTACATGTCAATCATTACAAAAATTCCGAATGATAATTTGCAGATTGATCTATTCGCTGTATGCTTCCCTAATCCCGCTAAGGATTTTACACAACTAACATTAAACCTTGGTCAAAATGCCATAGTTCATGCAGAATTGTTGAACCTTGCAGGGATCAGGCTAAAAACACTGCTAAGCCAGGAATTACCAGGCGCAACTCACACAATTGGCATAAACACTACAGATTTACCAGGTGGGATGTACTTTATCGCAATTAAATCTGGAACACGATCTAAAACATTGAAACTTATTATTTTAAAGTGATAATCATCAAATTTTATGAAACACCAAATACCTTCCAACATGAAAACTATGATAAATCTTTGCAGAAAGTTGCTTTTGGTTAGCATATTACTGCTATTCGGGAGTAACGCAAACAGCCAGCACTCAGCACCCTTTATCACGATTATTCAACCAAATGATGCAGGCATTCATTGGGTGATTGGCTCGACTTACTGGATTTCCTGGACCAGCAATTTTGTGAACCCAGTGAAGATTGATCTTGTTGATTATACTAACATCAACACACCAGTAACCATTCCCATTGCTGCTTCAGTTCAAGGGAGTACTTACACTTGGACCATACCTTCCGGAACAGTGGTTGGCACAAATTATAAGATTAAGATTACCAGCACAGTAAATAACAGCTATTTTGCCGAGAGCGCAAACTTCTTCACAATCGCGTCCATGCCGGCTGGAGGTTCTATTAAAGTGCTACAACCATCGTTGCCAAATATTAAATTACAGCGAGGTTCGCCGTATCTTATCGCATGGGAAGATAACCTGCCTGGTAATGTAAAAATTGAGCTTGTAGATGATTCACCAGGAGGTGCCACTCAACTCATTGCAACAGATGTTGAAGGATCAACATACATATGGAATGTTCCTTCCGATCAGCTTTTGGGTGATTTGTTTAAAATTAAAGTGTCGAGCGTGATTGATGGGAATTTGTTTGATCTTGGCGATAACCATTTTAGCATTGTTGCAACCTTAGGCGGCACGATTGAGGTATTGCAACCCAGTATAGCCAACCTGAGCTGGGTTAGAGGTTCCAGCTACCTGATTTCCTGGAACGACAATTTGACTGAGCCGCTCAATATTGCTCTTGTAAACACAGCTACATCTGCTACTATCCCAATTGCAGAAAACGTTTCAGGCTCAACGTATTCATGGAATATTGAGCCAGCTATCCCGTTAGCCGATACTTATAAGATCAAGGTGTCGAGTTCGCTTGATCCCACAATTAACGCCATGAGTGCAAATACTTTTTCAATCGTAGCAACGGTTGGTTCAATAACTGTATTAAACCCTAATGAGAGCAACATAAGTTGGGCCAGAGGCAATGCTTACTCTATTTCATGGGTCGATAACTTAGCCGAATCTGTTATAATTGAATTAGTTAATTATGGTGTTACTCCAAATACCTATACGCAAATAGGCAATACAATTGGCAGCACCCTGGTGTACAATGTGCCTGCTAATTTACCATTGGGTGATATGTATAAAATCAAGGTACTTAGTTCGGTTTCTCCATCAACAATTTTTGACCACAGCAACAACTATTTCTCTATCGTAGCATCCAGTGGCAGTTTTATAGAAGTATTACAACCCATGGTTTCAGGAATTAAGTGGGTGAGGGGAACTACCAACCTGATTTCGTGGAATGATGATGTTCCTGATCCGGTTAACATTGAGCTTATTAATACCGTAACGAATCAAACTTATCCGGTTGCTAACAATATTGCAGGATCAACTTACTTATGGACGATAGATTCATCGATCCCGCTTTCCAACAAATATAAAATCAGAATTTCAAGTTCGCTTAATCCATCAATTGCAGGAGTTAGTTTGCACGAATTCGAAATAACAGCCTCAATTGGCTCAATCACAGTCTTAAATCCGAATAATCCCGGCATTAATTGGACCCGTGGACAGTCCTATTTGATCTCCTGGATTGATAATCTGAACGAACCGGTTTATGTTGAGCTTGTAAATTATGGTGTAACTCCAACTACGTTCACTCCCCTCGGAATTTTGAACGGAACAACTCTACATTTTACTGTGCCAGCCAATCAGCCGCTTGGTTCACATTATAAAATTAAAGTGCTGAGCACCATATCTCCGTCTACAATTTATGATCACAGCGATAACTTCTTTAGTATCAAGGCATCGTCGGGCAATTATGTTACAGTTCTGCAGCCAAACGGGGGCGAGCAATTACTCACAGGTAGTAGTTACCTGATAAGTTGGATTGACGATATTCCTGAACCTGTTAAAATAGAATTGGTTACTTATCCGGCATTAACGGTAGTTTCTACAATTGAAACATCAGCCGTTGGTACTACTTTGATTTGGAATGTGCCTGTTAATCCGGCACTTGTCGGATCTGATTACAGGATACTTATATCAAGCGTATATGACCCTACAATAAACGACATTAGCAATTCCAATTTCAGCATTGTTCAAACTCTTGGCGGAAATATTCAGATATTCCATCCCAACGGAGGAGAAATTCTGGGTGTTGGCTCAAGCTATCTGATTTCCTGGATTGATGACGTAATTGAGCCTATGACGCTCGAACTCGTGAATTATTCTACGACTCCTCCAGAAGTGTCATTAATTGCCACAAACGTGGTCGGCTCAACATATGTTTGGGATATACCAGTTACACAAACCTTAGGCACCCAGTTCAAAATAAGAGTTTCGAGTATTTTGGATCTAACCGTTATGGATGAAAGCGATGCTACTTTCTCCTTGATTGTTTGGCCGAAGAATAATGTTACGGTATTTCCCAACCCTGCCACTTCGTTCTTGAATGTGAAATTCGACGAGGACATTGATGAGGTCTTTACACTAACCTTAACCAACCGTTTTACTATGCCTGTGTTGACTCAAGAGGTTAATACTGCTCAGGAAAAAGAGTTGCAGATTCCTACAGAAGGACTCCCTAACGGAGTTTATTTCCTGATTCTTAGGTCCAACAAACACACAATCACAGAAAAGGTGGTAATTAAGCATTAACCTACTTAGCGATTGCTTTTGTCTACAGCCGCATTAATTCTGATGCGGCTGTTGCTTATTTACGAACCAGCGTAAGAGAGCCTGAAATTACTTTTACTTACAATTTCACTCTTTGATCGTGCAACCGTAGCGAAAAGTAATAAACTGCCTATTTTTGCGTTACAGTTTGTCTCCAGAATTTCGGAAACTAATCCATTTACCGTGAAGAAAGCGATTAAATTCCTGCTGATTTCGGTTATTGTGGTTTTGGCATCTGTAGTTAATGCCCAACCTGCAGCACGCAATACCTACAAGTTTCTCACCCTGCCTACTTCTCCACGAGTTGCAGCTATGGGAGGCGATTTTGTAGGGGCCTGGGATCATGACATAAATTTCGCAATAGCGAACCCAGCACTGATTAATCCTGAGTTAAACAGGCAGATGTCTCTGAATATGGTGAACTATTTCAGCGGAATTAGTTATGGTTCTGCTTCTTATGGTAACACATTCAATAAGTTGGGTAGCTTTGTAGGAACAGTGAAATATATTGATTACGGCAGCTTTACCCACACCAATGATATTGGCGAAACACTCGGAACTTTCCAGGCCGGAGAAACCGCACTGATTATAGGCTGGGGCCGACAATTAGATTCAGTTTTTTCGATCGGAGCAAACATTAAAGCCATTAACTCATCCCTCGAAACATACAACAGTTTTGGCTTTGCAGTAGATGTAGCTGGTATGATGCGATTGCAAAACGGGCTTTCTGTAACAGTAATTGCAAGCAATATTGGCAGGCAATTAACCTCATTTAGCGGAATAAACGAACCATTACCCTTCAACCTGCAAGTTGGACTCTCAAACAGGCTGCAGCACCTGCCATTTCGCTACTCAATTCTGTTTACACACTTGCATCAATGGGATCTCACTTATCACGATCCTGCCCGAACAAAACGCGATCCATTTACAGGCGAAATTGTTGAGGAAGATAAGTTCTCTACGATTCTCGACGGAGTTATGCGACATGTTGTGGTTGGTGGTGAATTAATGCCGGTTAGGAACATTGCGATCCGTTTTGGATACAACTACCGGCTGAGACAGGAAACACAGGTGGATAGCCGCATTTCAACTGTTGGATTCAGTTGGGGGTTCGGTATAAAAGTGCACCGCTTTCACTTTAACTACGCAAGAAAAGCCTTCCACTTGCACGGTTCGCCAAATTATGTTAGTATAAGCACAAACTTGTCGGAATTCTTTTAACCCGAATTAATCAATAAAAAGTCCGTTAGGGCTGAACTATTGATTCCATGAGGGTAACCCCGATTTAGTGTTTGTTCAGCGCAATTCTTATTGTGCTGATTACAAACACTTAATCGTTTAAGCATTGTCAAATGCTTAATCTGGGTTTAACGTTTTGAATTAAGAATCAAATTACATCAATGCGCCTTTAAGATTTCCATTACTTTTGCTTCAATTCATAATCATGCAGATAGCCATTGATCCATCAGCGGGATTTTGTTTTGGGGTTCGCAATGCAATTGCCAGAGCCGAAACACTGCTTTCCGACGGTGGGAAACTGCTTTCGCTGGGCGAGATTGTTCATAATCAAACAGAGGTACAACGTTTGACAGAAAAGGGATTAAAAGTTGTTGATCATGATGAGTTTGAACAATTGCGTAACTGCAACGTGCTTATCAGAGCTCACGGCGAACCACCATCAACTTATGAAACCGCAGAATCAAATAATATCCAGCTTGTAGATGCAACATGCCCAATTGTACGACGCCTTCAAAATATCATCGCCCAGCAATACCAGGTTATGGCCACAACCGGCGGACAGGTTGTAATCTTTGGAAAACCTGATCACCCTGAAGTAGTTGGATTAAATGGCAGGGTTTGTGGTAGAGCGGTAATAGTTCAATCCTACAACGACATCAAAAAAATAAATCCACAAAGAGAGGTTCATCTTTTTGCTCAAACCACAATGAACCCTGCTGATTATGAGTCCATTGTTTTACTTATCCGTGACTATCTCATGGAGAACAATCCCGATGCGAGCAATCTTTTACACGTTCATCGAACAATATGCCGGCAGGTAACCAACCGGATTGAGGTTCTAAAAAAGTTTTCCAGTCAGCACGATGTAGTGATTTTTGTAAGTGGAAGGAACAGTTCAAATGGAAAATTTCTTTTTGGAATTTGTCAGCAGGTTAATCCTTCCGCCATCTGGATATCACACCTTGAAGATATCAGCGTGTCAATGGTGGCCGGAGCTAACAGCGTTGGCATAACCGGGGCCACTTCCACGTCGTTGACGCAATTAGAGGCTGTGGCAGATTATCTCAGAAAATTAACTGAACAATAGTTCTGTAAATTTGCATTGCCATTTTCAATAATCTTGCATGTACCTTCACGATTTACAATTGATCAATTTCAAGAACTACCAGGAAACATCGTTTCAATTTAGCGATAAGATCAACTGTTTTGTAGGAAACAATGGGGCAGGCAAAACAAATTTGCTCGATGCTATCCATTATATGTCATTTACACGCAGTTATTTTAATGCGGTCGACAACAACACGATCCGGCATAGTGAACCATTTTTTGCTCTTCACGGGCATTATTTTAAGAATAGCGACGGAAGCCTCGATAAGGTTTCTTGTGTAGTGAAACGCAATCAACGCAAGCAGTTTTATCTTAACACTGAAGAATATACACGCCTGTCAGATCACATTGGCTTGTTTCCTGTTGTTATGGTATCGCCTTACGATCGGGATTTGATCAATCTTGGAAGCGAGGTTCGCAGGAAATACCTTGATACAATTATTTCCCAGTTTGATCCTGTTTACCTGAAAAACCTGATTTTTTACAATAAAGCTCTCTTTCAGCGCAACACATTGCTTAAATCAACTGATAGTCAGCCGATTGATTATTCATTGTTTGATGTATGGAACCGGCAGCTTGCAGAATATGGCGAAGCAATTTATGAGCAACGGAGGTTATTTATTACTAATTTTTCGCCGGTGTTTGCGAGGTATTTCGAAACTATAAGTGGAAGCGGTGAGGAAGTAGAAATAGTTTATAAATCCCAGCTTTCGGTTGATAATACATTTATAGCTCTTCAAGGTAATTTGCAAAAAGACATACTACTTAAGCATACTACCTTCGGTATACATCGCGACGATCTGCTTTTTAATATCAATGGTTATCCGGCTAAAGTTTTTGGTTCGCAGGGGCAACAGAAATCTTTTATTGTAGCTATAAAACTGGCTCAATTTGAATATACACGCAACATAAAGGGATTCAAACCATTATTACTATTCGATGATATTTTTGATAAACTCGACGATAACCGTGTAAGGCAAATTGTTGATCTCGTTAGTCAAAAAAATTTTGGTCAGGTATTTATCACCGACACACAGCCCGAAAGAATATTTTCACTTATTGGCAAACTCGAAAACAACGGTCGTGTATGGGAGATAGCGTCGGGTTATCCAAAATTGCTTTTACCAAAATCTCAGGCATGAGGAGGTCGAACGAAGTAACGTTAGGTCAAGCGATTCGGCAATTTATTGAAGCCTATCGTTTTACTGATAAATTGCGACATACACAAGTAACAGCTTCATGGGAGGCGGTTGTTGGCACAACCATTGCCCGACGCACGACTAATTTGTACATAAAGAATCGAACATTGTTTGTTGTGCTGGATTCTCCGGTAATTCGTAATGAATTGTCCTATGCCAGGAGTAAACTTGTGAAACTTCTCAATAAAGAAGCAGGAGAAAAAGTGATTGACGACATAGTGCTGATGTAAGAACTACGTTAGCTCAATTATGAGAATTACCACGATCGTTGCCGTTTTACTGAGTAAATATAAACTGAAGAATATTAGCCCCCATTCTCAGCGCTTTGAGACGGGTTTCCTCGCTGTTGCCATGAACTGCAGCGTCTTCCCAGCCATCGCCAAGGTCGGTTTCGTAAGTGTAAAAGCATACGAGCCGCCCCTCCCAGAATAATCCAAAACCTTGGGGAGGCTGTCCGTCGTGTTCATGAATTTTTGGTAAACCGTCGGGGAAAGAAAATTTTTGATTATAGATTGGATGATTGTAGGGCAATTCAATAAAATCTAATTCAGGAAATACTTTTTTCATCTGCGGCCGAACAAATGGGTCCAATCCATAGCAATCGTCAATATGCAAAAAACCTCCTGAAATTAAGTAGTTGCGAAGGTTTAGTGCATCGTACTCCGTGAATTCAACATTTCCATGCCCGGTCATGTGGATGTAAGGATAATTAAAAATGCTCGAACTACCGGTTTCAACGATATCGTGTATAGGATGGATATTTGTTCCGAGATGCTCGTTTGAAAATGAAATCAGATTTGGAAGTGCCGTGGGATCGGCATACCAGTCGCCGCCTCCACCATATTTTAGAAGTGCAATCCTTAACGATTGCCCACTACCTGTGAGGGTAAGCACTATCATTAGCAACAAAAGGTAAATTTTCCTTTTCATAATCCGTTATCATTCATAGCATTCACAAAATTTGCCGTAAAACACGCTGCAAGCGCTGCTGTTTCTGTTCTTAAACGCTGTGTGCCAAAACTTATTGGACTAAAACCTTCTTTTTGCACAGCGTTTACTTCGGATTCCGAAAAATCACCTTCGGGACCAATCAATACAGTGTATGATATTTCAGGTAAAAGCACAGTGCCCAGCAAGGGGCTGATGGCTTTCCCGCAGCATCCAAAAAATCGCTGTCCTTCATGACGTTGTTTAACGAAGCTAATCAAATCAACTGGTTCGCATATTGTTGGCAGATAAGCTCCAAGACTTTGTTTCATTGCAGCAATCATAATTTTCTTTAAACGGTCGGTTCGGACTGAGACCTTTTCGGTGCGAGCGCAAATCAATGGCGTGATACGATCTACGCCAATCTCAGTAGCTTTTTCAACAAACCACTCAAAGCGGTGCATCTGCTTGATTGGAGATACAGCAAGATGCAAAAAATATTTTTTGGGTTTTTGTATTTCAATTTCATGAATCTGAATCTGACACCCCTCTGGGTCAATGCTTTTTAAGATTCCATGAAACAGGCGTCCACTACCGTTTGTTAATAAAACAATGTCTCCGCTGCGCATACGAAGCACTTTTGCACAATGCCACGATTCTTCTTTATTCAGTGTGGTGCTGAACGGAAGATTTGAAGCAACAGAAATTTGAGGTTCGTAAAACAGTTCCAAAACTTGCCTCCGATTAACAGATTGATTTAATGTTTTTTACAATTCATGAAGTTTGTTTTTCGTTTACGTTTTGCATTTATTCATGCGAAACCTGGCATAAAATCGGATCAACATGGATGATGCACTTTCAAACATAAACTGCAACATGCGAAAGAATTATCAGGCAACTAAAATATAACAATGCCACGTTCTGACGAAAGCTTATCACTAATTAATCAACAGAAAGTTCGTTAGGGCTGAACTTTTGATTCGATCTGGGTTAATTTCATTGAGTTGTGTGTGCAAAATGTGTTAATTTGCAAGCCAGGTAATGGCACGAAAGTTGATATCCAACAGCCGAAAAGAGAGACTTTTGTATGGTTTTAGTTTAATTTTATAAGCAATTTTTGAACAACCATGATCCGATTACCGGTTTTTTGCCTGATTCTGTTGCTTACGTTCAGTTCGGTACTTAACGCCCAACGCAGGAAGCCAGTTTCTGAAATTCCGGAGGATTATTGCATTTCAGACACAGAATTGCAGCTTTACAGACTTATAAATGAGTACCGTGTAATTCACGGGCTTGAAATTATTCCACTTTCACGCTCATTGTCTTATGTTGCTCACATGCACGTTATTGATCTGCATACAAACCGGCCTGATTTGTTCGGATGCGGGCTTCATTCCTGGTCTAACAAAGGAAATTGGAGTGCATGCTGCTATGCAGAAGATCCAAATCGCTTGAACTGTATGTGGAGCAAGCCTCGTGAGCTAACAAGTTATATGGGCGATGGTCACGAAATGATTTTATGGGAAAATATTCAACCCTCCCCACGAAGTGTTTTAGAACAATGGAGAAACTTAGAGCCAACCAACGACATGTTGCTCAATCGGAACCGCTGGAGCGGTCGAACCTGGAAAGCAATGGGGGTTGGCATATACGAAGGATATGTTTCGCTTTGGTTTGGAGAAGTAGAAGACAGAGAGGCCACGATCAAAGTGTGTGGCACGAAAACCGTTTTCTCTCAGAACTTTTTGATTGAAGAACTTAACCGTCCAACGCAGCCTGTTACCCCGCCACATGTTGAACGGTATCATCTGATTGTTGGAAGTTTCAACAACCTGAAACAGGCCGAAGCAGAAGTTTCCAGGCTCGTTAGAGGCGGTTATACAGGGGCAAATGTGATTGAAATCAAAGGAAACTTTCGCGTTTCGCTCCAAAGCTTCGACAACCTGGCCGAAGCACAAGCCTTGCGGCGGCAAATAGCAAGCCAATTTAAAGGAATTTGGATACTTGAACACTGATTTCTATTAATTAATTCGGGTTAAATCTCCATATCGCTTACAATCTGTTCAATCCGCAGGTCAAGTTCAGCATTTACTTTATCAAAGTCTTTATCTGAGGCTAATGTGCCTCTTATTCCGAAATAGAATTTAATTTTTGGTTCAGTACCTGATGGGCGAACCGTTATCTTACTACCATCCTCAAGAAAGAACTGCAAAACATCAGAGCGGGGCGATTCAACAGGCGATGTAGTTCCGGTGTCAAGAGCGATTTGCGTTGCATTGTTGTAGTCTCTAATGATTGTTACTTTAACGCCTCCCAGAATTTTAGGAGGCATAGTGCGATATCTCCGCATCATGGCTGAAATCTCTTCGGAACCCGATTTGCCTTTTCGTGTTATTGAGATAAGGCGTTCCTTATAAAACCCGAAGCGGCAATACAAATCAATCAAAACATCGTAAAATGATTTTTCCTGAGATTTCGCCCATGCAGTGGTTTCGGCAATTATGCAACAAGAAATTACGGCATCCTTGTCGCGTACGAAATCGCCCACAAGGTAGCCGTAGCTTTCTTCGCCGCCTCCAATAAAGCGCTTTAATCCCTCTTGCTGGCGGATAATTTCAGCAATATACTTGAATCCGGTTAAAACATCAATACATTCAACGCGGTAGTCATTAGCAAGCATTCTTAGTAATTCGCTGGTTACTATTGTTTTAGCAATAAACTCATTGCCTGTAATCCATCCTTTTTCTTTCCACTTTTCTAACAAGTAGTAGATCATTACTGAGGCGGTCTGGTTTCCATTCAGCAGAACAAAGTTGCCTGTGCGATCCCTAACAGCCACTCCAACACGATCGGCATCAGGATCGGTGGCAAGTATGAGGTCGGCGTTGACTTTTATACCTAGTTCAAGGGCGAGTTTCATAGCTTCCGGCTCTTCGGGATTTGGAGAATGCACTGTTGGGAAGTCGCCATCAACCACGCATTGCGATTCTAGAGAGTAAATATTGGTGAATCCGAAGGCTTTGAGGCTTTTGGGAACCAATTCCACGCCTGAACCGTGAAGAGGTGTGTAAACAATAGACAGATTATTGAAGCGCTGAATGATTTCGCGGCTGAGCGAAAGGCTGGTAATACGATTTACATAAATATCATCGAACTCCCGGCCAATTATCTTGATTAGACTTTCGTTTCCAGCGAACTTAACATTTTCAACTGTTCCAACTTTCTGCACCTCTGCAATCACATTTTCATCGTGCGGAAAAACCAATTGTCCTCCGTCGTTCCAATATACTTTGTAGCCGTTGTATTCTTTAGGATTATGTGAGGCGGTAATCACGATCCCGGTGTTACAGTTCAATTCCCGAATTGCGAATGATAGTAGCGGAGTTGGGCTTGGTCTATTGAACAGAAAAACCGTGAAGCCATTTGCCGACAATACTTCGGCGGTGATCCGGGCAAAGTAGGGGCTATTGTTTCTTGAATCATAAGCCACAGCGGCCCTAAGCTCTTCGCCGGGGAAAGCCTGTTTTACATATTCAGCTAAGCCTTGTGTAGCCATTCCAACAGTATATTTATTCATACGGTTGGTTCCCACTCCCATAATACCCCTAAGACCTCCAGTTCCGAACTCAAGGTCTTTATAAAACGACTCAACAATCTCTTGCGGGTCGTTGTCGAGCAACGATTGCACCTGCCTGCGAGTTTCGTAGTCAAAACTGCTGCCGAGCCATGATTTTGCTCTTTCAATAACTAACGGATCAATGATACGTGACATAAAATTTGTTTTTATAGATGCAATTATTTGGTTCGCAAAATATTAAGACATTGCTCAAGGCTCTCTTCCCACCAGGGAATTGTGATTCCGAATGTGTTCCTGATGCTGGTTTTATCTATCACGCTGTATGCTGGTCGCGGCGCTGGCAGCGGGTATTCATGCGTTCGGATTGGTAGAATACGGCAGTTGCTGCTTTCGCTTCTGGCTATTGCGCAGGCAAAATCGAACCAACTGCAAACACCTTCATTTGAATAATGAAAAATTTCGGTTCCACTGCCCTCATATTTCGGCATGATTTGGAGAATGCACCTGGCCAGGTCGGCTGCCCATGTTGGCGATCCTATCTGGTCGCAAACAACTTTTAATTCACTACGTTCGGCAGTGAGTTGGCGCATGGTTTTAACAAAATTATTTCCAAACGCGGAATAGAGCCATGATGTTCTGATAATAAGAGCTTTTGTACCGGATTGTTGAATAGCTTTCTCTCCTTCGGCCTTCGACATTCCGTAAACCGAGGCAGGCGCTATTGGATGAGACTCCTTATACGGTAAGTGGTGTTTTCCATCGAACACGTAATCGGTTGAAATGTGAACAAACAAAAAATTATTGCGTTTTGAGGCAGCCGCAAGCAGGGCAGGGGCTGCGGCATTTACTGACATCGCATTGGTAATGTCGCTTTCGGCTTTATCTACTGCGGTGTAGGCCGCACAATTGATAGCGGCATCCACAGGGTTTGATTCGATAAACTGTTCAATAGCGTGCTCATTTGTGATGTCGAGTTCGGGGAAATCGGTGAAAAGGAAGTCATGCTCAGGATAGTTACCTGAAAGTTGTTTCAATTCACAGCCTAATTGGCCGTTTGCACCGGTTACCAAAATTTTCATACAGGATACATTTGTTTTTTATTAAACAAAGCTGCAATTTTTTTTTGAAATCCACGCAGAGTATTTTCAGGTTCTTTTGCTTCATCCCCTGATCCTGTTAATTTGCATGGCTGCAGCCCTTCGAACGGCGTAGGCGCCATATTTAACTTTCATCCGGTCAATTGCGTTGTAAAGATTGCTCATTTGCTGTGTGTCGTCGAAAAGGGCAATTTGCTGCACTCCCGATACAAGTTGGCTGAACCGGATACCTATGAGCCTGACAAGCAGGCGACGTTTATAAACCCGTGCAAACAGGTTCTTAATTACCGGCAGCAACAAATGGTCCATTGAAGCATAGGGAATATGCTGCTGGATAGTATGTGTATCGAAGTTAGAGTATCTTATTTTTACTGTGATACATGATGTTAACTTTTGTTTTTGCCGCAACTGGTAAGCCAGTTTTTCGGTCATGGATGTTAGTAGGTTATTTAGCATAATCACATCTGTAGTGTCTGATTCAAACGTTGTTTCAGTGCTGAGCGATTTGCGCTCTGAGTATGGCTCTACGGGGGTATGGTCAATACCGTTGGCCTTTTTCCAGATGATTATGCCATTTTTTCCAAGCGCTGCTTCCAGTAGTTGGCAAGGCATACGACTCAGCGTGTAGATGGTTGCAACGCCCATTGAGCGGAGCAGATGATATGTTTTCTGGCCAATCATCGGTATTTTATTGATCGAAAGAGGATCGAGAAAGGGTTGTACCTGAAAGTGCTGCACTTGCAGTTCACCATTGGGCTTGGCTATGCCGGTAGCAATTTTCGACACGGTTTTGTTTATGGATATTCCCACTGAAATAGGAAGTCCGGTGTTGCGGATAATAGTTTCCCGAAGTTCATGAGTCCATTTTACCGAACCCCAAAAGCGATCTATTCCGCTAATGTCGAGATAATGCTCGTCAATGGAGGCTTTTTCGAACAGAGGTGCTTTTTCGGCAATAATGTCTGTAACCATCCGTGAATAGCGTGTGTACGTTTCCATGTCGCCGCGAATAAAGATTCCATGCGGACAAAGCATACGCGCCATTTTCACAGGCATGGCCGAATGTACTCCGAATGTGCGTGCTTCGTAGCTGCATCCCGCCACAACGCTTCGCTCCGAAAGCCCCCCCACAATTACCGGAATGCCTTGCAAACGGCTGTTACGCAAACGCTCAACAGAAACAAAAAAAGTGTCCATGTCGAGATGAACTATGGTACGCTTGTCGGTCATTATTCCTGTGTCCATAAAAAAAAACTGCTTTCGGGTCGAAAAAGAAGAAAATGTGTTAATTTTGACGAAAATATAATCACAAACGCGATTGTAATATAATCATTTTTTAATTATAACGTCGAAATGAAAAAATTTTTTCCTGCCAATATCAAGTTACTCCGCAAAAGGCTTGACCGAACTCAGGAAGAGGTTGCTTTTGCCCTGAATCTGAAACGTTCAACCCTGAGCGGTTATGAAAACGAAGTTGCCGAACCTGGAGTTGAGGCGCTTATTGCCTTATCGGGTTATTACCGAATTTCGGTAGATACTCTGCTGAAAGTTGATCTCTCCAAACTTCGCGAGAGCGAACTGTTTCAACTTGAGCGAGGAGCAGATATTTTTTATTCCGGTGGAAATCTTCGGGTGCTTTCAGCTACTGTTGACATAAACAACGATGAGAACATTGAGCTTGTCAATGAAAAAGCCCTTGCAGGCTATCGTACCGGCTTTGCCGATCCTGAGTATCTCAAAGTGCTGCCGGCATTTCAACTGCCTTTCCTGTCGAGGCAGAAAAAATACCGCACATTTCAGATCAGTGGCGATTCAATGCTGCCCATTACTGCAGGTTCGTGGGTAACAGGAGAGTTTGTGCAAAACTGGTTTTCGATCCGTAGTGGTCAGGCATGTATTATTCTCACCATAGCCGATGGATTGGTTTTTAAAATAGTTGAAAATCTTCTTGAAAAACAGGGCGTGATACGGGCTCATTCTCTCAATACGCTGTTTGAACCCTACAACATTGAAGGAAAAGAGATACGTGAAATTTGGCGATTTATCCATTACATCAGTCCAGAGTTACCGGAGCCAAATATTTTACGTTCGGAGCTCGAAACCACTGTAGCACAGTTGCAAAAAGATATGGAAATGGTGAAACAAAAACTTGCCCTACAGAAACGGCTTGAATTTCCTGAATGAAGTGTTATGCCCGAACTGCAACCAAGTTGAAATCAGTAATCAACCTTTAGCTTGCTCAAAGCATCTGATAATCTTCATCAGAAAAAAAAGCAGCAGATAATCACCCCATTACCTGCTGCCAAAAGGAGAACAAAACAGAAAAAAGCAGTCGTTATTACATATTAGGCTTAAGCCCGTACTTTAAAGCTTCTGAAGATGCGACGGATTGTTCTTCCATATTGCCTTCCATAGTTGGATTCGCACCAGCTCTTCAACTTTAGTTTTTCATCTTCTTTACCTTCTCCCATCCAAAGGAGGATCTTCTTCAACTCCTTGCCAAAAAGCGATTCGTCGAAGCTGTACTGCAGTAGTATGTATTTTGAAAGTTCAAACATGGCGGCTATTTTTACTTGTAATGCAATTGTGTATATAAAAAATCCTGCCAAACTGCAATGTATTTAAAAAAACAAAAATATGGCCTGATATCCAATGATTTAGGTTGTGGTTTTATTTCGGTGAGATGAAGCTGCTTGAGGACAAAGTGCGGCATAAATCCCCAGTATGGGGAATTATGTGGATCTTGGCATCAGTAATGAACAACTTCAAGTTCGGGGATAATGGCAGTAATCCTTGCAACTGCTCTCGCTGATACCCAAGAATTGTAGCAGCGCAGCAGCCGAAGTTGTTGTAATCCTTCAAGGGGTCTTAAACTGAATATCCGGGTATTGAAACAATCCAACTGCCGTAATCTTATAAGGTTGCGCAGATGTTTCAGACTCCGAACCCGCGTTCCGGAAATATTAAGAACTTCGATGTTCTGCAACAGCGCTACTGGACTAAGATCTCTGACAAGAGTGTTGGAGAAGTCGAGCGCTTTCAATCGTTGAAGATGTGAAACCGGAGCAACGCTATTAACAGGGTTATTGCTAACATTTAGTTCAATAAGTGTGCTGAGCGATGATACTGATGATAAATCAGAAGTTTGAGTGTTACTGATATCCAATTTTTCGATTCTGTGAAAAATTTTGAGAGGTTCAAGTGATGAAAGATTCATTTGTTCTGATAGGTCTAACTCACGAAGGTCGCTTAAACGGTGAAGTTGTTCGCGGCTAATGGGTTCGGAAATGGAAAAACGCTTTTGAATGCTGCTTTTCCAAAATGGATTGAGGCTCATCAGCCAGTTTTGGAGTTCATTAGTGCGAAAAATTGCCAGAACGTTAGGGTTATTATCATAAATGGCTGCAATTTCGTGGATTGGAATATTCATGTTATCGCAAAAAAGCAATTCAAGCGATCCGAGCATGGAGAGTGGTTCAACTGATTTTACATTTGTTATTTCAATATTCAGCGTTTGTAGATTTGATAAGTTTGCCAGTGGTTGCAGGTTTTGTACGTTTGTTTTGCTAATGTTTAATTGTTCAAGCAATTTCAGATGCGACAGTGGCGCAAGGTTATCAATGCCTGTCTTGGAAACATCAAGAATCCTCAGGTCAATGTTTTCCCTTAGAGGTTCGAGCGACTTCACCTGGGTTTCTGAAGCATTCAACTCTCGCAGGTTGAGAAGTCGTTGAAGAGGATCGAGGGAACGAATCATCAAATTTCCGCTAACATCAACTCGTGTAATATTCGACATTTTATGTAAATCTTCTGATGTGGGAAGGGTTGACAAGCTGAACATTTCCTTAAATACCTGCATCCATGGTTCTGGAAGCGTTTCCCACCAGGTTTCGAGAGCTTTTGTTTCGAACACCACAAGTACATCGGGACGTTGCTGCATGAAATTGTTTGCAACATCGCGGCTTACGAGGGTAGCGTCGCAATAGATTCGTTCAAGAGCGGCGGCGGTAACAAGCGGTTGGATTTCGCTAACGGTTGTGGATTCTATGAACAGGTATTGCAATGCTGGTAATTGGGCTAAGGGTGCTACACTTGTGAGGTGGGTTGCTTCAGCATGAAGCCTTTCGAGGTAGTGGAGATTTGAAAGAATTGAAGGATCAGAAAAGGTTGTATTCGAAAGGTCGAGAATGTGAAGATTAATAAGATGGGAGATAGGAGAGAAGTCAGTAACAGATGTTTTTGCGAGCCGAAAATAGCGCAATGATGGGATTTGGGCTAAAGGAGACAGGTCGTTGGCAGGTGTTTGTGAGATGTTGAGGCGAGCAAGGTTTTGAAAACTTATCAAAGGTGTCAGGTCGGTTAGGGGAGTTTTTGAAGCGTCAAGGATTCGGAGGTTAATGGCAAACCTCATCATACTGAGATCGCTAACCATAGTATTGGAGATATTCAGCGACTCAAGTCGGGTGAGATTACGAATCGGGGTAAGATCATACACTTGTGTGCCTGTAAGATTCACTGTGCGCAGTTGTGTGAGCTTGCTCAGGGGAGTAATATCGTCGAAATCCTGAGAGGCGGAGAGGTCAATACTTTCTGATTGCCAAATGCGGCGGATTTCCGGATAAATTAGGCTGCCGCTTACGTGGATTGTGTCGTAACGTGTTGATTCCATCACATATTCGTCGAGAGTCGTGATATGACGTCGTTCGATCAATACCCATGTGTTGTGAAATGCAACGACTTCAGAGAGCATAATCCCATTGCCAATTGGAATACCGTTTCCAAAGAATTGTCGCCAGTTTTTGTTAAGGCTACTCCACCAATTGCGCATGTCCTCGTTTTCACTGATCCTTTTTGTGTATATGCTGGCAATTTTCAGATCGCGTTGGTCGAGGTCAAGGTTAATTTCAATAAAACGGGGTTGATTATTGTTTACAGGAGAGCCGTCGATAGTGATACCGTTTAGATTTCTGGTGGTTGTTACAACAAAGAATATCTGGCCAGCCTCGTTGACATTATATGAAATATCTTCGATAATAAACTGAAAAGCCACCTGTTCAAAAAAGAAATCAATATCTTTCAGATATGCTTGCACATCTTTATTGGTAACAACATGACGTCCTTCGAGCAAGTCGTCCTCAATCTGTACTTTGTTGTTTTTGAAGAACTTAAGGTAACTGTGATTGATTATGGTTTCTTTTTCGCGTGGCAAAACATTAGGATCGCCGAGACTATTTAATGTAAATTCGAGGAAACCTACCATTTGCTCAGCTTGTTGACGAAACTGTTCAATTTCGCTGGCGCTAACATTCAAAGGTTTGTCATGGCCAGATTGTGCATAAGACTGATGGATCAGGCCCCACCAGACTAAACCCAGCAGAGTGAAAAAAAAACGCCTGTTATTCATGAAGGATAAATTGCAATAATCTCTCTTTTTCTTCATCAGTAATTCTGACGAGTGAAGTGATCAGCCAACCGGCATTCGGCCCCCTTCGACGGATTTCGGAGAGTTCGAAATACCAGCCAGACACTTGAAAAAAGTGAAATTTAACGTTAGTAACGGTAATGAAATTCAGATTGCCTCTCTTTACTTCGTAAAGGAAGATGCTGAGGAAATCGGGTTTGTATTCACGGGAGGCATATTCGCTTAAATGGCCTCGTTCGCGGAAAACCTTAATCAGGTTCATGAAATCAAGTTCATGACTTAAAGGGTGTAAAAATCTCATCTTGCCATCGCCTGGTTCGACGAATAGTTTGTTAAAAGGTTCGAAAAACACATTAGTCATCACCCACTTATGCCCAAGGTGTTCCTGCTCGAGTTTAAGAAAAAGCGTAAGCGATTGTTCATTTCCCATGAAATTAAATCGCGTATTGACTTCTGCCATCCAGCCTTTTCCGTGAAAATCAAGAAAGTTCGGTTTTTCGGGATTAGTAACATCTGCAATGAATTCCCTGCGGAGCCCGGGTGGGAGCAGAGGGTTTTCGAGATCAAACAATCCGCTGAGGTATCTTATACGAAGATTCTGGTCTCTGAATAACTCGTCATTTTCACGAAAACGCTGACCACGAATGTTTTCCTCCCCGTTGAACCTTCTGAAAAACTGGTTAACTTGTTTGGTGTGTGCATACAGAACAGCTTCATCGCCCAGATAATTGCCTAAGCCCTGCGCATTCGTTAAGGTTGGCAACAAGGCTAAGGCAAAGGGAATCCAAAGCCGGACTAATCTCATGGCATTGTTTCTACTACTCTGACATCGCCGAGAAGCACATCCCAAAAATCAATCAGGCGGCCTCCGATTTGGATCTGTTTTCGCTCGACATAAATAGTTATATCCTTTTTTGTCGTATCGCGATAAACCATTCTATCGCCTACCATCCCTTCAAACCGCTGGTAAATAGTAATTACACCTACAAAACGCCCGTCAGGTTGGCGTTCAAGATCGCTGATATAGTGTATATCATACCATTCAATTGTGACTCTGTCGTAATTCAGTGCCATCAATCGTTGCAGGTAGGTGCGGATATCGTAATAGATCACTTCGCTGCGATGCAATGACGACACTCCCATCTGGCTCCCTTCGGCAAAGAGTTCGAGTGTTCGTTCGATCACCCTGTTGGCTTCTGACCAGGGAGTGGTTTTACTTCCTATGATAGAAATGTACTTACTTAGATCGCGTACTTTTTCGAGCGCAAGAGAGTCAATTGCTTGTTTTCTTGCGGGGCTGATATCATTGCCCTGGGCAAAAACACCCCCAGCGAACATTATGAGTATCGTAATACAAATAAATAATGATTTCATACTTTAAATTGTTAGAATCGCTTTCTTAGTTCCAATTCGATAATTTTACCACTTGCATCATATTTCACATTTTCGACCTCTTCGTTAAAGCGTTTTTGGTCTTTCAGGAGTTCAAGGTATCTCCTTATTGTGGTGGGTCGATCGTAATCCCTTATTTCGCCTTCCTGACTGATTAGGAGTAGTACCGGAACATTTTCTGATGCAAACAATGTTAGCGCATTGGCAATGCTATTATTTGCAGCGCGCAGATCGGGAGCATTTGCAACGGCGGCAAGAGCATCCAAAATTCGTCTATCGTGTACTACTCTTTGTTGCTGTTGCTGTTCACGCTCTCGGGCCTCCTCTGCCTGGCGTCGAAGTTCTTCTTCTTGCTGTTGCCTGCGAACTTGTTCGAGTCGGGCTCGTTCAGCTCTAAGCTTTTCTTCAACACGTGGAATCAGCCCAATTACTTCTTCATCATCGAGTTGCAGATCCTTAACCACTTGAAAGCGTTGCTCCTTTTCCTCGATTGGAATTCGCCCTTCGTCGTGAAGAAGTGTGTTAAGTTCGGCTACTGCCTGTGCAATTTGAGCCGCTTTGGCTTCCTTGGCATGGCGTTTTGCCAATCTTCTCTGTGGCGAACACGAAGTGATCCCAAAAATAAGCAGCCCAGCTAAGGCATAGACCCAAAGTTTTTTGGTAAAAATTCCAGTGCCGGGAATAGTGCTACGGTGGCTCATAATTGGCTCAAGTGATTGATTATGTTTATCTTTCATTTTATGGCGATTAATATATTCTGTGAGTAAATGCGATAAAAGTTTTTATGGTTTTATCTGATTCTGACGCATACTCAGTTTGAATTGCGTTAAAGCAATCCTCTTACACGCAAAAGTGGCTCTAGTTGAGGTTCTTTACCACGGAATCCTACATAAAGGTTAAGTGGTTCATCAGTTCCACCACGTTCGAGAACGAATTCCCTGAAGCGTTCGGCAGTTGGGCGGTCGAAAATTCCATTTTCCCTGAAAGCCTCGAAAGCATCAGCATCGAGCTTAGCCGACCAAATATAGCTGTAGTATCCTGCTGAGTAGCCTCCGCTGAAAATGTGCAGAAAGTGTGTACTGCGGTGTCGAGGCATGATTTGCGGAATTAATCCGATTTTTTTCATCTCCTCGATCTCAAAATCAACTGGATTACCGGTTAGTTCGGTAGTGCGAGTGTGGTATGACATGTCGAGAAATGCGGAGGCAAGGAATTCGCCGGTTATAAAGCCTTGATTGAAATGGCGCGCAGCGTTCAGGCGCTCTATCAATGTGTCGGGAATGACTTCGCCTGTTTGGTAATGTCTTGCATATACCCTTAAGAATTCAGGTTCTGATGCCCAATGCTCCATAATCTGTGCAGGCAGTTCAACGAAATCGCGGGGTACGTTGGTTCCCGACAGCGAGCGATAAGTTACGTTGCTTAATAAACCATGAAGGCCATGCCCGAATTCATGAAAATATGTTCTCACTTCGTCGAATGTAAGCAAGCTTGGAGTAGTAGCAGTTGGTGGAGTAAAGTTGCAAACCAGCGTAACTATCGGGTAAACCATTGTTCCGTCGGGCTTTCTCATTTGCTGGCGGAAGCTGCTCATCCAAGCTCCGCTGCGTTTGCTTGCACGTGGATGAAAGTCCATGTACAGGATGCCGATAAAATCGCCGTTTTCTTCCTTAACTTCGTAAGCAACAGCGTCGGGATGAGGGCGGGGGATTTCAAGGTTCTGAACAAATTGCAAACCCCAGAGACGGCGGGCAAGCTCAAATATGCCTTCAGTTACCTTTTCGAGGCTGAAATAGGGTCGGAGTTGTTCTTCGTCGAGATCAAACCTTTCTTTGCGCAATTTTTCAGTGTAATAACGCCAATCTAGAGGTTCAATTAGGAAATCGTACCCTTGATCGTAAACAACTTTTTGCAAATCCTGCGCCTCTCGTTTCGCTACCTTCATTGTAGGTTCCCACAATCTGGTTATAAAATCCATAACCTCTTCCTGTGTATTGACCATATTTTCTTCCAGAATGAAGTGAGCGTGGTTTTTATAACCTAAAAGACTACTCCGTTCAATGCGGAGATTAACTGTTTGAAGGATAATATCTTTGTTGTCGCGTTCGTCGTTGTTATTTCCACGATTGATGTGACCTGTTTTTATTTTTCTTCTTAATTCCCTGTTGTCGGCATTGTATAGGAAAGGCATAGAGGATGCATTGTGCAATGTAAAGAGCCATTTTCCCTCCTGACCGGCATTTTTTGCGGCCTGGGCTGCAGCTTCCACCTGTGCGGGTGGTAATCCGGAGAGATCGGCTTCGTTTTCGACCCACATCTGAAAGTGATTTTTCTCAGCAAGCACATTCTCACCAAAACGTAGCGACAGCACTGAAAGCTGCTGATTTATCTCCCGTAACCTCGCCTGTTTTTCCTGGTTTAGCTCAGCACCACCTCTTTTAAAATTTTTGTAAGTCTCGCTTGTAAGCCTCTTCTGCTCTGCATTTAGGTCAGAACCGGCCATGTTTGTATACACATTTTTTATCCTTTCGAAAAGTATAGGATTCAGAATAATATTATCGCGGTGTTGAGATAATAGCGGGGCTACTTCCCTCGCAATTGCCTGGATTTCTTCATTCGTATTTGCCGAATTGGTATTGAAAAAAACCATGCTCACTTGTGTAAGTAGTTCACCGGTGTATTCAAGCGCAGCTAACGTATTTTCAAACGTAGGTGGCTCAGGATTGGCAACTATAGCCTCAACTTCAGCATTATGCTGCTTCATGCCCTCTTCAAAAGCAGGCATATAATGTTCCGGTTTTATTTCATCGAATGGCGGAACCCCATGTTGTGTGTTAAAACCGGTTAAAAAAGGATTTACATCCGTAACTCTCCTTTGGCAGGCAGTGGTCATAGTTAGAACAATTAATGCTGGAATAATCAGATTTTTCATATTGATGTTGTCTTTAATAATTTTCGGGCGCAAATTACATAATTTTGTAGTTACTCAATCAGAAAACTAATCTCATACGAACAAAAACTCAGCCATACTGTTTTGTTTGTTGACAACTGGCCTTTACATTAACTTACTTTTATATTAATTATTTTGGGTGATGAAAAACAAAATCAATCTACAATGGCAGAATCAGATGACCTTTGTAACTGAAGTAACGGGGCATACAATCACTCTCGATACCGACCCGAACCATGGAGGTAATAATAATGGCGTAAGGCCAAAGCCATTGCTGCTTGTTGCGCTCGCGGGTTGCACTGCTATGGATGTAGTGTCAATTCTAAAAAAGATGCGCATCATTCCTGAGTCTTTTTCCGTGGATGTTGAAGGTGAATTAACCGATAACCACCCGAAAGTGTATCATAGCCTCCATATTATTTACCGGTTTAAAGGAAAAGAGCTGCCATACAATATGCTTGAGAGGGCAATAAAGTTATCGCAGGACAACTATTGCGGCGTATCGGCAATGTTGGCAAAAGCAGCTAAGATAACTTGGGAGATTGTTATAGATGATTGACAAAGAAGTTATTGGGTTGGAAAAACATCTAACAATTCACTGATCATCATTGCTGTAGCTCCCCAAATCACGTGGTCATTTATTACGTATGCCGGTACATTTCTAATCCACTGCTTCCTAACATGGATATCCCTGTGGGAAGTTGAGTGCAATAGATCCTGGAGGCAAACAATTATTGCATACTGCACCTCGGAGTGATTTAGTTTTAAATCAGGATGTTGGTATGAAATAGCAACAACCGGTTTGATAAGAAAATTACTTGCTCTGATGTACAAGTTGCTTAGTGTTCCAACTACGGATACCTCTCCGGGTAATATTCCCACTTCTTCATTAGCTTCGCGTAAAGCTGTGAATTCCAATGAAGGATCTTCAGGTTCGCATCTGCCTCCTGGAAAACCAATTTGTCCGCCGTGTACTTTATCGTCTGCGGCCCTCATTATAAGAAGGGTCGAAATATTATCGTTATGTGGAAATAAAGTGATTAGAACGGCTGCCTTTTTGGGTGAAGGCAGGTTGCTGGTATACTGTAAATGTTCCCAAAGGTCGGCAGGAACCATTTTTAGATGCGATTCAACTCCAGGTAAGTGTTTGGTTAGTCGCTCCTTCAGTTTCTGGTGAAGGGTGTGCAGGTTGTTGGCTTTGTAGTTCATTGGTAAATCGGTAAACAAAATCTTAACTTGTAATTAATGCAAATTGGATAGCGATTGTTTTTTTAACTAATTTTACAGTCTCAAAACGTTTTACTTTTATTTAAACTATGATAAAACAAAAAGAAAACGAGAAAGCGGCAGGCCAACATGAAGAAATCACGGAATTTCATAAGAACCTGCTGCTCTTTAATGATGATTATCATACTTTTGACTTTGTTATTGATAGTTTGATCGAAGTTTGTGGTCATGCTCCAGAACAGGCTGAGCAATGTGCGTTGATTGCTCATTACAAAGGCAAAGCTACAATTAATAAGGGCGACGAGGAGCAATTGAAACCGCAGTACGCCGCCTTAACTGATCGAGGTCTTATTGTTTTGATTGGTAACCAATAATTTTTTAATATATGCCCCGAAGATTTCTGCTTATCAGTTTTGTGTTTATTCTTCTGTTTGTTTCCTGTACGGAGGTTCCTCTAACTGGCCGGCGGCAGTTGCGGCTACTCCCCGATGGGCTTCTACTCAACATGAGTATGCAGGCTTTTAATGATTTTATGAGCCAAAACCCCAGTCTTCCACCGGATAATCCGAAGAGTGTAATGGTTCAGCAATCAGGCGAAAGAATTGCAAATGCTGTAACTGCCTATCTTCAAGAGATTAACATGGAAAGGCGGATTAGAAACTTTGCATGGGAGTTCAAAGTGGTATTAAATGAAGATGTTAATGCATGGGTGATGCCAGGCGGCAAGGTTGTATTTTACACAGGGATTTTTCCTTTGGCCAAAGATGAAAACGGTATAGCAGTTGTGATGGGTCATGAAATTGCCCATGCTGTTGCCAATCATGGCAATGAGCGCATGAGCCAGCAGTTGGCGGTAGTCTTGGGAGCAATAACGCTTGATGTAGCTTTGCGGGAAAAACCCCAGGAAACCCGCGACGTTTTTCTTTTAGCATATGGCGTAGGCGGAACCTTAGGCACACTTGCCTATAGTCGCCAGCACGAGTATGAGGCCGACAAATTAGGAATGATTTTTATGGCTATGGCCGGCTACAACCCTAATCATGCAATCAGATTCTGGGATGAGATGACTAAGCTCAAAGGTCCTTCAATCCCCACATTTCTCAGCACGCATCCAAGTAGCGCCGATCGGGTTGAAGCTATGCGCGAATTTTTACCTGAAGCAATGAAATATTATAAACCAAGATAATTATTTTAATATGACGTGGACAGTGATCATAATCATCCTTGTTATAGGCGTGTTATTCCTATTACTGGAGATTCTTGTTGTACCTGGAACTACATTCATCGGTGTGGTCGGTTTTGCACTGGTTGTTCTTAGTATTGTTCAAACATATATTGTTTACGGTACTCCTGCAGGGCATTATGTGCTGGCTGGAGCCGTGTTGTTGAATGCAGGGGCGCTAGTATTGGCCTTAAAATCAAAGACGTGGAATAAGATGATGCTTAAAGCCGAAGTAGATTCGAAGGTCAACCTGATTGATACAGAAAAAGTAAAGCCTGGCACAGAGGGTATTACAGTTTCAAGGCTTTCGCCATCAGGAAAAGCCCTTTTTGGCGACGAATATTATGAAGTTCACTCACTTGGTGGCTTCATCAACCCACAAACACCTATCATAGTAGTAAAAGTTGAATTCAGTAAAATTATTGTGAAACCTAAAGAATAATAAAATGGAACAAAGTTTTTTGCTTGTCATCGCCATTGGTATCGCAGCCCTGTTCGGGTTGTGGTTCATTTTTGTATTCATTCCTGTAGGCCTGTGGTTTTCAGCACTGGTATCAGGTGTGAGAGTACCTTTAATTCAGCTTGTGCTGATGCGCTGGCGTAAGATACCGCCGGCAATTATCGTAAACAACATGATCGCCGCAACGAAAGCTGGGCTTGAAGTAAATCGAAATGAATTAGAAGCACATTTTCTTGCTGGTGGCCGGGTTAAACCGGTAATCGTTGCCCTCATCTCTGCTGATAAAGCCAATATTCAGTTAAGCTTTAAGATGGCGACTGCTATTGACCTTGCAGGGCGCGATGTACTGGAAGCAGTTCAGATGTCAGTAAATCCAAAAGTAATCACTACTAAACAGATTGCAGCAGTCGCAAAAGATGGTATTCAACTTATTGCAACTGCCCGCGTTACTGTGAGAGCTAACATTAAGCAATTGGTGGGAGGTGCCGGCGAAGAAACCATTCTTGCCAGAGTAGGCGAGGGGGTTGTAAGCGCTATCGGATCGGCCGATTCGCATAAAAGCGTTCTCGAAAATCCCGACGTGATATCAAAGCTCGTACTCTCCAAAGGTCTCGACAGTGGTACTGCATTCGAAATCCTTTCGATTGATATCGCTGATATTGATGTTGGGAAAAATATTGGCGCACAGTTGCAAATGGACCAAGCTCAGGCCGATAAAAATATCGCTCAGGCAAAAGCCGAAGAGCGCCGCGCTATGGCTATTGCCATTGAGCAGGAAATGAAAGCAAAGGCTCAGGAAGCGCGCGCCAAAGTAATACTTGCCGAAACCGAAATCCCACTTGCTATAGCCGATTCATTCCGCAAGGGACATCTCGGAATTATGGACTATTATAAGTTTCAAAATATACAGGCAGATACCCGGATGCGGGAATCTATAGCTGAACCGCCGGAGGCAGGCCACAAACCCTTGACTGAAAGCGAACCGAATAGATAACTGATGACGTTTTTCTTCGATATTTTTGCGGGGCTGTCATCAGATAGCCCCGCAAAAATATTTTATATAGCAGTGTAATCTGAAGAGTTATTTTTTTTAGTGCAGTAACAGGTATAAGGCCATGAAGAGTTCAAAGGCTATCAGAAGCACAATTCTGTGCAAATACCGGGAATTGCTCAACGCCTGCAAATACAACCTCACCAAGGATGAGCTTATGTCAGTGCGCAAGGCATTCCTGCTCGTACTGAAAACTCATAGAGATAAAAAGCGGGATACAGGTGAGTTTTATTTCATTCACTGTGTTGAAACAGCCAAAATAGTCGCCGAGGAGATGGGATTAGGGTGTCATGCTGTGGTGTGTGCACTATTGCAAGATGTTGTGGATGATAAGGAAACAACCATTTCACAAATAAAAAAGGAGTTTGGACCTGAACCCGCAAACCTCCTTCAAGGGACTTTAAGAATTGCCAGGCTACGTACTGAGCGCCTTTCGTTTAATGCAGAACTGTTCATAAATCTGTTGCTCACTCTGTCGCCCGATCTTCGTGTGATCCTGATCCGGTTGGCCAACCGGTTACACTTTATGCGCATCCTCAGTACGCTGGCTGCACACGACAAGGCACGAATAGCAGCCGAAACCCAGAACCTTTATACCCCAATTGCTCATCGCCTCGGATTGTACCACATTAAGACTGAACTTGAAGAGCTTTCGATGCGATACACCGAACCAGAGATATACTACTCAATCGAAAAAAAGCTTTTCGAATCGAAATCCAGACAGGAGCAATACATTGACGAATTTGCCGACCCAATTCGTAAAGAACTCAGCAATCTTGGTTTCGAATTCGAAATCCATGGGCGACCAAAAGCAATCTTCTCGATTTGGCAAAAGATGAAAAAGCAAAACGTTGATTTTGAAGAAGTGTATGATGTTTTTGCAATCAGAATAATTCTCAAAAATGTGGTTACCGATGAAAAGTCGGATTGCTGGAAAATATATTCCGTTGTTGCAGATTTATATAATCCAAATCCTAAGCGCTTGCGCGATTGGATTACAAAACCCAAAACTAATGGCTACGAATCCCTTCACACTACTGTGATGGGGCCACGAAAGCGATGGGTGGAGGTTCAAATCCGAACCGAAAGAATGAACAAGAATGCTGAAAGTGGGAATGCCGCTCATTGGTTATATAAAGCAGGAAAATCTTCACATAATGAAGCAGAATGGCTTGAATCGTTTCGTAATTCGATTGATAAGGTTCAAGTTCCAGATAAGCATGAGCGAAAAACTCCGGAGAAGAAGGAAATATATGTTTTCACTCCAAATGGCGATCTGAAACGACTCCCATTAGGAGCCACAGTACTCGATTTCGCTTTCGAAATACACACCGCTGTAGGAGAGCGATGCGCAGGTGCCCGAGTTAATAACTCTCAGGTTCCCATTAAACATCAATTGGCAAATGGCGATGAAGTCGAGATCACTACATCAAAAATCCAAAAACCAAATCTCGACTGGTTAAACTGGGTGCAAACTTCCCGTGCCAAAAACAAGATTAAACGGTTTTTGCGAGAGGCCGAATTTAACAGGAGCGACGAGGGTAGGGAGATACTTCGCCGCAAATTAAACCAAATGCATAAAACCCTCAACGAGGATGTGTTAAACCGGCTTCAGTTACATTTCAAAACAGACGACTTGCTTCAACTTTATCAACTTATTGCAGAAGGTAAAATTGAAACCTGGCAGATAAAGGAAATACTTCAGACACCCACCGAAAGTGTTGAGCCTGAAATTAAAGAGAAAATCCGTCAGCGTGTTGAAAACCCCATCAACATTCGCGAACCAGGTTCAGAGGTTTTGTTGATCGAAGGGAGCCCTGCCATCGCAGCATATATGCCAGCTAAATGCTGCAAACCTTTGGTTGGCGATGATGTGTTCGGTTTTGTAACAGTAAAGGATGGCATAAAAATTCATCGTTTCGATTGCCCAAATGCGCTCCAGATGAAAACCAGATATGCCTACAGGGTGATCGAAACAAGTTGGGTAACACGGGATGCGCTGGCTGATTTTATTGTTTCTGTTCGAATTACAGGTAACGATCGAAGTGGGCTATTAAATGAAATAACTTCGGTAATCGGTAGTGAACCTAAAGTTAAATTACGAAATGTAGCCTTCGGTACGAATTTGGGAAAGTCGGACGGAACGCTGCAACTGATGGTAGACAATAATAAAACACTGGAATTGTTGATACCGCGCCTGAAAAAGATTCGAGGGATTAAAAAGGTTGTACGCCAGATTGATCATGAAGTATAGTGGCAACTATGAAGGAAAGGAAAGACCGTAGCGAAATCTATATTTTTACAGAGCGTTTCACTGTTGGTGAAATAATCACAGCCATGGTTGTTAAACTGATTGATATTCCAGGCGATGCTTCATACTACGTTCTTGAAACCGGCCAAAAGAACAGACTGTTGTTGCCAACAGAACCTTACAGGCATTTCGGTATCAGTATCGGGCAAATCTTAAGTTGCAGCATTGATAAAATAAACTGTTCGGGCCGAATCTTCATCGAACCACTCCATCCTGGATTTGTTAGCGGTCAGACCTACTCATTTAAGGTACTAAATTCATTTGAAGTTTACGATCGTAAGGGACGTATTCACAGGCACTATCAATTACAACCAATCTCAGGAGAGGTATATGAAGCAAGATTGGATAGATCTTTGGTCTTTCGGAATGGATCAATAATCAAATGTAAGTTTGAAAGGACACGAAAGGGGAGGCTGGAACTATGTGATTGTACAGCCTGAACCTTTTTTACGACCCTATGAATAAAAGACTCAGTTTAGCCCTAACGGACTTTCTATCGATTGATTCGGGAATCTTTCACTTAGAATTGCCGATCAATCGTATTCTTTAATGATTTTCTTAACGTCTTCGGCGGCAACACGGCCATATGTTCTTTCTCCGATAAGTACTACAGGAGCAAGACCACAAGCGCCAACGCAGCGTAAACAACTGAGCGAAAATTTTCCATCAGGCGTGGTTTCGCCCACTTTTATGTTCAACTTCTTTTTGAACTCGTCAAGAACCTTTTCAGCTCCGCGGACGTAGCACGCCGTACCTGTACAAATCGAGATCGGGTGCCTACCCCTCGGAATCATCGTGAAAAATGAGTAAAAGGTAACAACGCCATATACCTTAGCTATGGAAATGTTAAGTTCCTGAGCTATCACTTCCTGAACCTCGGCGGGCAAGTATCCAAATAATCCCTGAGCTTTGTGCAGAACATTTATTAGTTCGCCCGATTGGTTGTCGAAATCTTTACAAACCTGTTTCAGTTGCTCAACATCTTTTTCTTTTAGCTTTATCTTTATTGATGTCATGTTATATCAAAGTTGAAGTTTTTAGCTTGATTTAAATTAATGTTCATACAATCAACACAAAAGGTTCGCATTCATCACTCTTCGATTTCAATCAGTTTTTTGCTCTTATCGAAGTAACAAGTGTGTAGCAAGTGGTGTGATTTATCGCCAAGTGGCTTTCCTAAATACTCTTCGTAGAGTTTGATGATTGATTTATTTTCATGTGACTTACGGATTGGTTTTCCTATGTCTTCCAGATAGATTGCTTTCTGACGTGCTCTAATGATGGAGGAGTCACCGTGATGAAGCGGTTGCCCACCGCCCCCAATACAACCGCCCGGACATGCCATAATTTCAATTGCGTGGAATTCGGATTTTCCTGCACGGATATCTTCAAGTAATAAACGGGCATTACCAAGCCCGTGAGCGATACCGATGTTTAGGATTAATCCATCGAAATCAACGGTTGCATGTCGTATGCCATCCATGCCGCGAAGCTGCTCAAAATCAACTTTTTCGAGCTTCTTTTTTGTATGCAGTTCATATGCGGTTCGCACTGCAGCTTCTATTACACCTCCAGTTGTTCCGAAAATAGCGCCGGCTCCTGTCGATTCTCCCATAGGTGCGTCGTACTCTTCATTGGGAAGGTTACGGAAATTGATATTAGATTGCTTGATCAGGTTGGCGAGTTCACGCGTCGAAAGCACAAAATCAACGTCAGGATTACCGTTTTCGCTAAACTCTGGACGAGTGCATTCGAATTTCTTAGCTACGCATGGCATTATTGAGACAACTATAAGATTTTCGCGTGGTACGTTTATTTTCCCGGCGAAGTAGCTTTTGGCGATAGCTCCGAACATCTGCTGAGGCGAGCGGGAAGTAGAAGGAATATCAATCAAATCAGGGAAATGATATTCGAAGAAACTAACCCAACCCGGACAGCAGGAAGTAAGCATTGGTAGTTTTACGCTTGTATCGCCATTCAGGTATCCACCAATCCGGTGGAGCAATTCAGCACCCTCTTCCATGATGGTTAGATCGGCACCAAAATTAGTATCGAACACATAATCAAATCCAAGCTTACGCAAGGCTGCCACCATTTTACCGGTAACTATCGTTCCTGGTTTCAATCCAAATTCTTCACCAAGTGCAACCCTTACAGCAGGAGCAGTTTGTACGATAACAGTCTTTGTTGAATCTGCCAGATGCCTGATAACATGATTTGTGTGGTCGGTTTCAACAAGCGCTCCTGTGGGACACACTGCTACACACTGTCCGCAATAGGTACATTCAGAGTGGTCGAGATTGCGTTCGAAAGCAGGAGCCACAACCGACATAAAACCACGATTGATAGCAGATAAAACCCCAATTGTTTGTACATCGTTGCACATGGTCTCACACCTGCGGCACATTATGCACTTATCAACATCGCGCAGAATTGCTGGTGAAGTATCTTTTTTGTAGTGCGATTGTTCGCCCTTGTATTGCAATTCTCTTATTCCCATTTTTAGAGCTAGGTTTTGCAAATCGCATTGTCCGGCTTTCGGACAGATAAGACATTCAAACGGGTGATCGGAGAGAATGAGTTCCATAACTGTTTTTCGGGCATTTAACACCCTGATGTTGTGTGTATAAACCTCCATGCCATTGAAACATTCTGTTGCACAGGCAGGTGCCAGGTTCCGGCGCTCCTTCACTTCTACAACGCAAACCCTGCAGCCACCGGGTTTATGTTCGATATTGATATCACAAAGGTTCATGTAGCACAGAGTAGGTATCTCAATACCAATTTGCGCTGCCGCCTGAAGAATTGTAGTTCCTGGATCTACTTCAACTGCTGAATTGTCAATTATTATCTTTATTTTTTCCATTGTCGGTTCCTCACATATTAAATTATTCTGATTGCATCAAACTTACACTTATCCACACATGCGCCGCATTTTATACAAAGAGCCTGGTTAATGAAATGCACTTGCTTTCGTTCGCCGGTAATACAATTAACAGGGCAAACCCTGACGCATGCTGTACACCCTACGCAATTTTCGGCAATCACTTCGTAGCGTAAGAGCGCTTTACACTGGTTAGCTACACACTTATGGTCTTTCACATGGGCAATATACTCATCGTAAAAGTTTTCTATTGTGCTTAATACAGGGTTTGGACTGGTTTGACCCAATCCGCATAACGAAGTATCGCGAATTACATGGCTTAGATTGCGAAGTTTACTAATTTCTTCCATAGTACCCTTACCTTGGGTTATGGTTTCGAGCATTTCGTGAAGACGTTTGTTGCCGATACGACACGGTGAACATTTTCCGCAACTTTCCTCTACAGTAAACTCAAGGTAGAATTTTGCGACGCCCACCATGCAATCATCTTCGTCTAAAACGATCATGCCTCCTGAACCCATCATAGAGCCGGCTGCTGTGAGTGTGTCGAAATCAATAGGTGTGTCGAGATGTTTATGCGAAAGGCAGCCGCCGGATGGGCCTCCAGTTTGAACCGCCTTGAATGCTTTTCCGTTTTTAATACCTCCTCCGATTTCGAAAATCACCTCCCTGAGTGTGATGCCCATAGGAACCTCAATAAGTCCGACGTTGTTGATTTTTCCGGCCAGGGCAAATACTTTGGTTCCTTTTGATTTTTCCGTTCCTATTGAAGAAAACCAATCCGCTCCTTTCAGAAATATTGGTGGTATGTTGGCAAAAGTTTCAACATTGTTGACATTTGTGGGTTTTCCCAAGTATCCGTGGGTCGATGGGAAAGGTGGCTTAAAAGTAGGTTCACCACGGTGGCCCTCCATCGAGCGGATAAGTCCGGTTTCTTCACCGCAAACAAATGCGCCAGCTCCGTAACGTATTTGAATATCAAAGTTAAACCCGCTTCCCAGAATGTCATCTCCCAGCAAACCGTATTCTTTTGCATGTTTTAGTGCAATTTTTAACCTCGCCACGGCCAAAGGATACTCGGCACGGATGTATACCAACCCGCGGGTTGCGCCAATGCAGTATCCGCAAATTGCCATAGATTCGATAATGCTGTGTGGATCACCTTCGAGGATTGAACGGTCCATAAAGGCACCGGGGTCGCCTTCATCGGCATTGCAAACCACAAACTTTTGATCGGCAACAACATTTCGTGTGATTTGCCATTTCAGACCTGTGGGAAAACCGCCACCCCCCCGGCCTCGTAAACCGCTATCCATCACAACTTTAATTGCTTCTTCAGGTGTCATCTCCAACAATACTTTCCCCAGAGCTTCGTAACCGTCGCGGGCAATATATTCATCAATGTTTTCCGGATCGATAAAACCGCAGTTGCGGAGAGCAATTCGCATCTGTTTCTGATAGAACTGCATGTGCTTCGAATCGGGTACTTGGGTCTTTTCAGCAGGATCGATGTAGAGCAATTTGTCCACCCGGCGTCCCTTTATCACGTGCTCAGCAACTATTAGAGCTGCATCAGACGGCTGAACCTCAACATAGAAAGTATTATCAGGTATTATTTTTACAATTGGGCCTTTTTCACAAAAACCAAAGCAACCTGTACCTATTACCTGCACTTCGTTTTCTAGTTCTCTGGCGATGATTTCGTTCTTTAAATTGGTGAGTAACTGGTTGCTTTCCGATGCGAAACATCCGGTTCCAGCGCAAACCAGTATATGCATTTTGTATTTTGCCATTATTTGTGCCTCCTGTCTGAAGTTAGTCAATAGTTTTAAAATTCATAGGAATGATACCCTCGAGTAGTTCGCCGTTTTTGATGTATTTCTCAATGATGTCGTCGGCTTTTTTAAGATCTACATATCCAAAAACTACTGGTTCTTTCCCAGGAATAGTTACTTCAGCCGTAGGCTCGGCAAAGCAATAGCCCATGCATCCTGTTTGAGTTACTATTGCATCAATACTGCGTTTTTCAAAGGCACTGATTAAGAAATCCATCACATCCTTTGAGCCAGCAGCAATACCACAGGTTGCCATTGCCACCTTAACCTGTACTCTGGCGTCTGGATTGTCGCTCTTCTCACGCAGGTTAATTCCGGTTTTCATCTCATCCTTCATTTTCCTGAGTTCGGCAAGTGTTTTGATTTTCGACATAGCTTAACCTCCAATTAAATAGTGTTGTTATAGTTGTATTTTGTTTTGTTGACTGCTTTCAACATTGAAAGCGTTAATATTTTTTAAATTTTCGTTAATCATCTCTAAGAGAAATTTTCTTATTTGTGGGCTGTTTAGTGGAACATTTTCGAGTATGGCTTTTACTTCTCTTGTATCGAACGAATAGCTTCCGGTTTTTGTACTGTGGTGATAATAAAAGTCAATCTCAGGGTTCGCATGTACAAGCAAAATTATTACTCCGGCCACATCGCCCCATGGTGGCATGTCCCAGTGAGTGGGTATAAAATGTGCCGTCACTGTAGTTCCTTTGCCTACCTCCGACGATATCTTTAACCCGCCTCCTGTTTGATCGGCTGAAAACCGAAAGAGCGAAAGTCCTAACCCAACCTTCCGTGTTGTTCTTGTAGTAGTGTAAGGATCGGTAATTCTCGATAAAATAGCTAGCGGAATGCCGCAGCCATTATCGTTAATTGCAACTGTACTCCTTTGTTCTTCAAGATTTTCATCAATCAGTATCTCAATCAGCGTAGCCCCCGCTGAGAGTGAGTTTTGAATTATATCGAGAAGGTGTAGAGCAATTGTTTTCATCTGATCATGGTTTTTCTACCATTTACTCCCTTCAAGGCCATTCGGAATTCGTCGAAGGTGGGTGCTTGCATCACAAGTTCTGTAAAGGCTTGGCCGATACTACTCAAATAATGAGCGTCGGAGCATTTGATTAGAGGAATAGCTCCAATTGTAGGTTGAAGTTTGCGAAAATCCGCTTCATTCGTGTTGCGCATAATTTCAAAAGCATCTGCATTCAATCCTTTTGGTATGAACCCCAATTGGCCTATCAGGCTGTGGAACGGCCTATCAACATGTGCTGGAATAAACAAGCCACCCAGACTGTGAACTATTGCTTCAACTTCTTCAATTCCAGCTTCAATGGCCATTATAAGTAGCGTCGGCTCCATTTCCAGTATTTGCTCATTCTCATCAATCACAGGTTGATAACCAAACCTTTCCGGATCATTAGGGAAGTATGGCAGGCGCTCTTCGATTACGCGCTGGAATCTCTCTAAAGAATAATCGTTGTCAAAGAACGCCAGGCAATGAATCTCCTCTTTTGTTGTAATTTCAACACCTGTGAAAACAGTAAGCCCGTATTGTTCAGCCAGTTTGCTAACGAGCTGGCAATGTTTTGTGCTGTTGTGATCTGTAATTCCTATAATGTCGAGTTGTTTCGTTATTGCCTCTTGAATGATCTTTTTCGGGCTCATCTCCAAACCGCCACATGGCGAAAGTACAGTATGAATGTGAAGATCAGCGCGATATGTTTTCACGGTTAATTTACTAAGGCATATAATTTCCCGGCAATAACGAATGCTGTTTCGTTAGTACCCAAAACAGGAATTCCCTCTTCATCACTTTGGATGGCCAGATCATCATCTGGCTTGCATCCATTAACGAGAATCACCGCAGCAAGGTCGCGCAAGGAGGCTATAGCAATCACATTTTTGTGAGTTTGTAATGTTATCCACACTTGTCCTTCTTTTGAATTACCCATAACATCGCTCAACAGATCGCAAACATATCCTCCTGTAACCTCATTGTCTAAACCTTTATCACCACTAAACACCTTAAGATTTAGTGTGCGAACAACTTCGCTTACTTTCATATTTCGTATTTTTATTTATATTATTATCTGATTGCGTATATTGAATGTGTTAATCTTGATAACTTGAGCATTAATGTCAAGTCTTTGTTTTTCATCGCCTTTATTTTATGTTTTTATCAAGTTTCGATTCTCCCCAAACCTCCTTCATTATTTTAATTGACTCACCATGGCTAAATGTGCCCTTCTGTTCCAAAATTCGCTGGATAAAAATACAACGGCCAATCTCTGCCTGCTCCCGCACAATATCCTCGGCCAGCGACTTGCATGTAGGAGAGCCGCAAATACCACAATCAACATAAGGAAGTACTTCCATCAATTCATTAACCTTTCTCATCTTTTCAATCGCCCCACCAATGTTTTCGTCAAGTTTCAGCATTGATCGGGGTTTAATTTTATCAATTGCAAGATTAGCTGCGAGATAATGGCTGAAGTCGAGTATGTGATCATTGTCCTTTTTAAAACTAAGGTGTTTTTCAGCTACTTTGGCTCTGTTTCTTAACCTTTCAGCCGTAAAAAAGCGATTAGTACTGGTTAGAATCCCTCCGGCACAACTTTCGTCGCACGCTCTTAGTTCAAGAAAATCAATATTGCTTACTTCTTCATTCTCTAATTCTTCGAGGAATTCAATTACGTTGTTTATTCCATCAATGGCAAGGCTTCGGCCAGGCATATTTGAGGATTCGCCTGTTGTAAGGCTCCAAAGTATACTATCAGGTGGTAATTGAGGATCGTTAGGGAGAATGCATGAAGTTGACTTGGATTGTTTAACGGTTGTAAGTACTTTGTTATAGGCGAAATCCATGTTTATTACACCATCAACGATAGATTTATCTTCGCCCACAGGGCTTTTGATTGCAGCTATTTTTGCTGCACATGGTGTGATGTAGAACAACCCAATTTCTTCTTTCCGAGCACCCTGCCTTATCAACATTTGCCTGTAATACAGCCCTGCAACATCAAGCGGTGGCTTCAACAACATTATATGGTTTACAAGGGAAGGAAACTTAACCTGGATTAGTCGTACAATTGCGGGGCAAAATGCTGATATTAGAGGGCGAATTTCGGGGTTCGACCTGATGTATTCAGCCATTGCTGGTTTAAGAATCTCAACTCCTGTTTCTACTTCGCAAACGTGTGTAAATCCCAGCTCCATAAAAACACTATAGATCTGCCTTGGGTTGATCTCTTCATACAACTGCCCAAGCAACACCCCTGGCACAAGTGCAATCCTGTGTTTATAATTAAAAATCAGTTGTAAATCATCTTGTTCAACTTTGATTGCGTCAACCGGACAAACTCTGTAGCATTCACCGCAATCAATACAACGGTTTGCCAGCAGTTCGGCTTTCCCGCTATAAACTCTGATAGCCTCGGTAGGGCACACTTTCATGCAATGAGAACACCCTACGCAGGTGTTTTTATCGAAATTCAACGCATGATGAAATGTGTTGGTTGTCATTCTAATTCAAATCAGAGGTCAAAGCAATTTTTATCTTTACCAAAGTTCCTTTTCCTACTTCACTGGTAATATCAAGCGAATCAGCGTTATTTTTAATGTTAGGCAAACCCATTCCAGCTCCAAAACCCATCTCCCGTACTTCGGGTGAAGCAGTTGAAAAGCCCGTCTGCATTGCTTTCTCAATATCAGGAATACCAGGGCCTTCGTCATCAAAAAATAGCTCTATCATACGATCGTTAATAATGGCTGACAGCTTTCCCCGGTAGGCATGAGCCACAATGTTTATTTCTGCTTCATATGATGATACCACAACTCTTTTTATGATTTTTGCATCTACATTCAATTGCTTGAGTACTTTCTTGATTTCGCTTGAAGCGTATCCTGCTTTTGAAAAGTTCCCGCCTTCAATTTCGAAATGTAAATTTACCACTTCCATTTGTAGTGTCAATCCTAATTTAAAACACTGGTCGGATACCAGCCTGAAATAGAATGCCGCTTATTTCGAAAATCGAAAAGCGGCACTCTATCAGAACTGTTGCATTCTCTTCGGCGAGTTCAACCATCTCAGAGCTTGCCTTTTTTCCTCGTGCGAAGATAATACAATGGATATCCGACATTTCGGCTGTACGAATAGTTTGAACATTACACAATCCTGTGATTAATAGCATGTTGTCTTTTCGAGTTGTCAAAACATCGCTCATCAAATCCGACGAGAATGCGTATTCAACTTTCAAATCTGAATGTTGCTCTCCCGTCACGATATTAGCATTGAGTAGTTGTACTATTTCACGAATTGTCATTGCCATAATTATTTTGTAAGCCGTTTTATGAGGCCGGAACGCCTATTTTTTACTCTGCAAAATTAGCCATTATTAAGTTCTGGCAAAATTTAATTGTGAAAAAAATCACATTGTTAATAAAATAACAGAAGATTGAACTGACCCTTGACAGTCACCGGTTATATTAAAGCCAAATTGATCAATATAAAGTCTGTTATGTCCTAACTATTGATTCAATGAGGGGGATACTAAATCGTTTATGCATTGTCAAATGCTTAAACTGGGTTAAAAAATCGATAGACCTTGTTCAGTTTGGTTCAATACCTTTTTCTTGGCTTGTAGTGAGTGTGTAACAAGTCGTGGGCCTTATGACTGTTGGCTTCGCCAAGAAATTCTTTATAAAGACTTTCCACCTCAGGATTTTGATGCGATTTGCGTAAAGGCATGCCTTCGTCTTCAGCGTATATGGCTTCGGCGCGTTTTTTTCTTATTTCCGGTGAGGTAGGGATTGGTTGTCCGCCGCCTCCAAGGCATCCGCCCGGACAACCCATTACTTCGATAAAATGATAATCGGCTTCGCCTGCTTGAACTCTTTCCATCAGGACTTTAGCATTAGCCAGACCGTGAGCCACGGCTACCTTTAGCTCAACTCCTTCAAGGAATTTCCATTCTGTTTTAACGTTCTTCATTTTTATTGTGGCCTCTCTAACTCCTTCCATACCACGAACCGGCATGATGTTGAGGTTGGTAAAAGGCACTTCGCGCCCGGTAACTATTTCATAGGCAGTTCGCAGAGCGGCTTCCATAACCCCTCCGGTTGCACCGAAAATGACTGCAGCTCCAGTTGACTCACCAAGTACCCTGTCATAAGCTTCGTCTTCAAGTTTTTCAAAGTCAATACCTGCTTGCCTGATCATCATAGCTAATTCACGGGTTGTGAGAACATAGTCAACATCCTGATAACCACTATCGCGCATTTCGGGGCGGCTAGCTTCAAATTTTTTGGCTATGCATGGCATTATGGAAACAACTACCATATCCTGCGCTTTGAGATTTATTTTATCGCAATAGTAGGTTTTTGCCAATGCACCAAACATTTGCTGTGGCGATTTACAGGTTGACAAATGATTGAGAAGTTCTGGAAACAAATGTTCCTGAAATTTGATCCAACCCGGCGAACACGAAGTCATCATAGGAAGTTTTGTGTTTTCGTCCTTCTCAACCAGTACTTTATACAGACGGTTGAGTAGTTCAGTTCCTTCCTCAATTATCGTGAGGTCGGCAGTGAAGTCAGTATCAAGCACTTTCTTGAATCCAAGTCTCTTTAGCGCCGAAACCAATTTTCCTGTGACCCTGTGCCCAGGCTCAAAACCCAAATCTTCGGCTAAGGCAATGCGTACTGCCGGAGCCGTCTGAGCCACCACAAACTTATTTTGATTATACAGGGCATCCCAAACTTCTTCGATATAATTTCGCTCAATAAGTGCTCCTGTTGGACATCGGTTCACACACTGCCCACAATTTGTGCACACTACATCATGCATTGGCTTGTTAAGAAAGGTTGAAATCTTTTGATGATTTCCTTTATTTACCACCGCCAGGGCACTTACAGCTTGTAAATCCGTGCAGGTTCGCACACAACGCTGACAGCGTATGCACTTACTGTCGTCTTTAACAATTGATGGCGAACTGATGTCCTGTATCTTATCCTTGGGTTTTACGAGGTCGAGAAAAACGTGATCGCCAATACGATACTCGCTTGCAAGACTTTGGAGTTCGCACTTGCCGTTCTTAAAACACTTAGTACAGTCGGCATTGTGCTCCGAAAGCAGAAGCTCAACAATGTGTTTTCGTGACGTTCTTACTTTTTCGCTGTTTGTAAGCACTTCCATGCCTTCAGAAACCGGAGTTGCGCATGCAGCAGCAAGATACCTGGCGCCTTTTACTTCAACTACACAAACCCGGCAATTGCCTGCAACATTCAGGTCGGGGTGATCGCAGAGAGTGGGAACGCGAAAATTGATTTTTTTGGCAGCTTGCAGGATAGTAGTGCCTTCCTCAACAGATACCAGAGTGTTATTTATTTTGAGATTGACCAAAAATTTGCTCATAATTTTATTCTATAACGGTTTGATTAATATATGATTTCTTCTCTGAAATTGTCAATAATCGAATTGAAAGGATTCCCAACTGATTGCCCTAACCCACACTTAGCAGCAACGCGCATCGTAGCTGTCAATTTTTTTAGTTCATCAATGTAGGCTGGAGATTTTTCGCCACGCTTTACGGCTTCGATACCTTTGAGAAGCTGTTGACAGCCAACACGGCAAGGAGTACATTGCCCGCACGACTCTTCCATGAAGAAATCAAGATAATCGTGCAGGACGTTATACATTGAGCGTGTGCTGTTGAAAATCATCATTGATCCGCCTGTTGGCATACCTTCGAAGCCTATAATTGTATCGGCAAATTTCTTGCGGGGAACGCAACTACCTGAAGCGCCTCCTACCTGAACTGCTTTAGCATCGCCATCGGCAAATTCATCAACAAACTGGCTAAGTGGCATTCCAAGCTCAAGTTCGTAAATACCAGGTATAGGAGTATCGCCTGAAACAGAAAATACCTTCGATCCCCTGGAATCTTTTGTACCAAGTTCTTTGAACTTGTCGGCGCCGATTTTCGAAATCATAGTTACATACACAAGCGTTTCAACGTTATTTATAACCGTTGGCTTCCTATTGTACCCCGCAACAGTAGGGTAGGGGGGCTTGTTGCGTGGTTCTCCGCGAAAACCCTCCATTGATTCAAATAGAGCGCTCTCTTCTCCGCAAACGTATGCGCCGCTTCCCGAGCGGATTCCAATAACGAAAGCAAGATTGCGATCCTTCAATTGCTTGTTGAACCAATCAATTTTTTTCTGAAGAGTGTTCAATAAAAAATTGTATTCTCCTCTCAAATATATAAAGCCTTCCTGAGCGCCAGTAACGTACCCGCAAATAGCCATGCCAATAAGAACCTTTTCAGGAACGCGATCAAGAATTTCACGGTCTTTGAATGTTCCAGGTTCACCTTCGTCGGCATTGCAAATCACATATTTCGTGTCGCTGTCTTCATTCCTTGTAAATTTCCACTTCAGCCCAGTGAGAAAGCCAGCTCCGCCCCGGCCCTTCAGTCCTGAGTCAATGAGATCGAGAATGATTTCGTCGGGTTGACGATTAAGAGCATGATCAAGTATATCGAGTGGATTATAGGAACCACCGGTTTCAAAAATTAAATCTACTTTTTTGATTGTATTGTCCATTGCGCATTATGTTGTTGTTAATGATCTGAACTATTTCTCCGATTGCTTTGAATACTCTTCAATGACTTCAATAGCTTTTTGTGGGGTAAGGTCAGGATATACGTCATCATTTACCAGCATCACGGGGCCTTTATGACACCAACCAAGGCAATTGGCCGTTAATAGCGTGAATTTCCGGTCGTGAGTGGTTTCGCCAACTTTAATCTTAAGCATGTTTTCCAAAGCAAGGATAATACCATCCTTACCCTTCATGTAGCAGGTAATGGTTTTGCACACCCGAACAATATTGCGGCCGCGTGGAACAGTATCAAGAAATGTGTAGAAAGTGGCGGTTCCATAAACATCTGCAGCAGAGAGATTTAATTCTTTTGCAACTGCAATAATAGCATCCTCGGAAAGATATCGCTCCTTTTGGGCAACACCCTGCAACACAGCCATCAAACTATTACGCGTTTTACCATGCTGTTTAACTAACTCTTTTACTAATAAATCAGTGTTTGACATTTGTCCTCCGAACTTGATTAGTTTTTTGTGTATGAATATTTTAGCAAACTTTGTGTTATTCCGTTAACAATGGTCGTCAAAAGTAGAAATTCCCTCGATTCTGGATTAAATAATAGGTGCTAAAATTCTATTTTTAAGCTAATTTATAATCAATCTAAATATAAATTTATAAACGATAGTACATGTTTTGCTTCCAGTAAAGCAGTATGCTGTTAAACCTGAGAGCAAGTATTCTATAAAATAGCTAATTTCGCCTGATATTTTTAAGATTATGCAACGGTACTTTATCCGGCTTGCCTTTGATGGAACAGCCTATAACGGCTGGCAAATGCAGGCTAATGCCATATCTGTTCAACAAGTTCTCCAGGATGCTCTATCTACGGTATTACGCAAGGGTATTAAAATTACTGGCGCAGGAAGAACTGACACCGGAGTGCATGCCAGGCAGTATTTTTCTCATTTTGATATTGAAACCTTTTTGGCTTTGGATGAATGCCGCCAGCTAACTCAGAGCTTAAATGGATTGCTGCCAAAAGATATAGCAGTTCAAGAGGTTTTTCCCGTTGTTAATGGTCTTCATGCAAGATTCAGCGCTGTTTTGCGAACCTATGAATATTTGATGAGCCACCATAAAGATCCATTCCTTGTAAATAGGGCATGGTTTAATTATCAGCACTTTGATGTTGAGCTTATGAACAAGGGAGCCGCAATTATGATGGAATACTCTGAGTTTTCATGTTTTTCGAAGAGCAACACTCAAACTAAAACCAATCTTTGTTCAATTTCTCACGCTCAGTGGAGGGAAGAGGGTAATTTGCTCATTTTCACAATCACAGCAAATAGGTTCCTTCGCAATATGGTTCGCGCAATTGTGGGAACCTTGACCGATGTTGGACGTGGAAGAATTACTCTCGACCGGCTAAGGTTCATTATTGAATCCGGGAACCGTAGGTTGGCAGGACTCTCGGCACCTGCAGAAGGGTTATATCTTGTTAATATCCAATATCCAAATGGAGTTGCGGAGTACAAGGTGTAAAATCCGAAGATTATGGCTGAACAATAGGTATTTTTTAACGCCTGTTGGTTTTTCAAAAATAGAAGATATGATTTAATTGAAGTGCTATAACAGCATGGAAAAGAAAGCTGTATCGATTTCAGTTCCCGGTTGTTCCTGTATCAACAAGGCTCGGATAAAATGATAACCCATAACCAAAGTTATTGCTAGTTTCATCAGGATTCCGGCCATAAATCCCACAAAAGTTCCTAACGCCGCTCGCAGTGCTTGAGTTGAATCACGACCAGTTGTTTTTTCGCCTATGTAGGCGCCGATGAATGGACCGATGATCAATCCAATGGGAGGGAAAACAAATATTCCTGCAATCAGCCCTATCGTTGCGCCGCGAACACCATTGCGGCTACCACCAAGCCTTTTAGTGCCGTATATAGGAAGCCAATAATCAATGAGTGTAACAGCGGCAGTAATTGATCCCCAAAGAACCAAAAAATCGGTGTCGAAAGGGGATGATGTCGTAAATTCGAGTAGTACCAACGCCACAAAGCCTAAAGGAGGACCAGGCAAAAATGGAACGATGCAACCAATTATCCCGACCAGAATAAGTATCACCCCAATAGCAATTAAAGCTATGTCCATGATTTATGATTAGTATTTATAAATGTCTTTATATGAGCTGTATAATAACATGTAATTGAAGTGATAGAATAAATTAAAAAAATGCACATACATTATTTTTACTACCTGAGTTTTGTGTGATAATCCACGAGCAGATCAATAGGATACTGAATTATTTTTCCAATTTTTACATTATGACAAAATGCCGACTGTTGAATTTCCTCGCCAAAATAAGCAGCAACAGAACCGCTCAGATGAAGTAATTGTTTGTCATAATCCGGAAACGATTTGATAATGTTGCAAATAAACTCATCAAAATGTGTTTTTAGAAGCTGCTGTATCCAAGGATCTCTCCGGTGGGTGAATGCAAAATGTGCAAGCGATGCCAAAAATTTGTTAGGCTGTGAGTTTAAATAAACATGTTGAAGCGATTTATTAATGTCCAGGTCATACTCTAACAGAAACAATTTTGACAGATGAGAGGGCATAGTTCCTACAAGATAGTCTTTTAATATACGCTTCCCTAAAACGGCGCCACTTCCTTCATCTCCAAGAATATATCCTAACGATACAATTGATCGGGTTATGTTGATTCCGTTGTACTGACAGGCATTTGAACCTGTGCCAAGTATGGCTGCCATACCTGGCAAAGTGCCGCACAATGCGCGGGCAGTTCCCAGTAAATCTGATTCAACTCTCACCAGTGCATTCTTGAATAATTGATTTAGTGGTTTCATCACAACTTCAACATATTCTGGTTGTGAACATCCGGCACCATAAAAAAATATTGAGGTAATATTTTCGGGGGCAACATTAGGAAGGATTCTATTTATAATTACGTTGCTGATCTCCTCAGAAGTGACAAAAAGTGGATGAAGCCCTTGAGTATTTAGAGAAAGATGCAGGTTTCCATCCTTTATTATTCGCCATGAGGTTTTTGAAGCTCCGCCATCAGCAATGATAATCATATTGCTATATATCAGCTATTTATTTGTCGAACAACAAGCTGAGATGTCTCATGTCGTACAACTATTATTGATTCGTTCTGCTCAACAAAACCTGATTCAGCAGCAGCATCATACAGCTCTCCATCAATCAAAACCTTGCCTGATGGCCTGAGTACGGTTTCGGCTGTTCCGTGTTTTCCAATTAGCGATTCAAACCTGCTGTCGGCAGAAGTAAAACCTTGCGAAGAACTCTGAACTGTATCAAGGGCAAGTTCGCCAAAAAACTGAGTGGTAAAAAGTCGTCTTCCAAGATAAAACGAGATTAGAAGCGAAAGGAATGAAGCAATCGTTACGATAAGCAGGGCTTCGAGTATGTCATCAACATGTTGAAGTCCAAAGTTAAAGCCAACGTTATCAACAAGAGCTAATACCAGCCCTGAAACCATCAGTAGTACTCCTGAAATACCAGCAACTCCAAATCCGGGGAAAGCAAAAATTTCGACTGCAACAAGAATCAACCCAAATATAAAGATCAGGATTTCCCAGTTAGCCGCAACGCCTTCTAAATATAGTGGGGCAAAATAAAGAAGTGCAGCAACAAACGAGGCTGCGCTTGGAAATCCCATTCCAGGAGTTTGAAGTTCAAAATAAATACCGCCTACAATGATCATTATCAGAATTCCGCTTACAATCGGAGTAATCAGAAATCCGATAATCCGATCAAGAGTAGTAAGCTGTTGCCTAGTGATTACATAATTTTCGATGCCAGTTTTCTCAAGCAGCTCTTCAATATCGTTAGCCTGACCTTCGCTGTATCCATGCAGTATAGCTTCCGTAACCGTAAAACTCAATACTTGCCCAGTATCAACTATTCCTTCTATTCTTATTTTGGGATCGACCATTGCTTCAGCTATTTCAGGGTTCCTGCCTCGTGCCTCGGCAGTTGAACGCATCATTGCGCTCATGTACGATTGGTATTTTGCCGGGAGAGGATTTCCTTGCTGGTCAACTACTGTGGCAGCTCCAATGTGTGAACCTGGACTCATAAAAATTTTGTTGCACGCTATCGAGATAAGCGCGCCTGCTGAGGCCGCATTATTATCAATGAATACATAAACCGGAATTTCGCTCCGCAATATTCGTGAACGTATACTGTCGGCTGATTCCAGCATCCCTCCATATGTATTCATATGGATGATGATAAGGTCCTTTTCCAAGGTATGCGCTTCATCCATGGCCATTTGGGTCGAACGCCAAACCGGAGGAGCGATAGGCTCTTTTATTTCAAAAACATATACCTGCTTAGGTTCTTCTTTATTGGCTAAAATGATTGTGTCGTTGTTTGCCAATGCTGAAAAAGCATTCAGAAAGAAGAGACAATAGATTAAAGTTATAATTTTCATAAAACGATTTTATTTCTGGTAATCAATGAAAATACATTTTTACCTGATTCATAAACTCCGTGTGAATTTCTTTATTGCAAGCAACAATTTCTTTACCGTAAAGGTAGTTGTTTTTTCCTTCGAAATCACAAACAATTCCACCGGCTTGTTGAATTATAAACGCTCCGGCAGCTACATCCCAAGGATGCAGACCATACTCAAAAAAACCTTCCAGTCTGCCGCAGGCTACCCAAGCAAGATCAACGGCAGCAGAACCCAGCCTTCGTAATCCCGAAGTTGTTTTGAGCATTTGGATAAACAACCCCATATATGAATCAAGCCGGTCGTAGTTGTAATAAGGAAAGCCCGTTGCGAATAGCGATCTTGATAAATTATTGATCGACGACACCTTTATTTTATCATTGTTCAGGTATGCGTCACCATTTTGCCAGGAATAAAAACATTCGTCAAGATTTATTTCATAAATAACACCAACAACGGGCTGATGCTGGTACATGAGCGCAACGCTAATTGAAAATAGGGGAACAGAATGAATAAAGTTGGTGGTGCCATCAAGTGGGTCGATAATCCACATAAATTCCCGGCCGGAGATGTTTCCTGTGTTTTCTTCGGCCAGAAATCCAGAACCAGGTAGAATACGGGATAGCCCGTTGATCAAACGCTCTTCGGCTTGCTTGTCAATTTGCGTAACAAAATCATGTGCTCCTTTTTCAGAAATCACAAGTTTTTGCTTCTCCTTCAGTGCTTTACTGATTACTGCGCCTGTTTCTCTAACAAGCGTTATTACCTTATAGCACTTATTTTCAAGGTCTTTCACTGCATGAATTAAAGTTAAGTGCCGGTTTTAAGCGTTTTTTTTCTGTTTATCAACAAGTAAATAATTCCAATTATCCCAGTTATAATTAACAGAATTGAGATGAGTTCGGCTTGCGTGATTTCGATTCCGAATAGGTTCATCTTGGGATTTACTCTTATTTGTTCAATAAAAAAGCGGCTTACTCCATTCAGGACTAGGTACATTGCGAATAGCATTCCATTAACTGTAATTTTTTTCCGTAACGACCACAACACGACCAAAGATATTATTGCCGCCATGCTTTCGTAAAACGAGGTTGGAAAAACAGGATGTTCAAGCACATAACAAAAACGTCCGGCGCAATCAGAAATCCTAATACCCTCATTTATTACATTATGGGGAAAGTTATACGCCCACACCCATTCGGGTAAAAATGTTAGCCATTCAGGTTTGGGGTTTAAGTTTACTACTCCCCAGCATCCATCTCCTGAAAGATGGCAACCCAAACGCCCGATAGCATATGCAAGCATCAAGGCAGGAGCTATTGAATCAGCAAGAACTATCCAGGAAATATTATTCCTGCGGGCATACCAAACCACGACTATTGCTGCAACTATCAGCCCCCCGTAGAATGTTAAACCCTGAAAAGAAAATATTGCACCTAACGGATCGACCAGGAAACTGTCAAAGTTCTCAAAAATGTCAAAAAGTTTTGCTCCGGCAACTCCTGAGATGGCGGCTATAATCGTAAAATTTACAGTCAATTGATAGGGGTGAACCGTGATTTCTTCTGCTTTTGGTTTAGGTAGCTTTCTCTTATTGGCTGACCACCAAGTGTAAAACAACAATCCAGCGGCTAACAAAAGACCTGCCCCCCAGTATCCTTCTCCCGAGAGAATATAAGCCTGCGGATCTTCTACAAATTCATTGTAATCCACTATCATTCCCCAGCCTTTATATCCCAACACAAAGCCAGTTAAGGCATTTATCACTAGATCGCTAACACTTGCAGGCTTACCTGTAACTATTTTCCTTTTTAGAGGTGACAGCAAGCCGATTTTTTCTTTCCTTTTTAACTCTCTGCTGAAAAGGATAGCACCTGCCAGGAATGATAAGGCAAGAAATAAGCCGTAGGTTTGAACCGGCAAAATTATATCGGTGCCGAGCAGGTAATTAATCATGTCGCTTAGACGAGGAAACATGGTATAAAGTTTAAATTAAACGTGATATATTATTATCAATGTTATTATCTGCAAAAGAACAAAAAAATCAACCAATGAAGCAAGGTTCTTCATTAAGTTGCTTTAACGTAACAGTACGGATTTGGTTTACCAGTTGATTATCCCACAGAGTTTTATAGCGTAGGTAATTTGAAGTATAGCCCGATATGAAACCAGAATCGAGGTTGTCTTCAAACAACACATTTTCAATACCTCCGGTGTTCTCTCTATAAAAGTCAATTTTTTTACTTTTTGAAAGAGCATTCAGTTTAGCTACTCTGCTTTTTATCAGCGGGTAGGGGAGGTGTTGGCTCATTAAAGCTGCCTTTGTATTGGGTCGTGATGAAAAAGGAAACACATGTAGATAGGAAAACGGCAACTTATCTAACAACGCATAGGTTTCCTCGAACTCTTTATCTGTTTCGCCCGGAAAACCAGAGATAACATCAGCAGCGATAAAGGCAGAAGGCATAAACAATTTAATTTTTAGTACTTTATCTGTAACGGTGCTAGTGGTGTATTTTCTTCCCATGCGCTTTAAAACTGTGTCAGAGCCAGATTGCACAGGCAAATGAAAATGAGGCATAAACTGTTTATTTTCTGCCACAAGAGCAATAATTTCATCATCAAGAAGGTCAGGCTCGATGCTCGATAATCTGATTCGATCGGGTTTTCCCATCTTCAATATCTCTTTTAGGAGCGTTAGAAGTGTTTCGTTGGGCTGTGTGCCATACATTCCGATATTGACTCCGCTTAAGACGATTTCTTTTGCACCATTTTCAACGACTGTTTTAATAGTTTGTATTGTTTCGGCAATGACGCTACTACGGCTACGACCACGGGCAAGAGGTATTGCACAGTATGAACACAGATAGTTGCAACCATCTTGTATTTTAACAAATGCCCTGGTTCGGCGTTCAAAGGAGAACGATGGCTCAAAACTCCTGATGTCATTAATTTTAGATACTACTTCCTGTTTTGATGATTCATGATTTCTGCTTGCAAGGATTTCGTCAAGCCTGAATTTGTCGGCATTTCCTACAATAAGGTCAACCTCCTGCATTTGCATTAACGAAGATGAGTTTAATTGCGCCATGCAACCCATCACTGTAATTAAAGATTCCGGATTTCGCCTACGGGCTTGTCTGATTAGCGACCTGCATTTTTTTTCAGCTGCCGCTGTAACCGTGCAGCTTTGAACTACATAAATATCAGCACATTCGTTGAATTCAACCTGCGAATATCTCTTGCTATCAAGCGAACGGGCAATTGCTGATGTTTCAGTGAAATTGAGTTTGCATCCCAAGGTTGCAAAAGCTATTGTCTTAGTCGTCATCGGGCGCAAAATTACTCATATTCCGCCGACTGGAGTGAACGATTGTTTGATTAGCAGGCCGGTTTTAATGAAGGAAACCTTCAGATTCTCAACGTTTAAATTCCACATTGGCGCAGGCAAATGATGAGCCGTGGCGTTATTTTACAGGTAGAGATGGAATTTCTTAAGTATCTTTGGTAGTTTCTTCGGCTTCTGTATCTGATTCTTTCTCAAGATCGTCGCTTTCGATTGATGACTTGTCTTCAGTATTGCCAAATAGTTCTTCTTCAAGCTTATCCACCTTATCCAGTTTCACTTTTACCTTTACCAAATAACTGGCATCTTCAGTATCAACTGTGATGGCGTAGAAAAAGTTGTTATTGGGAGTTGTAACCTTAAACACATGATTTGAATAGCCTAAGGGATATTTTTTTTTAATGGCTTCAATTACATCCGGGGCTAAATTGTCGTAATGAACCACTTTTTTTGCTTTGGCCGTCATAATTATATTGTGCTTTTTAAGAACCGGCAATTATACGCAACAATCTTTAAAATAGTGCACGTGAAGGATAATTTTTGGAATTTTTAACCAAAATTTGCATATTTGTTAAAAGTTATCGCTAATAGGCTGGCATGCAGTTATGATCTTTCACAAATCAACACTTAAGTTTATCCACTCTTAAAATCATGCAGCCTCGGTTGCGTAGATAAAAAAACTTAATTTTGTTAACAAAACATTAATCGTATGAAAAAATTGCTGATTACCGCCTTTTCGTGTTTCGTAGTTACTTTGATCGGCTTAGCACAGGTAATTCAGGAAGAAAGACCGAATTTCTATTACTGCGACAGGTCGGATTTTGTGCTTTCGAGGACGCCGATGTTACATTATGGCTCGCATATGTTTGGTGATGAGGCAGCGAGGAAATTTGCAGTGTTAAAGAATCTGTACACATTCGTTGACCCAGCAAGCGATGCAGCCTCGAGGAGCGTTACGACTACTGTGCTCAAACCTTCAATTTTTCATTCTATTAATAGGCTCAATAATTACTTTCGTAAGGAAGTTCGCAGGGCAAATTTGGATATGAATGTAGCGAGACAAAAACTCATCAGTGTTCTTGATATTGGTCTGTCAGTTTACGACCAGCCAACTGCAAGCTTGGAAGCTGAACTGAGAGAAGCGAAAAAGCCTTGCGAAATTATAGCTGTTTTTGACAGAGTGATTTTGAAATGATGAACTGGAATGCCTGGAATCTTACAATTTGGACTCAAAATGATGTCATATAATTAATATTATGTTAAGTATATGATTTTAAAAAAGAGGGAATGTCAAATATATTTTTAGACTTCCCTCCTTGTTAACTAATTAGACTGATGCTTTTGAATGTACTCGTTCATAATCTTAAGTTTATCGTACATACCCAATCGTGTATAAATCTCTTTTAATGAAACCATAGTGCTGAGATCGTCCACTGTTTTCCGCACTTTTTTGCAACACCCACATAAAGCACTGTAAATCAGTTTTTATTTTTATATTTGAGTGTTGCATAATTTACATTATAATGATAATCAGATGGTTAGAAAATTGAAAAATTTTGTGTGACGAAGTCAGGTGTACCCACATCACCTCTAACGTTTTTTAATGGCCCGGTAAATGTACGGCCGCCATCCTCGCTAACGTAGAGGCTAATTTCCACAGTGGTAGAACTTTGAAGCTGGTAACTAACCACAACCGTGTTACCCTCTGCCTTTGCCTGTACATTGGTAATGCTTTGAGAGAAAAGTGAGTGGGCAGATGTAATTAGTAGTAGGGTTATAATTAAAATAATTCTATTCATTGCTTATTTGATTGGTTTCGTTGTTTACTTCAACTTTATGTTTTTCCAACTCTCCTGCAACTCGGGCGCAACATTTACCTGTGGGGTTTGCGATTTGCTGTTTATAAGGATTGATTGTCGGCTCACATTGCTTATCACATGGTTTGATAGCTCATAAAGGGTTACATTCCCCTTTGTTTGCTGCAGCTTTTGGAGAAGGAAGTATGTGAACAGGCCGTGCTGCTTCTCCTTGTATGGGAAAGCAGTCTCATCGCCTGTAGCCGCAGAAAATACTACCATATTTCCTTTCAGTGTACCTTCACGGGGTCGCAATCGTACAGCTCTTTGACCCGACTCGGCAGCAAGCATCATGTCATCCCTACCTGCTCCGCTAAAGCAAGCATCAAGGAAAACGGTAATGCTTTGCGCAGGTTGTTGCGAGAGCCTCTCGAATAGGTAATCGAGCTTAATGGCAGTTTGATAATCGGACGAGAACCCATCGGTGGGCAGAAGGTATGCAGTGCGGTCCATTTCATCGGGCATGCCGTGGCCTGCGTAGTAGAAAATAACCTTTGCTTCGCCCTTAAATGCCGCCATAACTTGCGTAAGCCAACCTATTCCGGAGCGCATCTCGCCAAATGTAGCATCTTGTAAGAAACGTATGTTTATTGAGGGTATCCCAAGCGTTTTTTCGCAGTACTCTTTAAATACACTGCCATCGTTTATAGCAAACGGCACCCTAGCCTCGCGGCGGTAGTTCTCGTTGGCAAAGATTAGCACAAAGGTTTTATCGTTGGTTTGGGGATTTACAGGTATGTTTACCGATACATCGGATTTACCAACGGTAATATCCTTGCTCTCAATTCGGGTTTGGGCGGTTTGCACAGCATCCTGCTTCACATCTACTTCAATGGGCTCGAAATTGTAGTTTATGTTGCTTGAGGCATGAACATGAATGTACTCGTTCATAATCTTAAGTTTATCGTACATACCCAATCGTGTATAAATCTCTTTTAATGAAACCATAGTGCTGAGGTCGCCCGGCTGAATTTTATGAGCGAGTTCTAGATGTGGCAACGACTTTGCAAGCAGCTCGTGAGCTCTTTCCTTTTCTTTGTTGTATCTTTCGATTTCTCTTAGAGGTATCTCGTTAGCTGCCTCAATGATTTGCGCCGCCTGATTAACATACAAAGCTCCAAGGTTGTAGAGAGCATCAAAATAGTTATTATCTAAGCGTATGGCGCTAAGATATGCTGTCTCGGCCTGTATTAAATACTCGGCAGCATTTTCCGGGTTGAGATTTCTAAGTTGATCATAGGTTACCCCTATAGCAAAGAAAAGTGTAGGGTTAGTTTCGTCCTTTGTCATTGCGAGTTGAAGATTTGCCAGAGCATCTGGTACCTTGTTGGTCAAAAGAAAGATATTTGTTTCATGTATTAGCACATTATAATCATCGGGAAATTTTTCTCTTCCCTGCTGAATGTAATTTAAAGCTGAAATAGTATCGCCTTCCCGAAGATATATGCCCCCTATTCCCGTAAAGATTGCAGGATTGTTATAGTTCAGTGTAATAAGCTCGTTATATATTTCCTTAGCCTTATGATTAATCTGTCCGATATCGGCTGTAGTAGCAGCATTGAACAGAGCTGTTGTATCTAATGAGCCGAAATCGCGCGATAATTGCGCACTTGAATAAAATGCATTTGAGGCTTCCATAAATTTATTAGCGTTAAATAAATCCACGCCTTTATTATAGAACCTCTCTCCTATTATAATCAGGTTGGTTAAAATATCAGCGAAGTATTCCTTTCTTACATCAAACTCCAGCGCTTTTTTGTACGATGTGAGGGCAACATCAAGCGCATCTGGTGCCAGATTCTTATACTCCGGGTTATTGCTCATATCTATTGAAAGATATATGTTTCCCTTGTAGAACCAGGCACGTGCATCGTTGATGGTTTGAGGGTGCAGAACCGTTTTATCAATGTACTCCTTAGCTTGATCAAGTCGGCCTGAGCGCAGGTAATTGAAAGCGGTGGTCCGGTGGTTGCGTTGTGCAAAGGTGGCATTTATAGTAAAAGCCAGCATAAGCAGGAATATGATTCTCTTCATTTTGATGAAATTTTTGATTGAACTCTTTTTATTATTCTTATGTAGTGTATTAGCGTCATTACTATTACGATGCACAAAATTAATCAAGCTGATTCGTGTCGTCAAACTTTTCTGGCTTTTCTTCAACAATGCCTTCATTACTTTCGAAACTTTCATTTGTGGTAAGCGCATCCTTTATATCGTCGTCTCTTTCAACTTTTGTTACCGCTGCAATTCCATCTTCATCTTTGAGAGCAATTAGTCTGACTCCCTGCGTAGCGCGTCCGATTATTGGAACCCTTGCTACATCCAACCTGATCAATAAACCCGACAAACTGATGATCATGAGGTCGTTTTGATTGTTAGCATTTTTGATAGCAATAAGTTTGCCAACTTTCTCGGTAACATTTAAGGTTTTTACTCCTTTACCTCCCCTACCTGTGATACGATAACCATCCAGGTTGCTTCTTTTGCCATATCCTTTTGATGAAACCACGAGAATATCGTCCTTCCCGTTTTCGATGCAAATCATTCCGATAACTTCATCGTCTGAGCCAAGAGTGATGCCTTTCACTCCGGCCGCATTGCGCCCCATTGGTCGAACTTCTTCTTCGTTGAATCGGATTGCCCTGCCATATCGCGTTGCCATTACTATCTCATTCTTGCCATTAGTTTGCCGGGCTTCCAGTAATTCATCGTTTTCACGCACTGTTATGGCATTGATTCCATTCAATCTGGGTCGTGAATAGGCTTCAAGCGATGTTTTTTTGATAATTCCCTTCTTAGTGCAGAGAATTATAAAGTTGTTATTGATATAGTTTTCGTCTTTGAGGCCTGTAACGTTGATAAAGGCTTTTACCTTATCGTGAGGCTCAATATTAATAAGATTTTGGATTGCTCTTCCTTTTGAGGCTTTTGTTCCTTCGGGGATTTCAAAAACTCTTAACCAAAAACATTTTCCTTTTTCGGTAAACAGGAGAAGATAATTATGTGTGGTGGCAACGAACAGATGTTCAACAAAATCCTCCTGACGCATTTCGCTTCCTTTTGCCCCTCGGCCTCCTCTGTTTTGCACCCGATATTCGGAAAGTGAAGTACGTTTGATATATCCTTTGTGCGATATAGTAACAACCATACTTTCATCGGCTATCGTGTCTTCGATTTTGAAATCGCGTGCAGAATAGACAATATCAGTTTTCGGCTCATCGCCGTATTTTTCCTTTAATTCAAGCAGTTCGTTTTTGATGATTTCCATCCTCTTTGGTTCATCGCCAAGAACCTGCTGTAAGTGTTTAATGATTTGAAGCACATTTTCATAATCGCCCTTTATTTTATCACGTTCCAGGCCGGTAAGACGTTGAAGACGCATATCTAGTATTGCTCTTGCCTGAATTTCTGACAATCCAAATTGTTCGATTAATCCAAAGCGCGCATCGTCGGGAGTTCTTGACGCCCGTATCAGGCTAATTACAGCGTCGAGGTGATCGAGTGCTATCAATAAACCTTCAAGAATGTGAGCTCTCTTTTCAGCTTCTCTAAGGTCAAATTTAGTACGTCGGACAATTACAGTGTGCCGGTGTTCAACAAAATAGGATATGATCTGCTTCAGGTTCAGAGTCATCGGGCGCCCATTAACCAGGGCAATATTATTTACGCTAAAAGATGATTGCAGTGGTGTTAATTGGTACAGCTTGTTGAGCAACACATTGCTGATTGCATCCCGCTTGAGTTCGTAAACGATTCGCATTCCTTGCCGATCAGATTCATCGCGGATATCAGAGATTTCTTCAATTCTTTTTTCTTCAACGAGTTCTGCGGTTCGTTTTATCATCTCTGATTTATTCACCTGATACGGGATAGAAGTTACAATAATAGACTCTTTGCCATTTTTGTCTTCTTCTATTCGTGCTTCTCCTCTGATTATGATTCTTCCCCTACCTGTTTCGTATGCTTCCCGAACTCCGTCGTATCCATATATTATACCTCCAGTTGGAAAATCGGGGGCTTTAATGTGTTTCATCAACTCGGCGATAGTGATATCCCGGTTATCAATGAAAGCGATAATTCCATCAACAATTTCCTTGAGGTTGTGAGGTGGCATATTTGTAGCCATTCCGACAGCAATTCCTGAAGCACCATTGAGTAGCAAATTGGGAATTCCTGCGGGTAATACTGTGGGTTCTTCGAGTGTGTCGTCAAAATTTAGCTGGAAATCAACGGTTTCCTTGTTGATGTCTGCCAGCATTTCTTCGGCAATCTTTCTCAACCGCGCCTCGGTGTAACGCATTGCTGCGGGGCTATCGCCGTCGATAGATCCGAAGTTGCCTTGCCCATCAACCAGAGGGTAGCGTAATGACCAATCCTGAGCCATTCGAACCATAGCATCATACACTGATGTATCGCCATGGGGATGATATTTACCAAGCACCTCCCCTACTATACGGGCAGATTTTTTGTAAGGGCGATTTGAAAACAGTCCGAGGTCCAACATGCCAAAAAGTACCCTTCTGTGAACAGGTTTTAATCCATCACGCACATCTGGTAAGGCACGGGATACAATAACCGACATTGAATAATCAATGTAGGCCGCCTTCATCTGGTTTTCAATGTTTACCTGTAAAATTTTCTCCCCCGAAAAGTTGCTGACATCACTCATTTAAGTGCCCCTCTCAATCAAAAACATTATTAATCATCCTGTCAATTGTTGCTAAGACATAGTTGATATTTTGCTCTTTTACAATTACTTAGCAAAAGTATTTTTAGAAAACAAAGATACGAATTATATTTTTATCCCTATGAAAACTTACCATTGTAATTTTCAACAAGGCAGTGTTAAAATAAAGTGGGTTGCAACCAACCACTCCTTTACAATTTGCGTTTATCTTTGTAGCGATAAACACATTCCAGCACAAAGGCTGAACTTTAGAAACTGCTGTTTGTTAATCATGCGTGATTAAATCAAAGTAAGGACGTGGTTTTTTTATTATATTTTCCGGCATTCTTTTTGAGATAATCAACATATTAGAGATTTTATCTTTTTGCTGTAATAGTATAAAGCAGATAATCAATAAACTAAGTCATATTATTTTTAATGGACGCTAAATTTTCACAGAGAGTAAAAGACGTTTTGTCATACAGCCGTGAAGAGGCTCTGCGATTAGGCAATGATTATATTGGCCTGGAGCATCTTTTACTTGGCATCTTACGGGAAGGGGAAGGAAAAGCTGTAAGAATTTTAAATAACTTAGGAGTTAACCTTCAGGAACTTCGCAAATTAATCGAAAGCACCATCACTACAAAACCACGTAGTTCTGTTAATATCGAAAATCTACCGCTCGTAGCGCAGACAGAGCGGGTTTTTAAAATCACTTTTCTTGAAGCAAAGGTTCACAAAAGCGATTTGATTGGTACCGAACATCTTTTATTAGCGATTTTAAAGGATGAAGACAATTTGGTAACTAAAACACTTCATCGTTACCAGGTTAGTTATAAGGCTGTAAGCGATGAACTTGTTCAGTTATTGGCAGGTGGAGGTGCTTCGCAGGAAGGTATGCCACGGTCGGAATTTCCCGAAGGTAGCACTTCTGAAGATGAGCCGGAAAAAGAACGATTTTTCGGGTCAACAGCTAAGAAACCCAGTGAACCTAAGTCGAAGACTCCAGTGCTTGACAACTTTGGACGCGATCTTACACAAGCTGCTGAAGAAGGCCGTTTGGACCCTATTGTTGGTAGGGAAAAAGAGCTTGAACGCATTGCGCAGATACTCAGTCGAAGAAAAAAGAACAATCCCATATTGATTGGCGAGCCTGGAGTAGGTAAATCGGCGATTGCCGAAGGGCTCGCAACACGTATTGTTGCCAGAAAGGTTAGCCGCGCACTTTTCAATAAGCGGGTATTTACGCTGGATCTGGCATCAATAGTTGCCGGAACAAAATACCGGGGGCAGTTCGAAGAAAGGATGAAAGCCGTTTTGACCGAACTTGAAAAGAACCGGGATATAATTCTTTTTATTGATGAGATTCACACAATTGTTGGAGCTGGAAATGCATCTGGCTCGCTCGATGCCTCAAACATGTTTAAACCTGCTTTGGCAAGAGGCGACCTTCAGTGCATTGGTGCAACTACTTTAGATGAGTACAGGCAATACATCGAAAAAGATGGCGCTCTGGAACGAAGATTTCAAAAAATTATGGTTGATCCCACAACTCCGGAAGAAACCATTGAGATCCTTTCCAATATAAAAGAGAAATATGAGGATCACCACCTTGTGAGGTACACGCATAAAGCTATTGAAGCCTGCGTTCATTTAACACAACGCTATGTAACCGACCGGTATCTTCCTGATAAGGCTATTGATGCATTGGATGAAGCAGGATCGAGAGTTCATATAAAAAATATGAACGTTCCTATTGAAGTGGTCAATATTGAAGAACGGATCGAAGAGGTGAAACTTAAGAAGACAAAGGCTATTGGCAGTCAGAAGTTTGAGGAGGCAGCGGAGCATCGGGATTTGGAGCGGCGACTTTTGCATGAACTTGAAAGAGCCAAGCAACAATGGGAAGAAAACTCAAAGATGCATCGCGAAACCGTAACCGACGACAACGTAGCCGAGGTTGTTGCTATGATGACAGGAATACCTGTACAAAGGATAGCTCAGAATGAAAGCGACAGGCTCGTTTGCATGGAAGATGAGTTGGATAACGCGGTTATCGGGCAAAATGAGGCGATTCGAAAAGTGGTTAAAGCTATACGTCGCAATCGGGCTGGGTTAAAGGATCCGAACAAACCTATCGGAACTTTTATTTTCTTGGGTCCAACGGGTGTTGGGAAAACACATTTGGCAAAAGTTCTGGCAAAATACCTCTTCGACTCGGTTGATGCCCTTGTAAGAATTGACATGAGCGAGTATATGGAAAAATTTGCCGTTTCGCGATTAGTTGGAGCTCCTCCAGGCTATATTGGGTATGAGGAGGGCGGGCAACTAACCGAAAAGGTTCGCCGAAAACCTTACAGTATAGTTCTTCTCGACGAAATAGAAAAAGCACATCCCGATATTTATCATCTTTTGCTTCAGGTTCTTGATGATGGTCAGCTTACCGACAGCCTTGGCAGAAAGGTTGACTTCAAAAACACTATTGTCATCATGACGTCGAACATTGGTAGCAGGCAGTTGAAAGATTTTGGTCAGGGAGTTGGTTTCTCAACTGGCGCAAAGCAAAAGAACACTTCCGATTTTGCAAAAAGCGTTATTGAGAATGCATTAAAGAAAACATTTGCCCCGGAGTTTTTAAATCGTATTGACGACATTGTGATTTTCGAACCGCTCGAACGCGATTCGATACATAAAATAATTGACCTCGAACTATCGCATCTTGTTGATCGTGTGAAACATATGGGTTATCAAATCACCATTTCCGGAAATGCAAAGGATTTTATTGTGGAAAAAGGCTGGGATGCTCAATTCGGGGCCAGGCCGTTAAAGCGCGCTATTCAAAAATATATCGAAGATGAATTAGCCGAAGCAATTATAACCTCCAAACTTCATTGGGGCGATTTGATAAATGTGGATTATATTGAATCAGACGAAAAACCTACAATTACAACCGTTTCGCTCAACGATGAAACAAAAAGTGCTACATAACTGACTTACAAGGGCAGTTTTGCATTTGTTTGTTCCAATGCATCTTTGAGTTTCGTCTCGGAAAGAGACATGGTTTTCATAAGTTCTTTCAATCCCAAAGCAATCTGAGGGTTTCCTCTATTAAGATACTTTAACCACAAGGCGAATCCAACATCCTGTACTAAAATGCAGGTATCATTGTTGTCGGTGATGCAGCAGTCTTTTCCGGATAGATCTTCAGTGATAAGATATTTTTCTTTCAATTCTCTGATTATTTGCTGCTTGTCATTCTGTGAAAGCTCTCTGAATTCAAATGCCCCCATAAAAAAAGTGCGATTCCAAAAAAAGTAAAGAACCCGAAGATTATATTTATATGCGGAGTCCTTGTACGCGGGAATGTCAATAACACTATCTGCAACTTCTAGGGCGGTATAATAATTTGGTGTTCCTTTTTTGCGGAGGAGTGCTTTAAAAGAAGTTGAAAATGGAACATCCGAAAACTTTATTTCACGGCTTGTAGTAATATGCAGGATGTTTTGGTTTTCGGTAAAGTCGTGAATTTGCGTATAAAGATCATCTTTAACGATGGAAGGAAATGGCGAGCGATAGTAATAACTACGGAACTTATTGTAATAGTTAATGGAGTACTTTCCGTAGAATATTGAGATCATCAAGAGATGAATTCGACGATAATAGAGTATCGATAAACCTATTATACCGGCAATCGAAATTGCAATTAAAATTATTAGTGTCATCAGGTTGCGGGGTATTTATTATTGCAAAAATAAACATTTGCCACTTTCAAAAACGGGGAGTTAGCGTCACATTTTAAAACTTCCAAGGTCTTTTGGATTAAAGTTGTTAATAAAACTCACAGAGGCAACATTTTCAGCACGGGCTTTTCTTATGAATATTTCGGCTGAGCGTGCAAAATCCTTATCTCGTTCGGAATCAAGCAGCAACAGATAACCCATAATTATGTTTGCAGCCATTTCTACTAACCTTCGTGAGTGAAAATCGAGTAATTCCGAGTCGCCGGATTCATTAATCTTCTCAACAGTCTTAGCATATTGCTCTGTCATCTTTGCCAGTGTTTTTTTCAAGTATTCAAGGTCTGGCGAAACATGTTGTCCTGCGTATTCGAGCATCATTTTCATATATGCTCCATTACCAACCCCTCTTATAGCAGCAACTACCTGAAGTTGTGATGTTCCTTCGTAAATGGTTGTTATTCTGGCATCGCGGTAGAGTCGTTCTACTGGAAAATCCTTCATGAAGCCAGTACCTCCATGTATCTGGATGGCATCGTAAGCAATCTGGTTGCAATACTCGCTGGCCATCAGTTTGACGAGAGGAGTAAACAAATCAGCATTTCGTTGGTAATATTTGAATTCATTTCTTTCGTCGGAATCGAGTTTGCGTTTTTCCGATAGGTGTGAGTATGCTTTATAGATGTCAACGAATCTTGTTGTTTCGTATAACAGTGCACGCGTAGCATCAATTTTCGCTCGCATGTTGGTGAGCATTTCATAAACTGCGGAGTATTGAATAATTGGTTTTCCGAACTGCTCTCTTTCGCGTGCATATTTAAGTGCTTCGCGGTATGCGGCTTCGGCGATTCCAACTGATTGTGCGCCAACGCCAAGGCGGGCAGAATTCATGAGCGACATTACATACTTGATTAGCCCCATCCGGGTATCGCCAATTAGCTTTGCCGGAGCATTTTTGAATACCATTTCGCATGTTGGCGAACCCTTTATACCTAATTTGTTTTCTATGCGCCGGATTATAACGCATTTGCTTTTTCTGTTGTAGACGAAGAGCGACAAGCCCCTTGCATCAGTGGTGTTTGGCTCGGAACGTGCGAGAACCAGAGAAATATCGGCATCGCCATTAGTTATGAAGCGTTTTACTCCGTTGAGCAGCCATGTTGCATTTTGTGGGTCGTAAGTTGCCTTAAGTTGCACTGCCTGGAGATCGGACCCGGCATCAGGTTCGGTCAGTATCATTGCGGCAGTAGCTCCGGTGTTAAAACGGGGCAGGTATTCATTTTTAAGTTCTTCGCTTGCAAATTCATGAATTGTTTCGGCGCAATCCTGCAATCCCCAGATGTTGGCAAAACCGGCGTCGGCACGGGAAACGATTTCGGCAGCCATAACATAAGGAACCATCGGGAAGTTCAACCCACCGTATTGCCTCGGTAGCGACATCCCAACTAATCCTGCATTGACCAAGGCTTCATGGTTTTGCTGCGTTCCACGGGCGTATATCACTTCGTTATTGAGTAATACCGGTCCGTCGTGATCAACCTCTTCGGAGTTGGGTTGAATTACTTCGCCTGCAATTTCTCCAACTATCTCAAGCACTTTTTCGTAGCTGTCCATAGCATCCTCGAAATCGAGCGCAGCGTAATCAAACATTGCTCTGTCTTCAAAGTTGTTTTCTTTGAGTTTGACGATTTTGGGCATCAGAGGATGACTCAGATGAAATTTCAGATGGGGATTGTCGCTATAGAAGTTGATCATATTGTTATGATTATTACGTTCTGAATTAATTGTTATTTGGAGTTTTGCCTGTAGTATTGAACAAACTTAGGGATAACCTCACTAACATCGCCCTTTATTACGTAATCGGCTATACTATTGATAGGAGCGTTTGGGTCGGTGTTGATAGAAATAATTTGACCCGACTGGTCCATTCCGGCTCTGTGCTGGACAGCGCCAGAGATTCCGCAGGCAATATATAGTTTAGGGCGCACGGTTATCCCTGTTTGTCCTACCTGCCGTGCGTGATCAACAAAACCTGCGTCAACGGCTGCTCTTGAAGCGCCTACCTGGCCGCCAAGCACATCGGCCAGTTCAAACAATAGATCAAAGTTTTGCTTCGACCCTACTCCGTATCCACCTGCTACTATGATTTGAGCATTCTTGATATCAACCTTTGGGGCTTCTACCTTACGATCAAGGATGCTTACCACAAAGTGTTCGTGATTAAGAACTAAGTCAGGGTTAATTTTCTTGATAATTCCTTTGTAGCCGTTGGATAGGATCTCCTTTTTCATCACACCCTCTCTTACTGTTGCCATTTGCGGGCGTGTTTCGGGGTTAATGATAGTTGCAATAATATTTCCTCCAAATGCGGGCCGTATTTGATAAAGCAGGTTTTTGTACTCCTTTTGTGTTCGATTTTCGATATGATTGCCTAGCTCCAGGCTCGTACAGTCGGCTGTTAATCCGCATTTTAGAGCCGATGCAACCCTGGGAGCCAGATCGCGGCCAATTGAAGTTGCGCCAAAGAGAGCTATCTCAGGTTTTTCATCCTTAAAGAGGTTGATGATTATGGCTGAATGTGGGAGTGTGAGGTAGGGAAACAACATGTTGCTGGCTGCTGAGTGAACCACATCAACCCCGTAAGGGAAAAGTTTTTCTGCTAAGGCTTCTGAATTGTCATCGCCTATCAGTATGGCTTCGAGCTGTGTATTAAGCCCGGAAGCAAGTTTCTTACCTTTCGAGAGCAGTTCGAGGCTAACGTCGGCAACATGGCCTTCATCTGTTATTTCGCAATAAACAAATACACTGTTCACTTTTATATGGGTGTTAATTTCAATTTATCCGATAATATGCGTTTCAATCAGGTTTTTGACGAGATTATTCAGGTCCTGATCATTATTGATATGTAAGACGTCTTTATGTTGTAAAACTACGTTTTCTATTTTTTTGACTTTTGTTGGACTTCCCGACAGTCCCAACCATTCAATATCTGCCCCAATATCCTCAACGCTCCATTCTTCGATCTGAAGATATGGCCGATCGAGATAAAGCTCTGTGTAATCGCGTGTTTCGCTTTGCAATTCGGTAATGGTTCGTGCATGTTTGAACTTCATAACCCTTTTTCCTATTCTGGGGCGACATGTTGGCGCCGAACTATTCACGGTGATAGAAAGCGGCAATGGACTTTTCACTGTTTCTACTCCCCTTTCGAGCCTTCTTCTGACTGTAATGTAATTTTCAGTAACTTCAAGCACCTCTTCGGCATATGTTATTTGCGGCAACCCAAGTTTTTCGGCAGTCTGGGGTCCCACTTGAGCAGTATCGCCATCAATGGCCTGACGGCCCGATATTACCAATTGCACTGGCCATAGCTTTTTGATTGCAGTTGCAAGAGCATAGGAAGTTGCCAGTGTATCGCTGCCGGCAAATTTGCGGTCGGTAAGCAGATATCCTCTGTCGGCGCCGCGGTAGAGCGCTTCCCGAATTATCTCTGCTGCTCGGCCGGGTCCCATTGTCAGTAAAATGACCTCGCTGCCATTAATTCTCTCCTTTATCCTGAGCGCTTGCTCGAGCGCATGAAGATCTTCGGGGTTAAAAATGGCGGGCAGGGCAGCCCGGTTCACAGTACCATCTGCTTTCATGGCATCTTTTCCTACATTCCGGGTGTCGGGAACTTGCTTTGCCATGCATACGATCCGAAAACTCATATTAATTATTTTGGTGATTCAATAAAAGGGCAAAAATAGAAATAGAACTGAAAGCGCCAAAATCAGAGAACATCAGTTTCTTTTTCTGGCTCATTCAAAGGATTGTTACTGCAATCGTTACACTCAAGACTTTTATTATACATTTCCATTGCTCTCGAACTCATTCCCATGCTACTAAAACCACCATCGTGAAAGAGGTTTTGCATTGTAACTTTTCTGGTGAGATCGGAAAAGAGTGTGATGCAGTAATCAGCACATTCGGCGGCAGTAGCATTTCCAAGCGGCGACATTCGTTCGGTAAAATCCATAAGACAGCTAAAACCTTTTACACCCAATCCGGCAGTAGTTGGTGTAGGAGATTGTGAAATAGTGTTGATCCTGATTTTCTTTTCCCGTCCGTAGATGTATCCAAAGCTCCGCGAAATGGATTCGAGCACCGCTTTTGCGTCAGCCATGTCGTTGTACTCAAACAACGTACGCTGAGCTGCAATGTAGGAAAGTGCAACAATGCTTCCCCACTCGTTTATAGCATCGAGCTTCTTTGCAGCCTGAATCATTTTGTGAAACGAAAGCGCAGATATATCAAGAGTTTTAAGGAAATTGTCATAGTTGGTATCGTCGTAAGGAATTTTTTTTCTCACGTTTGGCGACATGCCTATTGAATGGAGTACAAAATCAATTTTCCCTCCAAAATGTACCAGAGTGTTCTGAAATAGGACCTCCAGTTCTTTAAGCGATGTGGCATCGGCTGTAAAGACTGGCGCATTGCAGTTTTTGGCCAATTTATCAAGCGTTCCAAACCTGAGAGCAACGGGCGTATTAGTCAAAACGATTTTTGCACCTTCCTCATAGGCTCGTTCAGCAACTTTCCATGCAATAGAAAGATCGTTCAACGCACCGAAAATTAATCCATTTTTCCCTTCAAGCAGTTTATAGGTCATCTATTTTGATTTTGTTGTTGTTTACAGCGTATTTTCATTTCGGCTGCTAAAATAGAAAATTATATGCATATTTCTGCATATTTTATTTCTCACTTCTTGCTATCAGCTCGTCGGCCGCTGCCATTGATGCATCAGTAACTTGTTCGTTGCTCAACATTTTCGCGATTTCTAGTTTTCTGCCTTCAAGGTCGAGGAATTTAATGTTTGTTTTAGGCTTGCCACTTATTTCATCTTTGAATACAAGCAGGTGAAAATCGGCTTTGCCAGCAATTTGTGGTAAGTGTGTGATTGTTATTACCTGCATTGATTTGCTCATCAAATGCATCATCGAGGCCATTCTACCGGCAATTTCCCCGGATATGCCACTGTCGATTTCATCGAGGATCAGGGTAGGTAAATTACGATGTTCTGATAGCATTTGCTTAATACATAGCATTATGCGCGACAACTCGCCACCTGAAGCAATCTGTGAAACTGGACGAGGTAAATTGCTGCTGTTGGCTGAGAATAATAGTGAAATGCGCTCTTTACCGTCGGGTCCATAATCGGATAATGGATCAAAACGCCATTCAATTTCTGATTGGGGCATACCAAGTTGTCGTACGAGTAACCTGAGCCTTTCTGCACATGCAGGAGCAGCCATTGTACGCTGTTGGCTCAGTGTATTGGCAAGGTTGATTAATTTTTCGTTCTGATTTTTTATGCTTTGTTGCAACTCTTCTATTTGGTAGCGCAAGGAGTCGATACCGGAAATCTTCTTTTCGATGTCTGAAGTTAATGAGATCAAAGCCTCGCAGCCCGAAACCCTATGTTTTTGTTCGAGGTGGTATATAATGTTTAGCCTGTTCGATACAATTTCGAGCCTTTGTGGATCAAGAACAAACTGGTCGGTTAGTTTCTCAATGTCGCTTGTAAGGTCAGCTAATTCGATTGTCAGGCTCTCAAGTCGTGCCTGTATTATTTGTAGAGAAGGGCTAAATGATGCTATCTTTCTGAACTGCGCAAGAAGCTCTCCTGTAAGCTCGACAAGATTTGGTTCGTTACCTTGAAGAAGTTGTTGCGCGATTCTCAGAGCGTGGCTAATATCTTCAGTATGTGACAGAGTTCTAAGTTCTGTTTCGAGACTCTCCTTTTCTCCTGCTTTGAGGTTTGCTTTCGACAATTCATCGTAAAGAAATGAGAGATAATCTTTTTCTTTGATGGTGTTATTCTCTTTTTCGGCAAGAAGTTTGAACTCGTCTTTCAGTTTGTTCAAACTAATGTATTGGCTTCGGTACTGATCCGCTAGGTTTTTGATATTCGACCAACTATCGAAAAAGTCAAGTTGAAACCAGTTATCAGTAAGAGAAAGCAATGCATGTTGCGAATGTATGTCTACCAATCGCTCTCCTATTTCACGTAACTGCGTAAGGTTTACTGGTGTATCGTTAAGGAATGCTCTTGATTTCCCGGCCGGATTTATTTCCCGCCTCAGAATTAAGATGGGGTCGTAGTCAATATCATACTCGTTGAAAAGGTGTTCAATTTTTAAGGAGGCAATATCAAAAAACCCCTCTACGACGCATTTTCGGCTGGTATCGAGTAAAAAGGATGTATCTGCCCGTTGCCCTAAAATAAGGGAAAAAGCGCCGAGCAAGATTGATTTCCCTGCACCTGTTTCGCCGGTTATTACTGTAAAACCTTTGTTAAAATCAATTTTGAGACTGGCAATGAGTGCATAATTCTCAATGTTGAGCTGTTTCAGCATAAGTTCAGTTGTGATCGAAGAGCTGGCGAAGTTAGGAAAAACAATACAATCCTGATACCACTGTAATAATCAACTTCCACTCAGAATGCGCTGGTAGGTGGATGAATTGGCAGGATCAATTTCTTTTAGGATGTTCACAATGCGGGGTTTATCCATCTGGCTTGCCCGTGAATAGATATTGATGATTTCGTCTCGTTTGGCTTCAAGGAAAAGCTGAAGAATAAATAGTCCTGGACGGGTTCTGTGAACTGCCTGTAGTTTTTCAATGCTTTCAGTAACGGCAAGACGTCCCATGTCCATGTTTTCTGACATTAGATCCAGTCCCCGTCTATGATAGAGGTATATGCTCTCACGTAGGGGCATATAGGCTCCGTTCAGTAGATTTTCGATAAGCCAGTAGCGATTACGTTGGCTCTCAAACGACCTCCAACCCTTCTCGGCAGCATTTTGTGCAGAATTCACCACTTCCATTGCTCTTTCAAAAAAAGGGTTTCCTTCGAACCGTGCAAATGAGTCAGCATCAAGCCCAAGAGAAATGTATATATAGAAGGCGAGTATTGATGTAAGATTTGAGGTGAAGCTTCCATCGGAATACTCTAATGGTTGATGTTCAATATACCGGATGTGGAAGTCGCGATCGAGATAATTTAGCAACACCGTATTATAATTAGTGTTGAATACCGGACGTCGTAAAACGATATTCAATTGACCTTTGAATTCATCGCTCGAAATTCTTTCGTCCAGAGTAATCATAAGAGTTCCTTCGATTCTCTCTTCGGGTTTGAAATTAAAGTTGGTCCAGTTTCGGGAATTTATGAATTCTTCAATAGCGGTTTGTAATGTTTGAAACATTTGCAGGTCGGTTCCTTGGATCTGCTGGGTATTTACTGCGACAGTAAAATTAAACTCCTGCCCTTTTGTGTTAAGTGCTATCAAAAAACAGAGAATCAACAATGTTTTTTTCATTGTTCCCAATGGTGTAAATTGATTAAAGAGTCAATCTTTATAGTTAGTAAAATTCCAAATATAGTCTGCAAGGTCAACCGCAACCTGATTTTTGCTCTTAAGCCCGCACTCCTGTGTGTTTCCGTGGCAATCGAAGATGGTTATTTTATTGGTTTCGAATCCAAATCCTGCACCCTCATCGTTGAGTGAATTAAGAACGATGATGTCGGCATTTTTATTTTTTAATTTTGATTTCGCGTTGTTTGATTCATCTTCCGCTTCGAGTGCAAATCCAACAAGTAGCTGGTGTTTTTTCTTAGTTCTGCCCAGTTCAGCAAGTATATCCTTAGTTGGTTGAAGTGTTATTGATATTGGTTGGTCTTTTTTCTTGATTTTACCGGGTAATGCCGAAACGGGTGTATAGTCGGCAACTGCTGCCGCCATAATTACAATATCGGCATTATAGCTTTCCTGAATCACTGCATCGTGCATCTGCGCTGCGCTGATGACGTTATATCTCTTGATACCTTCGGAAGATTCAACTGCGCGAACAGGTCCGGAAATCAAAATTACGTTTGCTTTTCGTTTGCGAAACTCTTCAGCAATTGCGAACCCCATTTGGCCGCTTGAATGATTGCCAATAAATCTGACGCTGTCAATTGCTTCATAGGTTGGCCCTGCAGAAATCAACACCTTTTTTCCGGCGAAAGATTTGGTTGGAGTAAAATATTCTGTGATGATCTGAAAAATTTTATCAGGTTCTTCCATTCTTCCTTCACCGCATAAACCGCTTGCGAGTTCTCCTGAGGTTGGTTCAATCAGTTTATGGCCATAAGTTCTGATGATATGAATGTTTCTCTGGGTTGCAGGGTGTTTATACATATCGAGATCCATTGCAGGGGCGAAAAATATCGGGCATTTAGCAGCCAAATAAGTGGTCATGAGAAGATTATCGGCCTGTCCGGAAGCCATTTTTGCAAGTGTGTTGGCTGTGGTTGGAGCAATCAGAAACAGATGAGCCCAGTTAGCGAGTTCCACGTGGCTGTTCCACTCTCCAGTTTGCCGATCGAATGGATTAACAAAAACAGGAGTTCCTGATAATGTAGAGAGAGTGAGTGGGGTAACAAAGTCAAGCGCTGCTTCCGTAGCGATAACTTTTACATTTGCGTTGGCTTTTCTTAACAATCTGATGAGCAGAGGTATTTTGTAGGCAGCGATTCCGCCGGTAACGCCTATCAGGATATTATAATCCTTGAGCTGCATCAGGAATTTGTTTTTGTTAGAAAGTTGTTATCGCTCCGGATCGGGCATCTTAAAGAAAATTTGCTCCCGAAGGTATTCATTAATCGCAATCAGAGTTGGCTTCGGAAGGTTTTCGTAGTATCTGGCTATCTCAATCTGCTCGCGGTTTTCATAAATTTCTTCAAGGTTATCGGAGGGAGTTGCAAATTCTTCAATTTTTTTATTGAGTTCTTCTTTCATCTCAAGGCCAACCTGATTTGCTCTTTTTGCAAGAATAACAACTGTTTCGTAGATGTTACCTGTAGGAGCTGTAAGTTCGAAAATATTCCGGGTAACGGTTGTTGATTCAATTTTAAGTTTTTTGAAATCCATGTATATAAAGATTATATTATTGATTTAACAAACTTTTCTGAAGTTGTGCTGCATCGCGCTGGAGATTGCTTTCAGGAAACTGGGCAATAAAATTGTCATAAGCTGCCATAGCATTTGCGATTCGTTCATCCTTTTTCTCAGCAATGCTGCGGGAAGCAAAAAAATAGTGAGCCCGAAAAAGATCGAACATGATCTCTTCCCTGTATTTTGTGTCAGGAAAGGTTTTCAGTACATGTTGAAATGCAGTGATTGCCGAAATGTAGCTTCCCATTCTAAAATACAGCCTTGCCTTATCTACATCTTTTTGTTCAAGCTTGTCGCGAAGACTATCAATCAGTCTGTTGCATTCCTCAACTTTTGGGCTTGTTGGATACATGTTAATGAAAAGTTCCAATGCTTGTATGGCTTCAAGAGTTGTAGTCTGGTCAAGGTTATGCCGTGGCGAATCGAGGTATTTGCAGTATGCGCTCATGAATGCAGCTTCCTTGGCACGCTCGCTTCTTGGAAATGTGCGGGAGAACCGGTCGAAATAGAAACTTGCGAGAATGTAATCTTTTTGGTGATAATGGGCATATGCGTAATAAAAGGCCAGTATTTCAGCGCGGTCGGTACCTCTAAAGTATGGTTGCACTATATCAAACAACTGTATGGCTCTTGTATAGTCCTTTTGTTCAAAAAACACCATAGCCATCTGGTATTTCTCCTCAAAATTGTCGCTTCTAAGCAAACGTTGATAACTGCTACATCCGGACTGGCCAAGTGCAAGAGTGAGGATTATAATTATATAACCTAGCTTAAACATACTGCAAAATTACTATTTAATTTGATTTGCAAGCAATTTAACGAATCGGTTTGTTTAATGTTGTATAGCTTCGAGTAATAGTATAATTTTGCCGACCTCATAAAATATCTCCATGCCGCTCTCGATTAAAGATTATCTCATTGTTATTGCACACTCGCTGGCTTTTTTTCTGTTTTCATATCTTTTTGTGTGGATACTTCAGAGCCTCGTAACAATTTTAGCAGCCTATCACCTTGATGTGCCCACAGTATGGCATATTGATCGTGTTGATTTTATGATTCCAGAACGTGCCTGGGATTTTTCGCGCGTAAGATTGATTTTCAGCTCAGGGCCTTTGTTCAGCCTGATATTTGGCATCGTGAGCCTGATTATCTACAATCAGGTAATGATGTTCAATGGATTGCTGAAACAATTTTTTCTCTGGGCGTTCTTTCACGGTTGGACTAATTTTTGGGGCGCTTTGTTTGTTGGAACTCTGACGGGCAGGGGTTTTGGCCATGTTGTGGAATGGCTTTATCTGCAAGATACAGCCAGGCTATTGATTTCTATGAGTGCACTCGGTATGCTATTCTATGGAGGCGCCTTGGCGGCACGACCAGCCATGATAACCGCCAACTCTTATTTAAATAAGCTTTCCTTTGACGGTCGTGGTTTGTGGTTGACTGCCCAGATGCTTATCCCTGCAATAGTTGGATTATTCATAAGCACAATGCTTGCTTGGCCTGGCGAACTGGTTCTCAGGCTACCTCCATACACAATTCTTATTATGATAATTCCGGTTTATATGCGCCGACAGCAATTACCGGATATTTATTTTGATGAAGAGCCAATTAAAATAAAGCTTTCCTACAAGTTTGTGGTTTCTGCTCTGGCTTTTATCGCCTTGATGCGTATATTGCTGCACAACGGAATCCGCTTCGGATAAAGAGCCAACTTTATCTAATAAATGATGAGCTTTTGAACCCACTTTTCTGTTGAGCCCCGGATAACAAGTATATAAAAACCACTTTTTAATGCTGAAACATCCAGAAGTATATTATTGCTTTGGGGTCGAACCTGTAGCGCCTTTTGTCCTGTAAGCGATATAATTTCTAACACCTCCATTGTGTAATCGCTCTTGATTTTGACCTGGCCGCCTGTAACAGGATTTGGCGATACATAAACTTTCTTCTTGAGATAAGGATCGACAATACTTGTTCCAGTGTCAACATGGATGTAGTTTACAATGGTTTTGGTGTTGCTTCCAATGTTGTTTGTTACAGTCAATGTAACGTCGTAAACTCCTGGTGTTTGATAGATGACAGTCGGATTTGGCGAAGCGCTTGATGAAGGCGTGCCACCTGGGAAACTCCAGATCCATGTTTCAGGATAACCGGTTGTGAGATCAGAAAATTGAATTGTATCTCCTTGTATTAGTTGTGTTTGATTGGCGGCAAAATTTGCAACGGGAGGCGCCAATGGGTAAACGCACGAAATATTGGCCACCCAACCTGATCTGTTAGCGCTGTTGTCGGATTTGAATTGAAAGGTCAAGGCACCGGAGGTGTTAGTTGCTATAATGGTTCCAGGCGAATTGATTCCACACCAGGTTCCCAGCAAAGGTGCAGAAATGTTTGCGCCATTGAAGACTCTGAGCCAGTCGAAACTACACGTGGCATGAGCCTCAACGTCGAAATGTGTAAATTCAACTTTTATTTTTGCAGCGGAATGACCTGGAAAGAATGTGAATGTTGAATTTTCGTTCGGGAAATAATTTCCTTGCGCTCCTCCTGAGTCATAGAAAATCGCTGAGCAAACAGTAGCAGACCCATTTGACATTAGGAAATCAAGACCCACTAGTATAAAGTTAGGGAAATAAACTGAGTGGGTTTCGATTCCGTCGAAAACGGTCAATCCAACTCCATAAGCTCCCTGGGAAGGATAAATTACGGTTGGATTTTGCTCGTAGGAAACTGAAGGTATACCGCCTTCAAAAGTCCATTGCCACCATACAGGATTCCCGCAACTTAGATCAGAAAATTGTATCTGTTGTTCCGGTTCGATGCTTGTTGATGAAGAAGCAAACGCGGCTGATAGAGCAGTTGGTGCTAACTGAACATTTAAAAAATCAGTCTGGCGGTTTTCAACCGTTACAGTTACTGTTTTGGGTTCATGACAAGGTGATGAGAATGTAATGTTATAGGTTCCTTGAAACAAATATCTGGAATAAGCGCCAGAACTGGTTGAAGAGTACACATGGCTGTTGTCAATGTCGTGGCCATTGATGAAAATTTTTGCTTTGACTGGCTCACCAGTTATTGAATCGGTTACAATTCCTCTGACGCCGTATAATGATTGTTCGAGGTAATTAAGGAGCGAGCGGTAATTATATTCCCAGAATGCCGGCAGTTGCGACGCGGGTACAAGTTTAGTGTTTGATAACTCAAGAGTAAACTCCCTGCAATTGTGAAAATAGTTCATGTAATCCTGTCTGCCACCTTTAATCGAGTACCAGGCATACCCGTTAGTTATCCCGTTGTTCAGAAAGGTAAAATAACCTGGCGGGCTAAAGGCGTGAACTGTGTCAGCATATTCGCGGCAAACGTAAACCCACCAGCTATTATCGGCTGTGAGATGTTGCCATGTGTCCCAGGGATAGTTAGCTACTTCGGCGCCTCCGTGCAGGTTGGCTCCTATTCCAAAGCGATTTTGTTGTGCGAGCTGCTTGAAAGCAACCGTTTCGGGCTGCCATGCATTACCGTCAGGATTGGGTCCAGCCTGAGGGTCGGGGTAGTTGCGGTTTAAGTCAACGTTGTTGGCATTGCCGCGCCGGGCGCCTGCCACAGTGTGATTTCCTGATCTATATGTGCCATCTGGGTTGGCTAATGGAAAAATCCAGATTTCAACACTGTCAACTAAACGTGCTATAGCCGGATCGGTAGAGTAATTAGTTAATAAATGGTGAATAAGCCTCAGACTTAGAATATAGCCCGCCGTTTCGTCGCCATGCATTGTAGCGGAATACAAAAACTGGGGTTTCATCTCATCTGAAATTACCGAAGATGTAATACGGGCTCCTAATAATTTTCTTCCACTTGGTAATGTTCCTATGTTTATAATTGTGCAAAGCGCTGGATGGTTGGCCTGAAACTGAAACATCATTTGTTCGTAGGCCTGATAGGTTGGATAGAAATTCCATTCCTGAATTGCTTCTACATCAACATAATCGAGCATCAAGGGGAAAAAGTTCTTTTCCGGCGAGGGTAGCACCGTAAAGTCATAGCCATGTTTGAGAAATTCAAGAAAATCATCCTTAGTTGCAAAGGCAGTAACTAAACCTCCTTCAACCCGGTCAATCGAAATTATTCGGGTTAGAGTTTCAATTTCCTTAGTATCCTGAATTTGGAACTGAAAGTAAATCTCTTCACGATCAGAGAACAACTGCCCAATGTTGACCTGTGCATGGGCAGAGGCAGTAAAAACTGCTAAAAACAGTAAAAGTATTCTAACTAACATACAAATAGCTGCTTAAAATGGTTTTTCTATGATTCTGTATTGCGTTCTTAAAAACAATAACTACCTGACAAGCACTACTATCAATTACCACCTATTTCTTTTATCAAAGCTGAAAGTCGTGAATGCACCTCCTTGTTTACCTTTACCACCGGTAGCCTTAAATTATTTGAAATCAGACCCATTATGTCGAGAGCGGCTTTTATGCCTGCAGGGTTTCCATCGGCAAAAAGGGCTTCGATGAAATCGGATAGAAGGTAATGGAGTTTTCTTGCTTCAACAAACTTTCCGGCAAGAGCAAATCGCACCATGTCGGAAAATTGCCGCGGATACGCATTGGCGACAACAGAAATTACTCCGTCGCCGCCGATAGAAAGCAATGGCAAAGTAAGAATATCATCGCCAGAGATCATAAGGAAGCCTTTCGGGCGATTTTTTATGATGTTCATACATTGCGAGAGATTTCCCGATGCCTCTTTTATTCCTATTATGTTGGAAAAATCCCGGGCAAGGTGCAGTGTTGTTTCTGCGGTGATATTTGAAGCGGTTCGCCCTGGAACATTATAAATTATTACCGGGTAAGGCGAAGCAGTAGAAACATTTTTGTAATGCAGATAAATTCCTCTCTGTTGGGGTTTGTTATAATAAGGCGACACTGACAGTACAGCGTCAATCCCGTTGTCAGGAAGGGTTTTGAGATTGTCAACCACCGCCTGAGTGTCGTTACCGCCAACACCCGCTACCAAAGGAAGACGCTTGTTAATTGTTTCGATAGCAAAATGCAATAATGCACTTTTTTCTGCTGTAGCCAAGGTTACCGCCTCACCCGTTGTTCCCATGACAACGATGTAATCAACTTTATTGCAGATCAGGTGCTCGATCAAACGTTCAAAGGCAGTGAAATCAATAGTTCCATGCTTGTGGAAGGGAGTTACAACGGCAACTCCGGTTCCCCTGAAAATATCATTCATTATGGTGAGGATTAATGGTTTTCAGATAAAGAAGCATATAGTGATGAAATTCAGAATCATCATTTCCCTGAAAATCAATCATGAAATCGTAGTACTGTTCTTTTATTTTGGACCTCCTTCCGGTTATCATTTTTGCTCCCGACAATACTGCGGTAGCTATAAGCGGAATACAGTCGGAGAGCGAGAGATCGATCATATAATCAAAATGTTGACTCTGCAACTTCATAAGAATATGGTTTGCAGGTATTTGAATCAGATTCAGACGCTTTTTAGTCAAAACCAGGGTATTTTCTGAGTTTTCAATCAAACCGGTAAATTTTTTTCTGGCTATGTAAAACACCTTAAATATTTCTTTGCTTTGGCCAATCAGATTGTTTTCGATTTCACCTGCTTTAATAATTTCATCCGGAGAGTTAATTTCGAAAAGAATTGCAACTCTTTTTGCATCGTTGTAACCCTTCATTAAGGGTTCACGAGTGATCTTCTTCGATTTACCTGATAAAAACCAAAGCGACAGGGTTCTTAGAATACCGGGCATATTTATGAATAATAGTAAACTTACTCCTCCAGATTTGGGATCGTAAAATTAAACAACTAATCAATTTGTGCAAGAGTTGAATAATCATTTGCTGTTTTTCGTACTGTTTTAAGATTAAGCAAGTTAAGAGCGTTAGCTTCCAGCCCATGAATATTTCGATGGCTAAATCGTAACACCTGGTCATAATAAAGCACTACAACGGGGGCTTCGTTCATAACCAATTGATCCATCTTTTGGTACAACTTAAATCTGGCAGAGTCATCGGTGATGAGCATAGCCGTCCGGTAAAGGCGATCGAATTCGGCATTCGAGAAGTGTGTATAGTTAGGTCCGGCGGGAGTGAAGTTTCCCGAGTAAAAAAGAGCAAGGTAGTTTTCCGCATCGGGATAATCTGCAATCCATGATGCCCTAAAGAAAGGAACTTTTGCATTGGCTACCATTTCCCGGAGAGTTGCCGGGGGGGTTACATCAATTCGTATCTGGAAACCTAATTCATTGAGTTGAAACTGAATATACCTTGTAATATCGAGGTAGGCGGCGTTTGTTGTGAGGGTGATTTCAGGTAATCCCCTCCCCTCGGGGAAACCAGCCTGAGTAAGTAGTGCGCGCGCCATAGCAGGATCATACTCGTAGCCTCGCACGGCAGCACTGTCGAATGAAGGCAGCCCCGGTGGAACAAATCCGTAAACTCCTGGAGTTCCCACATTGTTTCTAAGAAAACGCATCATTTTTCTTCGGTCGAACCCATAGTTTATGGCCTGCCTTACTTCCCTGATCAATAGAGGATTGTTGCTGGTGTTCTGAAAAGAAGGATTTATTTGAAAGGCAAGATATTCGGTATTCAGATATGGCATTGTAATCATGTTTAGCCTTTCGGTGTATCTGGGGTTCAGGCTGCCACTGCGGGTAAGGAGTTCGTCTTTAAAACTTGCATCAATACCTGAAATAAAATCGAGATTCCCTTTGATAAACTCCAGAAATTCGGTTTGGTGATCTGCAATAAATGTGATAGCTACAGCTTCAAGATATGGTAATGAATTTCCAAGTGAGTCTTTCTCAAAATAATTGTCGTTTCTTAAAAACACAAGTTTAACTCCTTCTTTCCATTGAGCAAAATGAAACGGACCTGTGCCAACGGGATTGCGCCGGAAATCTTTCCCAAAATGTGTAACTGCTTCGTGCGGTATTACGGAGCAATAGTGCATTGTAAGTAAGCCTGTGAATGGAGGGAAAGGCTCGTTCAGCCGAATCCTGATAGTAGAATCGTTAATGGCAGCAATATGAGGTTTGCCGTCTTCAACAAGGATGTTTCTGAATATCCAGGCGCCTGGAGATGCCGTTTTAGGATCGAGGATACGTTGAAAACTGAATACAACATCAGAAGCTACCACCCTCCTCCCTTTGCCTCCCGGAAAGCATGGTGAATCGTGAAAATAAACATCTTGCCTCAAAAGAAAGTAATATGTTCGACCATCGCCTGAAACTTCCCAGCGATGTGCGATTGCCGGTCTTACCTGTAATTGGTTATCAAGTTGAACCAACCCGTTGAAGAGTTGTTTCACAGCCCAGATATTTGCCTGATTGCGTGCAAATGCAGGATCAAGAGATGTGATGTTTGCAGATTCGTTGTACCGGAAAACTTTGTGATCGTCAGCATCTTGGCGCATTGAGCATGAACCAAGCAAAACGACGACAAAAACCAGCTTCAGTATTATCACTGATTTGAAAAACGACCCACAAAAGGTTCGCACCAAAAAGAAGATAATGCAAAACACAGACTTTTGATTTTTAGTGCTTTATTTAAACCTTACAGGCTTTTAACCTGCGAATCGTACAAATTATTCAAGTAGAAAACCGATATCCTCGCCTGGTTGATATTCGACTGGGTCTTGTCCATAGTGGAATACCCTCATTGGTCGTGAGCCAAGCAGGTTAATTTTACCGTTTTCAACCAATAATGCAGTGGCTTCACGAAGCCCGGCAACTGTAACTTCCCGGTTGACGGCAAGAAATTCGTTTAATCGCTGTTCGCGGGTTTCACCGCCATGACCGTGCGGATGCGCATCAAGATAATGTGGGTTAATCTGAAATGGTATCAGATTGAGGCAGTTAAATGAGGCTGGTTGAATGATGGGCATATCGTTGGTTGTACGAAGAGTTGGGCAGGCCATGTTTGCTCCGGCGCTCCATCCCATAAAATGCATTCCCGATTCAACCCTTTCTTTCAGCCTTGGCAGTATGCCAGATTTATGCAGCATGTATACCAGATGAAACGTGTTTCCTCCTCCAACGGCTATAGCCTGTGCTTCTTCAACTGCTTTAACAGGATCGGCCATACGGTGTATCGAGTATACTTCAAGACCTAAAAGCCGAAATACACTGTTTACTTTATCTTCATATATGTCGTACGAAGCCGGAACTCCATCGGGAACAAGGTTTACACCTGCCCATGGTATGAAAAGTATTCGGGTTACTCCCGTACCACTCATAAAATCTGTGATCAGACCACGTGGCCAACCTAAATATTCTTCTCCTGCATTTGTTGAGTTGCTGATAAGCAATAAGCGTTTTTTCATTTTATTGGTTATTGATTGATTAATTGACTGCTATCGCCGTTACTAAAATTGCACTGCTGACCGGATTATTGAGGGCGAAAATAGTAAAAAACTGAATTGATCAAAAACAAGTAGAGGTATATTCTGGTCTGATGAACCAGAAAAACAAAATGTTAACGAAAAAGCGCTGAGCGATAAGACTTTCTGAATTCCTGATACCAAGCACCTCTAGTTCCATATTTACCGGCATTTAAGAACGCAATCAACCGGTTTGTAGAATTACTATCCCTTACACCCATCAATCTGCCCAAATTCTGTTGTATTTCTTGCACAGGCTCAGCAGCGGCGCCAGCACGGCGCATCAAATCCAGAGCTTTGATCGCATCCTCATACCGGTTTAATTGAATAAACCTACGGGATATGTTTTTGCGTAACCCGATGTCATCATTCTGCTGCGCAAAGCTCAGTAATGTAACTCCGTTAATATCAAAGCGATGCAGGTTGTGGTTTCTAAAAAGCAATGCTGCATTTTCTATTTTCACAATGCTGGTTGAGTAATCGTTTCTTTTCCATGCCTCGTTGGCTTGCAACAATAACTCTTGATAATCAGCGACATACATGTAGTTATTGGTCAACTCGTTGAGTTGCCGGTCGTTTAACCTGCAAGATTTTTCCTGCACAGAAACCCTCCTTCCCTCTTCAATTAACTGCATTCCCTCTAAAAAGTTTTTTTCGGCAAAAGCAATCAGGGCTTTCCTGGCAAAATCATCAATCTGCAACTGTATTTTCATACACTCAACTGATAAGAAAGCGTTGTAAACCTTGTCGGTAGCGTCTATAATTTCCGGATCATTTTTTAAAGCGTGTCTTGCAATAATTTCTTCTGCACGACTAAAAATACTCAACGCTTTTGATGTGTTGCCCTGGTGAATGGCGAGCGCAACAGACATCATTAACGAATCAACTATCAGTCTTCCAGTTTGTTTTTTTATTAATAACGCTGAAGCGGGGATTATAACACCATATGATTCAAGATCTTCTATAATCAGGAATTTATTCAACACTTCGCCAAATCTCCTGTTGCGAAAATCATCGGATGCTTCAGCAATCAGGAGTCGGGAAAAATCGTTGGTTGCTTCTTGCATGAATTGAACTGTTTGAGGCAGTAATGCGGGAGTCTTTATCTCCTGTTCAATGAATGAATCAGCCTTTTGCCACGCATCAATAGCCTGTGTTGTTCTATTGAGTTTTGTTTCAGACTGCAAAGCTGCGATGAGGTTTCTTAGCTGCCCGTTACGGGCTATTGCCATCTGATTTCGCCAGCCTTGGGTAGGGGTTATTCCGATTTCGGGATTTGCGGCTCTTTTGAGCATAGCGGCAGCGGTGTCGAAGGCGGCCAGATTATTGAATTGACGTGCTTTTTCAACGAAGGCATCAAAAAGTCGCACATTCATCTCGGTAACCCTGATGTTGGTAATTATTGAGCTACTGTTGTTTTGTTGGTATTCGGCAGCCAGCCTGATGTATCTTTCTGCAAGTTCGGGTCGGCCTATTTCCATTGCTCTGCGTGCAACGGAGAGGTATGAATCATAAAGTCCGTGGTGAGCCTTGGAAATTTCATGAAAAACTGCCGGCTTGCATTCAACTTCTGGAAAGGCCTCACAAAATTTCATGCTGTTGTTAAACATTACCAGGGCGTTGTGATAATCATTCGCCTGTAGCCGGTTTCGTGCTTCTGACAACATGGCGTTATATGCCATGTTCATAAGGCGTGTATAATTATTGTGACCCGATCCGCTACCTGCTAACTTCACTGCAATTTCACGTGTTAGTTGCGATAGAGAGTCGGCTCGTTCGCTTACAATCTGCAACCGGGCGAGGTCAGAAATATAGGGAGCGTATGCAAAACCTGCCTCAGAAGCAAGCATGTTTATTCGTGAAATCTCATCAACATACTGCATTACCAATTCTTCGTCAAGCTTTGTAGGATAGATTGTTCTTGTTTGACGTAGGGTGCTCAGAAAATCGCGCGACATCAAGCTGTGCTTGTTTTTAATTAGTTCAAAGCGTCGAAGAAATCCTGCCGGATCGTGCGGGGGCAGCATCAACCGCTCATCGAAACGACTCTGCTCAACTTTTACCAGGATGCGTTCTATTGCAAGCAGGTTCAGAAAGCATTCCGGGATATGATCGGGATGCCGGCAATTAATACCTTCGAGCAGGTTGGAACAATGTTTCAGCAGAAACAGGGCAGCTTCATGTTCATTGATAAGTACAATCTGACTTAGTATCTTGTTAGAAAAATCAGGTAGGTGATAAAACCTGATTTCAGAAAGACTGATCTGCAGCGGGTTGCTTAGTGATGGAAGTTTGACTTTTACCTCATGCATTTGTGAACTGCCATTAGTAATCTTAATACTGTTGATTGGTTCAGTAATGACAGTATCGCCTGTGGTCAGGTTTTTTACCAGCAAGGTGGCGTTCATGAAGTTGGGTAGCAACTGTGTCGAAATGTCGAAATTTCTAAATCTGCTGTTTCCCACCATCATGCCATTATTGATACTGAATTGGATCGAAACACCCTGATTGCTAACTTGCGTGGCTCCAATAGTGAGGTCGTATTGAAAACGCAGTTCCATTCTTGCAGGATCTGCCGATTTTGCTCCAGCAAGGTAATGCAACAATTGTCGCGGTGAATTGAAAATGCCAGTATCGGCTGTTGAATAATTGAATGAATGCGTTGATACACCTGTTCCTTGAATACTTACCTGGGCATTTACCACATTTGAACATAGCAAAAACAAATAGAAAATCACGGGTATCAGTATGTAAATGCGCGACCGGCTCATAGCTTGATTAAAACTTTAATACAGATGTTATTTAAGCGGCAAAGCTAATTAAAACGCCTGCTCCATAAGTTGCTGTCGGGTCTTGGAATGCAGTCTTTGGTGGAGATGGTAAGCAAGAGTATGTTTCATGAAAAAAGCCGGCTTTGATTTAACCGGCTAAAGATTTTTGTGCCCGGAACAGGACTCGAACCTGCACATTCGTGAAAATACTAGTCCCTGAAACTAGCGCGTCTACCAATTCCGCCATCCGGGCGTAATTTAGCTATATCAAGTGCCCAGGACAAGACTCGAACTTGCACAACTTTGCAGTTACCAGCCCCTCAAGCTGGCGTGTCTACCAATTCCACCACCTGGGCAAATAGAATAACAATGAACGTGTTGGATGAAGCTTTGGAAAGAGTTTGCAAAATTACACATTTAATCTTTTCCAGCAACGGCTGAATAAATTTTCTACTTTTGAATACTGACCAACTAAACTAACCACAGATGTTTACTTCTAACGACAATATGCTAATTGAATCGAAGGGAATTCGATTGCAATCTATTGAAAACCAAATAAAATATTTCAAAAAGGGCTTCCCTTATATTCACCTTGCGGCGCCAGCCATTATCGGGAATGGGATCATTTCGGTGAGCGAACCAAGGGCAAAAGAGTATGTAAGTGAATACGACAGGTTGATCGCTGGGCGAAAAGTGGTCAAATTTGTTCCAGCCTCAGGAGCAGCCAGCAGAATGTTTAAACATTTGTTTGAGTTCATGGAGGCGGCTCCGGAGAAAGCAGATGCGAATCATCATCTTTTCAATGACAAGGGCTTTAATTCGCCATGGTATTTTTTTGAACATATCAAAGAACTCGCTCTATACGAAGATCTTGACGCCTTTTGTCAGAATAATGGTATGAGTTGTGAAATGTTAATTGAGTCGGGTCATTACAAAATAATTACTGAATACTTGCTTGAAAACCATGGGCTTGGATATTCTTCTCTTCCTAAAGCGTTGTTGAAATTCCACCGATACACAGAAGAACCGCACCGAACGGCTCTCGAAGAGCATCTTGTTGAAGCCGCTCTTTATGCAACTGATGCCACAGGATTGGCAACTGTTCATTTCACTGTGTCGCCCGAACACCGGGTTAAATTCGACGCATTGATTGAGAATGTGATAGAAAAATTTGAAAAGCGGTTTGGGATTCGCTACAAAATACAGTTTTCCGAACAAAAATCCTCAACCGATATGCTGGCTGTTGATATGAACAATCAGCCCTTCCGTGAAAAAGACGGACGGTTGCATTTCCGACCTGGCGGGCATGGCGCTCTGATCGAAAATCTGAACGACCTGAAAGGCGATATCGTTTTTATTAAAAATATTGACAATATAACACCCGACCGGCTTCGCGAACCTACAATACTCTACAAAAAGCTACTGGGTGCGTTGCTGATGGAGTTTCAGTCACAGATTTTTTCATTAATCGGAGAGATACAACATTTGGATATTCCTGCAAAACGCATCAGAGAAATTGCAATGCATTGCCGTAAAAGCCTGAATATTAATCTTCCTGCCGATTTTGAGAACCTCAACCCGCCTGCAGCCACAGAGCAGTTAATTAAGTTGTTGAACCGCCCTGTCAGGGTTTGTGGCATGGTTAAAAACGAAGGCGAACCTGGTGGCGGACCTTACTGGGTTACTGACAAAGCAGGAAATGTTTCTCTGCAGATAGTGGAATCGTCGCAAATGAATTTAAGCCAGCCTCAACAGAAAGATATCTTCAATCAATCTACCCACTTCAATCCTGTTGATCTGGTTTGCGGGGTACGCGATTATCAGGGTAATCCATTTTCCCTTCCCGATTTTGTTGACCCCGAAACAGGATTTATCTCTGTGAAATCGAAAGACGGGCAAAGTTTGAAGGCGCAGGAGCTTCCTGGACTTTGGAATGGAGCAATGGCCAATTGGAATACCTTTTTTGTGGAGGTTCCTGTCATCACATTTAATCCTGTAAAAACAATCAACGATCTTTTGCGAAAAGAACATCTTGAAAAATGAAATCCTTGCCCATTATGCCAGACATAGCAATCGCTGAATTAATTGAAAGGTATCCTCATTCAGTTGGATTTCTTGCCACTGAGGGAATCAGATGCGTTCGGTGCGGAGAGCCAGTGTGGGGTACGCTTGAAGAAGCAGCCAGAGAAAGAGGCTTTGATGATGCGGCAATTATTCAACTTGTGAACCGCTTAAACGAGCAGATTGAAAGATCGTTTCTTTAAGGAGCAAGACGCTCAATAATCCAACGGGTAGTTTCTTTACGATATCGAATTCGATCATGCAACCGGTGTTGTCTTCCCTGCCAGTATTCAAAAGTATCAGGTTCGAGCCGGTATCCGCCCCAGTTGGCAGGTCGGACGTGTTCAGCCTGATTCATTGAAAGCATTTTCATAAACCGTTGATCCAAATAATCACGCGATGGTATAACCCTGCTTTGTGGCGAAACAATCGCTGCTATCCTGCTCTGCACAGGACGTGACGAAAAATAGTGGTTTGATTCTGAGGTTGGGCAGCGGTATAATTTGCCTTCAATTCTTATCTGGCGCTCTAATTGAGGCCACCAGAACAGAAGCGAGGCACGAGGATTTTGTTCTATTTGTATAGCTTTGTTGCTTTCGTAATTAGTGTAGAAAACAAAATATCCGTTCTCGAACTCTTTCAAAAGCACTATTCTTACTGATGGAATTCCGTTGCTGCCACACGTTGCAAGCGCCATGGCATTAGGTTCGTACGAAACTGTTTCGGTTGCCATATTAAACCACTTTTCAAATTGCCTGAATGGGTCGGGATCAACCAAAGACTCATCAAGTTCAGCATTCTCATCATCGTTTATAAATCGGGCAAGGTCTGGTTGCATTTGTACTGTTTTTCAAGTTTCTACTATGTAACAATCCTGACACAAGATAGTTTTCCCTGCATTGTTGCATTTCGTTAAGTTTTGCAATAAGTCGAGGTTACCATCATGGAATCAATAATTCAGCCATAACGGACTTTCTATTGAATAATTCGGGTTTAACTGCACTAAAAACCAGGACGTAAAGCGGGAAATTTGAAAATAAAAAAGGCTGCCTTTCAAGCAGCCCTTCTTCTTATTCCAACAGTGCTAATGGTTAATCCTTAACTTTTTCAACAATCTCTTTGAACATAGCCGGATTATTCATGGCGAGATCGGCCAGAACTTTTCGGTTGATTTCGATGTCGTGTTTCTTAAGGAGGTCAATAAAAACCGAATAACTCATTCCATATTCGCGTACTGCGGCGTTGATACGGCTTATCCACAAGCTGCGGAAGTCCCGTTTTTTTGCCCGCCTGTCGCGGTAGGCATACACTTGTCCTTTTTCATAGGCGTTTTTTGCAACTGTCCAAACGTTTTTACGACGTCCGAATTGTCCTTTAACGAGCTTGAGGATTTTTTTTCGTCTGCTCCTCGAAGCAACTACATTAACTGATCGTGGCATTTTGTTTAGTTTTTTACTTCAGCGCTTCGCCATTAGCGAAAACTTGGTGATGCTGAGAGTAAGTTCGACATAAATTAATTAACTCGAAAGCATCAGTTTTACACGTTTCTCATCTGTGGAGTCTACCAGAGTGCTATAAGTGAGATTCCTCTTGCGCTTGGTTGACTTTTTGGTAAGAATATGGCTTTTGTAAGCGTGCTTTCTCTTGATTTTGCCGGTGCCTGTAAAGGAGAACCTTTTCTTGGCGCTCGACTTGGTTTTCATCTTTGGCATTACAATATATGGATTTGATTATCTAAAAACGTTGTTTATTTCTTTGGTGTAACAATCATTATCATCCTTTTTCCTTCGAGCCTGGGTAGTTGTTCCACTTTTCCTACTTCTTCAAGTTCCTGTGCGAACCTCAGTAGTATAAGTTCGCCCTGGTCTTTGTAAACAATTGACCGTCCTCTAAAGAACACTTCAACCTTTACTTTAGCCCCTTCGCTAAGGAAATTACTGGCATGTTTAAGTTTAAAGTTGAAATCATGGTCATCGGTGTTCGGACCCATTCGGATCTCTTTCACCACGACTTTTGCGGTTTTTGCTTTTATCTCCTTCTGTTTCTTCTTTTGTTCGTAGAGAAACTTCTTGTAATCAATCAATTTGCAAACTGGCGGGCTGGCTGTGGGTGATATTTCGACCAGATCGAGTTCCAAACGCCTGGCAATTTCTAATGCTTCTCTGATGCTGTATATGTCTGCGTTAACGTTTTCGCCAACTACTCTGACAACAGGAGCTGTGATGTATTGATTTATCCTATGCGGATTCTCTTTTTTCCTCCTATAGTCAGGTGTACTTCCCTGACGGTGAAATGGTGCTGCTATAACTTGGTCCTCCGTTATTAGTGAATAATTTTATTTTTCAGTCTCAGAATTTCACCTCTGCGACATTTTGTATTTCTTGATTGATCATTGCTAAAAAATCTTCAAGGTTGTAAACTCCTAAATCCCCTTTGCCGTGTCGTCGGACCGAAACAAGCTCGGCGGCTTCTTCCTTTTCGCCTACGATTAGCATATATGGAATCTTCTGAATTTCAGCATCTCTGATTTTTTTTCCGGTTTTTTCGTTCCTGTTGTCAATCTGGGCGCGAATTTCGGAATTATTCAATAAATTCAAAACATTTAGTGCATAATTTTGATATTTTTCGCTGATTGGCAGAATAATAACCTGTTCTGGAGCAAGCCACACCGGAAAGCGACCTCCGCAATGTTCGATCAGAACTGCAACAAAGCGCTCCATTGATCCGAAAGGTGCCCTATGAATCATCACAGGCCTGTGCTTTTCGTTGTCGTTTCCGATGTAGGTTAAGTCGAACCGTTCAGGAAGGTTGTAATCTACCTGGATAGTACCTAACTGCCAACTTCTTCCTATAGCATCGCGCACCATGAAGTCCATCTTCGGACCATAAAAGGCGGCTTCACCGTATTTGATAACTGTATTTTTCAATCCGCGCTCTTCGGCAACTTCAATAATTGCTTGCTCAGCTTTTGCCCAATTTTCGTCGCTCCCGATATATTTTTCTTTGTTTTTTGGGTCGGAAAGTGAAATTTGAACAGTAAAATCATGAAAGTCGAGCGCTTTGAAAATGATCATCACAATGTCCATCACGCCTTTAAACTCATCTTTAACTTGGTCGGGCCGGCAAAATATGTGTGCATCGTCCTGAGTGAATCCGCGTACACGGGTCAAGCCGTGCAGTTCGCCGCTTTGCTCATAGCGGTAAACAGTTCCAAACTCGGCATAACGTATTGGCAGATCTTTGTAGGAATGCGGCTTACTGCGGTAAATTTCGCAATGATGCGGGCAGTTCATTGGTTTCAGAAAGAAAGCCTCTCCCGGAATTGGTGTTGATATAGGGCGGAAGGAGTCGTGAGCATATTTATCGAAATGTCCTGATGTTTTGTAAAGATCAACATGGCCGATGTGTGGCGTAAGAACCGGTTCATATCCTGCCTGTTTTTGAACTCTCTTGAGAAATTGTTCGAGTTTATCGCGAAGTACTGCGCCTTTTGGGAGCCAGAGTGGTAGCCCCTGCCCTACTCTTTGCGAAAATGTGAACAGTTCCAACTCCTTTCCAACTTTTCGGTGGTCGCGTTTTTTTGCCTCTTCGAGTAGTGCGAGATAATCAACCAGTTCCTTTTGCTTGGGGAATGAAATCCCATAAAGCCGCGTAAGCTGCTTGCGGTTTACGTCGCCGCGCCAGTAAGCCCCGGCAATACTCAACAGTTTAACGGCCTTAATAAAACTTGTGTCAGGAAGGTGTGGTCCCCGACACAGATCAGTGAAATAGCCTGATTTATAAAGAGTAATCTCGCCGTCGTTTAACTCGCTGATTAGTTCTAATTTGTATTCGTCGTTTTTTTTGCTAAAAAAATTAAGAGCTTCCTGTTTCGATATTTCGACCCTTTTGAACGTTAGCTTTTCGCGAACGAGCTCGAGCATTTTCTGCTCAATTCGTTCAAAATCGTCAGGAGTAATTGTATAATCACCAAAATCAATGTCGTAGTAGAAACCGTTTTCAATATCAGGGCCTATTCCGAACTTCACGCCAGGATATAGCAACTCGACAGCAGAGGCCATCAAATGCGCTGATGAATGCCACATCGTAGCCTTGCCCTCCTCATCGTTCCATGTTAAAAGTTGCAATTCTGCATCTTCAGTCAGAGGGCGGGTTGCATCTATTACCTCGCCATTTACACGGGCTGCAAGTACATTGCGAGCCAAACCATCACTTATGTTTAAAGCAATTTCAAGAGGAGTTGTTCCTCGGGAAACTTGCCTGACAGATTGATCGGGAAAAGTTATATTAATCATATTAAAGCGCGTCGTAATTGCTGTTCCTTGTTTCTTAAAAGAGTGCAAAAGTAAACATTTTGCCCTAAGTGAAGGTTCGAATGCTGATTTTGCAGTGTTTAACCCAGATTAAGCATTTGACAATGCTTAACCGGGATTACCCTGATGGAATCAATAGTTCAGCCCTAACGGACTTTTAATTGATTGATTCGGGTCTAAGAAAATTTCACGTCAGATTTTTCAGCTCCTGCAATAGTTTATTGACCTTTACTTTTGTTTCGCAATACTCCTTTTTGTTGCAAAGCCTCGCAAAATTCCCGGTACAATAGTTCCAGAATTTGAAAAAATGCCTTTTCCAAACAAAAAAGAACTTGAAGCTTAATGGCAACGAAACAATCCAGGCCAATAACAGCCAATTGAATCCTACTATGAACACGAACAACAAAACAAGCAGGAAATAGAATAACGGAAAGGCGAGCATGCCAACCACAAGCCGTATTGATGCGTGGAAGTGATGGTCGTTGAAACGATTGCTAATAAATCGTGAAATAGCAAGAGGCAACATGTTAATGACAAAAGAAACCAAAAAGAGTGGGCTTGTTATTAACAACATCGTTTTTCGTAGGGTTTGAGCGAGAAAATTATCGAACCTCCCGGGCGGGTTGTTGTAAAAGCCTGAGGCCATTACCTGTCGGGTTTGTTCGATCAATTGGTTATATAAATCTGGTGTGTCAGTCTTGCATTTTTCAATATGTGCTATAAAATCCTTATCGGCAACCAGCCTACTATTGGTGCCCTCCTGGAGAGGTTTGTCTCTTAGATATGAATTAACAAGCCGGAGCAGGAAAATGGTTTCGTCATAGAAATTTACATCCTCAATATGAATCATTTGATTTTTCAAGCCAGTTGCAAGCGCTTCTGTAAGAGAGCGGACTCCAATGGCTGGAGATAAAAGATATTTTTCACGGTAGGTTGCAACTTCAATTGGTTCGCCAAAGCGAATCAACAAACGGCTGCCAACCTTTTTGTAGTCTTCAAATTCAAGCCCAACAGGAACGATTTTAATACCCATTTTAAAATCGGCTAATTCTTCATTTTGAAGGGCAATGCGCGCAATTCCTTTTTTGAGTTGTCGAAGCCGCTTTTTGCCCAAATGGTTGCCCTCAGGGAGCATCACCAAACCATTTCGGTTTATGAGAACATCGTTTGTTTTTCGAAAAATGGCATCGTTTTTCTCCAACTTCTCAAAGCCATCGCGTAATCTATATACTGGTAACATTTTGAGGAAAGAGAGTATTGCTCCAATGTTCGGGTTAGCAAAAATATCGGCACGAGCTAAAAAAACTGGTTGCCATGTGCGAACCGTTAACAACGCCAGAGCATCAATGAGGGCATTTTGGTGATTAGCTGCAAATATCAGTGGTTCAGCAAAAGGAATTTTTTCAATACCTGCCAGTTCTGTCCGGTAATATCTTCTAAAGGCAAAATCAACGTAATGTTTGAGCAAATGATATTTACGGGAATATTTCTCGACAGGTGGATATTGATTGCTCATTATCTTTTAGCTTTTATTTTCGATTATTAACATATCCTCTGGTAAACTCCGTTTCGACCAAAAAAACGACATCGCCAGCCCGCTAACGATGTGCCATATACCCCACCAGGCTGCAATAAAAGCCATTCCCCCAAGGCCATCGAACAGATTTGGGTTAAAAATTAGTACCAGTCCCAACCCTGAATTTTGAATTCCAGTTTCGATAGTTAACGTTCGCCGATCTTTGCGCGGTAATTTAAAAAAAGTCGAAATCCCAAATCCGATCAACAAAGCCATAGCGTTGTGAGCCAGAACGATTAAAAATATCAGGTGAATGTATTGAAGGAAGTAACTAAAATTTGACGAAAATGCTGCCACAACGAATCCGAGAAAAAGTGTCATCGAAATATAGCGCATAGGTTTCATAATTTTATTAGTTGTTTCCGGAAACTGGTCGGAAAACAGTACACCTAATACAACGGGAATGCCTAATAAGATTACAACAGTTTTGAGCATTTCAATCGGATTGATGGAGATGGGAATAACCATATTTGCTGTTTCAGTATAGAGGCTCCCCCAAAAAGCAAAATTCAATGGAGTCATAAAGATTGCCGAGGCTGTAGCAATGGCAGTTAGACTTATTGATAGGGCTACATTACCTTTGGCAATAGACGTCATAAAATTGGAGATATTCCCTCCCGGACAAGCAGCTACAAGTATCATTCCCATGGCCACACTTGGCGTTGGGCGAATGATTAGTATCAAGATAAAAGTTAGTAGTGGTAGCAGTACAAATTGCGAGATAAACCCTATTACGACTGATTTCGGTTTTTGGACTACAAGCTTAAAATGACTGAGTTTAATGCCCAAAGCAACTCCAAACATGATGAATGCAATAGTTACATTCATGATAAACAACCCAGTTGGACTAAAATTCAGCCTGATCCAATCAATAGATTCGAGTGTTGCTTTTAAATGAAGTTGCACAGCGCGCACTCTTCCTTCCGAAATTTCGACCCGTTGCCGTTTACTGTAATACCAATCTTCGCCTTGTTCGATAAGTTCGGGTTTCCCTACAATTTCCAGAGCTTCGGAAGCATCCATTCCGATCCGGGCAAACCTGATTGTATTTTCTGTACGGCTTGTCGCAGCGTCCTTTCTGAAGCTGATCCTTTTATCAAGGAGTGCAGGATTTAACCTTACGTCAATCACCTCGCCTGACTGTATCACCAACTCGTGGTTTCCTGGATAAATCCATCGCTCAACTTTCTCAATTTCCCGAGGCATTCCAGCCCTTCTTATCAGTTCGTTAGTGTCGGACCCAATAGGAACTTCCTTAAGGATTCGGTTCAGGGTTGGTGCGGCCACAGCCTGAAATGGTAAAAACAACAATAAAATAGCCCAATAAATAGCAGCTTTAGAGTTCAGTGAGTGGTTATTATTCATTTGTTCTCATCTTTTTATGCAGGCAAAAAATCAATTCGCATTTCGGGTGAACTTAAACTTTAGCCAGCATTTTGTTTTAGGCGGTGAAAATAGAAAAATTCCGACAATGTTGAATAGAGTTTTATTTATAGGTTTATTTCTTACTACGTTTCAGCTTTGCGTATAGTTTGATCGAATTTTGTAATTAAAATTATGTTGGAATGATAATGCGCAATCGTTTGATGTAGAATCTAATGAAGTTGATAGTCTTAACAATTACTGCAATAATTTTATCTCGTTTTTCTTATATGGGTTACAGGGAGTAAAAGGTTTGGAAAACGATTCCTTAATTTTACATTGCCGACACAAGCAATATAGCGGAGTTTTCTTCAACCAGGTGTTGGGGTTTAGTTTTGATGATCGTAAACCTTTTAGCTATATCAGTAATTTTTAGCTACTTAATGCTTCAGGGCAAGGAAAAACCAATCGGATTATTTCCCGTAGTAAACAGCGAAAAGGCCAACCACTAAGCTTTTTGCTGCCGCCCTCATCTGGTGCCAGACATTTACTTCAGAGTACATTTAGGCTTGTCAGCACCTCCATTGAAGCACCTGTTCATCCATAAAAGAATGAAGCTGCAACCTAGTAGTGTTTCCTTAACAACAAGACAGTAAAGGTGAGTGGTCACTCCACATTCAGGAGTCAAAGTAAAAAAGCCCCCGCTTGCGCAGGGGCTGAACACATCTAAGTAATAAATGCCCGTATTTTACAACTTGTGAGGGCTGATAACTTTCGACTCTACACTGCTAAACCCAAAGCCGAAAATCTTTGTTGATGCACTAGATGCCGATCCAATGCGGAAAGTTATCGGCGTTTGCGGTTCATCTTCGTTGTCAGGTGTTAACACACCACTATAAGGATTTGAGCCGGTTAAGGGGTTAATGATGTTGCCATTGTAACGAACTGTGAGTATGTACGTTGTTGGATCTGTAACCTCACATTGCGACCAAAGATTTACTTTCACCGTATAAACACCATTTGCAATTATGGCAGTATCGCTATAAGTAATATTTTCATTGTTGATATTGTCAATGGAGCAGCCAGCATTAGAATCAACATCTAATTCTCCCCCATTTGCCGATACACTATTACCATAATATATCTCTTCGCCGGTTGGTTCGAGCAGATGCAGATCAACATCATTAGGCTTGTTCCAGCTTAGGGAAACCTGTAGTCTTCCAGTACCACCGGAAAACAACGTTACAGGCACTGTGTAGTGCTGACTAATGTTGTTTCCGTTAGCGAGTGCAACTACAATTGTGAAATTTCCCTCCACATTTGGACTCAATAAAACAACAACCATAATTGCCGCATTGGTTGATTGGGGCACTTCATTAGTAATCTTGTAATATCCCGATAGTTCTTCGACACCTATCAGAATATCGGTTACAGCAGAACTGGTGAAGATAGTTATAGGATTACTTCCTCCTGCCAGAACCGTAGCATTCCCAGAGACAGAAGCTATTGCCGGCGCTCCTGTTCCCGAGGCTGCTGGTAGCGAACGATTCACAAACGACCCGTTTAAAATGGTGAAATACTCCTTTTCAATCAAAGGAATCTCATCCTTGTCTTCCTTGTCGCACGAACTCATTGTAAATGAAGCTCCAATGAGTAAAATCAGAAAAAACTTTAATGTTTTCATAGCATTAAATTTTAGGGTTTAAGAATTGATGAAGCAAAATTAATATATATTGATATAAAAATACAAAAATAAATTGAATAAAATTTTTGCAGAAATGCAATAATTGACATTGTTATGAACCTTGGTTTTATATATATCTTGATTTATCAACTGATATTGTTGCAATTAAGAAATTAACATTTTGATCTTGATGTTATTCAATGAAGATGCCTTAAACGGATATCCCACGAACAACATGTTGGCTATTCTTTATTACCAGGTTGAGAGAACTCTATTGTGAGAAAATTTTGACTAATGTTGACTGCATCATTGAATATATGTGTGTTATGTGTTGCTGGGCAAATAGGGCAAAATTTATCCGATTTGTAAAACCCATTAGGACGGTTCTACTAAAAATCGAATGAGTTTATATTAAGCCTTGCAGTATTAGTATAATATTAGTAGTTTTGTAATGCATTGTCGTAAATTTCAATTCGAGGGCTAATATACATCTAAATATCAATGAAATAAAATATCAAGGTCTCTGTCTTTTAATACAAGTTGTATGTTCTACGTTTATTTTGTTATCCCGCTTATCTTGAGTTTAATGAGCGCCGGGAATCCTGAAGAAAGAGGTATTGAAGCAATGTGGTATACCCAGCTTGGGTTTAATAATGTAAGGTGCGATCTTTGCCCGAGAAAATGTATAATTACAGACGGTGGCAGAGGGTTTTGCAGGGTTAGGGAAAACCAGGATGGCACACTCTATTCGTTAGTGTATGGAAAACCAGCTTCAGTTAATATTGGTCCTATTGAGAAAGCTCCATTGTATCACTTTAATCCGGGTCACCGGCGGCTCACGCTGGCTACCGTGGGTTGCAACCTAAAATGCAAACACTGCCATAACTGGCACATCTCCCAAAGCTCGCCTGAGCAGATACGATATCAAAGTTTAACACCCGAAGAGGTTGTGGAGCGGGCTAAAAGATTGGGCGTAAATTCTATATCATTCACTTATACCGAGCCAACCATATTCTACGAGTACATGTACGATATTGCAACGCTGGCACGAGAACAGGGAATCAGAACATCCATGGTATCGAATGGCTATATTTCTCCAGAACCGCTAAAAAAATTGGTCAGGGTTTTGGATGCAGTAAAAATTGATCTTAAAGCATTTACAGAGCAATTTTATTCTGAGATATGTGGAGGCCAGCTTGCTCCGGTTAAGAAAACATTACAGGTTTTGAGAGAGGAGGGTGTATTTTTTGAGATTGTAAACCTTGTGATACCCACCTTGAACGACGATCCCCGGGAAATAGAGAAGATGTGCCTTTGGATAAGGGATAATCTTGGAGATGATATTCCAATTCACTTTAGCCGGTTTCATCCATCATACAGGTTAACGCGATTGCCTGCCACACCGGTTGAAACATTGGAAATGGCCGTTAAAATTGCTCAGCGTGTTGGACTTAAATATGTTTACATTGGCAATGTTCCTGGTCACAGGTATAACTCAACATTCTGTCCTGGCTGCAACGAGAGGCTGATACACAGGGTGCATTTTTCGGTTCTGGATAACAATGTAGTGAATGGTGCCTGTAGATTCTGCGGGTACAAACTGCCGGGAATTTGGCGCTAAACCACCTGTTGTTACTTTTCTTCAAAAAATGATTATATTGTGATTTGAATTTTGATTACAAATTAATCATTTTATCATGCTGTTCACAGCCCAAAGTTATTATAGCCTGCGCTATGGTTGCATGTCAGTAGAGCAGGTTGCGAAAGATGCCAGAGCTTGCGGGCTGGAAACGCTTGTGTTGGCAGATATCAGCAATACATCGGCTACCACCGATTTTATCCGTGAGTGCAATGAGTACGGTATTCGTCCGGTTGCCGGCGTTTCCTGTTTTGATGAAAAAGGTTTTAAATACCTATTGCTTGCCAGAAACAACGAAGGTTTTCGCGAAATCAACGACTTTTTGAGCGAGATCAACATCAAAGGGTTGGAGTTGCCGGAAAGGTCGCCGGAATTTGGTCATGTGTTTACCGTTTACCCAATGAACTCGCCGCTTGTTGCTTCTTACCCGTTCAGTGCCAGCCAAACTCAGGGTTCAAAATCTAAAGCCCAAATTACGGGTGGAATTTTCAATTCCAATACTTTATCACAGCATCAAAGCATCTTGAGCCCAGCAACTTCACGGGAGAAAAGCTATCCGGGGTCAGCATCACAACTGGGGCAGTTGGAGTTTGTTGGCGTACGCCACTGGGAACTCAATAAACTCCTCACCAATCCCCTGCGAAACCATCCCGAGAAGCTGCTGGCCTGGCACAATACTGTTTTTGCTGATGCCAAAGGTTTTGAGTTGCACCGGCATTTAAGGGCAATTGACAATAACTGCCTGCTAAGTATGCTGCCGCTGTCGCAGCTTGCAAACCCAAACGAGGTGTGGATCGCAGAAAACGAAGCGCAAAAGTATTTCGGGGAATATTCGCCACTGATAAGCAACTCACAGAAATTGCTCAAACAGTGTGAGCTGGATTTTGATTTCAAGAGCGTCAAAAACAAAAAAACTTTTACCGGCAGCCGTTACGACGACCGCATCCTGCTCGAAAAGCTGGCTATTGACGGGCTTGCATACCGTTTTGGTTCGCACGACAAAGAAGCCATGCGGCGGATAAAGCATGAGCTTGAAATAATTGACAAATTAGGATATTCGGCTTATTTTCTGATTACCTGGGACATAATCCGTTACTCCATGTCGCGGGGATTTTATCATGTTGGACGTGGAAGCGGCGCAAACAGTATTGTGGCGTATTGCTTGCGCATAACCGATGTTGATCCGATTTCCCTTGACCTCTATTTCGAACGTTTCATCAACCCGCTTCGCACTTCTCCGCCCGATTTCGATATTGATTATTCATGGAAAGAGCGCGACGAAGTTCTTGATTACATTTTCAAGCGTTATGGCCATAAGCACACAGCTTTGCTTGGCGCAATGTCAACTTTCAAGGAAAAATCTATACTTCGCGAGTTGGGCAAGGTTTATGGATTACCAAAAAGCGAAATTGATAGTCTGGTAGAAGACCCCGGGAAGCCTGAAACTCAGAGCGCACTTACCCGCCGTATCATGGCTACGGGAGTGCAGATGACAGATTTTCCAAATATTCGTAGCATACATGCCGGCGGAGTGCTGATTTCGGAGGAACCTATAACATGCTACACTGCTCTTGATATGCCGCCAAAGGCTTTCCCAACGGTTCAATGGGATATGTATGTGTCAGAAGCAATAGGGTTCGAAAAACTCGATATCCTTAGCCAGCGTGGATTGGGGCATATTGAAGAGTGTGTAGGGATAGTACAGAAAAACCAAGGCGTAACCATTGATATTCACAATGTGAAAGCCTTTATGACCGACATCCAGGTGAAGCAACAACTTCGCACGGGCGAAACCACAGGCTGCTTTTATATCGAAAGCCCGGCTATGCGAGGGCTGCTTAAAAAGTTGCGTTGCGATGATTACCGCACTTTGGTGGCAGCCAGTTCGATTATCCGACCCGGGGTGGCACGGTCGGGAATGATGAAGGAGTATATACAGCGATTTCATAACCCAAACGGCTTTAAGCATATTCACCCAATAATGGAACAGCAGTTGAAGGAAACTTTCGGAGTGATGGTGTATCAGGAAGATGTGCTTAAAGTTTGTCACCATTTTGCCGGGCTTGATCTTGCCGATGCCGATATCCTACGTCGGGCAATGAGTGGAAAATACCGGTCGAAGTCGGAGTTCGAACGCATTCGAAGCCGCTTTTTCGATAATTGTCGCGAGCGCGGCCATAATGAAGAAGTTGCCAAAGAGGTGTGGCGGCAAATTGAATCATTTGCAGGTTATTCATTTTCAAAAGCCCATTCGGCCAGCTATGCAGTTGAAAGTTTCCAGAGCCTCTATCTTAAGGCACACTTCCCTAATGAGTTTCATGTGGCTGTTATCAACAATTTTGGAGGATTTTACCAGACGTGGGTCTATTTCAATGAGGCCAGGCGTTGCGGGGCAATAATCGAGTTGCCCTGTGCGAACCGTAGCCGGTACAAAACATCACTATCCGGCAACACTATTTACACGGGTTTTATTCATATTCAGAACCTTGAAAGCACAATTGCACAGGAAATTGAAAAAGAACGTGGGCGCCTTGGCCCGTTCAGAAGCATGCAGGATTTTGTGAACCGCATCCCTGCAGGTAAAGAGCAAATGCTTTTGCTTATACGCAGCGGCGTCTTCCGGTTCACTGGAAAACGCAAACAGCAATTGCTTTGGGAATCACACATGGCTAACGCCAGCGCCGCCCCACAAAACAATGGAAACACTCTTTTCGAAACTCCCCAGAAAAGCTTTACCCTACCCGAACTGGAACATAGTAAACTTGAAGATGCCTACGACGAGATTGAGTTACTTGGATTCCCGATATCGTTAAGCCACTTCGACATGCTCGAAGATGCTGTAAACACAACCGTGCAGAAAATGCCTCACGAAAAGCACGACGCCTACAGCTCAGGTTTCGAAACTCCGGTTGCACAATTCAGAACTTATACCTTACCCGAAATTTTAGCTCCCGATATGCAAAATTACGTTGGCCGGCGTGTACAGATACTGGGCAATCTGGTTTGCATTAAATATGTTAGCACAATCCGCAAGGAAATTATGTACTTCGGCACATTCTTCGACCGTAATGGTCTGTTTTTCGATACGGTACACTTTCCAACGGTCGCAAAAAAGTTTCCTTTCAGGGGGTATGGTTTCTATCGCATTACTGGAAAAATTGTTGAGGAGTTCGGTTTTGCAAGTTTTGAAGCGGAAAACATGGAAAAACTGCCGATGAAAAAAGACCCACGTTTTGTTTGAATGGTTTTATATATTTAACCCGAATTAATCAATAAAAAGTCCGTTAGGGCTGAACTATTTATTCCATGAGGACAATCCCGAGCTAGTGTTTCTGCAGCGCAATTCTTAATGGGCTTATTACAAACACTTAATCGTTTACGCAATGCAATTGCGTAATCTGGGTTCAAGCATTGTCAAATGCTTAATCTGGTTTTATAATATTGCTGACCGAGCGCAGGGGTATTGTCTCGACGACAATTCAAGGGCGTTATTGCTAATGGCAATAGCAAATCAGCAATCAGTAAAGGGAACAGAACAGTTGATTCAAATATATTTGGGTTTTATCCAGCAAATGCAGGATAAAAATGGTTGGTTTCGCAATTTTATGAACTACACGCGACATATCGCAAAATAACGTGGCTTGGAAGATGTTTATGGGTGAGCCTTGTGGGCACTGGCTTATCTTATGTTGCATCCTCCATGTGACGCCGCTTTGCAGGTTGCATGCATCGTGTTTGGAAAAGCAATTAATCACACTTCGCGGTTGCAATACCAACGTGGGATCGCAAATACGATAATTGACATTGGTATGAAGCCCACCTTACCTACGATAATGCTATTCTCCCGCTTGCGATGATGAACGCCGCCGTTGCTACACGATGCTCATAAATAGAAAATATTGCCATCGAATCGGCGGAGTTTCTCTCCGGGCTGCTGTTTGGCGATAGATATCTCTCTGTAATTGGCAATAAACAATAGGTTAGCACCGACGTGATCCGTAATCGCTTTGGTCAGCAACCAATCGAAGCAATGCGTATTGTAAAAATGTGTTCTTTTGCTTTTGAACTCACGGGAAAAAAACTTTGGATGGAAAGGATGCTGAAAGCCTTCGATTGGTATCATGGAGGCAACCCTCCGGGATTGCCCTTATACGACCCTGAAACCACAGGGTGTTGCGGTGGTTTGGAACACGATGGTGTGAACCGTAATCAGGGAGCCGAAAGCACTATTGCCTACCTTATCTTTTGCCTGACCGTATCAAAGCATATTCCGCTGAGCATACAACCAGTAACCATCTAATCACTTGGCTATGAAATTCATTGGAGCACATGTTAGCACAGCAGGCGGCGTTGAAAACGCCCCTCTTAACGCCGCTGCAATCGGCGCAAAAGCATTCGCACTATTTACTAAAAATCAGCGGCAGTGGACATCTGCTCCGTATTCAAAAGACAACACACGACTCTTTCGTAAGCATTGTCACGAAAATTCCTTCGATCCCAATCACATCCTGCCACACGACAGCTATCTGATTAACCTTGGACACCCGGAAAAAGAAGGGCTGGAGAAATCGCGTATGGCGTTTATTGATGAGATGAAGAGGTGTATGCAGCTCGGTTTGAACCGGTTGAATTTTCACCCCGGAAGCCATCTTAATAAAACAGATGTTGAACTTTGCCTGCGAACCATTGCCGAGTCGGTAAACATAGCGCTCGACAAAACAAACGGTGTAACAGCAGTAATCGAAAACACTGCTGGCCAAGGCACTAATTTAGGTTATAGCTTTGAGCAAATTCGATTTATAATTGACCTTGTGGATGACAAAAGCCGTGTTGGCGTGTGCTTCGACACATGCCATGCTCTGACTGCCGGCTATGATATCACTACTGATGAAGGCTATACTCATATTTTCAGCCAGTTTGAAGATATAATCGGGTTTGGATTTTTGAAGGGAATGCATCTGAACGATTCAAAGAAAGCGCTCGGTTCGCACGTTGATAGGCATGAGAATCTCGGTAAAGGATATCTGGGAAACGAAACATTCCGGCGTATTATGCAAGATCCAAGATTCAACGGAATACCAATTATCCTCGAAACACCCGACGAATCGCTTTGGCCGGAAGAAATTAAGTGGCTTTATTCTTTAGAATCATAGAATATATAGAACCTCATAGCTCCTTTGGCTTTGTTTAAACCGACCCTGTCATAGCTTTTTTCTTTACTTTTGACGCCAAATTAAAATGTAGATTATTTCAATGGACGATTATAATGATAACCTCTTTGACGACGAACTGCTTGATCTGGTTGAGCGTTTCGAAAGAATGATTAAGGAGGGTTCATACATGTTTTTTGATGCCGATGAGTTCGAAGAAATAATTGAGTATTACCTGACAATTGATGAAGGAAACAAAGCGCAACATGCGATAATGTTTGCCCTTAGGCAACATCCACAAAACCAAGATATTCTGATGCTATACGTTCATTATCTTTATTCAATAAATCAGCTCAGGAAAGCATTAAGCGTACTTGATGAAATTGAAGGGCTGGATCCGGGTAATCAGGATGTTTTAATCATGAAAGGCAATATCTATAGCTCGAAGAATAAACCTGAACAGGCAATTATTGAGTTCAAAAAGGCACTTAATAATCCCGGAAATTGCAGTGAAGTACATTTCTTTATTGCTAAGGAATACCGGAAAATGGAACAATTTGATACCGCCATCGAACATTACAAACAATCAATACTTAACAACTCCGACGAAGACTGGGCTCTTCACGATTTATGGTACTGCTACAATTCGACTTCACAACATTCAGAGGCTTCAGAATTTTTCTCGCAGCTTACAAACATATTGCCATACTCACAAACCGCCTGGTTTTACCTTGGTAGCGCATACAACGCACTTAATCTTTATGAGAAAGCCATCGAAGCCTATGACTTCGCCATAGCTATTGCTGATACCTACACAGATGCTTATCTGGCGAAGGCTGAAGTTTATTCTGAAATGGAACTTTATTACGAAGCCATTGAAACTTATCAGAAAATTCTTCTTTTCGAAGTTCCTGATGCCGAAATAAATGCAAAAATTGGTGCTAATTATCAAAAATTAGGAAATCAAGCAAAAGCTGTTGAGTTTTTTAAAAAAGCTGTAGAACTTGGCGAATCCAACTATTATTATTGGTACCTCCTTGGCGATGCCTATATGCAAGTAGAACAATATTCCTTAGCCGAAATACATCTGAATAAAGCAAGGGCAATTAATGATATGGATTTGGAAGTTAAATATAAGCTGGCTTTGCTCTACCAAAATACATCGAACTATGTAAAAGCTGAGAATATTTATAAAAAGCTTATTGAATTTAATTTTTTAACTCCACCAGACGTTTACCTCAGTTATTCTGAACTTTTATTAAAACAGGGCAGAAAGAAAAAAGCAATTAAAATAATTAAACATGGGTTGCTATTCCACGGAAACGAACCTTCGCTCACATATCGCCTTGCAATACTAATGTATCAAGATGGAAAAAGAACCGAAGGACTTCAATTATTTAGTGCTGCCTTAGGGTCTAATTATGAAATGCACCTTGAGATATTTTCATATGCCCCTGAACTGTTGTCGCACCTTGAAATCCTTCAACTCATCGAAGATTTGAACCCCCACCGCATAAAAGAGCAAAAGAGGACCGAAAAACCGAAAAAGACAAGAAAGCGCACCTGAATCATAATGGTCATCCAACCTTGATGAACTTAATACTAACTAATTACTATTCTTCATACTATGAAAGATTATCTCATTTATGCATTAAAGGGAGCTGGGATGGGAGCTGCCAATGTGGTTCCAGGCGTGTCGGGTGGAACAATTGCTCTGATAACCGGAGTGTTCGAGCGCCTGATTAATGCTCTTAAATCTATCGACATTAGCGCTTTACGTCTGTTTTTTAAGGGCAATTGGAACGAGTTTGCCAAAAAAATTGACCTTTATTTTCTATTGGCGATTTTAGTTGGAGTGTTGGCAGCCATTTTCAGTGTGGCCCGACTATTTGAATTTCTGTTCGAAAACTATCCTGTTTACATCTGGTCTTACTTTTTTGGGTTGATAATTGCCTCTATCTATTTTGTGGGCATAACTGTGAACCACTGGCGGTATCAGGTTGTGCTAAGCCTTATTGTTGGAACCGCAATTGCCGTATTGATTTCACTTTTCAGTCCGGCCACCGAAAACGATAATTTCTTTTATCTGATCCTGTGCGGAATTGTGGCAGTGTCGAGCATGATGCTTCCCGGAATCTCTGGCTCATTCGTGCTCGTGCTGATGGGAAACTACCAGTTGGTTGCCATTGAGGCCGTTAATCAGTTTCGGCTCGATATTCTTTTCCCTGTTGGTATTGGAATTGTAATAGGTTTGATTGCATTCTCACATTTTTTAGGCTGGATATTCAAACGCTTCAGAGATCTTACAATTTCGCTGCTCACAGGTTTTATACTTGGATCACTTTTAATTATCTGGCCATGGAAGGAAGCCGTGTATGCACTCGATAAATCGGGTCATATCCTCAAAAATGCAGGGGAAGCGGTAATAGCACGATACAGTCCAGTTCTGCCGGAGTCATTCAATAACGAGGTAATAATAGCGATAGTGATTGCTCTTGCAGGCATTTCTACTGTTGTTGCAACAGAGCTGCTTGCCGGGAAAAAACCAAATAAGTAACCCGAAGTGCGAAAAATGTATGGCTTGATAGGGAAATCTTTGATTCATTCCTGGTCGCCGCAGTACTTTAATCAAAAATTCAGGGAATTAAACATAACCGGTATAGAGTACCATCTGTTTCCACTTTCAGATGTGAACGACTTGCCTGCATTGATTGAAAAATATCCCAAACTTGCAGGGCTTAATGTTACCATTCCATACAAAACTCAGGTTCAATCCTTTTTGGATTTTCAATCACCGGAAGCTTTAGCCACTGGTTCGGTAAACGTTATCCGTATTTTGCGAAACACACAACATGTAAGCATGAAGGGTTACAATACTGATGTATTCGGTTTTGGTGGAAGTATCATTCCTCACATGCAATCCTACCACAAAGCTGCCCTTATTCTTGGAACCGGCGGCGCAGCACATGCAGCAGGTTATGTGTTTGGTTCACTGGGAATAGATTATATTTTCGTATCACGAAATCCACAGGATGCCAACCAGGTTGCCTATGAAGAACTAAATAGAATGCATTTTGAACGCTGCTCAATCATTGTAAATGCAACTCCGCTGGGAATGTTCCCTGACAGCACCGGCTTCCCTCCTATTTCATACCAGTTCATCACTCCTCAACACCTGCTTTTCGATATGATCTACAACCCGGTTGAGACACGATTCATGCAGAAAGGAAAATCACAGGGCGCAACAGTAATCAACGGATTACAGATGCTTCATCTTCAGGCCGACAAGGCATGGGATATATTCACATCCGAAGAATTCGATGGATTGGGTTGAAACGGCGTAAAACATGATAATAATAATATTGTTACGATTGGCTTAGCAATTCATCAACCTTCGCAATTGCGTTGTAAAGTCGTGCGGTTCCGGTTCCTGAAACAATATGATAAGGTAATTTTCTTGTTTGTAATTCTTCAAGATAGAGCGATTTGAGGTACGGCCTAAGATGCGGGTGCTCACGTAACGGATCGCTCTCCCATGGCAGATCAATGTCAGGAAGCAGATAAAAATCAACTGGTTGCGATTCAAGATTGCGCAGGATTGTTTTATGACAACGGCCAAACTTTACATCGCTCCAAACTTTCATTACTAACATTTCAGTATCGAAAAAAACAAGCCCGTTGCTCTTATCAACTGCTTGCCGGATCATTGCAAACTGCCGTTGAGCAATAATGTTCAAATCATCAAAACCATAGGGTCGAATCAGTTTGGTGAGGTATTCTCTGGCATACTCAGGAACACAGTCGGCTTTGTAATGATGCGCAAGCTGCCCGGCAAGTTCTGTTTTGCCTGTTGCTTCAGGACCTGTGATAGCAATTCGTAGCTGTTTCATTGTTTTCGATATAATTTTCTCCATTCATAATATCCCAAAACGGCAAGACCGAGGAAAACAATATACTGAGCGCTTGTCAACACAAGTCCTAAGGAAAAGTAAAGCGGGATGGAAACGGAATTACCTATTATCCAGTAAAGCCAGTTCTCGATCTTCTTTCGTGCCATAAGCAGCATCCCAACCAGGAACACTGCCGAAGTAAAGGAATCAACAAACGGAACAAACGAGCGAATATAGGAGAGATCGTCGTGTTTGAAAATCCAGATAAGCGCAAAGATGACTGCATAACCAGTAATTACGGCTAAGATGGCTACCCACTGCTGTTTTGGAGTGTTCCAACTTATCGGAATCACCTTTTGGTTTTCGTCTTTCCGTGTCCAGTTGTACCATCCATAAACACTCATCGCAAAATAAAACATATTGATGCTCATATGAGCATATAATTTAGCGAAAAAACAGATGTAAACGTAAATGAGCACCGAAACTATCCCAGTTGGATAAACAAGAATATTTGCTTTACGTGCGAACCAAACGCTTAAAATGCCGAAACTAACTGCTATAATTTCGAGCCATGAGGTTGCAAGAATATCCCGATGAAGAAATTCGAATAGATTTTCAATCATGATAGTTAGCAACTTCTATCGGAGTTTACAAACTTGATAACAAACACTGAATGAGGAATCTGGAACGAAACGGCCATTTCCTTTTTCAGTATGTCCATTACTTCGGCATAATCTCCGAAAAGCTGTGTGCTTAAGCCGTTGGTTTGAACTTTTATGTTCTGATATTGATTTAAGCGTTCAATAAAATCAAGAATATGAGGAATAAAATCATCACAGAGTGGATAATAGCTGATGTCGAGCGATACTTTCATACAATAAATTTTACAGTGTGCGAAGGTAGTATTAAAATGCCTAACTTCCGGCAGATGCAACAACGCTGTTGGCATAAGCACCATGTTTTCCGGTGATCCTTCTGTATAATGCACAGAGATCTATCCCGTTGAAATCACCGGAGCTCATCAGGAGCAAATTTGCGTTTTCCCATTCCATGGCCATCAGTGTTTCAAAAAGTTCAGCAGAATTATCAAAAACCTGCAAATTTTCCTTTTCAAATGCACTGCAAACCTCTTCTTTTGTGATTGGCGATAGTTTTTTCAAAGCAATGGTATGCAGATTGAAATACACAATAGCTACATCGGCAGTTTGCATTGAGTGTTTGTAATGAGAGAGAAACGAGCGGTTTAGACTGCTGAAAGTGTGAAGTTCCATGCATGCCACAAGCGTTGAGCCGGGATGGTTCTCCTTCATGGCTTCAACAGTTGCTTTTAATTTCGACGGAGCATGGGCAAAATCGCGAAAAACATTATTACCGTTGCCTGATGCAACTTTTTCAAGCCGACGGGCTGCACCTTCAAAGCTGGCAATAGCTGTAACAAAATCCTCATCTGAAACATCACATTCGCGGCAAACTTCCCATGCTGCGGCAAGGTTTTGCAGGTTATGGCGACCGAAGATTTTCAATGGAATCAAATCTCCTTTCCATTGAAGATACGTTATGTAATCTTTAACACTGTATACCGGAATTTTATAGGGAATAGTTCTGGTATCGTGGTGTAGTTTCAATGCGATATCAATGACCAATTCATCTTCGCAATTATATATAAGCACCCCACCAGGCTGTATCTGTTTTGAGAAAATCCTGAACTGCTCAACATAACCATCGAAATCGGGAAAAACATTTATGTGATCCCATGCAATTCCACTTATAAGCGCAATGTGAGGATGATACAGATGAAACTTAGGTCTGGGGTCAAAAGGCGCTGTCAGGTATTCGTCGCCTTCAAAGAGCATTAATGGAGCAGTTTTGCTTATTTTTACCATCACTTCAAATCCTTTTACCTGCGATCCCACCAGATAATCGAAATCTTTGTCACAATGTTTCAAAACATGCATTACCATTGCCGTGATTGTGGTTTTGCCATGGCTGCCGCCAATAACGACACGTTTCTTTAACTTCGACCTTTCATAAAGAAACTCAGGGAACGAATAGATCCTGATACCCAACTCCTGAGCCTTGCATAACTCTGGATTATTGCTCCGGGCATGCATTCCTACTATTACCGCATCCAGCGTTTCGTCAATCTTTTCCGGAAACCATCCCTCATTTTCCGGTAGTAAATCAAATGCTCTGAGCCTCGATCTGGCAGGATCGAAAATCTCGTCGTCCGACCCGGTTATTCTATAACCCTCTATTTTGAGTGCAATGGCAAGATTGTGCATTACTGCTCCGCCAATGGCGATAAAATGGTAATTCATCTGTATTCTTTTGAATCAGGCAAAGATAAGAACCTTCAGGTGCGCGCCCAGAGATGAATATGCGAACCTGTAGTAATTTTCAACCACACACCTGCAATGTTGACCTCTATAAAATCTTTCCTATTTTTACCGGAATTATGAAACTAATATCTGAACTGGTTTCGTTTCGACAGCGACTAATAAAACAGAAAGGATTGATTATGCAAAATGACGTAACATATCTTGAGCAACTGAACCAACAGTTTTCAAGCGCTACCACGCAGGATGTGATTGAGTGGGTCGTAAATAAGTTTGGGAATAAAGCCGCCCTTTCAACAAGTTTAAGCGTCGAAGATCAGGTAATTCTGCATATGATTGCCCTTACCGGAATCCATGTCAATGTTTTTACGCTCGATACCGGCAGGCTCTTTCCCGAAACCTACGATCTGATTGATCGTACTGTGAAGAAATATCGAATACCGATTCGATTTTTTTTTCCTGAGAGGCAAAGTGTTGAAGAAATGGTAAGCTTAAATGGAATCAACTTGTTTTACGATAGTATTGAGAACCGCAAAAAATGCTGCCTTGTTCGAAAAATAGACCCCCTTAAAAGAGCATTCACCGGGCTTGATGCATGGATTTGCGGACTTCGCCGCGAACAGTCGGTTACACGAGCCCAAATGCAAATGTTTGAATGGGACCACCAGAATGACCTGATAAAGATAAACCCGTTGATAGAATGGACAAACGACCAGGTTTGGGCGTACATTCGCCAGCATCATGTGCCTTACAATACACTGTACGACAAGGGATTCCAGAGTATCGGCTGTCAACCTTGCACACGCGCCGTTATGGCTGGTGAAGATGTACGCGCCGGACGCTGGTGGTGGGAAAACCCTGAGTCGCGGGAGTGTGGTCTGCATTCAAAAAAATAACAGGTTGAGCAGCTAAAAGACACAATAGAAGCGAATCTATTGATGATTTGATAAGTTTATTCGTTGGTTAGTTGATGATATGATCAAATGTGAGTTCGATTGTACAGCTTGCCGTCATAAGAAGCTGAGTGTGAACGAAAGCCAGGCTCAGAAAGAACAATTTTTAATGCTGAAACTCAGGGAGTGGGAGCACCTGATTGAACCAATAATATCGGTTACTGAAGATCAACGCCTTGGCTACCGAAAAAAGGTTTGTCTTGCCTGCGAATTTGTTGGCATGCAGTGGAGTATAGGAATGCGGCGAAGGAGTCAGGTTCTGGATATTAGCAACTGCCCAATTCAGCATAAGATGGTAAACGGGAGTATCGGGATTTTGAAGCAGGTTTTACCACCCTACCTCAGCTTTCCACTTGTGTGGTATATGCAATCGGGCGCTCAGATAACATTGGTTGTAAAAAGCCGTGAATTGCCTGATATTAATTGGATTAAAGGGACTGTTGCACATGAATTGATGGCTTTAGGAGTTGAAGGAATTTGGATTCACCTGCACCCTTCTGCTGGAAACAAGATTATTGGAAAAGGTGGTTGGAACCTGATTGCAGGGGTCGGGCGTTCGTTCAATGAACATGAAATGTGTTACGGACCTGTTTCGTTTCAGCAGTTGATTTCATCATTGCATAAGATTGCCATGGACTATACAACCACATTCCTCCAGCCTGATGATAGCACCTTTATTGTTGATCTTTACTGTGGAACTGGAGGCACATTAAACCAGTGGATTCAGGCAGGTGCTTTGGCCGTTGGTGTTGAAAGTTGTGGTGAGGCAGTAGAATGTGCAAGTCAAAACGCAGCAGATGCGGTAATTTTACGTGGAACCGTACAGCAAAGAATTCCACAGCTCAAAGCTATGGTTGCGACACAAAATGAATTAAACAAACAGATACTGCTGTTTGCAAATCCGCCGCGCATCGGCCTTGGTCGGGAAGTTGCAGAATGGATTGGAGGGTTCATGCAACCGCAAAAGATAGCTTATCTATCGTGCAGCCCTGGAACTCTTTCGCGCGATTTGTCAGTTTTGCATAATTACGGTTATCAGCCTGAGCGCATTATTCCTTTTGATTTTTTCCCAAACACACATCACACCGAAGTTTTAGCTCTTTTAACCTTGACAGGCAATCAGTCAGTTATCAGCAACATCAGGTATTCTCAGCCTGCGGCAATGGCGGATTAAGCCGATACCAAATAATAGAAATAGCTGAGTTCGCATGAGAAGAGTCTGCTTTTTATTTGTTAATCCCGAATTAATCAATAGAAAGTCCGTTATGGCTGAACTATTTATTCCATGAGGGTAATCCCGTTTAAGCATTGTCAAATGCTAAAACGGGGTTAATAGTACCAGATACCGACAAAAATATATCTATGAAACTGCACCGATATCAAATAATTTGAAAATTTTGTTTTTCTTTGTAACGATTTTAATCTCGTTGAAGAAAAAGGAGAACAACGAGCTTGCTAAATAGTTGATTAGGCAATGCTTGCAGGGGAACAGCCTGCTCGGGGCATTATTTTGAGCAGGTTAACTGGACAGAAAAGATCTAAAGCATCATGCCGGGAAATGATTGTGGTTGCTTGTTTACGAGCGATCGTATTGAGTTGTTATTAACCTTAACAATAATGTACTCACTACGTATTTTTCTCCTTTACTTGAGGAATGGATGTTTAAAATATGAGTAAAGCAAACAACAAGCGAAAAAATAACTAACCCGCAGAATTTTATGAAATATAGGATTCATACCGAAAATCTCGCTTTGCTATATCGCGAAGCTGCTGCAAGATTCAAGGCGATGCCTGCTTTTGCCACCAGGGAAAACGCTCTAAAGTGGAAGCCGGTTTCCTATGCCGAGTTGTATGAGCAAGGACTCAATCTTGCAACAGGTTTGATAGAACTTGGCGTGAAAGCCCGTGACCACATAGGCCTTTTTAGCGATAACCGCTACGAGTGGATACTTTCTGACTATGCCACACAGTTCGCTGGCGCCGCCGATGTGCCCAGAGGACGGGATGTGACTGACGATGAATTGCATTACATCATTGAACATGCAGGGATTGAAGTTGCATTTGTTGAGACAGAGGAGCTTCAGGCAAGAACGCTTCGTCTGAAAAGTCACCTTCCAGCTCTAAGGGTCGTAATACTGATGTCTCCCAAAGGAAAAGCCCAGGAAGGCGCACTGCATCTGAATGATGTTTACGAAATGGGTAAGAAACTCCGGGATCAGGGCGACAGGCGGGCTGAGGAAAGAATCGCAGGCATAAAACCCGACGATCTGTTCACACTGATCTACACCTCAGGCACAACCGGCAAACCCAAAGGTGTGATGCTCACACATGCCAACATGATTTCGCAAACTAAATTCCTTCCAGGCTATCATAACTGCAACGACCGCGTGATTTCTGTATTACCGATTTGGCACATATTTGAGAGGGTTGTTGAAATGTATACCATAAGTTTTGGAGGTTGCACTTTCTATTCGAGTATCACCACTTTCGGAGACGACATGAGGAACATAGAACCAACCTTCATGGCATCAGCACCTCGCTTGTGGGAAAAAATGCATGAAAGAATCATCAAGAATATAAAAGCCTCTCACCCAGTGCGTCAGGTTTTGTTCCATATCGCCTATTTTCTCTCAAAACAATATACTTCTTCCGAATATTTTATGAAAAACACAAACCTGAAAATGAAGCCCCAGCCAAAGTGGTTGCGGGCGATTCTGATGCCCTTCCACTTAATCCGCTGGGCATTGGTGCTTCCATGGTACGGGTTTTTCAATGCTGCCGTGCTGGAAAGAATCAGGCTTGGAGCAGGCGGCTCACTTAAAGCAACTATTTCTGGCGGCGGCGCTTTGCCATTGCACATTGATAAGTTTTTCAATTTTGTAGGCATACCTGTGCTTGAAGGATACGGTATGACAGAAACCTCCCCTGTAATTTCTGTTCGGTCATATAAAAATCTTGTAGTGGGAACCGTAGGCCAGCCCTTACCCTACACCGAAATACGAATTACCGAACCTGAAACCGGAGAGGTTATTTATCCAAATCCATCAAGGCCACATGGTGGAAAAACCATCAGGGGCGAAGTCTGGGTAAAGGGTCCGCAGGTGATGAAGGGTTACTACAAAGACCCCGGGCTAACTGCCCAAACCATCGTGGATGGCTGGTTACGTACAGGCGACCTTGCAATGATTACTCATAACGACTGCCTGAAAATGCTTGGCCGCTCAAAGTCAACTATCGTCTTATCCAGTGGAGAGAATGTAGAGCCAGAACCAATCGAAATGCGCCTGCAACAAAGCTTGTTTATTGAACAATGCATGGTTGTTGGACAAGACAAAAGATTCCTTGGCGCTTTGGTGGTACCAGCGTTAAATGAGTTCAAACAGGCAGGAATCGACGTAAAATCAATGAAAGAGTTGGCTGAGAACGTAAAGGCGCAGAAAATCATCCGCGACGAAATCCGTAATATGACTTCCACCAGCAACGGGTTTAAGACCTATGAGCAAATCCGTGATTTCAGGATTCTACACGACAGTTGGACCGTAGGCGATGAACTAACCAATTTGTTCAAGATAAAACGCCATGTTGTGGCGGAAAAATTCAGGAATGTAATCGAAGATGTTTACTCAAAAGAATAAAAAATAATCAGTTATGGAATTCAATACTCAATTATTGTATGCTCATGACCAGGCGTTGCTCGCTATTATGATTTTTGTAATAATGCTGGGAATGGGCTCAAGCCTCACTGTAGACGATTTTAGGGCAGTGATAAGAAAGCCGCGCGGCGTTCTGATTGGTTTTCTCTCCCAGTTTGGCCTGATGCCTTTGATTGCATTTGGTTTGGCGACTGTTCTGAATTTAGAACCTGAATTTGCAGTTGCGCTTATACTGCTTGGCTGCCTTCCCGGAGGTACAACATCCAACATGTTCACCTACTTCTCCAGAGGATCGGTGGCACTTAGCATTTCTATGACCACGGCATCAACTGTTGCAGCCCTGGTGATGATGCCTCTGCTTTTAGAAATATATACCGGCGGCTTTATTAGGCAAATTAGCGCCGGCTTGCGGGCTGAAGGCGCCACAGCCGATTTTGTTATTCCAACCGGTAATATTATCAGTTCGCTGGTGCTCGTGCTTCTGCCTGTGGCTATGGGGATGCTTCTCAAACGAAAATCACCCGACTGGGCCAAAGTGGCCGAAGATACCGCAGGATTTGTAGCTGTGCTGGTAATTCTGTACCTGCTTGGCACTGCATTTATCCGTCATGGAAGCCTTTTTGTGCAAACACCTTGGCAGGTTTATGTTGGAACAGTAGGCCTGGGCTTATGTGGTTTCTTTTTTGGATACTGGCTTTCACGGTTAATTGGTATGTTTCCATTGTTTCAAAGGGCTATTTCGCTCGAAACAGGAATTCAGAACGGACCGGTGGCTTTCGCCATTATTCTGCTGAGTTTCAAAGAACCCGTACAAAGTCAAATGGTGTGGATGGCAATTCTTTATTCTACATTTATTGTGATAACATCTTCGTTTATTACCCTTTATTTCCGTAAAAAGGGCAAATTCGACTGGGATATCCACAGGAATACGGTTGTGCATAACCGTTTGTTTGGCATAGACTATGTAACCCATTATCCTGAAGGCTTTTTACCCCCGCGCTTGAAAGACGATCCAAGTCAAGGTTCGTGCCCAAGCCAAAAAAGGCGATGAATGAATAAGGCGTTAAACTAAAATCACCTTCGCGTATTTTACAGTTTGCACGTGATTGCCAATAAATTTAATCGGGATTAATTTCCTCAGAGTTTCAACATCTTTCCAATCCGCAGTAAAAACATTTCGCGGTAAACGGGTTTACGAATGTACTCGGCAGCGCCTTTCATTAATCCTAATAGGTTCGGCGTCGTCGCAGGGAAAACTCCCTTAAAACATTCGTTAATGCCAGTTGTGTAGCTGCTTCTGGCATTGATACTATCTTGTGAACCATTGACTCTATCCAGCTATCGGGTACTGAAAGAAAAATAGTGTTATCACACGGCGCGAATCGGGTAAAAACTTGACTTGTTTGCGTTTAATTGTAGCGTTCATAGGCGTTTTTATGTTCTGCGAAACTGTAAGAAATTCAAAAGCACAAAAGTATATCAGCGCTCGGGCACTGAACATGTAAAAGAAATTCTCATTTTTGTGCAAGTGTAATCCCAAAGAGAAACATTAGTCAAATATCTTTACAACCAAATCAATTACCATGACTACATCACTTACCCCTGTTTTATCTGAACAAAGAGTTGCAATGCTCGACACATTGCGTGGATTTGCACTGCTCGGTATCCTGATGGTTAATATACATTTGTTCTATCAACCCGTGAGCCTTCTGATGCTGGGCTTCTCCGGCGATCCTACAAAATTTACCTTCAACCTGGATGTTATTGTCAAATTCTTCTTCGAAGGTAAATTTTATACACTTTTTTCTTTCCTGTTTGGATATGGTTTCTGGCTCTTTATGAGCAAGGGAACAACAGAGCCGGCTCATATAATTCCTGTTTACCGCCGCAGGTTACTGGTTCTGCTTTTGTTTGGTGTAATCCATATTGTACTGCTGTGGGCGGGCGATATTTTACTGTTTTATGCTCTTTTCGGATTTGTTCTGATCCTCTTCCGTAAATCCAGCGACCGCAAAACAATAAAATGGTCGGTGGCGCTGGCACTGATTCCTTCAATAGTTTACATGCTGATTTTTCTTTCGATCCGTTTGGGTTCGATGACACCTGAGGGCGCCCAAGCTATCAAGGCAAGCTTTGATGAAAGTATTGCCGGAATGAGACAAATGGTTGAAGTTGCTACAACGGCTTATTCCACCGGCAGCTTTGGCGAAATAGTGTCGGCACGGATAAAAGAATTCAGTTCACTACTTGGCGGAATGATTTTCTTTTATCCTGTGGCCTTAGCTATGTTCCTGATCGGAATGCTGGCAGCACGCCATAAAATAATTGTTAACTACATTGAGCATCTTACGCTTTTCAAAAAGCTGTTTTGGTGGGGTTTGGTTGTTGGCGTGATATTTAATATTCTATACGTGATATCTTATCAGCGTTCGCCAATGGGAATTACAAATCTCTGGGCATTGCTGGTAAGTATTTCACACACAGTAGGAGGAATTGCTTTTTGTATGGTGTATGTTGCCGGCTTTGTGATGCTCTCGGTAAAAGGGAAACTGCAGTGGGTATCCAGGTGGCTTGCACCTGTGGGTAGAATGGCTCTCACAAACTACCTGATGCAATCTGTAATCAGCACCACACTTTTCTACTCTTATGGATTTGCATTGTTTGGGAAGGTTTCCACATTGCAGGCTCTCGTTATCGCACTTGTTATATTCCTGGTGCAAATTATTTATAGCAGGTATTGGCTGCAACATTACCAATATGGACCTATGGAATGGTTGTGGCGAAGTCTTACTTACCTGAAAAAGCAGCCCTTCAGGAAACAGAGTGATTCAGGAGCATAGCCATTTTGAGTCCAATATCAGCAGGGCTATCAACAACATGAACTCCACAGTTGTGTAGTATCTCCTTCTTGGCTGCGGCTGTGTCGCTGTGGCCTCCGATAATAGCACCGGCATGTCCCATGGTTCTTCCCTTTGGAGCCGTGGCACCTGCAATAAAAGCAAGCACCGGTTTGGTTCCGTGTTGTTTGATCCATTCGCCAGCCTCCGCCTCCATTCCGCCACCAATCTCACCTATTAGCACAATGCCTTCGGTGTCAGGATCATCCATGAATAATTCAACAGCATCGCGTATTGAGGTTCCAACAATTGGATCACCACCAATACCAATTGCAGAAGATTGCCCCAAACCAATTCTGGTTAGCTGATCAACAGCCTCATAAGTAAGAGTACCCGAACGGGAAACAATCCCCACATTACCTTTTTTATGAATAAATCCCGGCATTATGCCAACCTTTGCCTCGCCAGGGGTGATAATACCCGGACAGTTTGGCCCTATGAGCCGGCAGCGAAATTTTTTAATGTATTCCTTTACTTTTACCATATCCTGAACCGGTATGCCCTCAGTGATGCACACAATCAATCCGATACCAGCTTTGGCAGCCTCCATTATCGCATCGGCCGCAAATGCCGGAGGCACGAAAATAACCGATACATCGGCTCCTGTTGATGCAACAGCCTCAGCTACAGTATTGAAAACAGGTTTACCTAAATGCTGCTGGCCTCCTTTCCCAGGAGTAACGCCTCCTACCACAGGCGTGCCATATTCAATCATCTGAGTTGCATGAAAAGTTCCTTCGCTTCCTGTAAAACCCTGAACGATAATCTTCGAATGTTTGTTGACGAGTATGCTCATAAAAACAACTTGTTAGCTTACGATCTGAATGTTGAATTTCTCAATAAAGATTTGCTGGCAAAAATAACATGTAGCCGGGTTATAACAACCCTGTAGTAAAAACAATTTTCAAATCCGGATTTTGTGTTATTTTCGTAAAAAAAAAGAGCTATGAAATTGTTGGCATCTTTTATTATGCTACTGTTTGCGCCACAACAGCAACCTGTTGAATGCAGGGTTCTTTTGCCGGCAATTTCCGGCTGCTATTCCGGGGCGTGCCGCAACGGAAAAGCCCACGGTTTTGGCGAAGCAACAGGCATCGACCATTATGTTGGCTTCTTCCGGCATGGGTTGCCTCATGGTGATGGTGTTTACACCTGGAATAATGGCGATATTTACCAAGGCTTATGGCGAAAAGGAGTTATGCATGGAGCCGGTAAATTCACTGTTGCCGAAACCGATTCTACCTACACGGGAGTCTGGCGCCACGGAACTTTTACTGGCCCCACAGGAGAGCGAACTATCAGGGATTATGAAATCCACAACCAGATGAACATTGAAAGAATGCGGTTTATTCACCAGGATGGCCCAAATGTGGTTCTCATTCGCTTTCAACCTTTTGGCTCAACTTTGCCAATAAGAGAGTTTCACATGTTTGCCAGTTCGGGACTGGTTTTCAACTACCCTGCTTATTACGCCTACCAACATGTACAGTTCCCGTTTGTAGGAAGAATCACTTATTTGGCTCCTAACAGGTTCGGAACAAGATATTTCCACTGTCAGCTCCATTTCACACTCAACAAACCAGGTCGCTGGGAAATTGTTATCAACTACTGATCACTTGCGAACCCATGACTGACAACACACCTATAGTAGCCGTTTCTACTCCTGCAGGCCGGGGAGCAATTGCAATGATAAGAGTCTCAGGAAAGGGTGCTGTAGAAATCACTTCCAACCTTTTCAAAGCAACTGCTTATAAGGGCGGGATCCGTGAAGCCAAAGGCTACACTATTTGCCATGGCACAATCTATTCGGGCGAGGATCTTATTGATGATGTGTTGGTTACTGTTTATCGCTCTCCACATTCATACACCGGACAGGAGATGACAGAGATTACCTGTCATGGCTCAACATATATTCAACAAAGGATCGTAGAAGCTCTTATACAGAATGGTTGTCGAATGGCACAACCAGGAGAATTCACTTTGCGAGCCTTCCTAAACGCTAAGATGGACTTATCGCAGGCCGAAGCGGTTGCCGACCTGATTGCCTCAAACTCCTCTGCCTCACACCAGTTGGCGCTAATGCAAATGCGGGGAGAGTTCTCGAAAAAAATATCCGAACTGCGGCAACAACTCCTCGATTTTGCTTCACTTATCGAACTTGAAATGGATTTCAGCGAGGAAGATGTTGAGTTTGCCAACCGTACTCAGCTCAATCGCTTCTTAGAACAACTCAGGCATGAGCTAACCCGTCTTATTACAAGCTTCAAATTAGGTAATGTAATCAAACACGGCATACCTGTGGCTATTGCAGGTAAGCCAAACGTGGGTAAATCAACACTGCTCAATGCCTTGCTAAACGAAGAACGTGCTATTGTTTCGGAAATTCCAGGAACTACACGCGATACCATAGAGGACAGCATTGGCATTAACGGAGTGGTGTTCCGGTTTATTGACACTGCAGGTTTGCGCGATGCCTCCGACACACTCGAATCAATTGGTGTGGCTCGCGCAAAAGAAAAAATAGAGCAGGCAGCAATTATTCTCTATGTGTTCGACATCACTGAGATTACTATTGAAGAACTGAACCGCTCCCTTGCTGAGTTACTGGAGAAGTTTCAGCAACCTGATAAACGCATAATCCTAATTGCAAACAAAACCGACCTGCTGGTTGAAAGTCCACCAGATTTCGCCGCTTTGCTCGAACATGAGATAGTGTTCATAAGCGCCAAACGAAAGGAAAACATCCAGCTTGTTACCGACAGGCTGCTGAGAACAGTAGATGCAGCCAACATAACCGATTACACAATCGTATCAAATGCCCGCCATCTCGAAGCCCTTCAGGGAACTTTAGTTGCAGTGAATGATATTGAAAAAGGATTTGCCGAAGGGTTGCCAACCGATCTGATCACTACCGATCTGCGGCAAGCGCTTTACCACTTGGGTAGTATCACAGGCCAAATAACCTCCAACGAAGTGCTGGATAATATCTTCAAACGCTTTTGTATCGGGAAGTAGCACCTTTTTTATGATATTCGCAAACTATGGCAGTACTG
>CAYGGZ010000004.1:0-131112 GCA_964349765.1 uncultured Bacteroidales bacterium
CTTTTCTAATGGGCAACATTTTGGAGATATTAAACAGTCAACATCTTGAAAAAGGCGATATTATCTCATTATTGCTCGCCAATGAAACTGAACGGCAGCTTATTTATCGTAAAGCATCAGAAATAAAGCAAAAATTTGTTGGGCGGAAGGTCTATTTCCGCGGTCTGGTTGAATATTCGAACCGTTGCAGTAAAAACTGCTACTATTGCGGTGTGCGACGGAGCAATAGAAAAACAGGCCGCTATACCCTTAGCGATAAAGAGGTTCTTGAAGCAGCCCGCTACGCATTCGAAAACCGGTACGCCTCAATGGTGCTGCAATCAGGCGAAATACAGGGCAAGGCGTTTATAATGAAAATAGGACGGCTATTATCGCAAATTAAACAACTTTCAGGCGGATTGCTTGGTGTAACGCTTTCAATGGGCGAGCAATCAAGAGATACTTTCCGTTATTGGTTCGAATGCGGAGCGCACCGCTACCTGCTGAGGATCGAAACATCAAACCGCGAACTTTACTCCAGACTTCATCCAGGCAATGCACTACATTCGTTCGATGAAAGGCTGAAGGCACTTTACATGCTGCGCGAAACTGGCTACCAGGTTGGAACCGGCGTTATGATTGGGTTACCATTTCAGACAGTTGAACACTTGGCCGACGACCTGATTTTTTTTAGAGATTTTGACGTGGATATGGTGGGAATGGGGCCCTATATCGAACATGAAAACACACCACTTCATGCCTTCAGCAACCAACTTTTACCCCGTATCGAGAGGTTTAATCTATCGCTGAAGATGGTAGCAATTCTGCGCATTATGATGAACGACATCAATATTGCTGCCACCACTGCAATGCAAGCCATTGATCCTCAAGGTAGGGAAAAGGCGCTTCTAACCGGAGCCAATGTGATAATGCCTAACCTCACGCCTGTAAAATACCGCGAAAATTATCTGCTCTACGAAGATAAACCTTGCATTGATGAGGATGCCGACGAATGTAAAAGCTGTCTCGAAGCGCGTATCCGTATGGCAGGCGGTGAAATTGGCTATGGTGAATGGGGCGATTCAATACATTTTGTAGAACGTACAGGCCGTAAGGCGCAGTAATTGGTTCGCAATGAAAAACAAACTTCCTCTGATTGAACAGGTTACGATAGCCACCGCCGGTGCAGAAGGAAAAGCTGTTGCCAGAAATGATAACGTAGTGATCTTCGTTCCCTTTGCCGCTCCCGGCGACGTAGCTAACGTACAGATAACCTTCAAACGCAAAAACTATCTCGAAGGCAGAATCGAAAACCTCATTTCCCCGTCGCCTCTGCGAACCACACCAATGTGCGAACACTTCGGAACCTGTGGCGGATGTGCATGGCAGCATATTCAATACTCTTATCAGCTTGAATTCAAACGTCAACAAGTAACCGACGCCTTCCAGCGTTTGGGCAAATTCAATTTCCCCGATCCTTTGAATACCCTCGGATCAGAGAAAGTGTATCATTACCGCAATAAGCTTGAGTTTACATTTAGTTGTCGCAGATGGCTAAACAAGGAGGAATTTGCTGCAAATCAAACAACGCACAGAAATGCACTTGGGTTTCACATACCCAAAATGTTCGACAAGGTACTGGATATCAACTGTTGTTTCTTGCAACCTGACCTTTCGGATCAGATCAGGCTTGCAGCAAAATCGTTTGCATTACAACATGAGATGAGTTTTCATGACCATCGCACAAGAGAGGGATTTCTTCGTAATCTGCTGGTTCGCAATAACTCAAACAACGAATGGTTGGTGCTACTTGTGGTTAATGAACCTGACCAGAAGAAAGCGGAGCTGCTGCTCGAACATCTACACATGCAATTCCCCGAAATCATTTCGCTGCAATACCTGATAAACAACCGCCCCAACGATCACTATTCAGGAATCACTCCTGTTGTTTATCACGGACAGCCTTATTTGTCCGAAACAATGGATGGGCTTGTTTTTCGTGTCGGCCCTTTGAGTTTTTTTCAAACTAACACTTCGCAGGCGGTTAGAATGTATCGCGAGGTGAGAAAGCTGTCGCAGCTTACAGGTAAAGAGATTGTTTATGATCTATACAGCGGAACTGGAACCATTGCATTGTATGTTGCCAGAGATGCTCAAAAAGTATTGGGATTTGAGTATTCTTCTGCTGCTGTGACTGATGCCTTTGCAAATGCCGCGCTGAATTCGATCCAAAATGTTGACTTTTTTTGTGGTGATATCGTTAAAACACTCGACAGCAACTTTATTAAGCAAAATAGCATTCCCGATGTTGTGATTACTGATCCTCCCAGGGCCGGGATGCATGAGCAAGTTGTTAAACGCATAGTAGATATGTCGCCCGAAAGAATCGTGTACGTAAGCTGCAATCCGGCAACACAGGCACGCGACATCACGCTGCTGGATGCCTTCTATAGAGTTGAAGTTGTGCAGCCTCTCGACATGTTTCCCCATACTCCGCATATTGAAAACCTCGTGCTGTTAGTCAAACGAGGAACGTGATTTCATTGGTTCAAAGTATCGACAGGATAACCCTTAGCCTTTCCTCCTGAGATAACGAACCGTCAATCCATTCGATTGAAATTCCAGAGCGCTGCATCTTGCGAAACCATGTTGTTTGCCTCTTTGCAAACTGGTGTATTGCCGTGTTTAGGCTTTCAAACATTTCGTCATAATCAATAGCGCCGGTAAGATATCGTGTTATAAAGCGATACTCAAGTCCGTAAAAATCAAGCTGGTCTGGAGTTAGTCCCCGTTTCATCAGATCCGATACTTCTTCGATCATTCCTTGTTTGATTCTTTGCTGTAAGCGACGTGTAATTCGGCTTCGAACCTCCATCCGGCTACAATCTATGCCGAAAACCCTGCTGTTAAAAGCAGGCATTGTGAGAACTGCCTCGGGGTGTAGCGCCTCGTATTCAGCAATTTCCACAGCACGAATCAAACGGCGCCGGTCGGTAAGGTCGGTGGTGTTGTGCAGAGGGCGATGCGTAGCAAGCATGTGGGATAGTTGGTTGTTGCTCTTTTTTTCAAGTTCGCTTCGAATTGGCGTCTGTTCAGGAACCAGCGTCATACGATATCCTCTCAGAACAGCATCCAGATAGAGTCCTGTCCCTCCGCAAAGTATCGGTAATTTCCCTTTGTTTGTGATTACGTTAAACGCATCAATAAAATCACGGATAAATGAAAAAAGGTTGTATTCAGTTCCTGGTTCGGCAATATCTACGAGATGATATTTAACCAACTGTTCCTCAACAATATAGTCGTCAAAATCTTTGCCTGTACCGAGATTCATTCCGCGATAAACCTGTCGGCTATCGGCGCTTATCACCTCGCCGTTAAGGTGAGCTGCCAACAAAGCGGCCAGTCGGGTTTTTCCTGTAGCCGTCGGGCCCAGTATAGTGATCAATTGTTCTGTGTAGTTCATCGAAAAACAATCAGGTTAAAGAAATATTATTTTGATTTACAGTTAGTTGCCGTAATTCCCACTCCTTTTTGGCAAGAAAATTGCGAACCCTGTTAAGCAAGCTAATAGGAGAATTTATGAATGAGAAGTTCTGGTGTTCGCCGAGCAGGTGAATAAGTGTTTGTTTGCCATACTGGCTTTCGATGAATCCACTAAGCCGCTGTTCGTCGCTGGAGTTTTTTGTGTGATGCATCCACTTGAGAAACTGTAACAATCGGAGTCCGTCAATTTTCTGATGACAGGCTTTAACGAACTGTTCACGTGTAGTACTGTTTCGGCGCAGTGGTTCCCATATTTGCGACCCAAAACATTGTTTCAGAAAAACGTCCATCGGAGTGGGCAGATCAAGGTCGTACAGGCAAGGGAAAGTGGCGATGGTTTTACGGATTAGGTCAAAATCCTGCTTGTCGTACACCGGGTAGCTGCTCCAGTCGCCGGCAGCGCCTCTAATCATTGCAGGGCCTGTTCCGAAATAGACCCGGTTTGAGAAGCGGGCTGCCGGATAAACAAATTCCGGATTCCACGTGATTACTTTGCCTGCTTTTGTCAACTTCTGCAAAAAATAAAAATCCTCTCCGCTTAGTTTTGGTGTGATTCCGCCAATCTTTTTATAAGCTGCGGCAGTTGTTACCATGGCCGAACCTAAAGCGGTGAAATGGAATGGCGTACCGCAAAGAAGCATCTGAATGGCATAATGGCGCATATAAATCTCATAACGGAGTATGGCGCGATTAATAATATCATCATCGGTCAGGTTGTGATAATACGGAACTGATATTGCAATCACATCGTGGTTAGAACCCAATGTGGCTGCAAGCGATGTGAAATAGCCCGAACCAAACCTTGTATCGGCATCAAGGCACACAATCAGATCGCTGCCTTTTGCCAGATTTACAACAGAATCCATAACCACCCTGCGTGCTATGCCTACTCCATGTTTTTTACCATGCCAGCCTTTTCCCGGCGACGAACAATCAATCACTTCAAGTCCTGGGAGCGATAATTCACCAAGGAAACGAAGTGTATCAGCATTGCGATTACACACAGCAACTTTCGCAGGATCGCTCCACCAGTGGTCGGGTTGGTTCACACAAACAAAAAGAAAGCTCCTTCCTTTGTAATTCTGTTGTTTGAAGTCGCTTATGAAAACAGAAATATTCTCAGCCTCATCCATCACAGGAAGGGCAACAAAGATTGCTGGCAGTAATGTATTGACAGCGCTTGTTGTCATTTAGCCATAATTTTCAGGGCTGCTTGCTATTATCAAAATCCCCGGTTCTGGTCTCAGGAAACAAATATAAGCGGATCAATGTTGTTGAGTAGATGGGCTATTGACTTACTCTTCCGATTTTATCTTCAATCGAACGGATTTTTCCTTCCAGTCTGCTCGGTTTATCCCTCCTGATGTCCATCTTTAACGAACAATAGACCCGTTTAGAATGAGGTTCAAGAACCAAATATGCGTTTTTTACTATATCAAGGGCTTCGGCAAGTGTTTCAGTTTCGATAATTGTACCCATTGCCGTGAGCTTATAGGGTACTCCTGAGTTTCGAATCATCTCAATGACCTTGCTAACGTACTCGCTAACACTTTCTCCTTTATCGGTCGGGAACATCGCAAATTCTAACAGAACTGACATAACGGCTGCATTTTGTTGGTTGGCCCAAAAACTGGTCTGATTTGCCTGAGTTATTTTTATCAAAGATATGTTGTATTGTCTTTATAGCTCTGGCAAAGCAAAATTATTAAACCCGACTATAGTTCATCTCACTGTATATAGACGGTTTTTAAAAAATAGTTTTCAACACAGGAAATTGACTATATTTGTGCAATTATAAAAACTTTACTTATGAAATGTCCGATTTGCACAACTTCAAATCTTGTAATGACTGAACGTCAGGGAATAGAAATTGATTATTGTCCAACTTGCAGAGGCATCTGGCTTGATAGAGGCGAGCTTGATAAAATACTCAACAAGGCAATGGATTTTGACAAGGGCAACCCTGCGCCGCATGCTGGCCAACCTCCGTTTCAGGATTACGGCCGTGGATCTTCACCATATCACAAACATCGCAGAAAACACTGGCTACACGAGTTGTTTGATTAAGGTGGCATCAAGCTGATAGTGAAAGGTGAAGATTGTAATTATCAATGGCCCGAACCTAAACTTACTGGGCACACGTGAGCCTGAAGTATATGGTAGCCTAAAGTTTGAAGATGTCTTGTCCGACCTGAGAGAAAGTTATCCACAGGTTGTGATACAGTATTTTCAAAGCAATATTGAAGGCGAGATTGTAAATTTTCTGCAAGAAGCAGGCTTCAATACCGGGGGCATTATTCTAAACGCTGCAGCGTATTCTCATACCTCGGTTGCAATAGCCGATGCGGTTAAAGCAATTCCAGCGCCTGTTGTTGAGGTACACATTTCAAATGTTTTTTCCCGCGAGCAATACAGGCATCACTCCTATATCACACCGCATTGTGTCGGTTTGATTTGTGGTTTAGGAACCGATGGTTACAGGCTGGCAGTTGAATTTCTTCTAAAACGTTTCAACCCGAATTAATCAATAGAAAGTACGTTAGTGCTTAACAAAGATTGATCAGGTTGTGAAATCGGTTGCATTCAGGTCAGTAAACCGCTTTTTGCCGCGCAAAAAATAGTGAACCACAAGATTGTTTTTATAGATTCCTGATACGAACGACTGGCTGATTTTGCGACGTTTACGCAGTTGTTTTGGCAGGGTTCGAATGAAATAATTGTGGGCTTTGAGCACTGAGATAAAATCGGCGATACCACCATCAAGGAGAAATTTTATTGCGGCTATCCAGTCGAAAATCCAGCGTGTAACAAACACAGATATTATTCGCTCGGTTGGAATATTCTTAAAAATCAGCGTTAGGTTATTGCGGAAGTTAAGATAGGTTTTGAGCGATGATTTTTTGGGTAAAGTTCCGCCTCCAACATGGTACACAACTGATGTTGGGCAAAACATAATCATATAGCCTGCATTTTTCAACTGCCAGCAGAAATCTATCTCCTCCATGTGTGCAAAGAAATCGTTGTCGAATCCGCCAAAGCGGTGGTAGAGGGAAGCCCGTACGACCATACAGGCTCCGGTAGCCCAGAATATCTCCGTTTCAGAATCGTACTGGCCGGTGTCTTCCTCAATAGTCTGGAACATACGACCACGGCAAAACGGATATCCAAACTTATCAACAAACCCACCTGCAGCCCCGGCGTATTCGAAATAGTTTCGGTTGTAGTACGATTTTATTTTTGGTTGACAGGCGGCAATGCGCCGATCGCTGTCCATTAGCCTCACTAATGGTTTGATCCAACCGGGCGTTACTTCTATATCTGTATTAAGCAGAACATAGTATTCATTGTTTATCTGTGTGAGGGCGTCGTTATATCCCTTTGCGAAGCCGCCGTTGAGGGGATGTTTTATTACCCGGATTTCAGGGTGGTTCTGTTCGAGATATTCAATAGAGCTATCGGTTGAGGCATTATCGGCAATTATAACTTCCGCATCTTCGCTGCTGTTGGCAATTACGCTGGGAAGAAATTTCTGTAGGAACGACCGTCCGTTCCAGTTTAGAATTACTATAGCTACTCTTTTCAAATACAGATTGTTAAGCCAGACGAGTTTAAAACTAATATTCTATATGTCGAACCTGTAACCCGGGCAATGTGCTTCTTTAAAGCGTCAGCGGTTGCAAGAGCGTACAAAATTCGTGAGAAATATTATTCTGTGCAATATTTCTTGCATTTATCCCGATGAAGCATTTAGCAATGCTTCATCGGGGTTACACCCATGGAATCAGTAGTTCAGCCTCGACCGACTTTCTATTGATAAATCCGGGTTTATGCTTTTGTGGCCTTGGTGTGTTACTATAACCGCAACTCAGTGCGGGTCGCGAAAAAAGTCTTCTGATTGGCTTCCCCAATGGCGGGGAGCGGTTTCGGTATCAACATCCCATCCTTGTGTGGTACGGTGAAGCATTAATTGCCACCGTGGATTGAGCAGTTCGCCTATTACGTCGGAGTGGATTAGTTCGAAATCGTTGGTTACAATATCGCGGGTCATAAACACAAACCGTTTGTCCCTCTGCCCGTTAATCTGGTAGTAGTGCCAAATTTCATAAGGGAATGCTGCTGGTTCATGGTAGCTTGTCGAAACGGAGTTGGGTTCGCCATACTGAAGGAGTACACGTCCGCGGTCGGTTTCAAACCCCCGTTTTACTTGTGTTTTGAAAAGTGCATTGGCTTGGCGTACCCTGATGAAGTAGCTGTTCCATGCTTCCTGTGGGTTGGCTGGAGCACGGTCGGTCCAAAAACCTAAAAAGTACTGCTGCAGGGTGCTTATATCTGCAGTATTTGTCAGGCTGTAGGCGAAACTGCGCTGTGAATATGTAGATATTGGTTCCAAAGCCCGGATAAAATACCGAAGAGAGTCAATACTGTTTAATTTCGATACAAATGATTGCTCAACGGTTTGTTGATCAATCAGTACCGGTTGAAAAGGAATTGAAGGATTACTTCGCTGGAAAAATTGTCGCCCGGAATTTAGAATATTGTTCTGCTGATCCCGCAAAGTAACTACCAAATAATAGTTGCCGGATGGTAATTGTGAGATATCGAAGTTGTTAAAAATAACATTGACGTTTCTTGCTGTTTCACGTTTGTGTCGCACAAAGGCTGGCAGTATCCTGCCTGTTTCGAAACTTTGGATGTAGGTTTGCAACAAAAACCTGGTGTTTTCGCCCAGAACATTGCTGCTATTATACACTTCGCAGTAGAATGTGAGTTGGTTTATGTTGGCAGGGAAGAAATTGTCGACCATTGGAACGATATCAAACCCGCTTTTAGTTAACGGGCCTATTACATCAGTTTTCTCATAGCTTTCAACAAGTTGAATTGATGAAAAGACGATACTGTCATTAGCAGAAGGGAGCACCACTCTTTCGATGTGGCGCAATGTATCGAAAGGCCGGTTAAGATCGCTGATGCTTATCTCGAGGTCATACTCACCACCTGGAAGCACAATTCGTTGCTGGTCGAAAAAGCCAAACTCTCTTGAAAGTGTATCGTAAATCGCCGGACTTCGCAGTTCATACTTGCGAAAATCGCGAATCTGATTATCCTGAGAAAACACCATCAAAACGGCTACGGTAGCGCGGAATTGTCCAGGTTCGGCAGGAACAAACTTCAGCCGATAGGCATCAAACTGAAAGTACGTTTCTACATAGGGGCCATCCTCGGGAGACCAGAAAGTGGCATAAGAAAAAAAGAGGCGAGGTTTGGCCTCGGTTTGAATTCCCAGTCCGGCGCTCAGAAGCAGGCACAGGAGCAGGGTAAAAGTGTTTTTCATAGCCTTGCTATATTAATAATAAACAACTATCCGCCTGCAGGCAGATCACAAAGATAAGCATAAACATCCTGATAACGCATTGAGCCGGGTGAATATCCTGATATGACAGAGGAATTCAAATTTTTCTAATTTTGCAGCGGAGAGATGGCAGAGCGGTCGATTGCGGCGGTCTTGAAAACCGTTGTTCGCCGGAAGGTGGACCGGGGGTTCGAATCCCTCTCTCTCCGCCAGTTGGATTTAGATCTGGTATAACACGTTCCTTGCATTTTATTATTTTCGGAGAGATGCCAGAGCGGTCGATTGGGGCGGTCTCGAAAACCGTTGTCCGCCTTACGGCGGACCCAGGGTTCGAATCCCTGTCTCTCCGCAATACATGAACTTCTGAAGTTCTTGACAATTTTTTCGCAAACGCACGCCGGACGCTATTAGATGAGGTTCATATGCTCCGGCTTCTCAACATTAACTTCGGTTGATTCAGCAGTCCTGGATTGTCATAACCAGGCAATAAAGCCCAGTTTGGTGTGTTTTTCTTACCATTTTATATAACCAGGTTCACGATATTCGAAAGGTGTTGCGCTGTCGCTTAGGATATAATGGCACCCTGCTTCTGTGATGATTTGCTCAATAACATCGAGTGCTAATAGATTTGCCAGTGTTGCTTCAGCGTGTCGCCTTTGAATGTTTCCTATTCTGCAAAACTGGCTCAATGTGATATTGAAATTATTGCTCAGGTATGAAAGCAGCAACTTTTCACGGTCGGTGTATGCCAGAAAGACTCCCTTTACCCCTTCACGGCGTTTTCGTGCCTGAAGGTACACTCTGTTGGCCAGAAGATTCTGATCATTAATGCGTAGGTAAACTTTCCATGTTCCATCCTTGTCCTGTGCGCTGTAAAGTTCTTTGTTGCTTGCAGGCACAGTAATCTCAAGCACGGTCTTACCGTCAACCTGCCATTCGTGAGTCAAAAACTTTACTTCTGGCCTGCAAAAGACGTTGGCCGCCCCCTGAACCATGTAATACTCTTCTTCTGATCTTACTCCGGCAATAGAGCCGTTGTCTTTAACTCCAATTAGGAGAGTGCCACCGTGAGTGTTGGCAAATGCCGCGAGGGTGCGGGCAATTTTTCGCGAATCGGATATTTCAAACTTGAAATCAAGGTGCTGTCCCTCTCCAAGCTGAATCAGTTTTTTTATGTAACTGCTCACAGCGCACCAATTTAGAGGTTAAACGTGATTTATCCCGTACCGTTTTGAACACGTATGGTTGCGTGGTTCAAAGAAATACCATGTTGGTCCGTGCGGTTATCTTTTCGCAATAATGGCATTTTAGCCGCAAGTCGTCCTTATCAATAACACTGAACCGGGTTGTAATGTTTTCGTGGTTTGTTATGCAATTGGGGTTAAAGCATTTCACGATTCTGACGATTTCGTCGGGGATTGCCACATTGCGTTTTTCAATAATCTTGAAATCTTTAATTACAATAAGCGTTGCTGTTGGGGCCACAAGGGCAATTTTATCAATTACCTCGTTCCTGAAAAACAGGTTACTGAGCTTTAGTATTCCTTTTTTGCCATATTTACGGCTGTCAAGGTTCACTCCAATTAAAATCTGATTTTCCTGCCCTTCGAGGTTCAGCATGCGCACTACTCTGAACACACTGTTGGCAGGAAGATGATCAATTACAGTTCCGTTTTCAATTGCCGAAACCTGAAACTCCTTTCTTGATGTAGTATTCATTTTGCGATCCATTACTTTGTGGTTAAAAGTTTATGTAGGTTTTACGTCGAGTATGAGGCTTAGTAAAGCCTGGCGAACATACACTCCGTTTAGTGCTTGCTCAAAATAATAAGCTTGGGGCGTACTGTCGACATTGATGTCAATTTCATTCACACGAGGCAGGGGGTGCAGTATGCGAGTGTTTTGGCGAGAGGCGGAAAGCAAATCGGATGTTAAGATGTAGCTATTTTTAACCCGTTCATATTCCATCGGGTCGGAAAAACGTTCTTTCTGAATCCGGGTCATATAAATAATGTCGGCATGCGGTATCACCTCGGCAAGCTCGGTATATTGATAATAAGCAAGTTGTTTCTCTTTGATGTGAATTTTCACTGAGCTTGGGAGTTTTAATTCGACGGGTGAAACAAGGTGGAACGTGGTGTTGAAATGGCACAGCGCCATCACGAGGGAATGTACCGTGCGTCCGTATTTCAGATCCCCAACGAAAGCTACACTAAGATCGTTAAGATGCCCCTGTGTTTTTCGGATAGAATAAAGGTCGAGCAGGCACTGTGTTGGATGCTGGTTCGACCCATCGCCTGCATTGATGATTGGTACAGAGCTAACCTCCGAAGCAAAGCGAGCGCTTCCTTCACGGGGATGGCGTATAATGATCAGATCGCTGTAGCTGCTTACGGTTTTGATTGTATCGCGCAGCGATTCGCCTTTCACAACACTCGAGGAGGCAGCATCAGTAAATCCGATTATTTTACCTCCAAGACGTGAAACAGCGCTTTCGAAACTCAGACGTGTTCGTGTTGAAGGTTCGAAAAACAAAGTTGCAATTACGTAATTGTCCAGTAAACGCTGAACTGGTAGCTTCTCAAATTTTTCAGCTACATCGAGTACTTTGAAAATCTCATCCCGCGTGTAATCTGAAATTGAAACCAAACTGCGATTTTTCATTATTAATACAGGCCTTTTTAATGATTTCGTAACTTTATTCTACCCAAAGCGGATTATTGTTTTCTTGTTGCAGGAGCCGTTCCGTTTGGCGGCTAAAATTACAATTAGTTTACTCGATTTTGATTAGTTGTTGATAAATTATTAAAAAAGGCGACCAAGGTCGCCTTTTTTGATTCTTAGAGCTTGTGTTTTTTGATAAAATCTTCAATTATCTGGTCAAAATTGGGTTTGCCAATTTCCTGAAGATCGTAATAAACACGTGTATTTGGTTTATTGATACTGATAACGCGATTAAGGTCGATCGGGGTTCCTATGATTACACTGTCGCAATCGGTATTGTTGATAGTTGCCTCAAGATCGCTCATCTGTTGGTTGCCATAACCCATAGCGGGCAGCAGCGATCCGATACCAGGATAGATGCGGAATGTTTCAGCTATCCGACCAACCACGAATGGGCGGGGGTCGACAATTTCTGATGCTCCGAATTTTCTGGCGGCAACTATGCCGGCACCAATCTTCATATCACCATGCGTTAGCGTTGGACCGTCTTCAACCACCAGCACACGCTTACCGCGGATGATGCTTTCATCGTCAACCAGGATTGGCGATGCACCATCAACAACGATAGCCTTAGGGTTTACTTTGGCAATATTCTCGCGCACCTGTTGAATTTGATCAGCATCGGATGTGTCAATCTTATTGATAACCACTACATTGGCGAGCCGTAACGTTACTTCGCCCGGATAATAGGCAAGCTCATGACCAGCGCGGTGAGGATCAGTAACCGTTACCATCAGGTCGGGTTTGAAAAAAGGGAAATCATTGTTGCCTCCATCCCACAGGATCACATCGCAGCCATCAGGGTCGTTCTCCACTGCGTGAAGAACGGCTTCGTAATCTACCCCGGCATAAATCACGTTTCCCCGAATAACATGAGGTTCGTACTCCTCCATCTCTTCAATTGTACAGTGATGCTTTTTCAGATCTTCTACCGTGGCAAAACGCTGAACCTTTTGCTTCACCAAATCACCGTAGGGCATGGGATGACGCACAGCAACCACCTTTAACCCACGCTTCATTAAAAGTTCAATAATCCGTCGTGAAGTTTGACTCTTACCGCAGCCAGTGCGAACGGCTCCAACAGCAATTACCGGTTTGTTGCTTTTTAGCGAAGTTTCTCCAACACCCAACAGTATGAAATTAGCTCCGGCAGCGTTAATCACTGAGCTTAAATTCATTACGTATGTATAGGGCACATCGCTGTATGCAAAAACACAATCAGTAACATTGTGCTTTTTGATCAAGTCCGTAAGATCGTCCTGAGCAAAAATTGGAATCCCATCAGGATAAAGTTCTTCACCAGCAAGTTCTGCCGGATATTTTCTGCCTTCAATGTCTGGAATTTGAGCGGCAGTAAATGCAACCACCTCAAAGCTGGTATTCCCTCGGAAATAGGTGTTGAAGTTGTGAAAATCCCGCCCGGCTGCGCCGATAATGATTACCTTTTTTTTCATAAATTATTATTTTGATTTATATTCTGACATCGATTTTAAGCGAAAACGATTGCACTAACAGCAGCAAAATTAGTTTATTCAGATTGTTAAGCAAAACACTTGTGATTATTATTTTATTAACACATTTGCAAGCGACTGATAATCAGATAAATGAAAATATTGCAATGTGTTGAAATTCACCACTTTGGAACAACGATTTTGCTTGATCGAAAACAGTAAATTTGCAAACCACTAACAGGAGCCTATGATCTATTCAACTCTAAGCAATTGGGCTACCGAAGCCACCAACAAACTGTTTCCTGATATTGTGCAAGGTGGCGAGTTGCAGGTGCAACGCACGCACAAGGGATTTCGAGGCGATTACACGCTTGTGCTGTTTCCGCTTGTGAAGACTACGCGAACACAACCGGAGAAACTTGGCGAACTCATTGGGAATAAGTTGATGGAGATGAAGCCAGACTTTCTTGCAGGTTTTGAGGTTGTAAAAGGTTTTTTGAACGTTCGTTTGTCGGATTCTTTTTGGGCTGAGTTTTTCACCACGGCACTAAAAGAATCTTCTTTCGGATTTTTCCAAAATGTGTCAGAAACGCCAGTTTTGGTAGAGTTTTCGTCGCCAAATACGAATAAACCACTGCATCTCGGACATATTCGCAACAACCTTCTCGGCGACAGCATTTCAAGGCTTCTGGAGGCCTCCGGAAAGCGTGTATTACGGCTTAACCTGGTAAACGACAGAGGAATACATATCTGCAAATCAATGCTGGCATGGAAACGTTGGGGAAACGGCGAAACTCCTGAGTCATCAGGTATTAAAGGCGACCGCCTGGTTGGAAAATACTATGTGCTTTTTGATAAAAAATACAGGGAAGAGATTGCAATACTTACACAGCAAGGATTTGAGGTTGCGGAAGCTGAGAAACAATCGGAGCTAATGGCCGAAGCCCGTGAAATGCTTCGAATGTGGGAACAAAATGATCCCGGCGTTACCTCATTATGGCGCACCATGAATCAATGGGTGTACGATGGTTTTGACAAAACATATGCTGACCTGGGAATTCGGTTCGATAATACAGATTACGAGTCAGAAACCTACCTCTTTGGCAAGCGAATCATTATGGAAGGGTTAGAGCTTGGGAAATTGTATTCGGCAGCCGACGGCTCGGTTTGGGCAAACCTTGCTGAAAGGGGATTGGACCAAAAACTACTACTTCGATCCGATGGAACATCAGTGTATATGACCCAGGATATCGGAACAGCCTGCCAACGCTACACCAGATATAGCCCTGAAAAGATGATTTATGTGGTTGGAAATGAGCAAAATTATCATTTTGAAGCGTTGCGTGAGGTTCTGTTACTATTGCAATACTCATGGGCAACTGCAATACAACATCTTTCATACGGGATGGTTGAACTACCTGAGGGCAGAATGAAATCGCGGGAAGGTACTGTAGTGGATGCCGACGATTTAATTCAAGCGATGATCGAAACCGCCCGCAAAATCACAATGGAGTTGGGTAAGGCTGAGGGTTTTAATGAGCTTGACAGAGAACAACTCTTCAAAATGTTGGGCCTTGGTGCATTGAAGTACTACATCCTGAAAGTTGATCCAAAGAAAACAATGCTTTTCAATCCGGAAGAATCCATTGATTTTAATGGCAATACCGGACCATTTATCCAATACACACACGCAAGGATTTGTTCGGTTCAGCGTAAAGCGGTTGAAACCGGCAAAGCATGGGATTCAAACGGTTATATTCATAAGGTTCACACCATTCCGTCTAAAGAAAGAGAATTGCTACAAATTGTATATGATTTTCCCCTTGTTGTAAAACAGGCAGCCGATGAGCTAAATCCAGCTCTTCTGGCTAACCATTTGTTTGAGCTGGCAAAGGAGTATAACCAGTTTTACCAGGAGTTTCCTGTGCTTAAAGAACCTGACCTTGCTCTTTCACGATTCAGGTTAGGACTTACCTACCTTGTGGGTACAGTTTTGCAAAAAGGGATGGGGCTATTGGGGATTGATGTTCCGGAGAAAATGTAAATAGCCGCGAACACTGGGACTTCTCAATAATAATCAACCGATGCAAAAGACCTTTTGATTGCTTTTCTGAATTTTTTAACAGGTGTACCAAATACGACAAATAATCCCTTACGGCTCCGGTATCTTATGCCGTGCTGCTTTCTGAAAGAAGCTGCTTTCGGTCCGTTTTGGAGCATTGGGTGAATAGCTCCCAGCATGCAGGTTCCCAAACCAAGCGATTCGCCGGCAATCATAGCATAGGTGGCCGCGATCACCGGGTCGGCTGGATCGCAATAGGGCGATCCGTAAAAATATATAGCTAATGGCGCATCGTAGGTTACCAAATTTTGGCCGCTGTTCATAAAGTTGATGTAATTATTAATCAAGGGCTTTACGAAGTTACGGAAGAGTTCGTCGTTTTTTTTACCCCACACCGGACGCATGATAGTTAAAAACCAGGGCGATACCATCCACCGTATGCTCTTTAGATATTCACAATATGCTGCAGTAAAGGTGTTTACCTTTTCTCTGCCATGCAAAACAAGCAGATGTACTTCGGACGGAGGTATTCCCATTGGCGCAGTTCTTGCCGCATCAACTATCTTTTCAACAATTTCTGTGCTGACAGGTTCATCGGTAAATTCCCTGATACTTCGACGACTCTGGAGGGTTGTAAGCAGTGAATTGTAGCTGATCTGATTATCCAGAACATTAAACAGATCATTTGGCGAAATTCCTCTTCCTTCAACTTTAATAGCATCAACGGGGCAGATAGCCATGCAATGGCCACAACCAATACACCCGAAAAATGAATTGTTTGTTGGTGCACATTTTTTGTTAACAATTTGTAAATTAAAACCATAGCAGACCTGGACGCATTCACCGCAACCAATACATTTATCTGTTGAAATAGTGATTACTCCGTTTGATTTAGTTCGTGAAGTTGGAATTGCCATGAGTGGAAAGTTTAAAAGGTTATTAAAAGCTTGTTTTTAAGTGTTGTGCGAACCTATTGTGGCAGCAATCCTGAGCTTTGTGTTAACCCAACGACAGGAATGATGTTTTGAATTTCGTCGTATCACTTTAGTGTTGCTGTTGGAAATTAATAAAAGGCTACTCTTCCATGGATGGTTTAACCTCGAACCGGATTTGTTTTTTCAGCCGGCCACGGAACAGATACAATATCAGATAATATGGCATAAGCAACATAATCGCAATCAACGCGCCCAGTCCCTCGCTGCCTGTAAGATTGATGAAAACAAACAAAGCAACAAATAAAACCACGAAAGGAGCCACATATCCAAACACTACTGCAAGCCATCCAGCACTATCTTTTATCATTACATTCACTTTTTGTCCGCTATGGTAATCGTGTGGATTTTCAGAGTGAGCTTCGATGATTTTCGCCTCCATATCGCCAGGACTGCATACCTCTTTTGCATGGCAGGCAACGCATGCCGATTGGGCGGTAATCCGGACTATGACTGAACTTCTGCCGCTACTTACAACCGTACCTTGTTGGCAAATGCCTCCAGAAGCCATCGTGCTACAATTAAAATATTTTTTGCGAACCTATAATTTGACATAAAGAATAAACAGGCAGAGTTAAGCTATGTAATATCAAGGCGTTGACAATGAAACAGATAATATTTTTCCATTGTAGAGTCTATGACCATTCATAAGGAAATCTGCTACATATTTGCCCATGTCATTAGCTGTAACCGGTGCAATGTATCCTGGAAAAGCTTCGCTAAGCATCTCGGTTTGCACTGCTCCAAAGGCAAGGCAATTAACGTAAATTTTTCTGGATTTCAATTCTTCGGCTAAACATTCTGTGAGAATTGCCAGAGCTCCCTTGCTGGAACTGTACAAGGCGAGTCCCGGAAATTTAACACTACCCTGTACTCCACCCATACTTCCCGCATTCAGGATGTGCGAACCTTTGTTTAGGAATGGTAAAAGACAACGAATCAGACGAAACGGAGCTTCAACATTGGTACTGAATACATGCCGGAAATCTTCGTCAACGTATTGCGACAATGGCTTGTTGATCAATACGGCAGCATTGTTAAATAGTCCGTCGATGTTGAAATTAAGTTCCTTCAAAAACGGAATCAGCACACCGTTAAAATCACCTTTTACTAAATCGAACGATAAGGGGAAAAGCTCTGAAACAAGATTGTTGTTGTTGCGAGCAAGATTGTGCAGTTGCTTGATATTTCTTGATATAGCTATTATACGGTTTCCCTGTACCTTGCACAGTGTTCTTGTAGTTTCAAATCCAATTCCTTTTCCTGCTCCTGTTATTATGTAATCCATTGTTATTCAATTTATCATCCACACAATTTAAGCATTGTCAAGTTGGGTTGGCATACTATTTTTCAATAAAAGGTGCCACTGCCCGTTGATAAATTCCGTGTACCCAGGCAATAGCCATGCCGTAGTTTGTAACTGGAATTCCAGCATCTACTGCTGGTTTCAAACGGCTGATGATCTGTTTTCTTGTTACTACACATCCGCCGCATTGGATCACAAGGGAATATTCGTGGATGTTGTGTTGCAATGCCGAAAGACCTGCAACAACGTCGAATTCAAGTTGTTTACCCGTATATTTACTGATCCACCGTGGGATTTTAATACGGCCAATATCCTCACACGTAACAATGTGCGTACATGACTCAAGAATAAGTACTTTATCGCCATCTTGCAGTCTGTCAATGTGTGGTGTTCCTTTCAGATAGTTATCGAAGTCGCCTTTTTGCCGTGCCAGCAGGATGCTGAAACTTGTGAGGGGAATATGCTTAGGTATTGCAGCATCTGCTTTTTGAAATACCTGACTATCAGTGATTGCCAGAGCTGGCTCAGGTTGGATTCGGCGCACATGTGCGTCAACGTCATTTTCTTTCAGAACAACGGCTAAAGCATCGTGATCAAGCACATCGCGGATTACCTGCACCTGAGGCAGAATCAGCCTGCCTTCGGGAGCTGCAGTATCAACAGGGGCGATTAGCATAACAACATCGCCTGCTTTAATCAAATCGCCGATAATTGACCGGCTAAGGTAGGCCGATTCGGGCATTTGCCTCCTGATCAGGTCAATAATTTCACTTGTGCTGCTCTGTGATGCCGAAAGAGCCATAAAATCAACTACTTCAGCGCCAAATTCAGTACTGATGCGTTCACGGAACTGTTGTGTTGACGGCATGCGATCTCTCTTATTGTGGATCACAATGAAGGGTGTGTTGTACCCATTCAAACGCTGTATCAGGTCAATTTCGGTTTCGATGAGGTCATTATCTACCACAACAACAATTGCCAGATCAATCAGCGGGATGGTCTGAAGAGATTTTTCGACCCGCTTCAGGCCAATGTCGCCGAAATCGTCAAGGCCTGCAGTATCAACCATGATGACTGGCCCGATTCCATGAATTTCGATAGATTTTTTTACCGGATCTGTAGTCGTTCCACCCACTTCGCTCACGATTGCGATTTCCTGCCCGGCAAGCGCGTTGATAATTGAACTTTTCCCGCTGTTTCGACGTCCAAAAATTCCTATATGCGGTTTGTTTTCTCTTCCTTTACTCATCGGGTAACAGTAATTGCGCAAAAGTACTGAAAATGGCAAGTAAAATCGGATCAGATGAGATGAGTGTTGTAGATCGCTCATGAGCACCTGAACAGCTTGTAACATATAAAGGAGCAGATTCTGCTTACCGGGATTACGTGACTGCAGTAGACAGGCACATAGTTATAAGCTACTGCCCCATGTGTATCACCTTTGTGCGCTTGATTTTTCCGTTGCTTTCTATTTCAGGAATAAAGATGCTGTATGGCAGTTTGTTTCCCGACTGATTCCTGCCATCCCACCTAAAAGTGTGATTACCGGCTGGCAGTTGTCCAAAGCGGTGCTGGAATACAACTGTTCCGTTCAGATCGTAGATACGGAGGTTTGTTAATCCGTAGGCCGGAAGGTAGAAATGCATTGTTGTATGATCGGTGAAAGGATTTGGCGTGCTTTCAATGTTAAGGAAGGTTTCAGGCGGTGTAGCAGGCCGGATGGCTGTTAATAAATCAACACCACCCGAAAAGCACACCAAAGAACCATTGCGCCCACCGGCAACCATCTCCCAACTTAGGTCGCCTGTTATATCTGGTATTGATGAAATTGCATCAACAGGTGTATTGTAGTTTGCAGTGAAGAGAGTGTTTCCGCTGATCCCATCCATGAAGTAAACGAAGTTGCTTTGGAAAAGGGTTCCTAATACCAAATCGTTTATTTGGTCGTCGTTTATATCCGGGATGCGATCAACATTCCATGGTTTATCGGGCATTGATTGTGCCCAGATTGTATTCAGGTTTGTACCGTCGAGAGCCACCGCGAGTGTCCCGCTGTGTCCCGGTAAAATATCCGAAAAGCCATCGCCATTAATATCGTCGAGACGAACAAGGTTTGTGATGATGTTGTTTCCAACGCTGGCCTGATGCAATATGGCACCATTAACCGGATTCACCAGGTATATGGTTCCTGCAAAGCTACCTACTACTACCTCTGGTTTTCCATCATTATTGATGTCGTCAGCGCGTTGCAGCGCCCATACTGCAGTACCCGTCGTTACGAAGTTCCACATTACCAATCCGTTGGCACCGTTTAAGCCAAAAGCAACTCCGTGTTCACCTGCTGGATCGGTAGCACCTGCTACGACATCGGGAACTCCATCTCCGGTTACATCAGTTATACCAATAACTGCATATACAGCCGCATGCAGAAATGCGCTCCATATAACACTACCATTTTTACCGTTCAAACAGAACACTCTTCTTGGACCTTGGTTGCTACCATCGTCACCTGAGGCAGCAAGCACGTCGGGGAAGCCATCACCATTGAAGTCATGCTTTGCGTGTACCTGGTATACCCATCCCCCCTCGCCAAATTGGCTTGTATGGTATTTCCATAAAACTGCGCCAGTTTTCCCGCTAATTGCCACAACCGATCGGTCGCCCCAGGCGGTTCCAACTATAACGTCGTCGTAACCATCGGTATTAATATCGCCTGTGATTGAAAGTGCTGTATGGGAAAAAACGGCTCCTCCAGTAATTTGAAGTTCCCATATTAGATCGGGTTGTCCTGAAGCGTTTCCGTTAAAGCAACGAAAAAAGTTGTCTTCAGAACTTACAATCACATCGGCTACATCATCGCCGCTGACATCGGGTATCCAGGTAATAGCTTTGGGGCTGGTGTCGTGAGAACCGGTGATATTGTAATGCCAAAGCATGCTTCCGATTGGATAATTTTGATTTGGTGCTGAACCGGAAAGGTTTACCACGAATGGATTTGGCTGATTATCGTTACTGAAAATATTCAGAGTTTCGTTATACAGCATGGCTGATTGCGGCTGGAACCAGATATTGAAGGTTAAGGTAGCCAACGGAGCCAGGTTCAGAGGAAAAGTTACGGCTGCGTCAGTATAAAAATCGTCGTTGCTGAATTCCATCGAATTGATTGTGAGGGTTGCATTTCCGTTGTTTTGTACCTGCATCTGCCACCGTGTAGTAGAGTTTAGCCGACGGTTGCCGAAATTAAATGATGAAACCGGAACATGAATATTGGGTCCAACAAAAACAGCGTTTCCGGTAAGGGTAACATTAACCGATGGAGTGAGAGGTGAGTTTGAATTGACCTGGATAGCACCATTAAGCGGACCGGCGATTACCGGCGCATAAATTAACGGAATCTGAGCCGACTGCCCGGTAGGGATAGTCATAGGAAAAGTGGCAGTGGTTGATACAGGGAAATTGATCGGGAAATTGATGCCTGTAACCTGAAGGGGAGCAGTACCAGTGCTGTTTACGGTCATATTCCATGTAGCGCTTGAGCCAACCGCGACAGTGCCAAAATTGTGATTGGTAATAGGAATTTGAATTGCCGGAGTGCCACCACCTGCAAGATTTATTTTATACAGCGTACTGTTGCCACCCAGCGGACCTGCTACATACCAAAGATAAGTTCCGTCGAATACTATGCCTGAAGGGCGTGCGGTAATCGAAGGATGACTTGCCAACACTGTTCCTGTTTGAGATACTCTGTAGATCATGTTTGCATTGTAATCAACAATCCATAAATCATTACCGTGTTTGCAGATATCCCATGGCTGCGTATTAGGCGACACAAACTGACTGATTATTGTTCCGGTACTGGTAACCTTATACACTGTGCCGGGGTCGGGAAAATATGTGCAAACCCAGAAATTACCAGCATCCCAGGCAATCCCCGACATAAACTGATCGGGTAGATTGAATTGTGAAAGAACGGTTCCTGTAAGAGAGAGTTCCAAAGCATGGGATGGGCCGGTAGTTTCCCTGTCAATGATCCAGAGGTCCTGACCATCGAAGGTCATCCCATACGAATCACCAATGGCAGGATTTGTGAACTGCAACTGACTCGTTCCTGTTGCTGGATTAAAGCGGTGTACCTGCTCTCCGCCTACACCATAAATGCCAAAGTAAAGATATGTGCCATCCCATGCCAGTCCGGATGCTTTACCAGGAACAGTGTAAGTGGCTACAATTGACCAGGTTTGGGCAGTAATATTTCCTGCACAGAGAGTGTACAGCAAAAATCCCAAAACCATTGTGTTGACCCAAAAGTTGCTTTTTGCTTTCATGAGTTAATTGAATTTATTTTAAACTGTGATGATTCAAGCCATTAATGCGAAACATTAAAAATTTCCCTTGTATTTTAACGAAAATAGCTACTATTTTTGAGGACGCAAGTGCATTGTGATATATTTGCCCATAATGGTTGCGTCGGTAATAGTTCTTTGGTTCGCAAGTGTAAAAATAATCAAAATTTCCATGAGTTGATTTCTTTTGGACTAACGAACCTGTTTTTAAAAAACAAAAGACCGATTATGTCTGACAATCATGAGTTTATGGACAAGATGCCGTAATTGTTAATTCAGCCGAATGAATTAATTCTAACAATCACCAATATAAAAGGTAGCCATATGAAACCAAACCTGACCAGAACTTTACTATTTACTGTTGCATTTTCCTTCTTAGCGCTTTCATGCCGAAGAGATGACGACAATTCACTCCAACGCAATATGGAACAGTTGCAGGTGCCTGAAGGATTCGACTTCAAAACTACACGAACAATTCCCGTGAAAGTACATTTACCATCTATTGTTGACTATACTGATTACAAGCCGAAGGTTGAATTTTTCAAATCAGAACCGCAGCCGGGCGATGTGCCGTTGCTTGTGGCTGCACCTGATGAATTGGGCAGAGTAAATGCTTCGCTGACAGCTCCTTCGTATACCGAAAATATATATGTGCGAACCCATGCCGGCATGATTGAACTTCCCTTGTCGCCACTGAAGGGGGCATCAGATGAAGATTCGCTCAGTTTTGTATTTATTTATGATACATTGCCACCGCCCAACTCACCAGCTAAAGGAATACTGCTGACCAAAGAATCGTTTCAGTCAGGGATTCAACCTGGAGCTCTTAAATCGGGTGCAAACCTGGTAGGGAATGGCAATTTTTCTCTCAATGATTTTGGGCAAATACCCGCTTGGACCTCACCGATGGTAGTGGATGGACGGTGGCACAGGACTTCAGAGGTTTCACCCGCCTCTGGCCAGTTCAACGATAACGGGAATTTTGTTTTCAGGTTGGTTGGAGGCCCAAGACCTGTTATTCATAGCGGTCTGACACAGCTCATAACATCAAATCAAGGAGATAATATCACATTTTCGGCACGGGTTAGAGCCAACGGGCCTGGAACTCAATATGCATGGCTTTATCTGATTCCAAGGAATGCTGACCGTCTTCCTATCGCTTTTTACTCGGTGCAAATCGCTAATCCCCCGCAAGGAGAGTGGAGAAACCTTACAGTTTCCGCTACCATGCCTGCTGGCACTACTACGGTGCAGGTACTTTTTTGGCAATGGGTTCATTTGAGTACTCTCGATCTGGATGATGCTGTTGTTACACGACCCGCCGACAGCGACGGAGATGGCGTTCCCGACAATGATGATCATTACCCAAACGATCCTTTAAGAGCATTTAATAATTTTTTTCCTGCCCCCGGATTTGGTAGTCTTGCCTTCGAAGACTTATGGCCAGGCACAGGCGATTATGATTTTAACGACCTGGTTATGGACTATCGTTTTAAGGTTGTAACCAGTGCTACAAATCGTGTAGCAGAAATTTACTCCGATTTCGCAGTAAGAGCGATAGGAGCGGGACTAAGAAACGGATTTGGTTTTCAACTTCCTTTCAACCCTATTGCCGGTCAGGTGCCCGTTGTTAGCGGTTTCGATATTCAGCATGGCGTTGTACAACTTGCCGCCAATGGTTCGGAAGCCAATCAGAACCTGTTTACTGTAATCGTGTTCGACGATGCTTTTAACATCCTGCAAAACCCTGGAGTTGGACTTGGAGTAAATACCGACCCGATTGCTCCCTATGTAGAACCCGATACTGTCAGAATTACCATGGTTTTCCCTACTGGTATTTACCATCACAATACTGTCAACATTGCTGCTTTCAATCCTTTTCTGATTATAAACCTCGACCGTAGTCGTGAAATCCATCTTCCGGATTATCCTCCTACTTCCCTTGTAAACCCGTTGTTATTTGGGACGATGAACGATAACTCTGTTCCGGCAACCGGACGGTACTACCGTACTCACAACAATCTGCCGTGGGCTATCAATATCTACGAAAGCTTCGACTATACGATTGAACGGGCCGAAATTATTTCCGCTCACCTGCGGTTTGCCAGTTGGGCACAAAGCGGTGGGACATTGTACCACGACTGGTATCAAAATAAACCAGGATATAGAAATCAGGCAAAAATCTATAATGTTCCGGATTAGGAATTTGTGTACCGCAATCTGAAAATATTTATACTAACATGTGTTGGAGAACTTTGTGTTCCAATCAATAACTGCCGTTTAAAACAAAATTTCATTAATTTATCATAATAACATACTGATTATCAGTATGTAAAATTTTGTTTTCAAAATGTAACCCCCGCAAAACTGATCAATATTTGAGCTCTTGAACACATTCAGGCTTTTTATTGCACTCCCTGCCGTGCTTTTCAGCAGATCAATCATGGTTAGATACTGAACACAGTTACTTCAATACCCTTTTTTTTACAGAACAAAATTGGGTAGCAGATAATAGTTGAATGATTTTTAGGAACTAATTTTATTTTGATCGAATTTGTATTCTTTTTAATTTCGCCGTTTACGTTACGGGGTTCTTGTTGTTGAACAGACCATAACTGAAAGGATTATGTAAAATTTGCTCATAATTAAGCTATTTCGATGAAGAAACCTGCTGGCACTGGCCGATTATTTATCAGGATTTTGCTCCCACTTTTTCTATTATTCTTATTTCTAACAGGATTAATTTTTGTTTTCGACTATCAGACAAAAAAAAATCTCATAAGTCATGAATCGGAGAGGCTTGAAGCAGTCTCAGAATTGAAAGCAAAGCATTTGGATTCATGGCTAAAACAACGAAAAACCACCGGTAAGAATATTCAAAGAGATGCCATGTTAATAAACATGGTAAAACAACTGGCAAACTCTCCTGATAATATTGCTCTCAGCAATGAAATCAGGTTATGGGTTGCACCGGCTGTTTTTGAACATGATCACTGCGGATTTTTTCTGCTGGCACCTGATGGCGATCCTATCTTTTCATATATCAATGAAAAGAGACCATTCGACAAAAATGTGACCCGTTACCTTAAAAAGATATCCGATTATCCCGACTCCATTTTTACAAGTAACCTCTATTACAATTCTATTTCCAAACACCATCATCTGGATGTGTTTGTTCCACTAAGAATAAATAATGACCTTTTTATTACAGCCTTGCTAACTTTCAATGCAGATGCGAGCCTTTTTCTATATCTGGGGCAAATGCAAACAGAAAGGCACCCAGTTGAAACTATTTTAGTGCTTTTCGAAGATCAAGATCTGTTAACACTTAGCTTGCCATGCCTTCCTGATTTGCCCGTGTCGGAAATGTTGGACACACAACAACATTTAAAGACTGCCGAAATAAGGGCGGCCAGAGGTGAAACAGGTATTATCAGAAGCAAGGATTACCGCAATCAGGATGTTCTGTCATTTGCAACTTTGCTTCCTGGCCAGGATTGGATCATGCTAAATAAAATTAATATGACCAAAGTTTTAGAACCGTTGAATGGTCATCTGACTATTTATATTATCGCAGCTTTGCTTCTCATCATCACAGTTGGGTCGGTTTTAACTTTAGCATGGAAACAGCACGAAGCCAGGTATCTTAAAACGCAAATTATCCATGAAAAAGAGAAGAGGATTATTCATAAACAATATGATCATCTGAGCCGGTTTGCGAACGATATAATCCTGCTAATAAATTCCAGTGGCCAAATCTTGTTTGCCAACCATAAAGCTTTGTCGGTGTACGGCTATTCAGAAGAAGAGTTCAGAAACCTGAATATAGCACAGTTGCGAGCAACCGATAAGCGTGAGGAAATCATGGATCAGTTGTATAAAATACCCGAAGGAGAGGGGGCAATTTTCGAAACAATCCATATAACGAAGACTGGTCACAGGTTTCCTGTTGAGGTGAGTACCCGCCGAATGATTGTTGAGGATACCACTTGCTTTCAGGGTATTATCCGTGATATCACCGAGCGAAAAAGAGCTGAATGGGAGATTATGGAAAGGGAGCAGAAACTTGCCATCACGCTCAATAGCATCGGCGATGCTGTGATCACAACAGACACTAACGGTAAGGTTACAAGAATGAACAGGGTGGCTGAACAACTGATGGGTTGTACATTTTCTGATGCAGACGGCAAACAGATTCATGAGTTTTTCCACATCCGTAATTCTATAACACACCAACCGGCCGAGATACCTGTTGACAGGGTTCTGAAGGAAGGAAAAATAGTTGGAATGGCAAACCACACTGAATTATTATCGCTCGATGGCAAAATTTATCAGATATCAGACAGCGCTGCCCCTATATCCGACAACCAGGGCAACAACCTTGGCGTGGTGATGGTATTCAGGGATGTTTCTGAGCAATACGAAAAAGATGAGGCCATAAGAACCAGCGAAACTCGTTTTCGTACATTGTTTGAGAATGCGAACGATGGTATTTTCCTGCTTAAAGATGGAGTGTTTGTTGATTGCAATCCCAAAGCGGAACAAATGTTTGGATATACACGTGATGAACTTCTTTTGCAAAGGATTGAGGTTTTCTCACCAGCGTTGCAACCTGATGGCAATCGGTCAGATGAAAAAGCCCACAGCCTGATTAGAACTGCTCTGGAGGGAAACGAGCAACTGTTCTACTGGCAGCATCAAAGTAAAGACGGCTCACTGATGGATATGGAGGTCAGCCTTAACGTTATGCATATTGAAGAAGAGAGATATGTGCAGGTGATTCTGAGAGATATCTCTGAACGGAAAAAAATTGAAAATGAATTGCTTGAAAGCAAACGAATAACTGATACACTCATTTCGAATCTTAATGGCATCGTTTACCGTTGTATGAATGATGAGAATTGGACTATGCTCTTGCTTTCCGATGGTTTCAAAAATCTTACAGGTTTTGAGCCGGGCGATTTCATTGGTTCAAATTCAAGACATTATATTGATCTCGTCCACCCCGACGATCGCCAAATGGTTTGGAACACAGTTCAGGAGAAAATTAAAACTGATGTGCCTTTTGAAATCGAATTTCGTTTAAGAACTCTATGGGGACATTATATTCATGTGTGGGAAAAAGGCAGAGGTGTACGCTCTTCTGAAGGCGAATTAGCGTTTATTGAAGGGTTTATAACTGATATTACAAAACGAAAAAAGGAAGAACATCTTAGACAGGTATTGGTAAATATCTCATCAGCAATAATATATGCAAACGATCTTAAAGAACTTATAAAAGTTGTAAGGGATGAGCTATCGAAAGTTGTTGACACAACCAATTTCTTTATCGCTCTATACAATCCTGAAAGGAAAACATTTGCTCTTCCTTTCATGCAGGATCAGAAAGACCATTTTACAGAGTTCCCTGCAGGCAAAACGATTACAGGTTATTTGGTTTCGCAAGGCAATGCATTGAATCTCAATAAAAAACAAATTTATGACCTTGCCGATCAAGGATTGATTGAGTTTCATGGCACTGTATGTGAATCCTGGCTTGGAGTACCATTGAATTACGAAAATAATATCAGAGGAGCACTCGTAGTTCAAAGCTACGACGCTAACAAAATCTACAACGAAGAGGATATGGCAATCCTTACCTATGTTTCGAACCAGGTTGCAACTGCGCTCCAACGAAAATCGTTTGAGGATAATCTTAGGATCGCAAAAGAAAAAGCTGAAGAAAGCGAACGGCTGAAAACCGCTTTCCTTGCCAACATGAGCCATGAGATACGCACTCCTATGAATGCGATTATTGGATTTTCCGATCTTTTGACCGATCAGTTAATTACCAGCGAGGAGAAAGATGGGTTTGTACGCATTATTCATAACAACGGTGAAGTTCTGCTCAAACTGATTGACGATATTGTAGACATGGCCAAGATTGAAGCCGGTCAATTAAAAATTGAGCATTCTACATGCAAGCCAATGACTATTCTTAAGGAGTTGCACAGCCATTTTGAGAAATATAGAAATGCGGTTGAAAAAAATGATCTCCGGCTGATTTTGAACAGACAAGCAAGTCAGGACGACTTAACAATAATTACCGATCCTCTACGGCTCAGGCAAATATTATCAAACCTGATAAGCAACGCTATAAAATTCACCGAAAGAGGTACAGTAGGATTTGGTTTCCAGAGGGTTTGGCCTAATGGGGTGAACGGCAGGGAATGTATACGTTTTTACGTTAGCGATACTGGTATTGGAATTCGACCCGATAAACTGGATGTGATTTTTGAACGTTTCCGGCAGGCCGACGACTCTCATTCGAGAGAGTTCGGTGGCACGGGTCTTGGCTTAGCCATCTCAAAAAACATAGCCCTGTTACTCGGCGGCGACTTGACTGTGTCGTCAAACCCTGAAAAGGGTACAACATTTTGGCTGGATTTACCTTTTACAACTATTTAAAACTGTTTGATGTGATTGTTGAAAGCAAAATGCAAGATACTGACGAGCTTTTTGATTACATGATACAAACAACATGTTATTAAATCATTTTATCATACCCAAACTACAATTTTATGAATACAGCGAACTTAAAAGTACTGGCAGTCGAAGACCACAACGAACACGCAGCATTATTAGCTTTTGCATTTCGAAAGACTGGTATTAAGATCTCCATAGCCGGAAGCGGCCGCGAGGCCATTGCGCTCCTTAGCGATTCTTCATTTGTTGCGGATATCATCATAATAGATTACCTCCTTCCCGATACTGATGGTATTGAACTGATAAATCGTATCAGATCGCTGGGCATTAATTTGCCGGTGATCATGATGACAGCCTATGAAGACTATGGCACTGCGGTTAAAGCATATCAGGCGGGCGTTGATGATTTTATTTTTAAGATCGACCATTACCATGATATACTTCCAGGCCTGGTGCTAAAGGTTATCAAGAACAATCAATTGGGCATTACGAAAGAACGTTTGGAGCAAACAATCAATGAGCAGTACACGCAGTTCGATACGCTCTTCAGAGAGGCGCCCAACCCGATTTTATTTTTTGCTTATGACAATCGGTTTATTGATGCTAACCCGGCTGCCCTAAGGTTTCTTGAGATTACAAAAAAAGAATTGAAGGCAATAACCATTGAAAAGCTCATTCACAACAACGAAATTAACCCAATAGCATTGCTGCTCAAACACTCAGCATCAAATAACGCAGTCGAATTCCAGTTTCGCATTGGCACCCGTATTAAAACTTTACTTTTCAACCAGGTTCCAGTAACCATCAAAGGACAACAGGTGGCATGTTGCATCGGGCATGATATCACTTCCGAACGGGAGATGGCTTCAACTCTGCAAAGGCAGGTTGATGTGATGACAATATTGACTCACTTGTCGCAAAACCTGCTTGATGCGGGTCTATCGCATGAGAAGGTTTCGGCCAGTGTGATTGAGGCATCGTTGCAGATCACTGGCAGTGAGATTGGGTGGTTATTGTCAGATTATGATCAAAGAGGGCATCCACACATGCTTGCCATTGCGCGTGGTAGCGAAATTTCGATAATTGCCGGAAGTAATACTGTTGTTACGGGCCCCGCGAACGAAAATTCTGATAGCTGGGCAAACGACTTGTTGCTACCAACCGAGCCAATATTTGTCAATCATGAGGAAGCGCTTCCTGAATATCTTTCTCATTATTCTGCCGTTGCGAAAGTTAAGAGATATGCAACGGCTCCTGTGCTTAGCAAAGAAAAAGTGATGGTACAGATTACAGTTGCGAACTCTTATTCCAACTACGACCAAAATAGCCTTAGATATTTGCAACAGGTAGCTACTATGTTTCTTATGGCCACAAGAAGAAAACAAGTCGAGAAAGAGCTTGTTGTTGCAAAAGAAAAGGCTGAGGAGAGCGACAATCTTAAAACCGCTTTTCTTTCGAATGTGTCTCATGAAATACGAACCCCGCTAAACGCAGTTATCGGGTTTTCGCAACTGCTTGGCGAACCGGAACTAAATAATGAAGATCGGAATGCATATATTGACGCAATTTCAGTGAACACCGAAACCTTGTTGCGATTGATTGATGACATTATCGAACTGGCCCGTATAGAAGCTGGTGAAATCAAAATCATGAATGAACTTTTTGAAGTGAAACCACTGATGGAAAGGTTATATCGAAATGCAGAGGCGATAAGGCATGATCTAAAAAAGGAACATCTGACTTTGATAATGACTTCGTCAACTGATGAAAACCTGGTTCTATTAAGCGATAAAATCAGAATTAGGCAGGTGCTTCTAAATCTCGTTAAAAATGCATTAAAATTTACCAATAAAGGCAAGGTGGAGTTTGGATATCATCTTGTAAGTTCAAATCGAAATGAACAACCCGACAGAGTTTGTTTTTTTGTTTCCGACACCGGTATTGGTATTGAGGAAGATAAAATAAAATTTATCTTCGACAGGTTCAGGCAGCTTGAAGATACTTATACTCGCATTCACGGAGGCGTAGGTCTTGGATTGACTATCAGCCGGAATCTTGTTTCTTTGCTGGGTGGCGAAATATGGGTAGAATCGAAGGTTGGAATTGGAAGCACATTCCGGTTTACTATTCCTTTATCCTCAACAGCGGTTTCGAAAGGGACAGAAAAAGTAAACAGGAGCAATACCACTCCCGAATGGCACAAGAAAACCATACTGATTGTTGAGGATGTTGATTCCAATTTCCGCTATCTCAAAGCATGCCTTAAACGTTCAGGTGCAACCATAATCTGGGCTATTACCGGAAAACAAGCCATTGAAGCCCTGCACCGCCATCCAGAGATTAATCTGGTTCTGATGGATTTGCAAATGCCGGAGATGAACGGTTATGAAGCTACCAAAATCATAAAAACTTTCAGGAAAGAGTTACCGGTAATTGCCCAAACATCCTATGCAATGAGCGACGACAGGCAGAAGGCTCTCGAAGCCGGATGCGATGATTATATTGCCAAACCCATCAGGTCGGACGATCTGTTGGCTATCATAGCAAAGTATATTTAGGTAAATTTGAATGAACGTGAACCCATTCGGGAAATATTATTGATGATTAAGTAATCTGAAATCTTATGAGACTTAAAAAATGGCTTAATGATTTGCCGGTCAGACAAAAACTGATGTTAATCACGGTAATGGCCATCATCAGCATACTAATGATGGGTTTTACTGCCAATTATTTTTATCGCACATCACGCGTGCTATATATCTTCATCAACGCGGCACGAATTAACAACCTCTATTTCCGGCAGGGCGTGGAGGAGTTTTATACGTTCTTATACACAGGCTATGAAGAAAACATAATCATGAGCCAAGCAGAAATCAGCCGATCACTTGCAATGTCAGATGCCTTCATTAGATCAATAGAAATGGCAGACGATAAGACTCTTGGTGAGTTTGGCGACACTTTATATACATTTTTAGATGAAGCCATGGGGTATCGTCCTGAAATGGCCCGGCTTACTGCAAGCCGTATACGGTTAATGAAACTGTTAGGTACGCAACAAATGCAGGATCTTGTGAATATTGTCAAAAAAATTTCTCAGGAGGGAAACGCTATCAAAATGAGCATGCAGAATTACTTTAACGCTCCTTCGCCCTATAGGCTTATTCAGATTGATGCAGCCGTGGCTGAGATGCACACACATTACGGTGAATTTGCTGCAGTACTTGACGAAGTAAACGATTTTGCAAACCGCTTGCTTTTGAGATTCATCATCGCCATTACCCTGATTCTGGCTTTACTAACCTTTTTTCTGTCGAATTACATATCAAAACATATCTCATTATCACTTACGACTCTTTCAGATACCTTCAGGCAAATCTCATCCGGTAACATCGACACCAGGATTGCTGTTGACAGCAAAGACGAGGTCGGAAAGCTGGCTGGTGCATTCGTTGAAATGCAGAATGGGCTGAAGGAAATTGTGAACAAAACAGTGAGTATTGCATCCGGTGATTATATGGTTAGCTTCGTTCAGCGCTCTGAGCAGGACAAACTCTCTCAGGCACTGAACTCAATGACCAGAGCTCTTCACAAAAGCGATGAAAACAACCAGATGCAAAATTGGCTCAAGACCGGACAAAACCAGTTGAACGAATTGCTCAGGGGCGAGCATGATATGCGAGAGCTTGCATCAAAAGCGATTGGGTTTCTTTCAAAGTATGTAGAAGCTCAGGTTGGTGCAATGTATCTCTTCGACGATGAGAGTAATCAGTTGGTTCTCAGTGGCAGCTATGCGTTTACAAAGCGTAAGGAGATCAGCAACCGGTTTAGCCTTGGAGAAGGGCTTGTTGGGCAGGTTGCATTCGAGAAACAGATGATTTCCCTTACTCAACTTCCAGCAGGATATACCAGAATTCAATCAGCTACTGGCAACATGGAACCGGCAAATCTTGTGATCGCACCAATGGTGCATAACAACAAACTTGTAGGGGTATATGAACTCGGGTTGAAAGAGATTCTCGACGATACTAAACTCGGATTTCTGGAGTTGGTAACCGAAAGCATAGCCATCAGCATCCTGTCGGCTATATCAAGGAATAAGCTGCAATCGCTGCTCGAAAAAACACAGCAACAATCCGAAGAGCTACAATCACAACAGGAAGAGCTTAGGGTTACGAACGAAGAACTTGCCGAACAAGCCGAGATTATCAAAAAAAGCGAAGAGCAGTTAAGAATGCAACAGGAAGAGCTTCTGCAAACCAATACCCAACTCGAAGAGAAGGCTCAGTTGCTTGAAGAACAGAATGAGGCTATAAGTATCAAAAATGAAGAGATTGAAATCGGACGTGAGGCAATGGCACTCAAAGCGCAAGAGCTTGAGCTTACCAGCAAATATAAATCGGAATTTTTAGCCAATATGAGCCACGAGTTTCGAACACCGCTTAACAGTATGCTTATACTTTCAAAACTGTTGCTCGAAAATAAGTCAAACAATCTCACTGAAAAACAGATTGAGTATGCTTCCGTAATAGACAAGTCGGGACACGACCTTCTTAACCTGATTAATGAGATACTCGATCTTTCAAAACTTGAGTCGAGAAAGATTGAGTTGAATCCCTCACATTATTCGTTGCAGGAAGTTGCGGCCGAGACTCTGGCACTATTCATGGAAACGGCTGCTGAAAAAAATATTGAGTTTTCTGCGGCTGTTTTACCGGGGACTCCTCCTACCATTTTTTCTGATAAATTTCGTATTGAGCTGGTACTTAAAAATTTGTTGAGCAACGCATTTAAATTTACCGAGAAGAATGGACAAATCAGTCTCAGTATATTTAAGGCCCCTCAGGGATTAGGATACAAAAACCCGTTGCTGGCAAATGCCCGCGAGGTGATTGGCTTTGAGGTACGTGATAATGGAATAGGTATACCGGTTGATAAACAGCAAATTATTTTTGAAGCCTTTCAGCAGGCCGATGGCACTACCAGCAGGAAATATGGCGGCACAGGGCTTGGTCTTTCAATCAGCCGGGAACTGGCTGTAATTCTCGGTGGCGCTATTACTCTTGAGAGCCAGGTTGGAAAAGGAAGCACATTTACCCTCTACTTGCCTTCGAACGCCGAACATCTTAAACAATACAGCCCCAAAGATCTTCCTTCAGAGTACCCGCTAGCACCCGGAGAAAATATGACAAAAACCGATTTTGTCAACACCGTTCCGGAAAATGCAATCAATATCTTCGACGACAGGAAAACCCTCCGGACTTCCGACAGAATTATCCTGATAGCGGAAGATGATGAGACGTTTGCAAAAATTCTTGTTGACTATGCCCATGAAAAGGGTTTCAAAGCACTTGTTGCCGCACGGGGGGATCTTGCATTGGCAATGATCAATAAACATAGACCTCATGCTATTATCCTCGACATTGGTCTGCCTGTAATAGATGGCTGGACTGTTTTACGTAAGTTAAAACAAGATAACGACTTAAAGAATATACCTGTGCATATAATCACTGCATCTGACGATGAAAAAAGGGGCATCGAACTCGGCGCAGTTGAGTTCCTGAAAAAACCTATTAGCGAGGACAAGATTGGAAAAGTGTTTGATAATATTATCACAGCTATTGAAAAGCAAATCAAGCATGTACTCATAATCGAAGACGATCAGGCGCAGCGTGAAACGCTTCAGCTACTTTTCAGAAATCATGGCATCGCACCCATTTTCGCCAACACCGGTGCCATGGGGTTACAAAAGCTGCAAGAGAAACAGGTTGACGCTATTATACTTGACCTGATGTTGCCCGATATGGATGGTCGTGAAGTGCTGAGAAGGATCAAATTAAATAAGGAACATCAGTCAATTCCGGTGATTGTGTATACTGCGAAAGAACTTACGGAGAACGAAACTACCGAACTGATGCGATACTCCAATGCAGTTGTGGCCAAGCGGGCACAATCGGCCGAACGACTTCTGGATGAAATTACCCTCTTCTTGAAAAGGATCGGCGACCAGGCGAATAAAAACAGTTCATCTTCACGATTGCCAATGCCTCCAATTGAGGAATTAAGGGGTAAAAATGTATTACTCGTTGATGATGATATGCGAAATATTTTTGCCCTCACGAAAGTGATGGAGGAAAATCAGTTGAATGTGTACACTGCCAACGATGGAGTTGAAGCACTGGCCAAACTCAACGAAAAACCAAATGTAGAAATCATCCTTATGGATATCATGATGCCCGAAATGGATGGTTATGAAACAATTCGAAGAATCAGAAACGATGCTCGTTTTGTGAACCTACCCATTATCGCACTGACAGCCAAAGCAATGAAAGGCGACAGGGAAAAATGCCTTGAAGCCGGAGCCACCGACTATCTGCCCAAGCCCATTGATACCATCAAATTGTTATCGCTAATGAGAGTGTGGTTATCAAAGTAGCAATCAAGACTATACAATTCGACAGAGATGACTTTTGAATTTGATAAGAACGCCAAACAAGAGCTGTTGGAGATAATTCTCAACCGTTATGGATATGATTTCATGAATTATTCAGAGGCTTCACTTGTAAGAAGGATTGTCAGATTCATAGAATTACAGAAGATAAAGGACTTCTATGAGTTTAAAAGCAGGATATTGAACGAGGATGTATTTTTCTATGAGTTCTTGATTGCCATCACAGTTAACGTAACTGAGATGTTCCGCGATCCTGACTTTTTTCAATCGCTTATCAGGAAAGTGTTTCCTTACCTGGAAACCTATCCATATTTCAAAATATGGCATGCGGGATGTTCTACAGGCGAAGAGGTTTATTCACTTGCAATACTCTTGAAAGAGGCTAATCTGCTTCATAAAGCAAAAATATACGCTACGGATATCAACCCCACAGTTCTTCAAAAGGCTTACGAAGGAGTTTATAATATTGGCGATTTCAAAACATATTCGCAAGCTTATCTGAAAGCCGGGGGTAAACTTTCGCTTTCTGATTACTACACGGCAAGATATGGGATGGCGATTCTCGATCGTCAACTGCGACATAGTATCGTGTTCTCGGCACACAATCTGGCTGGTGATAGCTCCTTCAACGAATTTCAGCTTATCATTTGCAGAAATGTGCTCATCTATTTCAACCGTAAGCTTCAAAACCATGTTTTGCAACTTTTCGAAAAGAGTCTTGCACCGCTCGGATTTCTTGCTCTCGGTTCGAAGGAGACAATTCAATTCAGCCCTTTAACGCAGTGCTTCAGCTCGTTAGATGCAAACCAAAAGATCTATCGTAAAACCAGCGACTGTACCTCCAAATAGAAACCGTAAAAGCATACACCATGAATCATCAGATACTGATTGTTGACGATAAAGAGGCCAACATTTACGCTCTCGAGAATATGCTTAAGCAAAATGACAGAATCTTCCTGAAGGCACTATCGGGTAATGAGGCTTTGAAAATTGCACTTAAATATCCGGAGCTTTCCCTTATTTTGCTTGATGTACAAATGCCCGAAATGGATGGCTTTGAGGTAGCAGAATTGTTGAAAGCCAACTCAAAAACGGCAGCAATTCCAATTGTTTTCGTTACAGCCATTAGCAAAGAGTCCAGATACGTAGTAAGAGGTTTGGAAGAAGGTGCTATTGATTACCTGTTTAAACCCTTAGATCCGTTGGTTACCCGTGCCAAGGTTGCAACACTGCTCAAAATGGTTGAACAGCAACAGGTGATTATTCAAAAAAACATTGAATTAGAAAAACTAAACGAAGAAAAAAACTACCTGCTCGGAATGGCAGTTCACGACTTACGTAACCCATTAAGCGCAATCTATACCTTTTCCGAGTTTATGCTCGAAGAACTGAACGACGAGCCCGATTCAAACATGACAACACTGATAGGCGTGGTGCGCGATTCGAGTAAATCTATGCTGAACATTGTCAACCAACTTTTAGATATCAGCAAGATAGAAGCAGGCATGCTGGAACTGAACCGCCAGAAGGTAAACCTCGACAGGATGTTGCAGAAGATTATTGAGATAAACCGAATGATTGCTTCGAAGAAGCGCATTAAATTGGTGTATGAATGTTTACAGGAAAACCTGGAGGCGAAAATTGACACGCAACGAATGGAACAGGTAGTTGATAATCTGCTTTCCAACGCTATCAAATATTCAGAAAAGGATACTACTACTTTTATCCGGCTCTACAGCAAAAATGGGTTCGCAATCGTGGATGTTGAGGATCAGGGTCAAGGGATTGCCGAGGAAGAAATTACAAAACTATTCAAACCTTTCCGTCGGGCCAAAGGAGTATGCAGTACTGCCGGCGAAGAGAGTACAGGGCTTGGTCTGGCAATAGTGAAAAGGTTTATTGAAGCCCATGGCGGTCAGATTACTGTTAAAAGCGTGGTTTCCAAGGGTTCTATCTTCTCATTTACAATACCGCTTTAGCTGCCACTCATGAATTTTTGCGCTGCACTGATGCAGTTGATGGGAATTAATGAAAACGCCATCAAAATCCAGTTATAGTGCGCGCTGATTGCCAATTTGCTCATGACGATCATACAAAAAGAGCTGAAAAGGCGTTGGGCATTTTCAAATCTGGTGAGTTTTTGCAAGATTCACCTGTTCAACCCGAATTAGTCAATAGAAAATCCGTTAGGGCTGGACTATTGATTCTATGAGGGTAACCCCGATTTAGTGTTTGTACAGCGCAATTCTTATTGTGCTGATTACAAACACTTAATCGTTTAAGCATTGTCAAATGCTTAATCTGGGTTCAATGACATTCATTTGCAAAATTTCCTCGAAAATCCAGATATTGATTGGCAGAAATCCTTTGATTTGGTGATACAGCCTGCTTTTTTTAAAGGAGCAAACTTTAAAAATGAAGGAAAAACAAACATATCGTTATTGATTATCCGATAATTACAAAAGAGAAAAATAATTTTCTACTTTTACCGGACAATAGTGATTCAGAATTAAGTTACAGGTGATGTATAGATTAAAAAATTTGTTGCGTTTAAGGAATCTTCTGCTTGCGGTTGTGTTTTTAATCTCTGCAATGCTTGTTGTTTCATGCATGCAACACACTCCCTGCATTTCTACCACCCAATCGTGGCAACCATTTACCTATCAAAGCCTGTCGGAGCTAAGGCATACGTCGAATACCGGGATTTTAGTAGTATCGTCAGCAACATTAAACAGAATGTTTGAACAGTACCCATGGCTGGTATTCGGCGCTGTTGTTGTGCTTGTGTCTGGGGCAATCTTAATCATGATAATTCTGCAGGCAAACCGCCGGCTTTACAGTGCTCGCAAGGAACTGCTCCACATACTGAACGATCGCCGGACAACACAGGAACTATTACGCCAAAGCGAAGCAAACCTTAAAGCGCTTGTTAGTTCGTTAGACGACGTAGTTGCAGAGTTGGATCAGGATTTCCGCTTTTTAAATGTTTGGACAGGCAATGAAAGAAGTCTGATTTTCCCGGTTTCTAAAACCTTAGGCAAGCGTTTGGATGAACTTTTTGATGGTTCTGTGTCCACCACAATCATCAACGGCATAAAAAAACATGTTGAAACAGGAAGGCAGGTGGTTGTGGAATACCAACTCTCAATTAACAACCACCATTATTGGTTTCAGGCAAGGATTAGCAGTTATAAGATTAAGGGTTCCGGATTGTTGCATTATGTTATTTTAACACGTAATATTACCAAAGCGAAAACAGCAGAACTGGCTCTGAAGGAATATCAGCAAAAACTCAAAGCGCTTTTTGAATTGAATCCCCTTGGAATTGTTCTGACCAATCCCGAAGGCAAATACATCGAAGTGAATCCCACATTTCTTTCGATCGTAGGGTATGAATGGGAGGAGCTTCAGCAAAAGTCATTTAACTCAATCACTCCTCCTGAGTATTTTCCGGAGCAACAACGACATGTTGAGCAACTTCTTGAAAAAGGCTACTACGGTCCATTCGAAAAAGAGTACATCAGGAAAGACGGGACCCGGGTTCCGGTACTTCTAAACGGACAGAGGATTACCGATTCATCAGGAAAAACTTTGATATGGTCGGTAATAAGCGATATTACCGATAGAAAGAAGGCTGAAAATCTTATGCTCTATCAGAGTCAGTTGCTGCAGGGCACTGCACAAGCCACTTTAAGGTTGCTCGCTGCATCGGATTTTGAAACCGCTATAAGTGTGGCAATTGAGATCATGGGACACTATTCCAGGGTTGACCGGATTACTCTTTTCGAAAAACATCAATCAACACAAGGCGACGAATTGGTTTCGCAAAAATATGAGTGGGTTCGTAGTGGGATTTCTCCTCATCTTCATAACGCAGTATTTCAAAATGTTCCGATATCAATAATGCCTCGCTGGAATAAGTTGTTGAGCCAAAATGAAATGGTTTACGGCTACGTAAAAGATTTCCCCGAAGAGGAACAAAAGATACTTCAACCAAGGGATGCTATATCTGTAGTTATAACACCCATCTTTGTTGAAAGTCAACTCTGGGGATTCGTCGGTTTCGACGATTGCACACAAGGTTTTCAATGGAATGAAGGCGAAATTTCAGTACTGAAAATTTTTGCTGCCAGTATTGGAGGTGCCTTGTGGCGAAGGAAAAAGGAAGAGGAACTACAGATGGCTCGAAAAATGGCAGAATCAGCCAATATTGCAAAAACCGAATTTTTAGCTAACATTAGCCACGAAATTCGTACGCCGATTAATGTTGTTCTTGGGTTCGCAGAATTGCTTGAAGCCAGAATACAAGACTCCGCTACACTTAAATTTGTGCGAAACATTAAAACAGGAGGGAAAGGGCTACTTACGCTAATCAACGATTTGCTTGATATGTCGAAAATTGAAGCAGGGCGTTTGGAGATACAGAAGGAACCGATGGCAGTCAGGCATTTGATGGGCGAAATGGTGGAATTATTTCACCAGAAAGCAGAAGAAAAAGGAGTTGAGTTAATTTTAAACATAGCACCGGAAGTGCCGTCAGTAATGCTGATTGATGAGATACGTCTGCGTCAGGTATTGTTGAATCTCATAGGGAATGCAATCAAATTTACAGAAAAAGGATATGTGAGCAGCACAGCAAGATCACAATTTTGCAGCAATGGTAAGATTACACTTGAAATTGCCATTAAAGACTCAGGTATTGGAATAAGCGAAGAATCGAAAAAGTTGATTTTTGAATCATTCCACCAGCAAGAGGGTCAGAGTGCCCGAAAATACGGCGGCACAGGCTTAGGCCTGAGTATTTCGAAACGACTAATTGAGATGATGGGTGGAACAATCGAGCTGGAGAGCACACCAGGAACAGGCAGTACCTTTACTATTGTTTTGAATGATGTTGAGGTTCTTGAGGGAAGCTCACTAACTGTAGCAGATACAAAAAACATTCTCGATATCATTCAATTTAAGCCCTCTCATCTATTAGTTGTTGACGATGTTGTTCCAAACCGGGAGTTAATCAGGGAAGCCTTTGCATCAACGCAAGTTCAGGTATCTGAGGCAGGTACCGGGCAAGAAGCACTTGATTTCCTTGAGCAAAGCCTACCCGACCTGGTGCTTATGGATCTCAGAATGCCAGGGATGGGAGGTATCGAGGCAACCGGTAAAATACGGCAGAATCAGCGGCTGAGTGATCTTCCGGTTATCGCATTTACGGCCTCGGCTTCGCAGGAAACTCTCTCTAACGAAGAACAGTCCCTTTTTAATAAGGTATTATTCAAACCAATCAAATTGAACGATTTGCTTAGCAATGTAATGCAATACCTTCCCCATAGCAGAATTGAGACTGCGGATACAGCCGGAACAGTAAACTCTGATCAATTTGAATCTGATAACCTTCAGGAACTTATTAAGCAAATCCCCGATTTCCTTGCACTACTTGACGGTAAGGTAAAACCAATGTATTTAAAGGCTGTTGATAGCGGTTTGATTGACGATTACAGGGCCTTTGCAGATTCACTTATGCTTTATGCCAGCAGATACAAAGTAAAATGTGCAACCGATTATTCGAAAAGCATTATTGATGCAGTTGATTCGTTCGACATCGAACAGGTTTCACAATTGTCAGCACAGTATCACGAACTGATTGCTTTTATCTTAAAAAAATACAAGGAGCACGGCGGAAAACAGGATCAATAACAAATTAAAATCAGACAATGGAAATTGATGAACAAAATATTTTCGACCATCGCATTCTTGTTGTTGACGACAACCCAAAGAACATCCAGATTGTGGCCAGTGTGCTTGCAAGTGCTGGGTTTAAAACTGGGTTCGCACTGGCAGGAAAAGATGCACTTGCAAGATTAGCTTCTGAGAAGTACTCCCTTGTGTTGCTCGATGTGATGATGCCCGAAATGGATGGGTTCGAAGTTTGCATAAAAATGAAGGATAACGCACAGTTTAGCGATATTCCTGTAATCTTTCTTACCGCACGCAACGATTCCGATAGCATCGTAAGAGGATTCGAAGCTGGTGCTGTTGATTTTGTCAGTAAACCCTTTAATAAACATGAGTTAATTGCACGGGTAAAAAACCATCTGCAATTGAAAACTTCGAGGGATACGGTTATAAAACAGGCCGAAGAGCTTAAAATTATCAACCTGACAAAAGATAAATTTTTTGCAATCATTGCCCATGATCTCAGGAACCCGTTCAATGCGTTATTAGGATTATCGGAAATCCTATGTAATGATTACGATAGTTTAAGCGATGAGGAACGAAAGGAGTTTATCCTCAATATGCGTGAAGCCAGCGAAAACACTTTTGACCTGCTCAACCAATTGCTTGAGTGGGCAAGGGTGCAGCAACGGAAAATTGAATTTTTTCCTGCTATTCACACTCTTAACCAAGTGATTTTGAAAAACATGGCCCTTATTTGGCCACAGATTCAAAAAAAGCAGATAGAGGTGGTCAATAATCTGACACAACCAATCCTGATCTACGCCGATATGAACATGCTGCTCACAATAGTTCGGAATATACTGTCAAATGCAGTTAAATTTACTCCTCCTGGCGGCAGGATAACAGTGAGCGCCGAAAAAACCGAATGGAAATCAGCCGATGCTGTTCAATTAACCATCGCTGACACTGGTGTTGGAATGTCGCAGGAGATGATTAATGATCTGTTCAGGATTGATAAAAAGGTTAAAACCGCAGGCACTAATAATGAAACCGGAACTGGTCTGGGGCTGGCACTTTGCAAGGAGCTTGTTGATTGGCACAAGGGAAATATCAGTGTGGTAAGCCAGCCGGGAAGAGGTTCCGAATTTATGATAATTATGCCATATCAAACGAATTAATATAGTAATTTTATATTATTATAAAAGTTTAAGCGATGAGTAAATCCTCCGATGCGCAAAAAAGGATTTCTGAACTTGAAACGGAATGCCAACAACTCAGAAACCAGCTTACACATGCATCAACTGCAGCAGGCGAACGGCACCAAAAGCTTTTTGGTGATGTTGCAGATGCTATCAGTGCGTTGTTGGTTACTAAAGATTTGGAGCAAGCAATTAACAAAGCGTTGACAATAATCGGAAAAACAACAGGCAGCGATAGGGTGTATCTTTTCGAATGCCATACGTTGAAAACCAAAACCGGATTGTACTACACGCAACGGTTTGAATGGTGTGCTGAAAATGTGATCCCTCAGATTGACAATGAAGCGCTTGTGAATTTTCCCGCCGATGCCGGCCTAATCCGATGGCACAACGAGCTGAGGCAAGGCAGAACCATCATGGGAACAGTAGACGAATTTCCCGAAGCTGAAAGAACCTATCTTGAAGCTCAGGGCATAAAATCATTAATAACCACTCCAGTTTTCATAAAGGATGAATACTGGGGTTTTGCAGGGTTTGATAACTGCTCTACCAAACATACATGGTCAAAAACTGAGCAATCTGTCCTTCAGGTTTTGGCTGCCTGTATTGGAGGAAGCATCTACCATCACGAAACAGAATATAAATTGGTTGAAGCCAGGAAGCAAGCTGAAGCGGGCAACAATGCCAAAGCGGAATTTCTTGCTGTGATGAGCCATGAAACCCGAACACCTCTAAATGCTATCAGAGGTTTTACTGATTTGCTGCTCAATAATATCTATCAAAAAGAACACCGCGAGTATTTACAGAATATTATTTCATCTACCGATTCGTTGCTCGAGATAGTTGAAAGTATTCTCGATTTCTCAAAAGCGGAAACAGGACGCCTCGAACTAACCCAGAGCAAGTTCAGCATCATTAGCTTGATAGCAGAAGTACTATCGCAGTTTCACAATAAAGCGCAACTCAAAAATTTGAAATTGACCATTAAATTTGATCCTAATTTGCCCCAGACGGTGATTTCAGATCCAATTCGCCTAAAACAGATTTTTATTAATTTAATTGACAATGCACTGAAATTTACAGATCAGGGTGGTGTAACGGTTGATGTTTCAGTTTTTTCAATTTACGAAGATACAGCCAAAATTCAATGCGTAGTTGAAGATACTGGTTGTGGGATTACTGAGGAAAACCTGAAATTGTTGTTTCGTAGCTTCACGATGCTCGACAGTTCGAATACCCGGCGCTATGGCGGCATTGGACTTGGTTTGGCTATTGTAAACAGCATTATCGAAAAAATGGGCGGGGAAATTGATGTTCAGAGCAAAATAGGGAAAGGCAGCCGGTTCATTATTACTTTACCAGTCAAGGTGGTTCCAGAAAATAAAACTATGGCCTCCGATATATCTGCTGCTTCAATAGACGATGTTGAAAGGTTGAAAGTAAGAAAATTACTACTGGTTGAGGATAATGAGATGAATCAGAAAATTACTGTGATTGTGATCAAAAAACAAGGATGGGAGATTGATGTGGCATCAAACGGGCAGGAGGCAGTTGAGATGCTACGCGATAATGATTATGCCCTGGTTTTGATGGATTTGCAGATGCCGGTTATGGACGGGCTTCGTGCAACCGCCTATATCCGCGACCCGCAAAGCAATGTGCGCAATCACAAAATTCCCATTCTGGCTCTGAGCGCCGATGCATATCCCGAAACCAAGCAAAAAGCCTTTGAGGCAGGCGTGAACGACTACATCACAAAACCATTCAACAAACAGGAACTTTTCGAAAAAATAGCCCAGCTATCCGGATTGTGAACCTCTTTCAGCTAATGGGCATCCCCGCTTTTATTAAGGTTGCACAATTCCATATCTCCATAAATGACGCTGCAATGCCTGTTGATGTTGTCTCATAGAGTTCAGTAGCGAAAGGAATCAGCATGCGGGTAACTCCAAACCTTAGAAATTCGGGATTGAGATTTTCATGCCCAAGACGTATACGGTCGAGAGCATCGGCATCTTTCAAAAGTGAGGTTGTAACCCGGAATGGGTGCTTTGGTTTCAGATCAAAGTCCTCGGAATGATTTCGCACTGCTGTTGCAACCTCTTTAATTTCGTCGCCATTTATTCCCTGGTTTTGAAAAAAATCAACAAACAGCGGCAATTTCTTGTTTGCCGCCCATTTCCCATGACGAGTGCAGTAGGAATCATGTTTCCGCGACATGTCGTGTATAAAGGCAGCCGCAAACGCAAGCCGCGTTTCCCGTTCAAATTGAAGCAATTCGCCCAGAATAAGGCAGTGGCACATCACACGATATGTATGGTTTAATCCGTGCAATTGGCTTTGATGATCAAATTGGCCGGGATGCAGGTTGAAACAAGCGGGATCGAAATCAGGGTGTAACATCAACCTATCTTCTGATTTACTATGGCAAGGATTTCTTCTTCCAACCCACAGGCATTCCCTGCAATTTCTGCACCCTTCGTTATCAAATTTTCAGCGAAAGTTCTGTCGTTAATACCGGAGGCATTAATTTTTACGTTGAGATACGCTCCAAGTACAGCGGTACGGGCGCATAAGGCACCTACACCGGCATCTGATACTGAGTTGGGATTTCCGGTAGCAGCCATTGCTTTGATAATCTCCATAGTAGCAAGGGAAAGTTCCATAACCCTGAATGGCACTAAGGTAGCATAACGGGTTGCATCCTGAACAGCAGTATTTCGTTGAGTGATCTCGTTGTCAGTTCCTTTTGGAAGCCCGTAAGCCTCAATAATTTTGTTAAAAGCCTTCGTGTCTTCATCAACCAGATACAATAGTTCATCTTTCAATTTTTGCCCTTTTTCCGCCCAATCGGAAAATTCTTCCCAACGTTCGTCCCAGCCGGGTTTATGCGACGACAGGTTTGCTACCATCGTGCCGAGCGATACTCCCAAGGCGCCAACAAATGCCGAAATAGATCCGCCACCGGGAGCAGGCGATTCGGAAGCAGTTTCATTGGCAAAATCCTGACAGGTCATGCTTATCAAGGCATTCTCATCCTTGTTGCGCAGAATATACTCAATAATTTTTTCTTCAGGATTAAAAGGCTTCAGATCGTCGAGTCCAAGCGATTTGACGGCTATTTTTATGATCTCTTCCTCCGAAATCCCGACCGATCGCTGTTGCTTGTGCAGGAAGTATTTTCCAGCATCGAGCATAGCTTTAAGTGGGATCAAACCAACAAGTTCCGAACCTGTAACTCTCAGGCCTCGCTCCTGAGCTTTTTTGCAAGTCTCCTCAAAGGCAATATGCACCGGAGTGATGCTTATGTTTGTTAGGTTGATTGAAATTTGTGCGATCCCATATTCTTTTATGTACCATCCGATTGCTTTACATGCTTTAAGCGAACCAGGAATATACACCTGCTCGCCCTTATCGTCCTTCACAATTTTGCCCGTTATCTGATTACCCTCACGGAGCGGGCGTCCCTTTTCCCTTATATCGAATGCAATTGCATTGGCACGTCGTGTTGAAGTGGTGTTCAGATTTACATTATAGGCTACAAGGAAGTCTCTGGCTCCAACAGCGGTGGCACCGGATTTGGCATTAAACGCCGCAGGACCGAAATCGGGTTTCCATTTGGGGTCGGCTAACTTTTCCTGAAGTCCTTCGTATTCACCGGCTCTGCAGTTAGCTAAGTTTCGGCGTTCGGGAAGGGAAGCGGCATTTTCATAGCAATAAACAGGAATACTCAACTCATTTCCAATTCGTTCGGCTAATCTGCGAGCCAATTGCGCTGTTTCTTCCATTGTGATACCTGCAACAGGTACAAGCGGGCAAACATCGGTTGCGCCAAATCTTGGATGTTCGCCTTTATGCTTCCTCATATCAATCAGTTCCGAGGCTTTTTTTACAGCCAGAAAAGCTGCATCCAATACTGCTTCAGGTTCGCCAACAAACGTGACAACAGTACGGTTCGTGGCCTCACCCGGATCAACATCAAGAAGTTTCACCCCTGCAACACTCTCTATTTGATCAGTGATCTGTTTAATCACGGCCATATCGCGGCCTTCGCTGAAATTTGGAACACATTCGATTAGTTTTTTCATAGTTCACAGTGGTTGTATGATTTGTGCTTATTTTGAGTTGCTTATGAAATTATTTGCCCGTTCAGGAGTACCATATCAACCTTGTTGCTGCCATAGGCGTATGGCATATAGGCATACGTGGCGATTGGTTTTGTGATAAAGAGGTTGGCTTTTTTACCAACAGCAATGCTACCCAACTCTGCACTTAGCCCCATTGCATAAGCTCCATTTAGGGTTACAGCTATGATAGCCTCTTCGGGAATCATGCGGTAATTAATGCAGCCCATTGAAAGTATCAACTGCATATTACCCGATGGCGAGGAGCCTGGATTAAAATCACTTGCCATGGCTACGGCTAAGCCAGCATCGATCATTTTTCGTGCGGGAGCATATCTCAATCCAAGAAAAAACGAAGCGCCTGGCAGCAGGGTTGGCATCGTATCGCTTTCAAGGAGCAGTCGTATCTCCTCTTCGCCTGTGAATTCGAGATGATCGACCGAAAGAGCGTTGTATTTTACACCAACATTAATACCACCAGAATAATCAAGTTCGTTTGCATGAATCTTCGGACGGAGTCCGTGTTTAATTCCTGCCATCAGAATGCGTTCGGTTTCCTCAACAGTGAAAAAGCCCTTATCACAGAACACGTCAATGTAATCGGCCAACTCTTCGGAAGCAACCATTGGTATCATTTCGTTGATTACCAAATCGACATATTCGCTTTGTCGCCCTTTGAATTCGGCAGGTACAGCGTGTGCGCCAAGAAATGTAGCTACGATTGTTATTGGCGACAACTCCTTGAGCCTGCGGATCACACGAAGCATCTTCAACTCATCGTCAGTATTCAAACCATAACCGCTTTTGATTTCCACAGCGCCGGTTCCATAGCGGATGATCTCATTAATCCGCTCCAGCGATTGTTTAACCAATTCATCTTCTGATGCCTCATGCAATTTTCGCGAGGAATTAAGAATACCACCTCCTCTCTTTGCAATTTCCTCATAGCTAAGCCCTTTGATCTTATCAATATACTCAATCTCGCGACTACCTGCATAAACCAGATGCGTATGCGAATCGCAAAATGAAGGGAAAACCATTCTGCCTGAGGCATTAATCTCTTGATTTATTGTGCAACCGGCAAGCCCCGGATCACGATCAATATGTTTCATGAAGCCAAACGATTGGATCACACCTTCGGTGATAAGAAGATAGCTGTCGGGCAGTGTAGGCAGAACCGACATGTCCTTCCCACATTTAAGAAGAGCGGGAGAGCGTTCGGCAAAGATCAATTCTTTTATATTCCTGATTAATAGGTTCATGCTGGTGTAGAGGTTTCTTTGAAGCCGTGATTGCGAAATTAGTAAAATGCGCTAAACGACCAATTACCGTTTCTGCGCTGGTTTGGTTATGTATAATTTGATGCAAACAATGAGTTAGTGTGAACCTTAACTATTACAAGTGCAAGAAAATTATTAATTTTGCTTTTAATAATCAAAGTTGTAATCACCTCTTAACGCATCTGAGAGCATGAAAATGAAAAAATTATTATTCTTAACCCTTTTTTGGGTAGGCTTTTTGGCCATTGCATTTGCCGGTCCGGTAAATGAGAGCGATGCCCGCCGTGCTGCTGCCAATTTTATGACTGAAAGGGCGCAATCCTTTTCGATCCCAACCCATGTATCGCCTGAGATTAACGAAGTTGTGCCTCTTTATAAAGATGGACACCTTGTATTTTACGCTTTTAACTTTACCAACGGAGGCTTTTTAATTCTTGCTGCCGATGATCTTGTACATCCTGTATTAGGGTATTCATTCACAGGAAGCTTTAGTCTAAACAACCAACCTTGTTGTTTTCAGGAATTTATGAGCGATCGCTCCTCGGAAGTTGTTGAGGTTATAAACGCACAGATACCTACCCACGACTATGTAGAGATTGAATGGGCCAACCTGCTGGCCTACGAGCCTGTTTTCCCTGAGACTACAGCGCAAATCACCGAGGTATTACCATTGGTAACGACTCCGTGGAATCAGGATTATCCATATAATGCACTTTGCCCTCCTGATCCTGCTGGACCTGGCGGCCATGTTTATGCGGGATGTGTTGCCACTACAATGGCCATGATCATGTACTACTGGCGGTATCCGTTGCAGGGAATCGGAGAGAAAACTCATTTTAGTACATACGGGCCGCTGTATGTAAATTTTGGAGCCACCACTTATGAATGGAATGCAATGCAAAACGTCATAACAACTACCAGCGGAAATTCGATTATTCCCGCTGCTAAAATACAGTATCACTGCGGAGTAGCTGTAAATATGCAATATGGTACAGGTGGTTCCGGAGCCTTCAGCAACCAGGTTCCCGGAGCTATTAAGACCCACTTTGGCTACAACATGACGGCAAATCATATCCAACGAGTGTTTTATACCTACGACAACTGGAAATCGGTTATTAAGAGCCAACTAAACATGGGCTACCCGATCTATTACGCCGGAGTGTCAACCGATGGAGGTCATGCGTGGGTAATTGATGGTTACCAGGAACAGGTTACCGACACCTATTTTCACAATAACTGGGGATGGGGTGGTGCTTTTGACGGCTATTACACGTTGCTAAACCTCAATCCAGGCGGCGACCCACCTTTTAGCTCACAGCAGGCCGCCATAATAAACTTCATTCCGCCAACAACAGGGTATCCATATTTTTGTACACCTGAAACACAGATACTATCCTCACAACGTGGTTCTCTCGAAGATGGCAGTGGACCGGTTGCCAACTATCAGAATAATGCCAACTGTAGCTGGCTGATCTCGCCGTCGGACTCAGTAAACACAATTTCGGTTTCATTCGTGCGGTTCAACACCCAACCTAACGACATTCTTACCCTATACGACGGCGCCGATGCCTCAGCTCCTGTTCTGGGAACATTCTCCGGAACTACCATGCCGACATCAGTTACATCTACCGGCGATAAAATATTTATAACTTTCGTAACGGATGGATCAGGCAACTCAAACGGATGGTTGCTGGAATTCAATCCTACTCTGCCTGTTTATTGCAGCGGATTAATAAATCTCACTTCTCCAACAGGAGTGCTCTCCGATGGAAGCGGCTACCAGAATTATAACAATAACTCATTATGTCGCTGGAGAATACAACCAGCGCATGCCAGAGACCTTACGCTTACATTCACCTACTTCGATACCGAACAGGGTAGTGACATTATCCAAGTATACGATCTGGCAACTAACGCGTTACTTGCCGAGCTTTCAGGCAGTGCAATTCCACCACCAATAACTATTCCTAGCGGAAGGGCTTTCATAGTGTGGCGTTCAGGGCATTTCACCGCAGCTCAGGGCTGGGATCTCGAATGGACTATCGGAAACGTTGGTATTGAGCAAAACGAAGCATTTGCCGGCTTTACTGCTTATCCCAACCCGGCTGTTTCGCAGTTAAACATCTCTTTTTCAGCTACTGAGTTGCAGGATGTTTCTGTTACACTATCCGCTGCCAACGGGCAAGCAGTTTTCAATGAAAATATCAGGAATTTCGCAGGACAATACAATCGCGCAATTGACACATCGCCGTTTGCTTCCGGAATATATATCCTTACACTTACCAGCAACAAAGCTACGGTTCACAAAAAGATTGTGGTCGAATAAGTGATATCGCCACAAAATAAGTGAGGCTGTCTTATAAGGGCAGCCTTTTTTTGTGCGCACAGCACCGGCGACAAACAACCTGAGATTAGTTACGAAAGTGGATTCCCGTGTTCACTGCGTATCGCACATCCTAAGTGAGCAATTCTTGCGCTCGAATATGTAGTGATACGAATAATGAAAAAAATTCATTCACCTGCAGATTATTCAAGTAACCTTTTATAATTTTGTGTATTAAATAATAAACCACTTAAAGTGGAATACACTTAGCCGTTATTACCCTAACAACAATTCGCATGAAAAAAAATCATTTTACCTGTTGTTGCAGCATTTGTGGCTTCTGCGTTGATTTACTCGTGCAGTAAAGGAACACCAATGAGCACCGAACGGTTTGACACTTATACCGAAGAACCGTATGTAAGCCTGCTCATTCTTAATTTTTTTGAGCGCATGAACGCCCGCAATGAAGGCGGGCAGCTTAAAAGCGAAGAAAAAATAAGTATTGATTCGGCTATATGGTATATTGATGCCACGCTGAACTTCAGCTACGCCAATGCGAATCATCCCTTTGCACGTTTACACTGGGATACCGTTTTTGCCGAACACGATTGTTATGGAAATGAACAGCTTAGCGCTCCAAAGATGTTTGAAGTCCTGCTTTACCAGCATTACAATCCCGACCCCGGAAACAACTGCCGCTGGTATTTTTATGGTACAAAACATTCATTGATCTTAGACTATAAAGAGCATCAGCTCAACACGACACTGGTAAATTACCTTGATTACAAAATCTTTGCAGCCTCTGAGGCAGTTGCCCCTTTCGATGACTGGACAGAATGTCTTGAATACAACTATAATAACTCCGGTATTCATGAGATGCAGTTCTATTTCGACCACAAGAAAGAGCTGATAAATGCATGGGTGAGTTCTGCACAAAACACAGGAAACAAAAGATTTGCATCATCAATGATAAAAAGCGTTGATAAAAATTTCGGCGTTTTTCGATATATCTGGCATAAACCCACCATCTACTTCAGAAAAAGAGATGTGGCATGTACAAAACCCACTACTCTACCCGAATGATGAAACGAACAACACTCATAGTACTGCTTACATTACTGTTGGCCTTACTTTCTGGTTTACTAACATCCCAAAGCACATTTGAGTTTGTGCTGGAATACCCGGTTAGAAAGTTTTCTAACAATGCTATTGAGGAAGAAAACGGAGATGTGATAGCTATCATTTCGGAGAGGACGGGGGTTGATTATGCCCCCAACACTCCAACCATGGCCTACCTGCTCAGGTTCACTCCGCAGGGCGACACCACTACCTATCATTATAGTTTTGGCGACACCTTATTCAATTTTTATCACATTGAACGTGCGTATAACGGGGGATATCTGGTGGCTGGAGGAGCATTATCGCCGGATTCCGGACACCTGCATCTCTTGTTGCTAAGAGTGGATGCTTCCCTCAACAAAGTGTGGGTTAAGTATCATGATTTGAGTGAATATTTTGCAGTTAGCATACAAAGTATATTCCATCTCAATAACAGCTATCTGATGGCCATTGAACACTCTGTTTTTCCCGCAAATCAAGGTAAACATCAATTAACCTGGTTCGATACCCTTGGCAATATGAAGGCATCCTATGTACACCACCAACCAAGCTCTGCTAATTCGGACTATATACTGAATCATGATTCTACCAGGATTTGGGCTTTTTCACCTATGTTTTCAGGTAGCGGCGGATGGCCGGCGCGGCTTGTGTTTGACACAACGCCACAGTTTATCAGCAGCAGCACCCTGCCATTTGGAGGCTCAAGAAACGCTGTGATTTGGCACACCGACAGTACTTTTTTATACGCATGTGAGGAGCTCAGACCGAACTATGCCGGGTCGCATGACAGGGATATGTGGCTTGTATCTTACGATAGTTTATTAAATGTCAAACAGTCAAATTATTTTGGCGCTTACGACACACTGGATATTGTAGGCGTCGGCAGGGATATTGACTTCAGGCACTCTGATACTGTTTTCTTTGCCGGTTTAAAACATCAGCGCATCGGCAAGCCCCCTCCAGGCCGCGTTAGCTGGATAATGACCGGTCAGACCGACGCACAGCTTCAGCCCCGCTACCTGCATTTTATCGGCGGCGACCATTACTACGAATCCCATTATATCCTTGCAACTCAGGACGGCGGCAGCTTTATCAGTGCGGCGCGTTTTAATCATGCCACGCAGGTTTATGATCCTGTTTTTCTGAAACTCAATAACGAGGGATTACTTGTTGGCACAAACAAGGAGCTGATACCCATAAAGAAAACAGTATTCTGGCCTAATCCTTTTTCAAAAGAACTTCAATACCATACAATGCATACCGGCTCTCAATTCCGGATGTTTAATATGGCTGGCAAAGAAGTGATTTCCGTTACTATTCATAGTACCAGTGGTCTTATTCAAACAGGCAGCCTGCCACCGGGCAGCTATATTTATGAATTGCGTTATGTTACTGGCACAGTTGAAACCGGCAAACTTATCAAATCACACTAAAACAAACAACAATGAAAATCAGTAAACACTTTCTGGTTATGGCTCTGGCAATAGTAGCCTTGAGCCTCATCTCATCGCAGTTGCTTGCACAAACCTGTGTTTCCTGCAATAGTACACAAAGCAACGTGACAGTTGGTTATAACAACAATGTTAGCAGCGGTTGTGGCTTAACACCCTATTCCGTGCGACCTCACGAGGGTCTCCTGAAAATTTCAGAATAAATGTAGCTGACGAGACTGAGTTGAATAAAAACGTTAACTTAATATTACCAAAAAATTGTCCAACCTATTCCGACCAGCTTACTGGTATTACCCAAACGGCAACCTGCTGCAGGAATTAAGCTTTGATGCCTGGGGCAATAGAAGAAACCCCGCCACCTGGCGCACTTTTACCGGTACACCGCCCACACCGTTGTTTGACCGCGGTTTTACCGGACATGAACACCTTTACGGCTTCCAACTCATTAATATGAATGGGAGAATTTATGACCCCCTTGTTTCCCGCATGCTCTCGCCGGATAATTTCATACAAGCGCCCGATTTCTCGCAGAGTTTTAACAGGTATAGCTATTGTTGGAATAATCCACTTAAATATACTGACCCGAGCGGGGAAATCGTGTGGGCTCCGATTATTGCAGCAGCATTTATTGGAGGAATGATTAACGTAACTGTTCAGGGGCTTTCAGAAAACATAAATAGTTTAGGTGATTTTGGAATGGCGTTTGGCGTTGGAGCATTAGCCGGTGGAGCAGGTGCTTTAACAGGAGTAGTAGTTGCCGGAGCGATTGGATTCGGAGGATTTGCAGGTGGGGCTGTTGTAGGAGGATCAGCAGGGTTTGCCGGAGGATTTGTGGGAGGCGCTGGCAATGCATGGACGCAAGGAGCAAGTTTTGGAGAAGGTTTAGAAGCAGGACTTAAAGGTGGAGCATTTGGAGCAGTAACCGGTGGATTAATTGGTGGCACTATTGCCGGGATTGATGCTGCAAGAAGTGGAGCGAGTTTTTGGAATGGAAAAGTATATGAATCAGGGGGAGAATTTGGTGCGAATGGTAGGTTCTTAGATGAAGAAATTCCTGCTGGAGCAAAGCCTACTGAAACTGGAGAAATAGCAACCCGTACTGATAATCCTGAATATGGAAAATATGGATGGACAAGAAACGGAGGTAGTCGACCTCACTTTGGAGTTGACTATGCAGGACAAGAAGGAGACGATGTATACACAATGTATGATGGTACAGTAACAAGAGTTGGAGGGTCTAAACCCTATGGGCCAAATTTCGTTAGAACATCTTCTACAATTAACGGCAGAACTTATAATGTTGATTATGGGCATATGTCTCAAAGTGCCGTTACAGTAAACAAAGCGGTAAGTGCAGGACAGCAGATAGGTCAAATGGGCAGAATGGGTATTCCTGCTGGAATGCCAACCCATGTTCATATTGCAGTATGGCGACCACTACCAGGAGGTTTGCAGGGATTTGTAATGCCTTGGTGGAGATAGAAACAAAACAATGGCGATGAAAATTTATTTTATTTTGTGTTTGCTTCCCTTCATTTCCTGCGGGCAAGTTCATACGGAATTTAATCTCCAAAATTCTTTTCCGGTTACTCTGGAAGAATCTGTTTGTATTAATGCAGATGATTGTTTTTGTTTTAGCAGTGACAGCAATGTTTCTTATTTAATGATGCATTATCCGGATGTGAAATGTGAAAAGAAAAATTTGGTTGATACTGTGGATTTTAGTCCGTACAAGTCAATGATACATAGCTTTAAATCGCAGAAAAAAAATACTTATGTTGTTTTGTGGGAAACCGAATATGAATACTTTCCTGTAATTATTGCGTACTATATTGCAGCGGGGAAATTAGTAAGAATGGGAGAATTAAAAATTTCTTTGCATTGTCAATCCTGCGAAAGTTTGGATTACCTAATAAAATATATACAGATATTTCAAGAAAAGGACGAAATAGAAATTTCTTTTGTAAAGGACTTGAAATACAAGGAAAATGACGATAGCGAATGGCAGTTATTTAAAGCAGGGACTTTAAAATATCGTTTTAATACTGAGACAAACGAGCTAAGGGTAGTGTTATAGCCTGTTCACTTCTCCCAATTCACTTCCCTCTTTAAATTATTAATGCACGAGCTGCTGGATATGTTTTTTAACAAGTATTATGAAAAATCTGCTTTTACTTTTTGCAATTCTATTTAGCAGTATGCATCTATTCTCACAATGCATATCAGTTGAACTTTCAATCCTTTGGGAAAGAGAATCCCACCCATTTTCTTTAAATGAAAATGATTTTTGTGTTCCACAACTGCATATTACTTATCGTAACAATTCTGATGATGCATTTTATTTTCTTAAAGTTTCGCAAAGTGTTAACAATTTTCCCCAATTGGTTAGGAGTGGAACCCTTGCGAATTATAATCCAACTCAATATGGGAATTATTCTAATATGCAATTTCTAGTAAAGTTGGGGGCTTCTCCTCACTATTTGGACGCCTGGCTAGTAATGCCGGATACTTTAGACCCAAATAAGGAACATGAAATTCCAACAATAAATGATGATTTGGCGGATATTTATGGATCTTTATCCAATAGTTATTCAGGCTCACTAAATGAGTTTATAACTCATTACACTGCATCGGATATATTACCGGAAGTGATATTAGATAAGTATAAAGACAAATTTGTTTTTTTGAGACCGGGAGAGATTTATACAGATACTTACAATCTTGTTGGATTTAAATTATTAGAAGGATGTTTTACGTTCTATATAAGTCCATATTTGCCCGCCTATGTGTATACTACTCCGATTTGGGATAAAAACCAATCAAAATTCTTAGAAATAAAAACTGCGTTGCCCAAAGTAGTAAGTGAGTATAAACTTTATTCTGGCAATTTCAATTCTAATAAAATAACAATAACATTTTAAAAAGGTAAAATTTAAACAAAATCCGGAGTAATTCGACTTTTTGCTTGTATTCCTCCGACGAACCCATCTTGACCACTGTTTTTGCGCAGTATCCCTCCAACTAACCCATCTTGACCACTGTTTTTGCCAAGGATAATTTTGCGGCAAGAAACCAAACTGGCTACCCTTGCATACTGGGTTAAAAACAGAAGAGGCTGCTACGATTATGAGTCAGCCTCTTCTGTTTTTGGTAATCAATCAATCAGCTCACTACCTGACTATTACTCTTCTTGTTTGAGGATTTGAGGCGCTATTTAATCGAATCAGATAAATCTGATTTCGCATTAACCCGCCAATCTCCGTAATCTGTGCATTATTAGAGGTTACATTGCGAACCAGGCGCCCTGTAAGATCATACACTTCGATTGAATGTTGTTGAGGGCGGGAAAAATGAACCCTCACAACCCCATCAGAAGAGGTAACAAACCAATCTTCAGAACTTATTTCAGGTGTTCCCATGGCGGGTGTGATGGTCAATTCAACAGGTATCACCACTGTTGGGTTCGCAGGATCGTTACTATTAATGGTTATATTGGCGCTATGTACACCAATAGCCAATCTGAGGGAATTAAAGTGAATAGGGAATTCCTCTGTAAGCCCTGCTGCAAGCAGCCGCTTGTTGAGGTTCAGTGAGAGCCAATCCGCCAGTCCGTCTTCGAGGCGGAAAAGTAGCCCGGAGGTTGATGTCCACCAAAGATCCGTTCCATCATGCCCGATAGAGTAGCTAATATTCGATGGGGCGTTAAAGCTGCTGATAGGTTCTATGTGTGATCCCACGATTTTGAGGCGATATACATCGCCGAGGCCGCAACCCCAGAGGTGACCACCGGGATGCGATGGAACATAGGTGAGTTGCATGATGCGCGAACCGATATCAGAAGTAAAACTCTCCAGAATGGCTCCATCGGGTGCGATACGGTAAAACACTGGATCTGCCTGATTGACGACATTTGCCCAAAAAGCTTCGCCATCCCAGGTAAGGGTGTGCAAGTTAACAGATGGTAGATTAAATCCAAATGCTGAAACAACTCCGCTTGGATAATATGCTTGCACTTGACCGAGGCTATTTCCAACCCATAACAAATTACCATCCCAAGCAATGCTAAAAGGGTCGTCGATTACAGGAAAAGTACTCACTACAGCTTTTTGAGCAGTATCATATACACTCACAGTTGCATTGGTATGGCTGAGAATATATAATGAGCCGTCGGCCCAAACAAGCCCTGACCGGGAAGGCGGCAAGTTGGAATATGTTCCAAGAATTGTTCCGGCAATTCCGGTATGGATGGTTTCTAGTTCCCACTCACTGAAATATCTGAGCCATGTATTACCGGTACTTTGCACTATTAAAGGTTGTTGTGTATTACTGTTTTGAGCAAGGGTGACATTAAGAGATGAAGGGGAAACAGAAATAGATGGATTTCCAACAATTATATAATTAGCCTTTGTAATTGAATCTGTTGCTACGTTGTTATTTACCTTTAGCGAAACAGGAAAAATCCCAGGCTGAGAGTAAGCAACCTGAGGATTCTGCAGGCCGGAGGTTACAGGGGTGCCACCTTGAAAAGTCCAATTCCATGAAACGGGTGAATATGTTGAAAGATCGGTGAAAGACACGGTTCCGCCTTGCGGTATGGTTGTAACATTGGAGGCAAAATCGGCTTCGGGCGCATAACCCAGAAGAATATCAAAGGTCATCACATCGCCTACAACCGAAATATTGAAAATGTTCAGTCCGCCGGGCGAGCCATCTTGCAGAAAACTGCTTGGATTTGTATAATCGCTTATGGCAGTGCGATTTACATCAGCGCTAAAATGTGCAAAATTAATTTGCCCGTTCACGGTTGTGGTTCCGTTAGGGCGGTAGATATAAACTTCGTCTGGAGGTCCTTGGGCATTTCCGTTGCCTGCGGCAGGATTGATGCGGTAAATCAACATACCTGTACCTGGAAGATTACTCTCATAAAACCCGGCATTGTTGCGGAATTCGACCACAAAAAACTCAACACTGGAGTTTGGAGATGGTATTTTAAAGGCATTACCGGTTTGCATTGTAAGCGGGTTGAGTGTATATGTCCCAGGTTCGGTGATGACGGGAATATCTGTAATCCAGTTTTGATCGGCATACTTGTATTTCATGTAGGCTCCCATATGCACAAATCCTGATTCCATCAGATCCCAGCCCCCAACAGGTGAGAGGTTTGTGTTGTTGTAATGATATAAATCAGGGGCGCCCAACACATGAAACATTTCGTGGCTTAAAACAAACACATCGTTTTGATTTTCGGGTTGAAAGGTGTAGTCCCACACTCTTTTTCCGTGTATAAAAACCGGGAAGGAATAAAGTGCCCAGCGATGCGCCCATAGCAGATCTGCCCAGTTGCCGGCTGGCCCGCGAGCAATAAAACATACATTGTCAACATTTCCATCGAAGTTGGCATCAATCAGCAAATTGGCGGGAACCTGCGGGGCGATAAAAACTATTGCATTCATCAATAGGGTGTGCAATCTTATCCGGTGCTGTTCGAATCCTTGATAGCCGTTGGGATTGTTCACGGCATGAAATGGTAAGTAATAACTTCTCGGATGCGGATCCTGATATGAAAGGTTTGTGTGCATCGGACTTATAGGATAGTGATGGCTTTCAATTGTAAGGTTTTGATATGAAACTTCGTAAAAGTAATGTTTCAATGAAATCCCATCCGGATTATTGAACCGGCTGTCGTAAACCGAGCGGGGTGTAGGAAACTCTGTCTGATCAGCAAATCGGATATAAACCACCAGATTATTGATCAATCCGGTTGCAGGTGCTGAAATTCCTCTTGTGTCGAAACTCCAGAATTCTTCCCGGCGCATCTGGTATTCCTCTTTCGAGATAACCGCCCATGGAACCAATCCTTTTTCGGCAGGGTCAACTGTATTAACACGGTAGGTGGATGGAACTACTATACCCTTTTTGGTTACTCCATAGTAGTAAAAGCCATCTTCGCCTACTATTATTGTGAACCCATCGGAATCGTGGAGCCAGTTGAAAAACTCGTCGCCACTGGCATAACATGCAATTACGGTACCATCGGGTTGAGTAATAGTGGTTGGTTGATTATTCAACCAGGCAGACTTGACAGGAAATTGTATGAAAAGAAACGTAACTAGCAGAAATACCGGAAGATACAGTTTAAAAAGATTGTGTTTTTTCATCTTTGATTGATGTTAATTGAGTTTGTAAAAGTAGCGAAAAATGATGATGTTGCAGGTAATGCCACTTCAAAAACGATAATTACAGGCTCAGTCAATGTTGAACAGCTTCTCTTTCAACTTCCGTTTTAGTTTCCAGCAAGTCATCTGGCGAATATCCCAGTTGCGCGATAACTCATAACTCGACACCTCAGGACGGCAACAAACCTCATACGCCATTTTGAACACTAAATTCAAGGGCAACCGGCATCCATGAAAGAGAGTGTTGGCTATAGCCGATTCATCGTGCTTGCAACGGGTACAACGACGCGAAAAAGGCCTCTTGCCCTTGCAGTAATTGTCATGTTTGCATTTACAGCAACGATAACCGTGTTCCCATTTCCATTGTGCCAGAGCTTTAAGGCAATTATGTTCATTATCAAATAATTCGTTCAATTCATTTGGTGCGAACCGCGAAAAAAACTCTTTCATCAAACAATTTTAATAGGTTTGTGTTTTATTTACAAAAATAACCATTTAGTGATACTAAAGCGATTTATTTCTATTTTTGCAAAAAAATAACAATCAGAAAAATGAAAACAGTTTCAGCAGTTTTAGTTGTCAGCCTTTTAGTAATCGTATCAGGATGTGCCGGACCCGGAGGCAATAATCCAGTCACAGCCGGTAATGCTCCATCCGCTGAGGGTAAAGCGATAAACATTGATCGTGCAGCCTTTTTAGAGAAGGTATATAATTTTGAAAAGTACCCCGATCGTTGGGTTTTTGAGGGCGATTTGCCTGTGATTGTTGATTTTTATGCCGACTGGTGTGCACCTTGCCGGCTAATTGCTCCAATCCTTGATGACCTTGCCCGGGAATACGAGGGCCGGATTCGAATATACAAAGTTGATACAGATGAAGAAAGGGAGCTTGCTCGCATTTTTAATGTGCGAAGTCTTCCTACATTATTATTTATTCCTCTTCACGGGAGCCCACAGATGACAATGGGAGCACTGCCGAAAGAAACGTTCAAACAGGTGATTGAAGAATTCCTCCTGCCATCTGTTGAGAAAAAAACAGAATAATTAATCAATAGCAACATATTTAAATTTGAAATGGAACATCTGACAAAAGAAACATTTTTATCCAAAGTGTTTGACTACGAAAAGAATAAAGAATGGAAATTTGAAGGAAAGCTGCCTGCTCTCATTGATTTTTACGCCGATTGGTGTTCGCCTTGCAAAGTAATAGCTCCGGTTCTCGAAGAATTATCAAAAGAATTTGCTGGTAAGGTTGACTTTTACAAAGTTGATACTGAGGCTCAGCATGAACTTTCTCAAATTTTTGGCATACGAAGCATTCCAACCTTACTGTTTTGCCCGCTCAACGATCAACCTCAAATGGCTGCAGGAGCTTTGCCAAAACAAACACTCGTTGAAGCAATTAACAATATCCTGCTTTTGAAGTCTGAGGCTAAAGAAAAATAGTATGGGGCCAATCGGATTGTTTGCTACTTTTACATTGTGTTGAGCGTAAGTTTAGAAAGACAGCGTTTCAGACGAAACAACCGTATAAAATTGTAAACTTGCAGACCTAAAAAGAATTGACTTCTTGAAAGTAGAACAAAACATAGCAAGATTAAACTACATGCTGACATTGTATAAAATGACAGCAGACGACTTGTTATTGATTATAAGTGAAGGACTTAAAAACCCGTTAACAAAAAACGACATTCTTTCAAATGAAATCAATGTTAGTCACTTAAAACGTATTGACAAGGTCTTCAACAAAGGACTACATTACTATTTAGACCCTAAATCACCAGAAGTATCGCAAGACGCAAGCATTTTCTTTCGGAAAAACAAATTTGGGACAGACCTAAACATTGGTGCTAAAAAGATTGTAAATCAATTTGAAGAATTCAAAATATCTCTTTCGGCAATTTCAAAACTTGCTGAAATTAATATAGACAGGACTTTACCATTTTACACGGTAAAAGACGACCCGAAAATCATTGCTAAAAAGATTAGAAAGGATTTATACCCAGAATTCAATCCTATTCCCAAGGAATTTTTGAGAGCCTTAATTTCAACATTTGCAGAAAACAACATCCTTGTTTTTGAATTTGTGGAAACTTGGAATAAAAAGGAAAAAGCAAATGTTGACGGTTGTTTTTTAAACCCAAATGTTATTGTACTTAAAAGACAGCAGTCATCTTTCAGAAGAGAAATTTTTACTCTAATTCACGAATTAGGGCATTACCTAATCAACGAAGAAGAAATTGAAGAACTTGATATATCAAACTTCGCAAATAATAAACTATCATCAATTGAAAGGTGGTGCAATGATTTCGCTTACCATTTTCTTGCGGGTGAATACGATAAATCGTTTGAACAAATTGACAAGGCAGACGGAAGCAATGACTACCATTTCGAATTAATTGAACGCATTTCAAAGAGAACGCATTTAAGTCAAATTGCTTTATTCACTAAACTCTTATATCAAAAGAAAATTACTCAGAGCAATTACAATAATATAAAAGCCGATTTTGACGAAAAATATCGTTTACGAAAAGAAGAAGAACAGAAACAAAGAGAGTTGGAGAAATTGCAAGGAATTCAAAAAGGTGGCTCAACTCCAAAACCTATGAATTCGCCCTTGCTTGTTTCAACTATTCAGGCAGCTTTCTATGAAGGAGTTATAAACGAGTATGACGTTTGCAAAACTTTAAATATTTCACCCTATAAACTTGAAAAGTATTTACAATGAAAGTAGTAATCGACACAAATTCACTCTTGTCGTTGGTTCGTTACTACTTGCCATTTGACAAAAAAGGAGTACTTTTTAACTTCTTCAAAACCAAAATAGAAAAAGGTGAAATAATAATCATTGACAAAGTTTTACAAGAATGTACATACAACTCCAAAGGGATTGTGCTTAAAACTCTTGATTATCTTAACGATAAGGCATTTTTGAAATCTTCAAAAGTCCCATACAAGACCGACTCTTTACTTGCCCCTTCGCCAGCAAAATTTTTACGACAAGTAGAAAATCAATTTGTAAATACAGTTGTAAGGCGACAAAAGAAACTTTCTGATACAGAGTTTGAAAATCAAAAGAATTCATTTCTGAATGATGCAGATATGAAGCAAATAATCCTTTGCTTGAATCTCATTAATGACGGTGAAAGAGTTGTCTTGGTGACAGAAGAAACAGAAAGCAGTAACGACAATAAACTTTTCAAGAAAGTTCCTGCCATCTGCAAAGAATTAGAAATTGAAACAATGACTTTACCCGAACTAATTGCAAAATATGACGGTATCGACATTGACTTCCAATAGAAAACCTACGCGCAACATCGTTTTGGCGATAGTGGGGCTGAAGTGCTAAATTGAGCATTTGGAATTCTAATAAACATTTGTGCTGACTTAAACATTTGCGCCTTGATTTTCCCACCATCGCCAAGCCGAAAACCGAAAGATGCACAAAACAACCTCCCACCTGTTTTATTAACTTCTGCCTACTTCCCGCCAATTTCTTATTTTGCGGCATTAAGCGTTGCTAAATTTGTGCTTATAGAGGCATGTGAAACCTATGCAAGGCAAACATACCGAAACAGATGCAGGATTTTAGGGTCGAACAGACGCATTGACCTATCTGTTCCCGTGAACCAAATCATCGGAAATCGCACTTCTATCAGCAAAGTTGTGCCCGACATCAATCAAAGGTGGAAATTGCACCATTGGAGGAGTATTTTGGCGTCGTACGGAAAAGCTCCGTTTTTTATCTACTACTCTGATGAGTTAAATGCAGAGCTTTTTCAGCAACATAGCACATTGCTTGATTTAAACAACGCTTTATTGAGGGTTTTGATCAGGCAGTTGCACCTTGAAACAAATATTCAATGTACAGTTTCATATCGGCAACAGTTTGATGGAACTGATCTGCGCGAAATGTTTCATCCAAAGCGCACACTGCTACCTGCAGAGCTTTTCCAGCCATATACGCAAGTTTTTTCAGCTCAATTTGTTCCCGATCTGAGCATTCTCGACTTGCTATTCAACGAAGGCCCTGAATCAAAGAGATATCTGTTGGCGCTGGCAAACCGGTTATATAAATACCTATTAGACAAAAAAGATTGACTCCTGCTTTGTTCAATGCTTATCCGAACATCAAATTTGTAATTTTGACATCCTAATTCATTTCTATATGGCTCATGACGCAATTGTTGAAATAAGCAATGTTTCCGTTTTCCAGAAGAATATCCTTGTTCTCGCAAGCGTGAATTTCACCTTACAGAAAGGAGAGTTTGTATACTTAATCGGACGTACCGGTTCGGGCAAGAGTAGTCTTTTAAAAACATTATATGCCGATTTGCCGGTTGGGTCGGGTGTTGTAAGGGTTGCCGGAATAGATTTGAACCAACTACGCAGGAAAGAAATTCCGAAATTACGCAGAAAGTTGGGAATTGTTTTTCAGGACTTTCAACTTCTCAGCGATCGCAGCGTAAACGATAATCTGCTATTTGTAATGAAAGCCACCGGTTGGAAAAACAAAAAGGCAATGGAACAACGCTTAAACGACGTACTTGATAAGGTAGGATTAGGCACAAAGGGATTCAAGATGCCGCATCAACTATCGGGTGGCGAACAGCAAAGGGTTGGTATTGCGCGTGCATTGATCAACGATCCCGAACTTATTCTGGCGGATGAACCTACAGGAAATCTTGATCCGGAAACCTCTATTGGTATAATGCAATTGCTTTTCGACATAAGTAATTCCGGAAGAGCAGTGATCATGGCAACTCACAACTACCAGATTATTTCACGTTTTCCGGCTCGCACCCTAAAGTGTGAGGGTGGGCGCGTTGTGCCTGTTGCCGAAGATAAATTCAATTAGTTTCCCAGCGTTTTTCTCATTTGAAAAGTTATTTTCTAACTCTGCCAACCGGAGTTGCCGTTGGTGTTCACTAACTGGTATCGCAAAAAGTGTATTTACAGCAGAAATAATTTCAGCAGGGGTATTCGCAATGTGGCATAGTTGCTCAAGACCCGTTCCGTTGAGCATTGCATTGTTAACAACAACATGGCGGCCATTGTAAAGTGTGTTCAATAGCTTTAGTTTTAGCCCAGTTGCCTGAAACGTTACCAACACATGAACCTGCGCATTGCGAATCAGGTTGAATAACTGCTCATCGCTCGGGTTACAGTGCATCTCGATATTTGGAAATTGTTTTACGAGTTTCTGTAATGAGGAAGGCGGATTCATACCAGCCAGAACTAATCTGTTCCGGGAGTGTCCAAATACTTCCCTTATCAGAAATTTGGCTGCCACAAGATTTTCGGCTACCATGAGATTGCCGTGATATAAAACATAATCGCCTGTTCCTTCCGGAATGTGTAAATCATAATTTGGATGGAAACTCGGTAGAAACTCAACCGGAACCGACTTGAATTGCTTGCGGAGATAGAGCATATCGGCCTTGGAAACGGCAAGCATCAACGATGCATGTTTGAGAACCCGTTGATAGTTTCTCAGTTTCAAGCTTGCTGCTAAGAAATATAATTTTTTAAGGGGGTTGGGATCAACTTTGGCCAGGTTAAAATAATAATGGTGCTCGATGTTTGATTCGCGGTATATTTTAATCCGTTTGCTCAACAGCGGATGATTGATATAGTGGCATGAATGAAGACCCTCGAACAAAATCGGATAATCATCGGCTAAAAGCGTTTCGAGCAGTTTATCGGAACGGCGGCTTGCTACAATATATGGAGCAATACTCAAAGCTGCCCGCAAGCCTGTGTGGCGGGGATAATAGTGTACTGAACGACACAACCCCTTTAGAACTTCCGACGGTTTACGCCAATATTCAAAGCAGTGAAGGTGTACTTTTATTCCTGCATTTTTTAACGCCTGAAGCTTATAATATACGTCAATTACGCCTCCATAATTGGCAGGGTAGGGGATATCAAACGAAATTATGTGCAGGTGTCGTTCAGACATATTTTTCAAAAATGGCTAAGAGAACCTTTTCCTCGTTTTCCCAGGTAAGCTCTGACGCAGCTTTGGTAAGTGCTTCCCTAAAATTGTGCATGGCTTCAACATTTGCAAACATACCATTTATTTTTTGAGCAATATGTTCAGGATCGTGGGTTTCAATAAAATCGCCGATGCCATAATGTGCAACTATACGCTGAATTTCAGGCAACTTCGATGCAAGTACCGGAACGCCGGCATGAATGTAGTCGAATAATTTGTTTGGCAAGCTGAAATGGTAATTCATATTGGTGTCCTTATCGAGTGTAAGCCCAATAGAAGCATGAAGAGTATAGTGGGTAAGGCGATCGGGTGGTTGCCTTGGAATAAACAAAACCCTGCTTTCGAGATTTTGTAGCTTGACTTGTTGTTTTAGTTGTGGAACCACATCGCCATCGCCAACGATTACCATGGTTGCATTGTCAACCCATTTCATCGCCTCAACTGCCTCCTCTGCGCCGCGTTGTATGTTGATTCCATTTCCCTGCAAAATAATAAGCTTACCTGGCGGCAATCCAAGTGTATTGCGATCGAGCAACTGCGCAACCCTTTTGTGCGAACCTATATTTCTTACAATATGGCATCTGACATTATACTCCGTATAGTACTGCCGTGCAATGCTTTCGTTTACGGTAATTACCGTTTTCAGATAAGGGAAAATCCTTTTTTCAATCGCCTTCCAGATAGCTTGCACATGCGGCCTGCTAACCAATTCAGGCACAGCGGTAAAGTATTCATGCGTGTCATACACCAGCGGAATTCGTTTAATTTTGTGCGATACCCAGTTAGGAATAAGGGTGTCGAGATCGTTCGAGACCAGAAGCCCTGCCTTCCGAAACAGTAGGATAAGCAGTAACCGAATGTTAAATTCTGCATAAAAAAGCGGACCGTTCTTAAACAAAAGCCGCATCCTGTGTGTCTTGTATGGCACATTGCCCACAGGCAGGCTTTTTCGAAGAACTCTTCCAACCAGCAATACTTCAAATCCGAGCCTTGTCAGAGTTTGACAGGTTCTGTCCACCCTGCGGTCAGTTACAAGGTCGTTGATTACCGAAACGATAACTCTCTTTTTTTTCACATTTGCCTGATGTCGGCTGCTAAATTATGAAAAACAGCGGCAACCACTCATCTATCATTATCTTTGGAGCAAAATCCTATAATGAAGCTGCAGGAGAATTTCAATCTTAGACCCTTTAATACATTCGGCATTACTGCCCAGGCTCGATGGTTTGCAGAAGCTACTGATAGCGAATCGTTGTTTCAACTTCTGCAATACAGGGAAAAGTTATCGGTTCCTTTGTTGATTTTAGGCGGAGGAAGCAATGTGTTGTTAGTTAACAATTTCGACGGAATTGTGATTCGGATCGCAATAAAAGGAGTTAGCCAACAGGTTGAGGGCAACGATACTGCCATTTTTGAAGTTTCTGCCGGTGAAAGCTGGGAAATGCTGGTCGACCGAAGCGTTGCTGGCGGGTGGGGTGGTATTGAGAATCTCGCAATGATTCCTGGAAGCGTTGGCGCAGCTCCCATACAGAATATCGGAGCCTACGGAGCAGAATTGAAAGATGTGTTGGTTCATCTGGAAGCGCTCGACCTGAGTTCATATTTAATCAAGCGTTTCACTAAAGAAGAGTGCCGTTTGGGGTATCGCACGAGTATCTTCAAACAAGAGGCCAAATCTCGCTTTGTGATACTCAAAGTTGTTCTACGGTTAAATCGCAGCAACGTTGTGAACCTGAGTTATCCCGGTCTCGAAAAAGAGGTAAGGGAAGCTTCAAAGAATCCAACTATCGCCGATGTGTCCAGTGCCGTAAAAAGGCTCAGAAAGAGCAAACTTCCCGACCCACTGTTGTTGGCTAATGCCGGCAGTTTCTTCAAAAACCCGGATGTTGATCTATCCACATACCGGCATTTAACTGAGCAACACCCCAAACTGGTGGCTTACCCGTACGAAACTGGCAGGTATAAACTTGCTACTGCCTGGCTTATAGAGCAGTGCGGATGGAAAGGTTACAGAAATGGCGATGCAGGTGTTCATAGCAAACAACCTCTGGTGCTGGTAAATTATGGTAATGCCTCAGGATGTCAGATTCTTGATCTGGCTAATCGCATCCGCGATTCGGTAGAAGCTAAATTCGGTGTAAGGCTTGAGCCTGAAGTGAATATCATTATCTAAGCAACATATATCAACCCGAATAAATCAATAGCAAGCAGCACACAAAATTAGAGCCGGCCTGTTGAGCGGCGGTATCCACATTACATACCCGATGAATAGCGTTTCAACCGATATCGCCCTATGTTTGGGTTGCTCTGATTATTGTTTCCCATAATCGGGTAGCAGTTTGATCCCACGAAAATTTAGCGCTTCTGAGTTTGCCTTTGTTTATCAGTTGATTGCGCAGATTCAGATCGGAGTGAACATGGTTCATTGCTTCTGCTATGCTGCTCACAGAGAAGGGGTTCACCAGCAGCGCCGCCTCGCCGGCTACTTCGGGCATGGAGGTTACGTTGGAGGTAATTACTGGTGTTTCGCACCGGAATGCTTCCAATATAGGAATTCCAAAACCCTCGAAATAAGAAACATATGTCAATGCTAATGCCGACGCCAATACCATGTTAAGCTCCGAGTTATGAAGCCGGCCTGTAAAAATCACATCGTTACGAAACTTCATATCATTGTATGCCTGTTCGATGGCGGGCGTCCACCATTTTTTAGCTCCTACAATTAAAAGATGCACGGTTTCGTCGCATCTGTTACGAAACAGGTCGAAAGCTTTGAACAGGTTTGTCAGGTTCTTTCGCGGATGCAATGCGCCAACAAAAATGAAGTACGGTTTCCCATTCGAGTATTTAACCCTTGTGAGTTGTTTTTCTTCGTGGGTGAGAGGATGGAAAAATTCCCCAATGCCATTATAGACAACATCTATTTTTCCTGGATTGATTTTATAGGTTGCAATGATGTCATTCTTTGAATATTCTGACACTGTAGCAATTCGGGTGGCTTTGCGTGCATAGCGTGGAAAGAAACGACGGTAAAAAAAACGTTCGGAAAGTGGAAGATCGGATGGGTAATGTTCGAAGTTAAGATCGTGAAACACATTCACCGACCTGATATCGGATCGCAAAGAGAGGTAACCATCGGGTGAAAGAAACAGATCGGGCTTGTATTTTTTAAACACTGATGGCAGGGCGTGTTCGAACCATAAATAGTAGAGCAAAGGGTGTCTTGCTGGCGGAAAAACTGACAATGGGGTTACATTCGAAGCAAATACAAACTGTTCGTTCCAGGGACGGTCGAATATAAACAGAAATTCGTGCTCGGGATGATTAATTACAATGCGGCGCAACGATTCGCACGAAAACCACCCGATTCCTTCAAGACGGTGGTTCAGCAATAAACGTGTATTGACGGCAATTCTCAACTGCTTTACTAATTTTGCCAAAGATGCAAAAATAAATATTCCGGCATTGCGTTATCCTGCCTTTCCAGGCGTTTCGCAATCCTTTGTTAAATACGACTTATGCGTAAGAAGTTTCTTACTAACTTAGGCTTGCTGTTATTTCTCAACCTTCTGGTTAAACCATTCTGGATACTCGGAATTGACAGAAGTGTTCAGAATGAGGTTGGTGTCAGTGAGTATGGGTTTTATTTTGCGATCCTAAACCTCTCCTTTATTTTCAACATTTTACTGGATTTCGGAATCACCAACTTCAATATTCGCAATATCGCGCAGAACCACCAACTGCTTAACAAACATTTTTCAAGGATCGTTGTACTGAAATTTATTCTGGCTGCGGTTTACTTTACGGTTACTCTTTCTGCTGGATTAGTTCTGGGTTACAGCGGCCGGCAAATGGAATTATTGCTGCTGTTGGGTTTTAATCAGTTCATTCTTTCGTTCATACTTTACCTCCGCTCAAACATAAGCGGATTGCTGTTGTTTCGAACCGACAGCATGTTAAGCGTACTGGATCGTGTATTGATGATACTTTTTTGTGGAGCCTTGCTCTGGGGAAACATCGTCAAAGAGCCTTTCAGGATTGAATGGTTTGTTTACACACAAACGGCTGCATATTTGCTCACGGCCATGATTGCCGCAGCCGTTGTGGTTGCAAAAGCAAGTTTTAAAAAACTATATTGGAACAAAGCTTTTGTATTGATGATACTTCGCAAAAGCCTGCCCTTTGCCGTTTTGATATTGCTGATGACTTTCTATAACCGCATCGACAGTGTAATGATTGAGTGGTTGCTTCAGGAGCCGTTAGGAAACAAGCAGGCTGGAATTTATGCCGCAGCCTTCCGACTGCTCGATGCCTCCAACATGATAGCTTACCTGTTTGCGGTTTTGCTGCTTCCGTTGTTTGCTAATATGATAAAAAAGCAGGAACGAATCGAAGAACTGCTCCGTCTGGCATTCACGCTCCTCATTGTGATTTCGGTTATTGCCGCTTCAACAGCATTCTTCTATTCCCGCGAGGTGATGCTTCTGCTTTACCCCATACACGCCGACGAATCTATGTACCAATACATCGAACGTATTGATCAGTCTGCATTTGTGTTCAAAATATTAATGTGTGGATTCATACCTATTTCCACAACATACGTGTTCGGAACCTTGCTTACTGCAAACGGCAATCTGCGCCAGCTAAACATGATGGCTGCCGGCGGCATGGCATTAAATTTAGCAATGAACTTTTGGCTGATACCAGATTATTTTGCTTCTGGAGCAGCCATTACAAGCCTTACAACGCAAACCGTTACTGCAATAATGCAAGTGTTACTTGCCCGGTGGATATTCCGGCTCAAAATTGACTGGCTGCTTATGCTACGGCTGCTGCTTTGGTTTGGAGGCGCACTGCTGATAGGGTGGCTTACAACTCAAACAGGATTGAATTGGGTACAATCGTTTGTAATAATGGTTTGTGCGCTGCTGGCTTATGCTGTAATCTTACGGTTGTTCAACATCCGGGCAATGATTAAAATCATCAGGGATGTTGATAAAGTCTGAATAATTTCATTAGAAAGTATCCGGCTATCCGAACTATATTAGTAACAGGGTAATTTGTTGTTGATACTCAAGTTTAACTCGGCCCGATTGCATTTGCAACAGTCGTAATTACCTTCAAAGCCCTAGGCAAATAGTGTCGTGAGCCTCTGTTAAAGTGCAGGAAAGCAATCAGTTGCATTATTTGTTCATGCTTATGAAATAGATAATAATATTTTACGTTTTGGCTTTGCAAAATGCAGTTGGCAATATTTGCATCACAGTAATGGTTGGCGAATGTATAAGAGATTGTTTTACTCCAAAATTGTTAACCGGTTCCATGAAAAATTAACCAATGCGTTGTTGCAAGTGAAAAAATGTATATTTTTGGCAAACGTTATATTTTCAGATGAATGAGCGATAATAACTACGATCAGGGTGTTTTCAATGCCAGTGGTGTGATTTTTTTTCTCTACAAATGGAGAAAAACCTTAATGATTATCGTCGGAGCATCGTTTATTATTTCCTTCGTTGTTTCATCGCCTCTGTTTATTGTTCCTAAGTACCGGTCAAGCGTGATCATGTATCCGGTTGCCACAAGTTCGATTTCCACAACCTTGCTAACCGAACGCAGCACACAGCGTTATGACTTACTTGAGCTTGGGCAGGATTCGCAAACTGAACAGATGCTTCAATTGCTAAAATCAAGCCGTATGCGCAACAGTGTGATAGAACGCTTCAGTCTTGAGAATCACTACGAGATTGATCCACGAAAGCGATATCGCATGACCCGTCTAATTAATGAATACAATAGCAATATCAATTTTCGCCGAACTGAGTATCAGGCTGTGCAAATAAATGTTTTCGACAGGGATCCGCAAATGGCGGCTGACATAGCCAACTACATTGCTGAAATGGTCGACTCAGTAAGGATAGAAATGCAGCGCCAGGTAGCACAGGAGGGACACAGGATTGTAAAGGCCGAATATGAGAGGATGCTCGTAATGGTGAAGGAGAAAGAGGATTCGCTCAGGCAACTTCGCGAAAGAGGTGTTCATGAATATGAATCACAGAGTGAGATGTTAAACCAGCAGCTTGCCATTGAGATTGCCCGTAATAACCAGCAAGCTATCAGGGCGCTTGAAGAGCGTCTCAGTTTAGTAGCCAGTTATGGCGGAGCATATGTATCACTGCGCGATCAACTTGTGCATGATATCGAAAATCTAAGTATTCTTAAGATCCGGTATAACGAGGCTCGTGTTGATGCCGAGCAACATCTGCCATCAAAGTTCATTGTTGAATCGGCTGTAAAAGCCGAGCGGAAATCTTATCCAATCCGCTCGCTGATAATTGTTGTTTCAGTATTAGGGACCTTACTTGTGAGCGTTTTTATAATCACCTTTTTTGAGAATTTTAGAAAAGTTTCGCAATTGGCGAACATCAGGATTGAAAAAAAGCATACAACCCCCCAACCTCCAGACACATTAGATTCGGCATTAAATCAAAACATTCAATACACACAAAGCGGAAAGGAACATCGTCATGGAAAAATTCTTTAATAATATGAGCCTTCTGAGCATTTTCCTGAAATGGAAATGGCACCTGTTTGTGATGATTCTTGGCGCGGCATTGCTGTCGGTGCTGGTATCAAGCCCGCTGATAACCAAACCTCGCTTTCGTTCATATGCAATAGTCTATCCATCCAACATTTCTGCTTACTCCGAGGAGACAGAAACCGAGCAAATGTTGCAGTGGTTAGAATCGCGCGATATTATGGATAGTATGTTTGTGCGCTTCAATCTTCCGCAGCATTATGGAATCTCTCCTCAGGAAGAACATTTCCAGAGCATTATGCACTTTATTTATAATCGCAATGTTTCTGTAACCAGAACACAATTCGAGGCGGTTCGAATCGAAGTGCTTGATAACGACCCTGTTATAGCCCGCGATATGGTAAATGCTATCATTGACCTCTACAACTCCAAAGTGCGCCGGATACACAATCAAAAATTTGCGGAAGTAGTTGATAGTTATCAAGCAATGCTCGATAAAAAACATCAGGAAATTGATTCGGTATTGCAAATACATTACATTTTACGAACCCAATATGGCTTGTTTGACTACGACAATCAAACCCGCGAAGTAACAAGAGGCCATTTACGCACTGTTGACGGTTCAAACTCAACACTTATTAACACACCAGAGGTCGAAAGGCTATTAGCCAATATTAAGGAAAAAGGCGGCGACTTTATCTTCTACAACACGAGAATTTATACCTTGATTGAACAGCTTGGCTTAATCCAGACCGACTATGAAACAGCGTGGTATCACCTGAACAAAGAGTTCACATATACAAATATTGTAAGTCATCCCATTGTTGCCGATAAAAAAGCTTATCCAATCCGCTGGTTGGTGATGTTCTACATGGTACTTGCGGCTAGCCTGTTTTCAATTGTTGTTATTGCAATAATTGAGAACTCTCCCTCACTGCAAAAGTGCTTCTGCGTTCCTAAAAAAAAGACTGAACCAGCCAATTGAAAAGCATAACTATGATTGCCCTGCTGAGCAGCCTACTCTCTGAACTCCGCAATAACAGATTATCGGAAAATACAAAGATTTTCCTCGTGTATCTGTTCTCAGGGGGCTTTATCCTTGTTAATACTTATTTGATTTACAAGGAAATGTACTGGGCAATTGCTATCCCGATTTTGATTATAACTTTATTTTATTTTATTTTTTCGTTCGATAAGGTCTTACTGCTAATTATATTTATCACACCATTTTCAGTAAAACTGAAGGATGCCGGTTTGAATGTGGGAGTCTCCCTCCCTGCCGAACCGTTGATGCTTGCTGTATTGCTCATTTTCCTTCTAAAAATAATGTTCGATTATCAATACGACCGCAAAATTCTCCGGCATGTTGTGGCTATCGCCATATTACTGAACCTGTTGTGGATTTTCATTACAAGCGTCACCAGCCAGATTCCGGTGGTTTCATTCAAGTTTTTCGTTGCACGACTATGGTTTGTTATCCCAATGTTTTTCGTATTGCTTCTTTATTTAAAGAACTATGAGAATATCCGGAGAATTTGGTGGTACTATGCAACTGCATTTGTTTTGGTTATTTTCTATACTATTACAAATCATTATTTGCACGGTTTTGCTCCAAAATCCAACACATGGGTAATGGACCCATTCTTCAACGACCACACTGCATATGGAGCAGCCCTGTGTATGTTTATTCCTTTGTTTGGAGGATTTGTTTTCAATCGTGCTTACAAACTACAAACAAGGGCAATGGCTCTGATCTTTTTCCTTATAATGGTCCTAGCCCTCATTTTGTCGTTCAGCCGTGCTGCGTGGGTGAGTTTAGCTGTTGCTTTGCCTTTTATGGTAGTTCTTTATTTCAAGATCCGTTTCCGTTATATTTTACTTTCTGTGATTCTTTTCTTTGGATTGATTTATGTTCTTCGGTTTGAGATACTCAACTACCTTGCGAAAAACGAACAAGATAGCTCAGCGCATTTTATAGAACATGTGCGGTCAATAACCAACATCACAACCGATGCCTCAAACCTTGAGCGTGTAAACCGCTGGCAATCGGCGTTCAGGATGTTCGATCAACGTCCTGTATTTGGGTATGGTCCTGGAACTTATCAGTTTTTGTATGCCCCATATCAAAGGGCGAGGGATCGGACAATCATCACTACAAATTTTGGCGATGTAGGCAACGCCCATAGCGAGTATATTGGCCCTCTTGCAGAATCAGGTTTGCTGGGAATGCTAACGTTTGTTTTTGTTGCTGTAAGTGCAATTGCTACTGGCGTGAGGGTTTACCGCAGAACCACTGAGAGGGAGATAAAAATATTTGTACTTGGGCTAACTACGGGATTGATAACATATTTGGCCCATGGTTTGCTTAACAACTTTCTCGATACCGATAAACTTTCCGTACCTTTCTGGGGCTTTGTGGCTACGTTGGTTGCACTCGATTTGTTTCATGTACAACAAAACAAGAAGAAGGAAATAGCAGCAGGCAATTCAATTACTACAGAAAATTCTGCCAACAGCAATACATCAGCGTAATTTCTGAATTATTTCCGGCAATTGTTTTACGCTGGCAATTTCACGCCATTTACGTTTTGCTTCTGTGGCAGGAGTGCCGAAGTAGACTTTATTGCCTTCGAGTGAGCCTATCACTCCCGACTGTCCGAGTACTATTGCCCCTTTTTTAATCACAAGGTCTTTTTGCACTGCAACCTGACCCCAAAGTATAACATCGTCTTCTATTTCAACAACCCCGGCAATGGCTACTGCCGAAGCCAGAAGGCAGTTTTTGCCAACAACTGTATCGTGGCCGATCTGGATGTGATTGTCGAACTTGGTGCCGCGGCCAATTGTTGTATCGCCGGTAACGCCACGGTCAATAGTACAGCAAGCGCCTATTTCCACATCATCCTCAATCACAACACGGCCACAGGAGTGAAATTTTCGATAGGCACCCGATCGGCGCTGAAAATAAAAACCATCGGCACCGATAACTGTATTACTGTGTATGATAACATTGCTGCCTATCACACAATGATCGTAGATGCTCACATTTGCATGAATCACACAGTTTTTGCCGATCCTGACATGATTGCCGATGAATACCCCTGGTTGCAGATGTGTTCCTTCCCCGATGGAGGCCGAGGGGCTTATCATATGAGTTGCTGGCTCAAAACTGCGATAGCGAAGGATCAGCTTGTTGAAGTCGCCGAAGGGATCATCTGAAATGATAAGGGCTTTGCCAGGTGGCGGCTCAACTTGTTTATTGATCAAAATTGTTGTCGCCTGTGAATTCAAAGCCTTATTGTAATACTTTGGATGATCCACAAAAGTGATATCGCCGGATTCAACAACATGAATCTCATTGATACCTGTAACCATATGATTTGGCTGACCAACAAAAGATGCCTGCAGGATACTGGCCAACTCCTGCACTGTAATCGGTTGAAGTAATTTCATGTTAAAATAGAGGTGTAAAGTGTGATTAGCCCTTCACTCTTTCAGAGTAAGCGCAGGTGCGGGTGTCGACTCTGATTCTTTCACCGGCTTCAATAAACAACGGTACCTGAACAACCGCACCAGTTTCGACAGTGGCAGATTTCAAAGCGTTGGTGGCTGTATCGCCCCTGAATCCCGGCTCGGTATAGGTTATTTCCAATTCAACAAAAGGAGGTAACTCGCAAGTTAGGATGGTTTCAGTGTTTGCATGCACAGTAATTTCAACACCCTGACCTTCTTTCAGCAAACCCGGTGTATTTATCATCTCTTCCTGCAAAAAAGTTTGCTCAAACGTTTGGGTGTTCATAAAATGATAGCCGCTGTCGTCCTTGTATATGAACTGGAATGGACGACGTTCAACACGGGCGATATCAATCTTTGCTCCTGCGTTAAATGTATTGGGTATAACCCTACCGGTTTTAAGGTTTTTAAGCTTTGTGCGAACAAAAGCGCCACCTTTTCCAGGTTTGACGTGTTGAAATTCAACTATTGAATAAAGCTCGCCATTAAACTCAATGCAAAGCCCGTTGCGAAAATCAGCCGTTGTAGCCATAAAATAATCTAAGAACTTTAATTGATAAGGCAGCAAAAGTAGAAAATTTTATTGTTCGCACAAGAATGCATCCAAACCTTAAGAAACGAAAGATTCTCCCGGATTAAGCATTGTCAAATGCCAAATCCGTGTTGCCATAATGGAATTAATGGTTCAGCCCTATTGGACTTTCTATTGATTAATTCGGGATTAGCAATTATAATCTTGCTGCATGCATAAAATCGTAAGTGCTTGAGTTGGGTCGCAGAAAACATTGCCTGAAAATGTAATGCATTATTGAGATTGGCCAACGTGAAGATTAGCATTAACCCCTTTTATCGTAGATACTGGTATAACCTTTCATTATTCCGCGCTTCGACTGTTTAATGAACGACAATATTTCGTTACGCTCGTTGGATTCAGGGAACTCCTTTTCAATGGCTAGCAGAGCATGGCTTACGCTCAGATTTTTCAGATAGATATGGCGGTAAATCTCCTGAATTTCGATTATTTTTCCGGATGAAAAACCCCGGCGCCGAAGCCCGACTGAGTTAATCCCGGCATAAGATAATGGTTCTCTTGCAGCTTTGGTGTATGGTGGAACATTTTTGCGAACCAATGAGCCTCCTGAGATTATTGCATGTGTTCCAATTCGCACAAATTGATGCACGGCCGAAAGTCCGCCTATAATTGCAAAATCATCAACTATTATGTGTCCGGCGAGATTAGTGCCATTTGCCAGAATGCAGTTATTTCCGACTATACAATCGTGAGCAATGTGAGCATAAGCCATTAAAAGCGTGTTGTTGCCCACTACAGTTTCCCAGTTGGCTATTGTGCCTCGGTTCACAGTTACAAATTCCCGGATAGTAACGTTATCGCCGATTCTGACCAGAGTTTCTTCGCCTGCAAATTTTAAATCCTGAGGTATGGCTGATACGACGGCTCCTGGAAATATGCGACAGTTTTTTCCGATTCGGGCCCCTTCCATAATAGCTACATTGGAGCCTATCCAGGTACCTTCAGCAATCTCAACGTTCTTTTCGATGTATACAAATGGTCCGACAACTACATTGCTTGCCAGTTTTGCATCGGGATGGATGTATGATAATGATTGGTTCATGACATGTTCAAAGATTGTGGACTAAACATCAGGTTTTCTGACGATCTGAGCCATGAGTTCTGCTTCGGCTACTACCTTGTTGCCTACCCAGGCGGTGCCTTTCATTTGGCAAATACCCCTGCGGAAGGGTGATACCAGTTCGAGGCGGAAAATCAGAGTGTCGCCGGGGACAACTTTCTGACGAAACCGAACATTCTCAATTTTAAGAAAGTATGTGATATAATTCTCAGGATCGGGTACGCTGCTCAATACAAAAATTCCTCCGGTCTGAGCTATTGCCTCAATCTGAAGTACTCCCGGCATTATTGGCTCGTCGGGAAAATGCCCGATGAAAAAGGCTTCATTCATCGTTACATTTTTGATCCCCACAATATGCGATTCTCCCATTTCCAAAACTTTGTCAACCAGAAGAAATGGAGGTCGGTGAGGTAAGATAGATTTGATTTGATTAATGTCGAAAAGTGGTTGTTTATTGCAGTCGTATACTGGTGCAGGAGGCATTTTCGATGCTTGCCGGATGTGCTTGCGGATTAGTTTGGCAAACTGCACATTGGCTGAATGGCCTGGACGGGTAGCAATGATATGTGCTTTTAAAGAAACGCCTATTAATGCAAGGTCGCCAACCACATCAGCGAGCTTGTGCCGGGCTGGTTCGTTAGTGAAGTTAAGCTCCAGATTATTCAGAATTCCTTCCTGCCTGATTGCTACGCTGGGGCGGTTAAAAATGTCTGCAAGTCTGTCAAGTTCATTCTGATCAACTGGCCGTTCAACAAAAACAATAGCGTTGTTCAGATCGCCACCTTTAATGAGATTGTTATGAAGAAGATATTCAAGCTCATGCAAAAAGACAAAAGTACGACAGGGTGCTATTTCTGTTTTAAAATCGCTTATATGCGACAATACCGCGTTCTGGGTTCCGAGTACCTTAGAATCAAAATCAATCATTACCGTAACACGGTATTCATTGCTTGGAATGGCGAGTAATTCTATTTTATGGTCGGGGTTGCTGTAGTGCAGATTCGAGGTAAGTTCATACCAGATTTTCGCCTCCCTCTGCTCCATGATGCCTGCTGTTTCGATAGCTTCTGTAAAAAAGCGGGCACTTCCGTCCATGATTGGAGTTTCGATCCCATCAAGCTCAATAAGCACGTTGTCGAGTCCCATCCCTACACAGGCAGCAAGCACGTGCTCAGTAGTATTTACTCTGACACCGTTTTGTTCAAGGCTGGTTCCGCGATTAGTGTCTACAACGTTTTCTACCGAGGCGGAAATCAACGGATACCCATCCAGATCGATACGCTGGAACTTGAAACCATGATTTTCGGGAGCAGGCTTAAAGGTGAGTGTAACAGTTTTGCCGGTGTGTAATCCAGCGCCGCTTACCGAAACAGGGTGCTTTATGGTTTTTTGTTTTTCTTTCATCTCCTTTTGGCTTTAAGTCATTTGTGTTGAGTGTTATAGCATTGTGGCAATTGGCAAAAGCGGGTGATTACTTTTTCCCAAGCACTGCATCTTTTAATTTCTTTACATCGTCGTATATCCTGTCGAGGTTTTTAAAGTGAACAATCGATCTGCGGAAAATGGAGGCATCAATAGCAGGATTGCCGATCACTATGACACCTACTTTTGTAATGCTCGACGATACGCCGCTTCGGGCAGCAATTTTCACGTCGTCGGCAATAGTGATGTGGCCTGCTATGCCAGCCTGCCCACCAATCATACAGTTACGGCCAATACGGGTGCTTCCGGCAATACCTACCTGCGCCGCAATCACTGTGTTTTCGCCAATTTCAACATTATGTGCCACCTGTATTAAGTTGTCGAGTTTCACTCCACGCCGTATAATGGTTGAGCCAAGTGTTGCCCTGTCGATGGTTGAGTTAGATCCAATCTCAACATTATCTTCGATGATTACATTACCAATCTGGGCAATTTTCTTGTATTGCTGATCGTCCTGTTTCGAAAATCCAAAACCGTCGCTGCCAATAACTACGCCGGCATGAATAATGCATGATTCGCCGATCTGACTGTCGGAGTAAATTTTAACCCCAGCATAGAGGATGGTTGATTTACCGATTGAAGAGTTGTTACAGATAACTGTGTTTGGGAATATTCTTACATGATCGCCAATCTGAACGTTTTCGCCGATCACGCAAAAGTCGCCGATAAAAACATCACTTCCTATTACTGCAGTTGCGGCAATTGAACTCTTATCTGAAATGCCTGTTTTGTTAAGTTTGCTCTGGTTATAAAATTCCAACAGTTTTGCAAAGGCATCATAAGCGTTTTCGACTCGGATTAGTGTTGTTGCTAATGGAATTTCCGGTAAAAAAGAGTGGTTAACTATTACCGCCGATGCCTTGGTTTCATAAATATACTGCGTGTAGATTGGGTTGGCAAGGAAGGATATTGATCCGGGTTCTGCCGATTCTATTTTCGATAATTTATCAACCGTAGCGTCTGGATTACCTTCAACCTCAGCGTTGAGGAGCTCTGCTATTTGCCTGACAGTAAATTTCATGCAAGCTTTTATTCCGTTATTTTATAGTCAAAAAAAATGTGGTGCAAGATATTAAAAAAATCCATTCCGAAAAACGTTAGCCTTGCACGAAGGATGCAATTGCTTTTGGTCTGCACAAAAAGTACTTTGAAACCATGTTTGAAAGCACTGATATACTCAACTGTTCTGAAAACTCAGAAATCTCAACTACTTCACCGTTTTTGTGAAGTATTTTTAATGTATCATTCCGTGCATCATACGCATTATTTGATATAATTCCTGAATACACAAAATAGTGTGCCTCCTCTAATGGGATTTTCAAGAGCTTAGTGGTTTCTTCATTAAGCCGGCTGAGTTCTTCGGCTGAAATGGGCTGATTCCGTATCTCAACCGCAGGCAGCTTTCTGTTTATCAGGCCGGAGCATAGGAGTGAAAGGGTTCTGTCGGGGTGTTTACTCCATACCTTAATTGAGGCGAGGATATCCGTGTCGTCGAGCTCTGCAAACTGGTCTAACAAAGATGGGTTTTGTTCGAAATCGGTTCGCGAAAAACTATTATCAAGAAAATCCCGAAATGCGGGAGTAGCAAACAGAGTGTGTTGTTGACTGGCAAGTTGCCGCGCCCTGCAAAGGATTTTTATCAGCATTTGCTCAGCAGCAACAACTGTTTTATGGAAATAAACCTGCCAGTACATAAGCCTGCGTGCAATAATAAACTTTTCGATTGAGTAGATTCCCTTTGCCTCTAATGCCAGTTCATTATTATGTACATTTAGCATTTTGATGATCCTGTCGGTTGAGATCACTCCTTCCGAAACTCCTGTAAAAAAGCTGTCACGAGCCAGGTAATCAAGCCTGTCCATATCAAGTTGACCGGCAACCATCTGGTGCAGAAACAGTTTGGGGTGTTTGTTGCTAAATATATCTATTGCTGTTTTGAGTGCTCCGCCTGTTTCACGGTTCAAACGGTCGAAGAAGATGGAGGTGAGATCCTCATGAGTGGTTTGATGAATGATGCTGTTTTCCAATGAATGCGAGTAGGGACCATGCCCGATATCGTGAAGCAAAATGGCTAACATAGCCCCCTTTGTTTCCTCCTTGCTGATTGGCACGCCTTTAAGTATTAAAGTTTCAACAGCTTGCTGCATCAGGTGCATTGCACCCAAAGCATGATGAAAACGCGTGTGCAATGCTCCGGGGTAAACCAGTTGTGTTAGTCCTAATTGTTTGATCCTTCGCAACCTTTGAAACCATGGATGTTCTATCAGGTCAAAAATCAGACCGTCGGAAATACTGATAAATCCATACACAGGATCGTTGATTATCTTATGTTTGTTGAAAATGGCGGCCACTTTTTTGTCTATTTTTGTGTGCAATAATAAAGCATGCACCTTTGTAACTACAACTAATCGAGCAAATATAATGAGTTAAAAAACGTTTACCTACCCGTAGTGATTATTTAAATAAGTGTTAGTGTTGCAAAATTCAGAATAATTAATGGAAAAGATTAGCATTTTATGGATCGACGATGAAATAGACCTGCTCAAACCCCACATTCTGTTCCTGAAACAGAAAGGATACAATGTAGATACTGCGAATAGCGGCACTGATGCATTGGACATGTTGAAAACCCAGGTGTTTGATATAATATTTCTCGATGAGAATATGCCCGGTCTTTCAGGTATTGAAACACTTGAAAAAATAAAAAGTCAATATGTGAGCTTGCCAGTGGTGATGATCACAAAAAGCGAAGAGGAGAGTATCATGGAAGATGCTATTGGTTCGAATATAGCAGATTACCTGATCAAGCCTGTAAACCCAAATCAGATATTACTTGCACTAAAAAAGAGTCTGGAGTTAAAAAAGATTGTCAGCGAAAAGACTACTTCGGCCTACCAGCAGGAGTTTGGCAAACTTGGGAGCGAAATTTCCGCAAATCTTATTCATTCAGAGTGGGCAGATCTTTACAAGAGATTGATTCAGTGGGAGTTGAAATTGGAAAAATCAACAGATGAGAGCATTTTCGATGTCTTGGTGTTACAGAAAAACGAGGCAAATACTGTTTTTTGCAAATACATAGAGAAGAACTACAAAGGGTGGGTTAGCGGTTCTACCACCGACCGGCCTGTAATGTCGCATACTTTGATGCGCGAGAAAATCTTTCCCTGGCTTCAGAGCACACAACCTGTTTTTTTGATTTTGATTGATAATCTGCGCTACGACCAGTGGAAAGTGCTGCAGCCATTGCTCGATGAGTTTTATTATGTTGAAAATGAGGATCATTATTACAGTATTCTGCCTACTACCACACAATATGCCAGAAATGCCTTATTTTCAGGTCTTTTGCCCTCTGAGATAGCTCGGAAATACCCTAACTGGTGGATTGACGAAGAAGATGACGGAACCAAGAATCAGTTTGAAGAAGAGTTGCTTGGCGAACAACTTAAACGCTTCGGACGTGATATCAAGTTTTCATACAATAAAATTTTGAATTATAATGCAGGGAAAAAGCTTGTAGAGGTCATACCAAATCTGTTGGGTAATAAACTAAATGTGATTGTTTACAATTTTGTTGATATGCTATCGCATGCCCGCACAGAAATGGAGATAATACGTGAGCTTGCCGACGATGAGTCGGCCTATAGAAGTATCACAAACTCATGGTTCCTGCACAGTCCACTGTTTGAGATGCTCAGGAATTTATCAGAAAAGCAGGTTACACTCATTATCACTACCGATCATGGATCGGTGAGAGTAAACAATCCTGTGAAAATTGTAGGCGATAAGAACACCAATACAAATCTGCGATATAAAAACGGTCGCAGTTTATCGTTTAACACAAAGGAGGCTTTTGAGGTGCGTAATCCCGGAGATATTTTTCTGCCGCGAACCAATGTAAGCAGTTCCTATGTTTTTTGCCGGAAAACAGATTTCTTTGCTTATCCAAACAACTTTAATTACTATGCCAATTACTACCGGAATACATTTCAGCATGGTGGCATTTCGCTCGAAGAGATGATAGTTCCTTTTGTAGTGTTGAAGAGCAAATGAGTTCGTCCATTCCGGAAAAATATAAATTTATGGAAGAAATCCGATTAGTTGCCAATTCATTAAACGACCTGGATGATATTGCACGCACCATACTTAACCGTTTCCCGGAACACAGGGTGTTTGCGATTCAGGGAGACATGGGTGCTGGCAAAACAACTTTCATAAAGGCATTGTGCAGGCAGCTTGGTATTGGCGATAACGTGGTCAGCCCAACGTTTCCTCTGGTTAATGAGTATCGTAATCACAAGGATGATGTGGTGTTTCACATTGATTTTTACCGGATTAATAGCTCCGATGAAGCAAAATCAATCGGAGCAGAAGAACACATTCATAGCGGTGCCTACTGTTTTGTTGAATGGCCTGAAAAGGCTTTTGAACTTTTTCCATCAAATTTTATATATTTGACAATTGAAACAAACAGCAATTTATCACGAACCATCACGGCCGGCTTTAATGGGGTAATGCCATGAATCAGGAACACAAGGAACATAAATTCGTTTCTTTGGTTGGAGGGTATCAGCCACAAGAAGAAACACTTGGCATTGAGATGCAGATTAAAAAACTCACAATCGGATTACCCCTCGATCGCGAAAGAAGCGACAGCCGTGTGGCATTGGCACCAAACGCTGCCGGGCAATTGATCAGAAATGGTCACAAAGTTTTAATGGAGGCTGGTGCAGGCGAAGGTTCGTGGTTTACCGATAGCGACTATTCCGAAAACGGGGTTGAACTGGTAGGAAAATCGGAAGTATTTCAGGCTGGTATCATTCTTAAGGTAGCCCCAATTACTCACGATGAGATTTTAAGCCTTACACCACGCTCAGTTCTTATATCTTCGCTACACTTAAATGCCCGTAGCGACGAATATTTTCGCAGGCTTATGGCAAAAAGAATCACCGCTATTGCATTCGAATATCTTCAAGATCGAACCGGCGCCTTTCCTATACGTCGTGCTATGAGCGAAATTGCCGGAAATGCTTCTGTTATGGTTGCCGGGGAACTGCTTAGCCATCCGCAACTTGGCAAAGGTCATATTCTCGGTGGATATTCCGGTGTTTCGCCAACTGAAGTTGTAATAATAGGAGCAGGTACAGTGGGAGAATTTGCAGCACGGACAGCCATTGGTCTTGGTGCAAACGTTAAGGTGTTTGACAACGCTGTTTATAAGCTTCGAACCCTGCAGTCGAATCTTCAGAACAGGGTGTTCACATCAATTGTTCAGCCTCAGGTGTTGAAGAAAGCACTGCAGAGCGCTGATGTGCTTATAACTGCGGTTCACACGGGCAAGGGTCGTACACCTATTTTTGTATCAGCCGAAATGGTAAGCACCATGAAGCAAGGCTCAGTGATTGTTGATGTAAGTATAGATCAGGGAGGATGTGTTGAAACGTCGAGGCTCACAACGAATCAATCGCCTGTGTTTGTTGAATATGGAGTGCTGCACTACTGTGTGCCAAATATAGCATCGCGCTATTCCCACACTGCTTCGTATGCAATCAGTAATGTTTTAACTCCTTTACTTGTAGCGGCCGGGCAGGCCGGAGGCTTCGACAACATGATGAAAAACAACACAGGACTACGACGTGGCACCTACATGCTTAATGGATTGTTAACCAATCACCTGGTGAGTGATTTTTTCAAACTTCCCTATCAGGATATTGATCTGCTTGTAGCCGCATTCTGATACTTCCTGCGCTTGAGTTCCATACGTATCAAAGCCAGTTCACGGCTGGTTTGCCCTGAAATTGACCTGTTTTCTTCTGCCCTGCGTATCAGATATGGTAGTACCGCCCTTACAGGGCCATAGGGAACATATTTTGCTACATTATATCCGGCTTTTGCCATGTTAAAGCTGATGTGTTCGCTCATACCATAAAGTTGCGAACTCCAAACCCGCCGATCATCATGTGCTAACTTCTTCACCTCCATGAGCCTGGCAAGATATAGACAGCTTTCTTCATTGTGGGTTCCATTGAAAATAGATATCCTGTCAATGTGTTCGATCGAATAAGCCAGAGCTGCATTGTAATCTCTGTCGGTGTCGGCTTTTGTTGAGTGTATAGGTGAAGGGTAGCCGAACATTTCTGCCCGTTGGCGTTCGCGCTCCATGTAAGCTCCGCGAACAAACTTTGCTCCTAAAAAGTATCCCTTTGCGATTGCCCGATGATGATCGTTTTTCAAAACCTCAATCCTGTCGGTGCGATACATTTGGTAGGTGTTGAACACAATGGCCGTGGTTTTGTTGAAAAGTTCCATCATTTCATTGGTAACCTGGTCAATAGCATTCTGAAAATGACAATCCTCAGCATCAATAAGGATAGGAATACCGGCTTTTGCTGCAGCGTTGCACAGGGTGTGAACCCTACGCCGAAATGCTGCAAGTTCGATCTGATCATTTGTATCCAGTGGAGCCCCTGAACTTGCTTTCTCAAGTATATGCTCTGAGGCAAAGGCAGTTGGTTTGAAAACAGCAAACACTACATTGGGGTCGGCTTTTGCTTTTTCAATTGACCTCAACGTTTCTGCAAGCACGGCTTCCATAGCGTCTGCACTGCTGCTTCCCTCAACCGAATAATCCAAAATAGATCGAACCTTAAACCTGGCAAGGTTACTTACCACTGGATTACATTCTTCAAGCGTTTCGCCACCTACAAAATGACGATATAAAGTTGGTTTGACAAGCCAGTTCAACGGAAGTTGAAGTTTTACAGCAAATTGTGTGAGATATTTTCCGATACGAACCAATACAGGACTACTAATGGCCGTAAACAATATCCATGCGCAACGCATATTGCTGTTGCTTCTGTGTGCAAACGCAGTTTCGAGATCAAGGATGTTGAGCATTTTACAGTGTTATTGTGTTTGGTTTGGATATACGAACAGTATTATTAATACTTTTGTTTTGATGCAGCCTCAAAAATACAGCAAACCAGCTAATCATGCAATAGCTACCGGAAATGATGCCATAGTAGCATTCGAAGTTTTTTGTCACAAATTATCAACCAAATACTCTTCCGTCTTTATCCTTTGCGATACCAATACTCACAGTCTATGTTTGCCTTGGCTCAGAAACCAATTTGTTCTTAGCGACTCCTTACACATTATTGTGATCCCACCCGGCGAGCGATCAAAATCGCTTTCAACTGCCACCAAAATTTATTACCGAATGTCGGAACTGGGAGCCGACCGCCACTCACTGCTTATTTGCCTCGGAGGAGGCGTTGTATGTGATCTCGGTGGATTTATAGCCGCAACATATCAACGAGGTATCGAGTTCATAATGATCCCAACAACTCTACTGGCTCAGGTTGATGCCGCTATTGGGGGTAAAACGGGGGTTGACCTTGGTGTACTCAAAAACTATGTTGGCCTCTTTGTACCCTCAAGAGGAGTTTTTATTTTCGATGCCTTGCTGAAAACTTTGCCGTTCGACCAAATACTCTCAGGATATGCAGAGGTTTTAAAGCACGCCTTAATCGGCGGGAAGGAGTATTTTGATCATTTACTACACTCTGTACCCGACCTGGCCTCACTCAGGTCGCTCACTTGCTGGAGCGAGATCGTTGAGCGGTCGGTTGGTATCAAACAGAAAATAGTTTTAGCTGATCCATTCGAGATGGGAGCGCGAAAGGCCCTGAATTTTGGCCACACTTTTGGCCATGCTTTTGAGTCGCTTTCGTTGTCAATTCATCAGGAGCCAATCGCACACGGGAATGCCGTTGCAATGGGAATGGTCGCAGAAATGTATCTTTCAGGCTGCATGGCCGAAATGCCCCAGGCAGTAATAAATTTAACCTCGCAATACATTCTCCACCTTTTTCCGCATTTTCGAATCTCGGTAAACCACACAGACGAACTGCTACGTTTGATGACAAATGATAAGAAAAACCGGAATAAGGAAGTAAGAATGACACTGCTGAAGGATATTGGTATCCCAACAACCGATGTAGTTGTTCCGTTAGCCATGTTGCGGCTTGCTTTGGAGTATTATCGTTCAGCTACAGTCAGATAGATCAATGATTCGATGAGAACTTTAACCATACGGTCACCTCTTTTCCCTCCAAAGGTTTCGGTTGAACTTCCGGCATCGAAAAGCATTAGCAACCGTTTGCTGATGATGCGGTATATTGCCAAAAGCTCTGCCAAGATTTACAACCTCTCGCAAGCCGAGGATACAGTATTGCTCGAAAATACTCTCTCTGCACTGGCTTCCCGAAACGCATCAACTTTTGACAATCCATTCATGATCGATACTGGAAATGCAGGTACAGTTTACAGGTTTCTGACTGCATTATTGGCGACCATGCCTGGCAGATGGTTTCTGACAGGTTCGGTAAGGATGATGCAACGTCCTATCGCTCCCTTGGTTGACGCTCTCAGAAGCCTGGGTGCAGATATTAGCTACGCAGGTATCGTAGGATTTCCACCTTTGGTAATTGATGGAAAGAATCTGTTGGGTGGGCAGGTGATAATTGATGCTTCGCAAAGTAGTCAGTTTGTCAGCGCATTGATGATGATAGCACCCCTTTTGGAAAATGGATTGTCAATTATCCGCCATGGCAAGCCCTCGTCAGAACCCTACATCATTATGACCTCCAAGCTTATGCAAAAGTGTGGTGTGGAAGTAATCGTCAAACACGATAGCATTGTTGTCAGTCGTGGCGAATACTGCTTTGAGGAAACCAATGTTGAAAACGATTGGAGTTCAGCAGCATTTTGGTATGAAATTGCCTTACTGATCCCTGATTCTGAATTTTTACTAAAGTCCCTTAATTATTCTGTTCTTCAGGGCGATGCAATCCTGCATGAGTTTTTCAATACATTAGGAGTAATTACTGCTTACACAAGCGATGGATTGCTTATCAGGCGTGTGAGCCAACCGCCTGCCAGTTTTGAAGCCGACTGTTCCGGCTGTCCCGATATTGTGCCTCCATTGGCAGCAGGTTGCGCCGGAAGCGGGATAAAAGCTATTCTTAAGGGGGTAGAAACACTCAGGTACAAAGAAAGCGACAGGATCGAAGGTTTGCTTTCAGGTCTCAAACAGATCAATCAAAACATTTTTTGTACTTCAAGCGGTGAGTTGGTAATTCCTGAGAATTTTAAGCCAATAGGTGGAACTTCGTTGAGCTTTCATTCACATGGCGACCACCGGATGGCTATGGCGTTTGCTCCTTTATCTGCTATTTCAGGGAAAGTCAGTATCGAACAGCCTGATGTAGTATCAAAATCATATCCCGGCTTTTGGAACAGCCTTAAGCAAGCAGGATTTGAAATATATTGATTATCAAATTAATAAATAATTTTCCCAATTATACCGGAGGTGCGCAAAATAAGTTTGTTTTTAATACTTTTGTGGGTTGGTAATTGAGTTTGCAAGCATGAAAGTTGATGTTTTCATTCCCTGTTTTATTGATCAGTTTTATCCAGAAACCGGATTTAACATGGTGAAGATTCTCGAGCGGTTGAAGGTTGAGGTTTACTATAATAAAAACCAAACTTGCTGTGGTCAAACAGCCTTTAAAAGCGGTTTTTGGGACGAGGCCAAGGCTGTAGGGGAGAAGTTTATACATGATTTTTCGAATCAGCGGTATGTTGTCAGCCCATCGGCTTCCTGTACAGGAATGGTTCGAAATTATTATGATAACTTGTTTTATAACACCGCATTACACAACGAATACCGGCAATTGAAAAAAAACATCTTTGAAATCAGCGATTTTCTGGTTAATGTGATGAAAGTGACTGAATTAAAGGCTGTATTTCCTCATATTGTTACATATCACGATTCGTGCGCAGCTCTCAGGGAGATTGGTTCGCAAAAAGAAGCAAGGCTTTTGCTCGAAAAAGTTGAAGGTCTGGAGTTGCGCGAACTTAAACAGCCCCAAGAATGTTGCGGTTTCGGCGGTATTTTCGCTGTGAAACACGAAACCATCTCTACTGCTATGGCCGAACAAAAAGTTGAGGATGCAATTGCAACAGGAGCTGAGTATATCGTTTCGGCTGATGCCTCCTGCCTGATGCACCTTGATGGATTTATCAGAAAAAACAAATTACCTATAAAAACGATACATATAGTTGATTTGCTTGTATGCCAGAATGAGGCATCCGTATCATAACCTGATGTTGAAATCGTTATAATTGAAACTGCAGACATGAAAAAGATTAATTTGTGCATGTTGTTGTTTTTAATAACAATGTTCCTCAATGCACAACCGCCAAATTTCACAATTTCACCTTCTGTGGTATGTGTGGGAGATGAGGTCTCCTTTAATTATACGGGACCACCTTTTAGTACTTATTTTTGGAGCTTTTGCTCTGCCAATCCTGCCGATCTTCCTCATGCCGATGTGCTTTACACCCCTGAAGGCACGTTGAGAAGCCCTGTGTTCATTGCACTTGCAAAACAAGGAACTGAGTATTTTTCATTTGTGGTAAATCATTATCTTAATTTCCGAAGGATAACACGAATCAAGTTTGGAGACGATATTCTCAATCCTAACCCCGTGGTTGAGATATTACCCTTCACTCTCCCGCCAGAGCCTGAAGGCATCCAGGTGGTGTTTGATGAATCAGCAGAAAAATGGTTTGGTTTTGTAATCGGCGGACGTTTTTCAACATTTCCCCCTGTTACTGACAACCGCTTTTTTATCCGGTTGGAATTCGGCAATTCATTGAACAATAACCCTTCAGTTGACACATTGACTATAGATCCGCAGATGCAACTTAACTTTCCTCATGATCTTTATGTGTTTAAAGATGAGTCCACAGGTAACTGGTTTGCGCTTACAGTCAATAAAGGTACTCATTCGGGCGATATCGGTTCCATCACGCGATTTAACTTTGCAAACGGACTGGACATGCCGCCGTTGTTCGATAATCTGGGCAATCTCAATAACACATTGGTTGATCCTGTTGGTATTTTTCCAATCAAGGACAAACATTCCGACGACTGGTACCTTTTTGTTACCGATACAGATAAAGGACTCGTAAGGGTTACTTTTCCCGAAGGACTTACCGGGCCAGCCAATGCTGAGGTTCTTGGAAAGATGAACGGGGTGCTGGATAAACCGCGCGATATTTCGCTGTTACGATATTGTGACCAGATTTATGGTTTTGTGGTTGATGGCGAAGGACAAGCCTCTCCAAATAACCGGATGGTTCGATTAGACTTCGGAGAAGACCTTACATCTATACCTGCGGCAACACCACTGAACAACATGCCGGGGGTTTTTAACTTCCCGCATTCACTTTCCGATATTATCAGATACGACGATGAGATGTTCGCTCTTGTTAGCAATGTTGGAACCGACCGCATCACAAGAGTATTTTTCCCAACATGTGTTGATGAAATACCTTCACAAACAGGTGAGTCCCCGCAACCTGTAATTTATAATAACCCAGGATTGCATACAATAGAACTGATTGTTGACCTTGGGCTGCCAACTCAACAAAACATTTGCAAAGAGCTTTACATCAATCCGCTACCAACCGCTACCATGCAAGGCAGCCTCGATGTTTGCCCAGGATCACCAGTCCAATTACGGGTTGATTTCACAGGCCGGCCGCCTTGGCTTTTCACTTACAAATACGGTACAATAATTTCTCAGCCGGTAACAACAAGCGTTACACCACATTACATTACTGTTGCTCCGTTGCAAAACACAACCTATACTGCATATTTTGTGTCTGACTCAAGGTGCGAAGGTAATGTAGGCGGCAGTGGGATCACTGTAACATTGTTACCACGCGATAACGCAAGCTTTGCTTATGATCACACCACTTTTTGTTTGAATGCCGATCCGATCTTACCTTCATCCATTGCCACTCCAGGAGGAAGTTTCTCCGCCACAAGTGGTCTGAGTATTGATACGGTAACAGGGGAAATTTTTCCGGCAAACAGCCAACCGGGCCAACACACAATTACCTATACAACCAACCACATCTGTCCGAACAGTTCAACCGTTACAATAGTAATAGCAAGCGATCCTTCGGCTGCCTTTTATTATGCACACCCCTTAACCGGTGACTCAATATTTTGCCGGTTCGGCGCTAATCCCACTCCGACGCATCCGCCTGGAAGCGGGTCTGGTAGATTTTTTAGCAACGACCCAGATTTGATGTTTGCCGATAACCAGGGAACAATTGACCTGACTAATACGCCTGTTGGTGAGTATACAATTTTTAACGAGATAATAATTGCTGGCTGTGATACTGTGATTGATTTCACAACTATTACAATCATTGATATTCCGCAGGCATCATTTATTTCTGATACAGTTTGCTTTGGAGCCCCAACCAAACTTTCTGATATGAGTACAACTGAAGATGGGGAAATATTTACCCGCCAATGGTGGATTGGGGGAAATGAAATTCCGCAAAAGGACTCAGTAATCACATTTAATTTTCCCTCAGCAGGATATCATCCCGTTCGTCTTAATACGATAACAAATTTTGGATGCATCGGCACTTATGAGAGTTCAATTTATGTAAAACCTTTGCCCGAAGTAAACATACTTCCTGCAAATCTGGTTCCGATAGCTCCGGATACTATTCATGTATGTGTTTTTGATACAATTTTTCTTGATGCAGGTAATCCGGGAGCACAGTATCTTTGGGAACCCTGGGGTCGGACAGAACGTGAGTTAATGGTTTATACAAGTGGAATTGGGCATGATGTTCAAACCCATTGGGTTACAGTAACCAATCCAGAAGGCTGTGTTTCAAGAGATACTCTCACAATAATTTTTTCATTTGCAGCTTGCACCGGAATCGGAAACCTGCCTGAAGGAACACGGGTAAGCCTGTTTCCTAATCCGGCCACTGGCGTTTCAAACCTTCGGATCGAACAATGGACAGGTACATTGTATCTGAAAATCACTGATATTGTTGGAAATCTGATCGCAAGCCACAATATTTATTCAAAAGGCAGCCTAACCACCCGTATTCCTGAAACAGGAACATTACCCGCGGGCATATATCTTGTGAGGCTTGGTTGCTACAAACACACATGGACAGCGAAACTGGTGATAAAATAAACAACCTCTTTGTTGCTAAGCCTGAATCGTTTGAAGCTCAAGATTTACATACCTGAATTTGTTTTACTGAAACTCTCGATCATGACTCTGGTTACTAAAAGAAGAATTGTCCTGTTTTTGATTGTTGCATCGTTTGGCATGGGCGAGGCTTATGCCCAGAACCGATGTACACCTCAGCCGCCCAGGCAAAGCTACCACTGGTTTTTTAGCCAGGGTGCTGCTATATCGTTCGACGACACTGGTTTTACAGGTTCCGCAACCAACAATCCCCTTGGACAGTTAACCAAAGGAAGTAGTTCGATAAGCGACAGTTTGGGAAACCTGCTGCTTATTACCGATGGCGAAAAACTCTTTAACGGAAATTTTCAGGAAATTACAATAACTGAAATCCTTTATGGAAACGCCGGAGCAACGCAATCGTCAGTGATTATTCCCCGGCCAGGAGATCATGACAGGTTTTTTGTTTTTACTGTTGACCTGCATCTGCAACCCTTGCCTCCCGCCGAGTATAATCACGGCTTCAGGTTTACGGAAGTTGATCTGTCAGGATCTGCCGGCACGTTGGTTCCTGGAATGATAAATAAACTTCTTCAACCAAAAGTTTCGCAAAAGGTTACTGCAGTGAGGCATTTCAACGACACCGATTTCTGGGTTGTTACGCATGATCTCAACAGCGCCGGTTTCTACAGCTACCGTGTTACATCCGCCGGGGTTGATACAATCCCGGTAATATCTACAGTTGGAACTTCCCATGATGGAGAGGATGACTTTAATAACGCTACTGGATATATGAAACTATCGCCTGATGGTAGTAGAATTGCTGTAGCTGTATTTGGAAAGGGATTGCTCGAAATATTTGACTTTAATAACAATACTGGAGATGTTTCGTTCGAACGCTCCATTCCAATTCAGCCTGGTACCTACCCCTATGGTATTGCATTTTCACCTAACAGCCGATATCTGTATTTTACTACTTTAACTGGATTATCGGTACCACCACTTGATTCTTACATGCTGTATCAGTTTGATTTTCAAAATCCTGGCGCTGCTCCTGTATCACTTAATCAAAACCTGACTCATGATGTTACTGCTCTGCAATTAGGCTCGGATGGCAGAATATACGTTGGCAGATGGGAGCAACCGTATCTTGGAGTGATTCAGAACCCTAACCGAGGAGGAGTTTTTAGCAGCTATATCGAAGATGCAATAAGTTTACAGTTTGGAAATAGCAGGCTTGGCCTTCCCAACTTTCCTGCTTGTTTTCTGCATCAGCCTCATTTCTATTACGACCCCTCCTGTGTTGGCGATTTAACAACCTTTCGCCTTGTTAACGACGACAATATTGAGGCTACTACAATATGGGATTTTGGCGACACCGGTGGGACTCAGGTTGGTTTTGACGTTTTATCGCCGTCGTTCATTTTTAGTGCCCCAGGAACTTATACCGTTACGGTTACAGAGAACGGAAACCCAAACTACAGCTTTTCGGAAGTAGTTATGATTAACCCATTGCCGTTTCCACTGCCTGGCCTACCTCCAGCCGATACCATGTTTTTCCACTTTCCGCAATCAGTTCTCCAAATTGATGGAGGGCCTGGCTATTATAGCTATTTATGGGAAGAAAACATTCAAGGTACATGGGTAGAACTTGGCTCAGAGCGATATCACGATTTTAACTACGAGGGGCATTTCAGGATTACAGTTGAGGATCAGCTATGCTGTGTAAACTCACGAGAGTTTTACATTCTAACGGTTGATGTTAATTTCCCCAACGCATTCACTCCCGATCAGCCGTCAAACAATCTTTTTCGCGCAAGAGGAGGACAGAATATTCACAATTTCGAGTTTTCTGTTTTTAACCGATGGGGTCAAATGGTTCACCATGAATCTCACGCCATGGGCACTGGAGTTGGTTGGGATGGCTGGTTTAAAGGATCTCCCGCTCCAACAGGTATATATACTTACATTGCTGTTTTTGAGGTGGAACATGAAGGTGCAATGAGTTCACAAACTAAAAAAGGTACAGTTATGCTGTTGCGATGAGATAGCTCTGTATCGATCTTAAAATCCTTATGAACATTTCTTACGCCGGGCAGATAGCCCATGAATTGAATTTAGATCAGCACAGCGTTGAAAACACACTCCACTTGCTGGCAAAAGGAAACACTATTCCATTTATTTCCCGTTACCGTAAAGAATGGACTAACGGAATGGATGAGGTTGCTGTTGCGGCTATTCGTGATTTGGTTGCGAAACTTGCCGAACTCGACAAACGACGCCAAACCGTTATTGCTACAATTGAAAAGCAAGGCCACCTGACACCGGAACTCCGGGAAAAACTAATGAATGCCACAACCCTTGTTGAAATAGAAGACCTGTACTTACCGTACAAACCTAAGCGCAAAACCAGGGCAAGTGTTGCTAAAGAACGAGGACTAGAACCCCTGGCCAAGATGATAATGGCGCAAAACAACCGCGACATTCACCTGCTGGCTCAGCAATACATTCATCCTGACCGTGAGATACACTCTATGGAGGATGCACTCGCAGGTGCGCGGGATATAATTGCCGAATGGGTTAATGAAAATGCCCCAGCCAGGAAACGACTACGGTCGTTCTACTTCAGGGAAGCCATAATCATTTCGGGGGTCGCAAAAAATAAGGAAGGCGAAGCCACCAAATATCGCGACTATTACCAATGGGAAGAACCTGTTGCTACAATCCCTTCTCACAGGATTCTTGCTCTGCTGCGCGGGGAAAATGAGAAAATGCTTAAACTTTCAGTTGGCGCCGATGAGCAACGATCGATCGATATTCTCAACCGAATCTTTGTCCGACAACAAAACGAGGCTGCAAACCAGGTGGAATTGGCTGTTGAAGATTCATACCACCGGTTGCTTCATCCTTCGTTAGAAACAGAAGTCCGGCAATGGCTAAAAGAGAAGGCAGATCAGGAAGCCATCCGGATTTTTGCCGATAATCTCCGACAACTATTACTTGCACCCCCATTGGGTCAGAAAAGGGTACTTGCAATTGATCCTGGCTTTCGAACCGGTTGCAAGCTTGTTTGCCTCGATGAGCATGGCAATCTGTTGCATAACGAAACAATCTACCCGCATCCTCCTCAGGTTGAGGTAGGTCAGGCTATCAAAAAAATACTCAACCTGATAGGTGCCTATAAGATCGAAGCAATTGCAATTGGCAACGGAACTGCGAGTAGGGAAACAGAGAGTTTCATTAAAAGGATGCGATTTGATCGTGATCTTACCGTGGTTGTCGTAAACGAATCGGGAGCTTCGGTTTATTCGGCTTCAAAAATCGCCCGCGAAGAGTTTCCCGATTACGATGTTACTGTACGAGGCGCCGTTTCAATCGGCAGACGTTTGATCGATCCCCTCGCCGAGCTTGTTAAAATTGACCCCAAGGCAATCGGAGTAGGACAATATCAGCATGATGTGGATCAAACAGCATTGCAAAATAGCCTCGAAGAGGTAGTGGCTTCATGCGTGAACCATGTTGGTGTGGAACTTAATACTGCAAGCAAGGAACTACTCACCTATGTATCAGGTATAGGCGGCGCACTGGCAGAAAAAATTGTAAATTATCGTGCTTCAAATGGCGCTTTCCATAACCGCACACAATTGCTCCAGATTCCTCGGTTCGGCGATAAAGCATTTGAACAGGCAGCAGGCTTTCTCAGAATATCGGAAGGCAAAAATCCTCTCGACAAAAGCGCCGTGCATCCAGAAAGCTACCATATTGTTGACAAAATGGCTTCCGATCTTGAAGTCAATATCACAGAACTTCTTGGGAATAAGAAACTTATAGACACTATCAAAGCCGAAAAATACACAAGCAATAATATAGGTTTGCCAACTATATTAGATATCCTGAAAGAGCTTGAAAAGCCAGGGCGCGATCCCAGGCAACAGTTTGAATATTTCGCTTTCGATCCTGATATTCATGAGATTGAGGACCTGAAACAAGGAATGATCCTGCCCGGGATAGTTACCAATATAACTGCATTCGGAGCGTTTGTTGATATTGGTGTACATCAGGATGGACTTGTGCATATAAGTAACCTTGCCGATCGATATGTAAACGACCCTTCAATAGTTGTTAAAATCCACCAAAAAGTGAAAGTCAAAGTTCTGGATGTTGATGTTGAGCGGCGGCGGATTCAGCTTGCAATGAAAGGTGTTGATCAATAAGCCTGATACAATGTTTCCATCCCATGGTTCGTTTCTTTTGAACACAAAACAGTTATGCAAAAAATAACAGTGTTCATTATTACTCTGCTTATCCCGGTCCTGATGTTTTCGCAGGATAGACAAGTAGCTTTTGGGCTTCAGGTTGAGCCAATCATTCCAAGCGCACTTTTCCGTATTACCGACTATGAACTTATCATGGATAATGCTACTTTTCTTGTCGAACCGTTTCCTGGCATAAGCTATGGCGCCAACGTTTCATTTGGGTTGACTCCCCGGTTCTGGATTGAAACAGGCATCAATTTTATTTCCCGTAGTTTCAGAGTTTCAGTTACAGAAAGTGATTTCTCCAAATCGCTCAAATTCGCCACCGTTAATTACGAGATACCTCTCACCGCTACCTATTATGTTCGGTTGGCAGAACGGATATTTATGGGGCATTCGCTTGGTATTTCAATGCAGATGTTACCAAGCCACCTGCGAACGATAATTGATGAGAAAGATGCCACCGGCGCCACCATCTGGGAACTTGAACAGTATTCAGAGCGCAGATACTGGGCAATGCCGGCATTTAAAGGGAGCATCGGATGGGAATTCAGAACCGCTAACAACGGATTCTTTTATATCGGACCTGTATATCGCCTCTTCACAAGGTTATACACAACGCGCCTTTTTTATCATCGTGGAGATATCAACCTTGAGCAACTGGACGTAAAAGCCATTGGTGATTACTTTGGGATCAATATGCGATATACTTTCCCTCCATCGGAAATGCTAACCGGCGATAGAGCTGAAAGACGTGACCGCCGCAGACAGGAAAGAACAAGGGGAAATTAAGAACACAGAAGGAAATCGCTGGTTAAATCCTTGTATTCTTTTGAATATTGAGAACGGGTTGAATGGATTATCAATTGTGAAACTACTTCCAAACTGGCTGGTACTTTTGAGAACTCAAGCAAATACCGGATTGGTTTGCTTTGGGTGTAACTACGAACCTCAGTCTTACGAATAAGATGTAGTCCTGATGATATCAAAGCATTGATAAAAGGCTTACTGTGCACATAAGGCAAAATCAGGGCCAGAGTTCCCTGGGGTCGCAACAGCTTTAATGCGGCAAGCAGGAAACTTTCCAGACTCAACGAATCAATATGACGGGTTGATTTTCGTCTTGTGTTTGTTGGCAAAAGCGAATTAATAAAATATGGAGGGTTGCATATTACAAAATCGAAAAAATATGGCTTTATTTCTGCGAAGTCAATAATGTCGAAGTTTAGAGCGTTTAAACGGCCGCCCCATGGAGATGCTTTGAAATTTTCTGAAGCTTCGTTAATGCTGTGTTTATCAATATCAATGGCGGTGATAAAACAATTTGTGCGCTGCGCCATCATTAAACCAAGTATGCCGCAACCCGTTCCTGCATCTAAAATTGTACCTGAAACCGGTGGATTAGCCCAAGCGCCTAACAACACTGCATCGGTTCCAATCTTCATACTGCTGCGGTGGTGCATCAGCGAAAAGTTTTTCATCCGAAACAACATATTATCCCTCCAAATACAGTTCGATTAAACCGTCTGGCGCCCGGATGTAGATAATGCGCTCGTTCCGGTCAACTCTTTGGATAATATCATCTGCAACAGGAATCAACACTTCCTTCCCCCCAGAATCTACCTGAATTATAGCCTGCATAGGATAATCAAGCACACCCTGAACTTTGCCCACTGTTCCGTGTTTGTGATCGCAAACATCAAATCCTTTGATTTCGTGATAATAAAACTGTGTGTCGCCAAGTGGAGGTAGCTGTTCAATCGGAAGGTAAATCGAACAGCTAGTAAGCAGTTCCGCTTTCGACGCACTGTCAACCCCTGCTAAACGGAGCTGTATTTGTTGTTTGTTGCGTATCTGAATATTCTGAACCACAAATGGAACTAAATTTCCGCCCACATATACCCAAACCGACTTTAAACTACTGTACCTTGATGGATCGTCAACATCAAGATATGCGAGTAAATCGCCTGCAATTCCAAGTGTCCGGTAAATTTTTCCTACAAAATAATAGTCAGCGGATTCCATCTTATTCAGCAAATGAGATTGCAAAACTGCGAAAAAAGGTTAAACCTCGCCATCGGCAAGATAAAAAAGGCACGAAAAGAAACATTCTTCTCTTCGTGCCTTTTTCAGATGTTAACGTTGCATTTTACTGATATTACCGTTCAGTTGTGAGCCGATCGGTTATATTTCAGGTAGCAGTATCTTCGGCGTCAGGTGGTTTTACTGGAGCGCTTTTGGCATATTTCTTTGCCAGTGCAGCAGCACGTTTCTCATTCACTAAACTTTCGGATGCAGCTCTTGCCTTGTTGAGTTCTTTAACTTTAAGAATTTCGTCCTTGATCTGGCTTTGCAGTCGGGATGTTTTTTCTTCATTCCACTGATTAAACCTCTCTTCGGCTTGTTCTAATGTGAGAGCATTCTTTTTGACCCCTTTCAACAGATGATACTTATAAAGCAAGCCTTTGCTCGAGAATAGCGCGCGGGCGGTGTCTGAAGGTTGAGCTCCTTCTTGTAGCCAATATAGAGCACGATCGAAATCAAGCTGAATATCAGCAGGTTTGCTAAGAGGATTGTAAGTGCCAATCTTCTCAATAAAGCGTCCATCACGTGGTGCACGACCATCCGTAATTACAATATGGTAGAAAGCAATTCCCTTCCGGCCATGTCGTTGTAATCTAATCCTTGTTGGCATAAACGATGTTTTGTTTGAAAATTAACGTTTTAAAATAAAGGTGCAAAGAAACAACTTTTTTCCAAAATAGACTCTTACAACTCTAAAATTAAGCAACATGGGAATGTAGGATTGACTGTGATCCGGTTTTGGTGCATTGTTTAGAGCAGGCCAACAGAATAGCATAATCTCAAGAAATTATAAACTTTCTTTCGCTCGAATTCCGGAATAAAAAAAGCTGCCGATGAGGCAGCTTTTTTATTATCATAGCAGGCGGTTTAGCGGTTGATCATCACACGACGGGAGAACGAGTCGCCTTCCTCGGTAATAAACCGGATAGTGTAAGCGCCATTACGGTAGTTACTTACATCGAGCGTTACTTTGCTATTCCCTTCAATATTCTTATCTGCAATTATTTGCCCGTTAGCGTTAAACACCTGCATTGTTCTTATCGGCCCGGTGATGTCGATATTAAGCAGGTTTGATGCTGGATTTGGATACATAGCAATGGTGGCTCTTCCGGGATCGTTAATGCCTACGCCGGTTACTAACATATCAACCGGAACATAAATTTCCGGACTGGCTGGATCGTTGCTGTAGATCCAGATTTCTGCCATATAATATCCCGGCTCCAACCCTGCAGAATAAATATTTATTGAAATGTCGGTTGTATTGCCTGGAGCCACTGCTCCTGAGTATGCGCTCAACGTCATCCAGTCGGGGTAGCTGGCTACTTTTATATTATCAAGAAAAATAGCAGCGCCGTCAACCTTGTTGTCGGCAACGTGTTCACGGAAAGCGATGTAAACAGGTGTTCCGGGTGGAACAAACGTATCGAGGTCGTAATAATAAAATTCCCATTCCTGGGATGCCGCGGCATCGAAGTTAATGGCATCTACAAGAATATTAAATGCGGCAGGTGTGTTTTGAGTAGTTGTAGATATTCTGATCTCTACCTTATCAACGAATTGTGAGAACCTGCGCATCCAGAACGAAAGTTCAGTATTATCGGCAATGGTAATTTGGGGCGAAACCAACCATTGGTCGTTCATTGTAGCGCCGCCGGTATTCCATGTGCAAAATGCCATCTTTGTTCCGTCGTCAATTGATGTCACGGTGCCGCCCATCCAGCCGGGAATTGGCGTAGTGCCTGCAGTAACAGTGGTCCATCCAGTACCTCCATCGGGATTGAACTTTGTCCAGCCCGTTGGCGGGAAGGTAGCGTCTTCGAATTCTTCCCATAAAAGTTGTGCATAATTCAGATAATCAACTTCTATGTCAAACTCAAGAACACCTGCGCCGGCATTGCCGATCTGGAGGTTCTCACTTGTAGTAGCACCTTGCACAATGTTTATATACAGCAATGGTGGATTAACTGTAATTATAGGATTTGCTGCGAGGTTGCCGGCGAATTTAAAGATGCCTCCTTCTGTAGGGCTTATGCTAAAACCACCTGCCCATCCAGTAGTAGCGTTTACCCAGTCGGTTGCCAGAAATTGAGTGCCTAACGATCCGTCAATTTCAGTCCACGTTTCTCCGCCATCGTGGCTGTATGAAGCGCCGCTGAATCCGGTTGCCGCTCCGGTGGATACAAAAGTCAAATCTGTTCCCGGTACATAGGATATATCGTTCCAAAACAGAGGGCCGGTGTGGGAAACAAGCTCCCACGTAAGTCCGCCGTCTTCAGTTTTTGCCAGTGCGCCAGTTGTTCCTGCAGATACATCCTGAATAATACCATACAACTCGTTGGCAAATTTCGGTTTGACGTATTTGTTTGTTAGCGGCGTGGTGGCCACTGTCCATGTGTTGCCTTTGTCAACCGACCTGAACACTCTGCCTTTGTTGGTTCCAAACCAAACAGTATTACCTATGGCATCGTAGTAGCCTACAATACCCCATTCGCCGGCAAGGGGAGCCGGAATATTTGTTGTCGGAACGCGTGTCCAGTTTGTTCCGCCATTGTTGGTAATGTAGATTTCGAAAAAGCCTCCAACAGGATCGCCCATGCAGAAGCCTTCGTTGGCATTGAAAAAGTGAACAACATTTGGAAAAGCTCCAAGGGCATGGTTAAACACAGCAGTAGTTTGCTCTACCCAATTAACTCCGCCATTAGTTGTTTTGTAAATTCCCTGCGAAGCATGCGTTCCGTTGGGGCTGAACATAGCTGCCCAGGCTGTTTGGCCATCAAGGGCAAAAATCATGGAAAAACCGCAACCTGCTGCAGGTATGGTTCCTGGCGTCCAGAGATTGCCGCCATTAACAGTGCGGGTAAACTCCTGGATCCAGTTGGTGGGCGTAACTCCATCGTATGCTGCAGCCCACACAACATTGGCATCAACGGCGTGCACGTATTGCAAACCACGCGAAGGTGCTGTAAAACCGGTTGCCTGTGGTATCCATTGTGCTGAGGCATGCAAGGCAAAGGTTACCAGTACGGCAATAAGTAATGTTTTTTTCATTTTACTTTAGAATTAGAATTAACGTTTTATTGAGCTGCCAAATGTAGTAATTCTGACACAATTAAACACGACGTTACAGTAGCGATGAGTTTTTTTTAGCTTTCCAGTGTCGAACCTGAAACGCTGACTCAGTGAAGGTTCATACTAACCGTCCTTTTTCTTTAATCGCTATCTTTGCCGCGAAAACAATCGCCTGCTATGTTTGAGAACCTAAGTGAGAAGCTCGATCGAGCATTTAAAGTACTGAAAGGCCATGGCCGAATTACCGAAATCAACGTGGCCGAAACGCTCAAAGATGTTCGTAAGGCTTTGCTCGATGCCGATGTAAGCTACAAGATCGCCAAACAATTCACTGACGAAGTAAAGGAAGCAGCTCTTGGGCAGAATGTGCTTAAAGCCATTTCGCCAGGGCAGCTAATGGTGAAAATTGTTCACGACCGCCTTGTGAACCTGATGGGTGGTGATAAAACCGACATTAATCTAAAAGGTAATCCTGCTGTTATTTTGATCGCCGGTTTGCAAGGCTCGGGCAAGACCACCTTTTCTGCTAAACTCGCTAATCATGTTTTAAATAAAAGGGGGAAAAAGCCCCTACTGGTTGCCTGCGATGTTTACCGCCCCGCTGCCATAGAGCAGCTTAAGGTGCTGGCTTCCCAGATTACAGTGGATGTTTACACCGAAGAGGGCAACCAAAAACCCGTATCAATCGCACGAAACGCCCTAAAGCACGCCCGCGACTGGGGGCATCAGGTAGTGATCATTGATACAGCAGGCCGTTTGGCTATTGACGAGCAGATGATGCAGGAAATTAAGGCAGTGAAGGATGCTGTATCGCCTCACGAAACACTCTTTGTTGTTGACTCAATGACCGGTCAGGATGCCGTGAACACAGCTAAAGCTTTCAACGACAGGCTCGACTTCGACGGTGTTGTACTTACTAAATTGGATGGCGATACACGCGGCGGAGCTGCCATTACAATCAAAGCTGTGGTTGATAAACCCATCAAATTTGTCGGAATAGGAGAGAAGCTTGATGCAATTGACATCTTTTATCCCCAACGAATGGCCGATCGTATTTTAGGGATGGGAGATATTGTTTCGCTCGTTGAAAAAGCTCAGGAACAGTTAGATACCGAAGAAGCTCGCAAGTTGCAAAAAAAACTTGCAAAAAACCAGTTCAACTTCGATGATTTCCTTTCACAAATACGGCAAATTAAAAAGATGGGTAACATCAAAGATCTCATGGGAATGATACCCGGCATGGGTAAAGCTATGAAAAACATTGATATTGATGATAATGCCTTTATAGGTATTGAAGCTATAATCAATTCGATGACCCCTGCCGAACGTGCTAACCCTGCACTGATTAATGGCAGCCGCCGGAAACGGATTGCATTAGGAAGCGGAACCGACATCCAGCAGGTAAACAAACTGATGAAACAGTTTGATGATACGCGGAAAATGATGAAAACAGTGGCAACCGGAGGCGCAGCAAACATGATGAGAATGATGAACCAGAAACATAACCGCCGATAACCAAACTACACCAAATGATACTTATTGATGGTAAACAGGCGGGCGAAAAAAAGAAAAAAGAGCTCGCAACCCAGATAGCTGGCATGCTTGATAACGAAGAAAAAGTGCCACATCTTGCCGCTGTGATTGTTGGCGATGACCCTGCCAGCAATACGTATGTGAAGAACAAGGAAAAAGCAGCCCATTCCATCGGGATGATATCGTCGGTGTATAGATACCCGGCATCAATACAGGAAGATGAGTTGCTCGATGTGGTTGACTTCCTCAACTTTGATGAGGAAGTTGACGGCTTTATCGTGCAGTTGCCATTGCCTTTGCATATAAACACAGCCCGAATTATCGAACGAATTAACCCTGCCAAGGATGTTGATGGCTTTCATCCGGTAAACGCTGGACGAATGCTACAAAATCTGCCGGCATATCTGCCTGCTACCCCTTTTGGAATTATTCAATTGCTTGAATATTACAATATTGCCACAGCAGGAAAACATTGTGTGGTGCTGGGTCGCAGTAATATAGTTGGAACACCGGTTAGCATCCTTCTTTCCCGAAAAGCAAAACCTGGCAACTGTACAGTAACAATTTGCCATAGTCAAACAACCAACATCAGCGAAATAACGCGGCAAGCCGATATTCTCATAGCTGCCATTGGGGTTCCAAAATTTGTAACGGCAGCAATGGTAAAAGAAGGTTCTGTAATCATTGATGTCGGGATTCACCGAATCGAAGAAAACGGGGAATCAATGCTTGTAGGGGATGTTGATTTCGCCGAGGTTTCCAAAAAAGCAGCAGCAATCACCCCAGTACCAGGTGGTGTAGGCCCAATGACAATCGTAGCGTTATTGCAAAACACCTTCAAAGCCGCCCGAAAAGAAATTTACAGATAACCCTGAAATGAATTTTTTCGACAACAACGCACTGAAATCTGGCAAAATGCTGCCGATAATGGAAGAGTTTTACTCTTTGCAGGGAGAAGGTTACCACACAGGCAGGGCGGCTTACTTTATTCGCCTGGGAGGTTGCGATGTTGGTTGTTTCTGGTGCGATGTTAAAGAATCATGGGATGCTTCAGTACATCCATTGATCTGTGTTGATGAGACGGTTGCAAGGGCTGCAAACTATCCCGCCAAGGCAGTGGTGGTTACCGGTGGCGAACCGCTGCTCTACAACCTGAGCTACCTTTGCGAACAATTGGAGAGGTTCGCAATAAAACGCTATTTAGAAACCTCAGGATCAGAACCCCTCACAGGGCATTGGAACTGGATTTGTCTTTCGCCAAAAAAAAAATTACCCACCCATAAAAATATCTTGCAGTTAGCCAATGAGTTAAAGGTGGTTGTGTGTTGTGATTCCGACCTGATATGGGCCGAATCGCTGACCGATAAAGTGATGCCTGAATGTAAACTGTTTCTGCAACCGGAATGGAGCCAACGGAAATCAGCAATTCCAATCATTGTTGATTACATTAAAGCACATCCCAGATGGGCGATTTCCCTGCAGAGCCATAAATACATGAATATACCGTAAATTGTTATGACCCCGGAATTGATTTTTATTCTGATCGTTACATTTCTCACATTAAGCTTTTTGCTTGACCAATATCTCGATTACCTTAACGACCAGAACCGAAAGCAGCCAATACCTGATGAACTCACCGACGTATATGACGATCAAGGTTACGCCAGACAACAGCAATACAAAATGGCAAACAATAGGTTTGGTTTTATTTCCGGAACCATTGGCTTTATCGCTTTGCTGACCTTTTTACTTGCAGGCGGGCTTCCATTTCTTGATGAACTGGTTCGTCAGATTACTGTGCATCCGGTGGCAATGGCTCTCATCTTCTTCGGCATACTGATGCTTGCTTCCGATATCATTACTACGCCGTTCGACATTTATCAAACTTTTGTTATAGAGGAGCGTTTTGGCTTCAATAAAACAACACTGCGCCTGTTTCTGGTTGACAAGATAAAAGGTTGGCTGTTAGGAGCTTTGATAGGTGGCGGACTGCTGGCGGCAATTATCGCTTTATATCAACTCGACCCGTATAATTTCTGGATATATGCCTTGCTGGTAATAACCGGCTTCGGATTGCTGATGAATCTGTTTTATTCAAGCTTGATAGTACCGTTGTTCAATAAGCAAACCCCACTACCGGATGGCGATTTACGTGGAGCGATCATGATATTCGCTGAAAAAGCAAAGTTCCGGATGAAAAACATTTTTGTAATTGACGGCTCAAAGCGCTCTACCAAAGCAAATGCCTATTTTGCGGGCATAGGAAGTAAAAAACGAATCGTACTTTACGATACACTCATTAACGATATGGATATTAATGAAGTGGTTGCGGTTCTTGCTCACGAAATAGGGCACTATAAACGCAGGCACATCTGGAAAGGGCTGTTTTTTTCGATCCTCCAGACCGGGATCACTCTATTTATTTTCAGCCTTTTTATTGGGAGTCCAAAACTTAGCGCTGCTCTCGGGATCGAGAACCATTCATTCCACATTGGTTTGATTGCTTTTGGGATGATTTACAGTCCGATAAGCGCCTTAATCGGGATAATTGCCAAGCTGTATTCGAGAGGTGCCGAATTTCATGCCGACAGGTTTGCCAAAGAATATGGGTTAGACAAAGAACTTATCAGCGCTTTAAAGAAACTCACCAGAAAAAATCTGAGCAACCTTACTCCTCATCCGGTTTATGTGTTTTTCAACTACTCGCATCCAACATTGCTTCAACGCATTCGTGCCATTAAATCGTCTGGCGGTTCGCAAGGATAAGAGTTATCAAAATCAGTTATGGATTTTATAACGACAATTTTCTCCAATTCCGTGGGCGGTCGAAAACTTCAAGATGCCTTACAGTATTGCTGTCCACGGTAAACCGCACCATTGTAATGTTAGTGTGAATTCCAAAATTACCGGCTGCTCCCGGGTTGATATGAAGCATATCATGCTTTTTATCGTAGATTACTTTCAGTATGTGCGAATGACCGCAAATGAACAGACCGGGCTTTTCCTGTTCGATGATTTTGAAAGCCTTGCTGTGATACTTGTCCGGATTACCGCCGATATGAGTTATTAGCACCTTGAGTTTCTCGCAATCAAACAACAGCACCTCAGGAAATTGTTGCGAGAGTGTTATGTCGTCAATATTGCCGTGTACGGCTCTCAACGGTTTGAATTCTTCTAAAGCTATGGCCGTTTCTATGCTGCCGATATCACCAGCGTGCCAAATTTCATTAACAGATGTAAAAAAATTTCGCCAGCCATCAGGCAGGCTACCATGTGTATCGGATAGTAATCCTACATTTATCATGTTTGACGACAAGACTTTGTAAAGGCAAATTCGAAAATTGTGAAATGTGAACCAAAATCTACGCTGTTACCGGTTGGCGTTCAAATGATTTCAATTGCTTCACGCTTGCTCCAGCCTCTGTTTCCATTGGCAATGCGAACCTCTTTCCATTCTCCAATCTGGTCGGTTATCCAAACTTTTGTGCCTTCATTAATCACAAAGAGATCTGTACTATTATCGTTAGGAGCGCTTTTCACTGTCAAGGATGGTTGAATAACGATAGCTTCGTTTCGTTTTTCACTGTAGTGATGAGATAAATAGGCTAACGCTAAAAACAGTATTGACGTAGAAATCATCAGCAACGATAGGTAGAATGTCGAACGTTTTACCAGTGTTGGCGTTGATACAAGATACACAACGGCCAGCAGAACCGAGCCTGCAAGCAGAATTATAGCCCAACGCCCCCACACATCGGCATGGTTCAGGTTAATTAATGATCTCCACCACCTTTTGTAGAATAGTTCGGGCAACGGTTCAATCTTGTCGACAATCCTTAGATTGGCCAGTTGCAGGTTAAAACGGGTATTTTCGTCACCAGGCTGCAGCCGGAGTGCTCTCTCATAATTTAGAATCGCCCGGGGAAATTTCCCAAGTTTGAAGTAAGTGTTTCCAGTATTGTAGTAGAGTTCGGCTGATTCAACTCCAAGAGCTAATGCTTCATAATATAGTTCAAGGGCATGTGTAAAGTAGCCCTCTGAATATTTCAGGTTTGCCTGTTGTATAATTTGTTCGGCTTTGATGCGTGGATCAACAGCAGCTTGTGAATAAAAGCTCATTGAAAGCATCCAGATAGTCGCAACGTAAATAAAGTTGTGCGTTAAGGTCTTCATCCTAATTCCTTTTCTATTCTACCAATCAGTTCCAGAGCTTCGTTGTAATGTTTTTCCAGAGAGTCGTCTTTGGTTGGCGGAGCAAACCGCGCATATTCGCAGCGGTTTAACAGTTCAATGAAGTTATTGATGATCTGTTGGTTCACCTGTGTGTGCATAAGTTTTTCCTTTACCGTTTCGAGCGATAACTCTGCGGGTGGGATGTTGAATTTATCGCTCAGGTAGCCCCACATAGCTTTAGCAAGTTCTTCGAAGTAGGGGTCTCTTTGCCTGAGTTTCATATATTCGTTAGCGTTTTTTAGTCGGTTTCGCGCAATTCGTGTTGCTTTACGGTTTCGAACACGTGCAATATCCATATTGCGGCGGATATGTTCGCGCCAGAAGAACAAGAACGCAATGAATAACAATACCGGAGCCAGAAGCAGCAAATAAAACCTTAACGTCCCGAAAAACCAAACATTAGCAAGATGCAATCTAAAAGGTAATTGACGGATATAACGAATATCCGTACCGATCATTTGAATAGCATGCTGCTCGGCAATGGCTATTCCTTCGGTTGTTTCGGCTGTGGCACTCCTGTGAACCTTAAAGTTAAATTCGGGAGTTTGAAGTGTAATGTATCGTTCAAGGTCAGGGTTAAAGAATGTGAATGCTGCAGGCCGTATTGTGTAGGTGCCGGCCGAACGCGGGATCATAAGGTAGTTAATTGTACGGGTACCACTTACACCCTGTGGTGTTGCATTAATGTTTGAACTTGCTTCCGGTTCGAAAACTTCGAAGGCAGGCGGAAAACCGATGTCGGGTTTTTCGAAAAGACGTAAATTTCCATTGCCACTAATTGAAATACTGAGGTTTATACCTTCGTTAGCATTGACTTCAGTTTTATCTACAGTTGCCTGAAGCGTAAAATTACCAACTGCACCTCCAAAGTTTGCCGGGCGGTTTTGAGCCGGTAGGGGTTTTACTTCAATCCGGAGTGAGTTGGATCGCAGGTTTTTGGTCACATTTTGCATGTGTGATCCAAAAAATGGGTCGTTGAAAAAACTGTCGAAAAAGGGATCGCCTGTTCTACGTCTGGTTTGTTGTGGAACCTGAACAATCACCTGAATTTCTAATGGTTCGATGGTTAGTGTGCCGCCTTGGTGAGGAAACAGCGCAACTTTTCGTAGTTCGGCTACTGTATATTGCTGGTCGTTGTAGATCTCGGTGTATTGAGTAATTCGTCCTTGTCCGGGTGTTAGAACCTCCGACCAAAACCCAGAGTGGGAAGGTGTTTGGTCCATCGTATAGTTTGCAACCGGCACGCGGGTAAACAACTTATAGGTAACGATTATCTCTTCACCAACCCAGGCGCTGTTTTTATCGGTTACTACACGAAGAAACACATCTCTCGGACCTGGCATTCCTGCTTGTATTTGAGGTTGTGCCGGGTGCCCAGGCTGGGCTGGTAATCCCGCAACAGCCTTAATAACAACGGGAACGCTGCTATAATCCCTGTTGCCCGATCTTACCCGAGCGGGAGGAATTGTAAAAGTACCTTCTGCGGTAGCCGAAACTATAAAAGTGAATGTAGTAACCTGAGTTCGGGTAATTTGTTGGTTTATGATTTGAATGGAACTGCTTGTTGATTGGCTTGGGCCCGTTATTACATTCAATTGCCCGAAAGCCGGAGCATTAAACTTCTCTACCTCTGCATTCACGGTATAAACCACACGAAATTGCTCCCCCACGTTAACCTCTGCCGGTGCCGAAACATCAATACGTACATCGCTGCCCGAAACAACTGCAACGTTTAATATCAATATTACCGCTATTATATTTCTTAGGTGGCTCATTGCTTTTCCTATAAACTTCCGAAACTGACTTTTATTTTTCGTTAAAAATAGTAGTTATATAACTCTCTTACCAGTCTTTTTCTACGCGCTCTCGTTCGTGATGTGTTCGATTATGCTTAAGCTGCTCAAGAAGTTTTTGTTCTTCCTCACTGAGCGCCTGCAACATCCGCTCAACGTCATCGCGCGAGAGTTGTTTTGGCGATGAACGCTGTTGTTGCTGCTGTTGTTGTTGCTGCTGCTGCTGATCATCATCGGATGGATCGCCCTGTTGCTCTTGCTGGTTTTGATTCTCGTTTTGTTCATCACTCCCTTGTTGCTGCTGTTGCTGCTGTTGCTGTTGCTGTTGCTGTTGAAGTAGTTGCATAGCAAAAGCAAGATTGTGGCGTGTGTTATCGTCCTCTGGGTTCAAACGCAAAGCATTCTTGTAGGCATCAATACTTTCGGTCAAACGGTTTGATTTCAGCAGCGCATTACCTAAGTTGTGAAAAGCGTTGGAGCGTTGAAGCGGATCTGTTTTTTGAGTTACTGCTTGCTCAAATACTGATGCTGCTTCTTCATAGTTTTCCTGTCTATATATTGCATTTCCAAGATTATACAGAGTTTTAGGAAGAAGTTTTTGATTTTCTACCACGCTCCGGTAGCTCTTTTCGGCTTCATCGAATTGTTCGTTGCGATATTGCGAATTCCCTCTACGCAACTCCCCAATACCCTGCGCTTTGACCTCACAGGAGGCGAATAACAGAAAAACAGGCAAAAAACGTTTTAACTTTCTGAACCACAAGTTGTTTCGGTCGCTTATCAACAATTCGGCAATGAGCAGAGCCATGGCAATGAATATAAAATAGTAGTATCGGGTTTCAAAGTCGGCATATCTGTTTATTTCGTAGGCAACGCCTTCCTTCTTGCGAATTTCGTCAATAATTCGGTTTACTACGGTATGTGGAGCAGTGGACCTTGTATAGATACCGTTTCCAGCCAGGGCAATTTGCTGAAGAAGCGCTTCATTCTTGCGGGTAATGATAGTGTTTCCTTGCTGGTCGCGGCGAAAGCCCACTCTTGTTTCGCCGCTGAACATTGGTATAGGGGCTCCTTGTGTACTACCAATTCCAATAGTATGTATTGTGATCCCTTGATCTGTTGCAGCCTCTACCTTTTCCATTACACCGCCTTCATGATCTTCGCCATCGGAGATAAGAATCAGCGCTTTACCATGATCGCCGGGACTAAACGATCGGATTGCGAGATCTATAGCATCGGCTATTGAAGTTCCCTGCACAGGAATAAGGTCGGTGTTGATGTTATTGAGAAACATCTTGGCAGCGGTATAATCGCTTGTAAGTGGTAGCAGCGGGTACGACCACCTTCCGAAAACAAGAATTGCAATGCGGTCGTTTTCCAATTGGCCTACAAGTCGGATTAGAGTTTGCCTTGCTCTTTCCAGCCGGTTGGGTTCCGTATCTTCGGCCAGCATGCTGCTCGATGCATCCATTGCCACAACAATATCTACCCCAGTTACTTCGGTATCAGCAAGCTTAACACCAACCTGCGGATTAGCCACAGCTATTATCAATGAGGCCAGGCCAAGCATATACAAACTGATTTTTATCCAATGTTTCCCTTTCGAAACCAAAGGCATTAGTCTGCCAACCAATGCGGGTTCGCCAAACTGCCGCAACGACTTTTGCCTCCAGTGCATCCACCAGACAAACAGCAGCAGTACAGCCGGAATTATCAGCAGGTATTGCAACGAAGCGATATGTTCGAATCGGAACATGGTTTCTTATTGATTAAAATCATGGAGTGGATCTGAATATTAACAATCTTGTTATTATTTCAAATGCAAGCAGAAGCAGTGCTAGCAATGCCAATGGTCGAAATTCCTCAACCTGATGATGGTACTCGGTAACATCAATTTTTGATTTTTCTAATCTGTCGATCTCAGTATAAATATTGCGAAGCGTCTGATTATCTGTGGCTCGGAAGTAACGACCGCCGGTAATAGCTGCAATTTGCTTCATGAGTTCTTCGTCAATTCTTACATCTACCATCTCGTAACGCTTTCCAAAGGGGGTTATTACAGGATAAGGAGCTTGCCCGATTGTTCCAACGCCAATAGCATATACCCTTATCCCGAACATGCTTGCCATTTCGGCGGCTGTGAGCGGGTCGACCGAACCCATGTTGTTTATACCATCGGTAATCAGAATAATTACGCGGCTCACAGCTTGGCTATCGCGCAAACGGTTGACCGCAGTGGCTAATCCATCACCAATTGCAGTTCCGTCGCGAATCATGCCGCTGCGGATTTCCCTGAAAAGGTTAATCAACACGTGATGATCAGTTGTTAGAGGGCATTGTGTGAAACTCTCACCGCTAAACGCAACTAACCCTATCCGGTCGTTTTTTCGCCCCTGAATAAATTCAATGGCAATATCTTTAGCTGCTTCAATACGGTTTGGCTTCAAATCTTCGGCCAGCATACTCCCCGAAATATCGAACGAAATCATGATATCTATGCCTTCTACTGTTATATCTTCTTCTCTGAAACTCGATTGGGGGCGTGCGAGAGCAAAAATTAACAGTGTTATGGCTATCATCCTTATTGTAAAAAGAGAATGATAAGCATACTGCTTTACGGTGCCTTTTACCGATGAAAAAGGGGAGAAACTTGATATTTGTATCCCAGGCCTGCTTCTGAAATGACGAAAAATGTACCATCCTATCAAAGCCGGAATCAACAGCAGTAGGTATAGAAAATTGGGTGAAGCAAAAGTTATCTCATTAAACCATAAATTTTCCATTACTTACCTCCTTCCGCTGATTGTTCTTCAACAGGCGGCGTTACTACTTCTTCTGCAACCGGAATAGTTTCACGCACAAAATCCATTGCATTAACAAAGCTCCTTTCGTGGTGATCGGCTTGAGGCTGCCATTTGGCAAATTTTACAAAATCGGCAAGAGTCAGAATCCTTTCGAGCTTTTCGCGGTTCGCAGAGGTAAGATTTGTTCGATCTAAGGAATCGAGAATCTCAAATGTGGTCATTTCAAGAGCCGAAAGAGTGAAACGCTGTTCAATGTAACGACGTATGATTTCGGTGAGTTCCGTATGATACTCCTTTATTTTACCTTGTTGCCATAGTTTTTTAGTTTTCAGACGTTCTAACTCGTCAAGTGCAATTCGATGTGGTGGTAACATCTGATTACGGGGCACATAGATAGCTTTAGGCTGCATCCGTTTCTTTCTGCGATGCCATATAAACAGATATACCAACGATGAAAGTGCTGTCAGCAGGGCAAAACCTGCCAAAACCTCCAGCCATGTAACCGGCACGCGCGCTATATCCTTGATGTCGCGGATAGGCTCAGAAATATTAACCTTAACACCGGCAATGTGAATCAGCAATGGATTTGTTTCCAGAATCGAATAATCACTTTCTTGATTCAGGCGATAGCCAAATTGAATGGGTCTTATAACATGAAAACCTGTGTCGAATGATGTTACAGCGTACTCTTTCTTTAGCATGAAACGCTCCGGATTGCTACGTCTGGTAGTATCAACATCCGTTTGCCTGACGATTTCCAGTGGTTTTAGCAACGTATCAAAACCATCAGGCCACCGAACAGTAATGCCCTGCGGTGTTTCAATTTCGACCAACAGTACAGTCTGGCCTCCCAAAGGAATCGAATAGGGGTGAACCGAGAGTTTTGCCGATGGTAAAGCAGGTTGATTTTCGCCAAAGAGCGATACTGGCAACACAAAAAACAACAATCCAATAATTGTTGTACTACTGATCACAGAGCATCCTCCACGTTTTGAAGCGCTTTTCATTTTATTAGTCTCTATCTTCTTGCTTCACGCTGTTTAAACAGATACATCAGTGGTTTCACGAAATCTTCCCCGGTGTGGATTGATACGTAATCTACCCCGGCTTTTCGGAAGATATTACGAATACGTTCGTCGTGCTGTTCCCACCACAATTTATAGTTGTCTCTTACCCTTTTCGATGAGGAATCAATCCAAATATATTTTCCGGTTTCTTTATTGTAGAACCTTGTGAGTCCGAGAGGGGGGAGGTTGCGTTCGCGTCGATCGTAAACGCAAAGCGAGACTACATCATGCTTGCGCGCCGATATTCGGAGCGACTCCTCGAAAGGGCTGTCTAAGAAGTCGGACAGGATAAAAACCACCGCTCTCTTCTTGATAGTGTTGTTTAGGTATCGTAATGCCTCCGCAATGTCGGTTCGCTGGCTTTTGGGTTTGAAGTCAATCAGTTCGCGTATGATCCGTAGTATGTGGGTTGTGCCTTTTTTTGGTGTGATGAATTTCTCAACGCGGTCGCTAAAAAAAATCACTCCTACTTTATCGTTGTTGTTAATTGCAGAAAAAGCGAGCACTGCGGCAATTTCTGTCATCATTTCCTCTTTAAACCGGTTTTCGGTTCCGAATTCATTCGAACCGCTTACGTCAATAAGCAGCATCACGGTTAGTTCGCGTTCTTCGTCGAAAAGTTTTACAAAGGGATGATTAAGGCGCGCTGTTACGTTCCAGTCAATTGATCGGATATCATCGCCATACTGATATTCTCTTACCTCACTGAATATGATTCCCTTACCTCTGAAGGCACTATGATATTGCCCCGAGAATATCTGACGGGTCAAACCGCGGGTTTTGATCTCTATCCGCCTTACTTTCTTTATTATATCGGATGTTTCGAACTGCATCAGGTTGGCTGGTTACGGAACTTCAACGGTATTGAGAATATCGCTGATTATATCGGTTGTTTTGATGTTTTCCGCTTCGGCTTCGTATGTAAGCCCTATCCTGTGCCGGAGTATATCTTGGGCAACTGCGCGTACATCTTCAGGTATTACATACCCTCGGCGCTTTATGAAGGCGTAGGCTTTTGAGGCAAGTGCCATGTAAATACTTGCACGTGGCGAAGCGCCATAGCTTATCATACCTTCATATTTCTTCAACTTGTAATCAGAAGGAAAACGTGTTGCAAAAACAATATCGGTAATGTAGTTTTCGATTTTCTCGTCAAGATACACTTCGCGAACAATTTTCCGGGCACGCAGAATATCTTCAGGGGTCAGAACTTGTCGGTTAGTTGGAATTTCATTGGTAATACGTTGCCGGAGTATTAGCTTTTCTTCTTCGCGCGATGGATATGTGATCACTACTTTCAGCATAAAGCGGTCAATCTGCGCCTCGGGTAGGGGATAAGTACCTTCCTGTTCAATAGGATTTTGTGTAGCCAAAACAAGAAACGGTTCGTCCATCCGGTAAGTTGTTTCTCCGATAGTAACCTGGCGTTCCTGCATTGCTTCCAGAAGGGCGCTTTGAACTTTTGCCGGGGCGCGGTTAATTTCATCGGCAAGGATAAAATTTGCAAACAACGGCCCTTTGCGAACCAAAAACTCCTCTTTCTTCTGGCTATAAATCATTGTACCAATCAGATCGGCAGGCAACAGATCGGGAGTAAACTGAATACGACTGAATTTTGCTTTTATAGTGTTTGCGAGTGATACAACCGACAAGGTTTTGGCTAATCCTGGTACTCCTTCAAGCAAAATATGACCATCGGAAAGCAATCCGATTAGCAGCCGCTCAACCAAATGGCGCTGCCCGATAATCACTTTTTGCATCTCCATATTGATGAGTTCAACAATAGTGCTCTCGACCCGAATCTTGTCGTTTAGTTCCTTAATATCAATTTCTGACATATGTTCTACCGTTTTTGTTTAGCAGCAAAATTACTAATTACACGATAGCGTGCTGAAAACGTTGCTGTTAAAAATTGTTAAACCAAAACTGGCAATTCATAAGAGATAATGTCTTTATCAGCAATCTAATAATTGCACGAAATATAGAACATTACCAGAGTTTTGCTGTTTTGCGGGAAATCACTCAATCCGGTTGAAATACTGTACCGGCCGAAAAACTTATCACCGCTACCGGGGTTCAGATACGCAATCGGCGTTATCTACCTTATGTAAAAATCAAGCATCTTTTGATCGTTGAGGTAGCCTTCCAAACGATCGCCGATAACCACCGGGCCTACACCTTCGGGAGTTCCGGTGAATATCAGATCACCGGCCCGGAGTGTGATGAACTTCGAAACGAATGAAATAATCTCATCGAATCCAAAAATCAGATCTGATGTTGTTCCATTCTGAACGGTTTCTCCATTCCTGTTGAGTCGGAAACTGATTTTTTCCAGATCACGAAGCGATGAAACCGGAATAAACTGGCTTACGGGAGCCGCAAAATCAAACGCTTTCGATTTTTCCCAAGGCAGCCCTTTCTGTTTTAATTCATCCTGAAGATCGCGTGCTGTGAAATCAATACCAAGCCCTACATGACCGATATATCCAGTAGCAAAACCCTTTTCTATTTTCCTGCCGGTTTTGCACAGTTTCAGCACAACTTCAATCTCGTGATGGATGTTGTTCGAAAAATCCGGATAAAAAAAAGGACGGTTATTTATTTGCAGAGCAGTATCGGGCTTGAGAAAAAATACCGGCTCGCTAGGAACAGGGTTTTTCAACTCTTTGGCATGCTCGTGGTAGTTACGGCCAATGCAGATAATCTTCATAATATAAATATTTTCATTGAACCCGAATTAATCAATAGAAAGCCCGTTAGGGCTGAACTATTGATTCCATGAGTGTAATCCCGAGCTAGTGTTTGTGCAGCGCAATTCTTATTGGGCTGATTACAAACACTTAATCGTTTAAGCATTGTCAAATGCTTAATCTGGGTTGAAAGGTCAGTTTGCAGTGTTTTTGTCGGTTGGCTGTTCAGCCGGATTAATCGTTTGGATGTTGTCAAATGCTTAAAATGGGTTAATTGTTGCTTTTCATGCAAATTTGAGCTTTATTGCTGTAAATTGGTTTATTTGCTTAGGCTTCTCAATTTTATACCTGTGATAATTTTTTTTGTGTACTCAGGAAACTTACTCTTCATCATCCAGTCGTAGTAGGAGGGTTCGATCTTGAACACCTCTTCCACCGGTATGCCCTTGTGTTTTCCAAAATTAAAAGTCTCAAGATTCTTATCGTCAAAGATCAGATAGCCTGCCAGGTCGCAGAACCGGTGCATAGTCGAGAATTCGTGCAGAGCGTCCATGTTTTTTGGAAAAGTGCTTATACTGCCGTCTTTTGCATGGTAATCCGAGTGTTCGTATCGCTGAAGTTGTGCTTTGAGAACTTCATATGTTGCCATAGTATCAGCTTCTGCTCCGTGTGCGTTTATAAGCTCCTTGTTGCAGTAGAACCTGTAGGCGGCGCTCAGGTTTCGAGGTTCCATTTTATGAAAAATATTCTGCACATCAACTATCCGCCTTCCTTTGAGGTCGAAATCAGCACCTGCCCTTAAGAACTCTTCTGCAAGGAGTGGAAGATCGAACTTAAGTGCATTAAAACCGCACAAGTCGCAATTTTCAATAAATTTCAACAACTCGCCGGCTACCTTGTTAAATGTTGGCTTATCCTTAACATCATTGTCAGTTATGCCATGAATAGCGGTTACATTTGGCGGAATTGGTATTGTAGGGTTTATACGCTGGGTTCTTGTGTATTGTTTGCCATCTGGCATCACCTTAAGGATGCATATTTCCACAATGCGATCGGTTCCAACGTTAACACCTGTTGTCTCCAGGTCGAATATCGCAAGCGGTTTTGTGATTTTTATGCTCATAAAATAAAAAATGCTGAACCATAACAGCAGGTTCAGCACACAAAGATATTAGAGTTATTGTTTATACCGTGCGGTTGATATCGAAATTTTCAATCAGTTCGGCAATCCGTTTGATGAACAAACCGCCCAGCGCTCCATCAACAGCCCGATGATCGTATGATAGCGAAAGAATCATCATGTGTCTGATGGCAATCACATCGCCGGTTGGGGTTTCAATCACAACAGGTTTTTTCTTTATTACACCAATTCCAAGAATTGCTACTTGCGGCTGGTTGATAATCGGAGTGCCTGTAAGGCTTCCGAAAGTTCCCAGGTTGGTGATTGTGAAAGTGCCGCCTTGTACATCGTCGGGGTCGAGTTTATTGTTACGGGCTTTATTTGCAAGGCGGTTTAGGTCTTTTGTCAAACCTGCAAGGTTTTTCTGATCGGCATCTTTAATCACTGGCACAATAAGGTTGCCGTTCGGAAGAGCGGTAGCTATGCCAATATTTATGTTGCGACGCCTGATAATATTGTATCCCTCAACCGAAGCGTTTACATTTGCATATTCTTTCAAGGCTTTTGCAGCGGCTTCGATGAATGCAGGCATGTATGTAATCTTTTCGCCTTCCCGCCGCAGATACTCCTCTTTAATTTTCTCGCGCCACAAAACAAGATTGGTTACATCAACTTCGATGAAAGAAGTTACATGTGGCGAAGTGCGAACCGAGGCTACCATGTGATCGGCAATCATTCGCCGCATGCGATCCATTTCAATAATCTCGACATTTTGAACCAGCTGACTTGATGTTGAAGCCTTTTCTGGCGAAATAGGCCTGTCCGGATTCCCGGCCAAAACGCCAACCAGCGGTTTTTTATCTCTTTGTTTCAGCCAGCCAATGAGATCGTCCTTTGTCAATCTGCCATCCTTTCCGGTGCCAGGAATAGATTCCAGATCTATCAAAGTGAGATTTTCTTCCCGTGCAATATTTTTGACTAAGGGGCTGTAAAACCTCGAAACTTTTTGACTCTCATCAAATTTGTGAGAAAGTGGCTCAGGCGAAACCACAACCATATTATCTTGTTGCGGCCGGATTTCAACTTTAGATGCTGATTCAGGTATGGTTTCCTGTTCAGCGTCAACACCGCCACTAATTGTAATTATCGCAATAACCTCTCCAACTGCAACAACATCGCCTTCGCTGAAAAGTATTTTTTGTATAGTGCCTTCCACCGGCGATGGTATTTCGCTGTCAACCTTATCGGTTGCAATTTCCACAACTGGTTCGTCTTCGGCAACCGTTTCGCCTTCTTTCTTTAACCAGCGTATGATTGTGGCTTCGATCACGCTTTCGCCAAGCTTGGGCATTACAATATTGAAATTAGCCATATAGGAATGTTTGATTTTCTGATTGGTTTATTCACTAACAAACACCAGCCTCAATTGTTTTGTCGAATCAACTGCCACCTGTTCGTGTAAAACCTTTAACAAGGGTGTTAATATCTGTTGCAACACGGTAATTTCGGGCATAAAGGATATTGAGCCGCACAAGGTCTTCGGCTGTAAGCTGATGTTCTTTTATCGAATCGGCCGGAGTGAGTATTCCCTTACGGATTGAAGGCAACTTCATCGCAATATTTTTTTCCGGTATTGAATATCCTACCCATGACCGAAAGCCAGTGAGAACCATCATGATGTTGATAAGCAATTTGCGGGGTTTACGCGTTACCATGGCTCCCAAAGGCCACAGCAGAAGCATTACCAAAGACGCTGCCACATCGAACAGCCTTTTGCTTCTTCGGTTGTTTGGACGGGCAATGTTGTTGATTTCAACCATATACAGATCGCCGGAAGTGTTAATCGAACTGCTTCCAATCACAAACATGCTTTCGGGAGGAGCAATCTTGTATTCGATTTTTATGCCGTTAAGACCGGTCATAGTATCAATGATGTTTTGTGAAGTAATATCACGGGCACAAAACACCACTTCGTTAATCTGATAAATTGTGATTATATCGCGCAGTTGGCTGATGTTTCCCAGAAACAGTGCTGAGTCGGGAAGCGAATCACCGGGTCGAACAAGCCCAATAAAGCTGGGTCTGGCATCAGTTTTTCGCAAGAGTTCAGCCACCCTTTCGCATTCGTCTGCCTCGCCAACAATTGCATATCGTTTTCGTTCGCTACCCTCCAGCTTAAAATCCTTGTGCCCGGTGAATTGAAGCAGAAACCTTGTGGCGGTCATGGATAAAAGCCCCCAGAAGGCACCGAGAATGATTAAAGCACGCGAAAAACGGTATTCCTCACTAAGCAATCCATAGATTACCAGTATAGTTACAGTGCCAAAAAAAAGACCCTGAAACAACTTCAACAGCTTAACAGGCCTGTCGTATCCACCGCAAAAATAAACTGACAACAACCACACAAAAATGTAGGATGGCACTGCAATGGTGATGAATTCAATAGGATAACTCCCTCCCTCCACGTACTTGATAGTTGCTTCCCAATAGTTTTTCAGAAAGAGAAACCCAACGAACATAACCACTGCATCGGTAAGAGGCAGGAAGATGTTGCGTGCAAAACGCCATAGAATTGATAAGCTGGCGCGAAACCATATCGCAAGGTGAATCATGAAGGCAAGCAGACGGGCATTTTTTTGCGAAAAATGCTTGCGTGCAAAAATGATCATTGCCTGATAGAATGTAAACACGTAATTAACGCTGGCTTTCTTGGTGCTTTCGCCTTTATAGTGTATAATCCTTGCTTCAGGAAAGTAATAATTCCTATAACCAGCCTTGGTGATACGGTACGACAGATCAATATCTTCGCCATACATGAAAAAACACTCGTCGAGTAGTCCAATTTCATCAAGAACACTCTTTCTGAGAAACATACAAGCACCCGATAACGACCCTACTGTAGCTATCTGGTTTTGATCGAGATATGTAAGATGATATTGCCCGAAAAGTCGTGATTTTGGAAAGAGCCTCGAAAGACCAAAAACCTTATAGAAAGCAATTGCTGGCGTTGGCAGACTTCTTTTCGATTCGGCAAGGTATCGTCCCATGCCGTCAACCATCTTAACTCCAAGTCCTCCCGCATCGGGATGCGTATCCATAAAAGCGATAACTTTCACGAAAGTGTCGTCTTCAACTAATGTGTCGGGGTTGAGCAAAAGAACATACTGGCCCTTAACTTGTCTGATTGCCTGATTGTTGGCCGCTGAGAAGCCTTTATTGTCGTGGTTAACAATGAGTGAGATTTCAGGGAACTTCTCACTAACCATTTGAACCGAGCCGTCAACGGAGTTGTTATCAACCACAAAAATTTCTGCGTCAATATTTCTGGTAGCTCTGCGCACCGAATGGAGGCATTGCTCAAGAAAGTATTTGACATTGTAGTTTACAATAATAACCGACAGCTTCATTCGAAGGGGTTAATTGCACCTTAGCACATGCTGGCGTTGATGAGTTGCTTGTGGTTCGAAGTCGCCGTGTGCTGCATTTGCAAAAGCATCACAAGCAGCGGCAATCTCGCCCTTTTCGCGTTTAGCTGTGCCTATTTCGAACCAGATGCGTGCCCGTTGCGCAGGAATTTCTTTTTCAAGGTCTAAGGCGCGGTTGGCTGCTTCAATAGCGTTATCCCACTGCGATAGCCGATTGTATGAAACCGCAAGCAAATAATAAATCTGAACATCAACGCCATATTTTTCGGCGCGGTTAAGATGACCTAACGCCTCGCTATTGCGGTTGGCCTGAAGGGCACGATTTGCAAGTACGGCCAGATAATCCCTCATGCTGTTTTGGCTTTGGGCAACAGTTTGTGCATCGTTGGTTGCGGAGGCCTGTTCTATGGCTAAATCCAGACTCAAAGCCATTTTTTCAAGATCTTCCAAACGCCTGTACAAAAGACCCATCAACATGTGAGCTCTGGGATTTACAGGCTCTAATTCGAGTGAGCGCGAGAGCAGTCGAATGGCTTCCTCGTTTTCGTTGGCACGAAAAGCGTTATTCCCTTGTGAAAGGTAGAGCTTGGACAGAATATCGGCAGCGCGTGCAGCATTATTCGGGTCGTTGAATTGCTCTGCTGCAATTTTTGCTTTCTCAAATACTTCAATGGCCTGTGCGTTTTCTCTTTTGCCTACCAAATCAGTTCCCCATTTCATGTACATAGCTGGAAGTTGACTCTCAGCAATAACTAAGAGTTCAATGGCTTCATCGCCTAATCCACGTGAAATTTCGATTGCCTCCTTCAGGTACTTAACTGCTTGCTCCGCATCGGTATTAATTAGCGAAGCAGCAGCATTATACTTATCGGTGGCCTCTTGTAATGTTTGAGATTGAACCCTGCCAGCCACGATGGTCAGCAGTACTACCGTTAAAATCAAAGCTAATGCATTGTTTTTCATCTTTTTAATGGCTTTTACGGATTTATTATCTATTGGATAAAAAAGAACTTACGTACGGCTGGCAAAGATACGAAAATCAAAAGATTTTGGGATACTTCGAAGGATTATAATCGTGCATAAGGTTATATACCGCTTCAAATACGTCTTCGGCATTTGGGTTTGAAAAATAATCTCCATCGGTACTATATGCAGCCCTATGAGCTTGTCCGGTTACTGTGCGCGGTTCGGTATCCAGAAAGCGATATCCGCCCTGCACTTCAAGAACCTGCTGCATCATAAATGCCGTTGCGCCTCCGGGCACATCCTCGTCGAAAAAGAGAATTTTGTTCGTTTTCGAGAGCGATTTCACAATATCGTGTTCAAGATCAAAAGGCAAAAGGCTTTGCACATCAATCAATTCAGCGTTTATGTTAAACTCCTTCAACTGTTGAAGCGCATCCTGTGCGATCCTAACGCACGAACCATATGTAACCAACGTAACATCATCGCCTTCTTGCATCAACTGGCACTTCCCCGGAACGAGGGTAAATTCTCCAATGTTATCGGGTCGCCTTTCCCTGAGGCGATAAGCATTCAATGGTTCGATTATGAGTGCAGGTTCGTCGGAGGCTATCATCGTATTGTAGAATGCTGCAGCCTGAACCATATTTCTTGGCACAAGCACATACATGCCTCTTAATGAATTGATTACCATGCTAAGTGGAGAGCCGGAATGCCAAATTCCTTCGAGGCGGTGCCCACGGGTTGTGATGATAAGCGGAGCTTTTTGCCTGCCTGCCGAACGATATTGCAACGTAGCAAGATCGTCGCTGAGAACCTGCAGACCATAAAGCAAATAGTCGAAATATTGTATTTCGGCTATGGGTCGCAAACCGCGCATAGCCAAACCGATGCCTTGCCCTATTATAGTTGCCTCCCTGATACCAGTATCAAAAATCCGATCCTCGCCATATTTCTCCTGCAAACCCTCATAGGTTTGGTTTACACCACCTATTTTTCCAACGTCCTCTCCAAAAATGATTACTTCAGGATGCTTCTGCAGCAGTCGGTCGAAATTATCCCGAAGTATCTCCCTTCCGGGTACTAACGGTGAATCCTTTGAATATGCCGGTGCTACAGGTGCAACATTCATCACGGAATATTTCGACTGGCTGTAAAGATTCGAGCTATAACGCTGCCGGCTGTCGTTCATCGAGTTTACAAGCCACTGGCTCACATTAACTTTCAAAGAATTCAACGGATTGTTGCAAGAGTCGCAAATAAGCCTCAGGATTTTTCTCGCCGAAGAATGGATGTCTTTCCGGCTCGGGTCGTCAATACGCAAAAGTTCATGTTTAATACTTTCAATTTTGGATGTTTTGGCGCAGTTGCATGTAGTAACATCTACAATTTGTGTAAACTCATCGCGCATCTGACGCAAAGGTTGAATATAATTATTCCATGCATTTTGACGTGCTTCGTTTGCTCTCTTAGCTGCTTCAGATTCAATAAGATTCAGTTCATCTTCAGATGCCAAAGAATTCGAAATTATCCAATTCCTCATTTTAACCAGGCAATCGTGTTCCCTCTCCCACTGAAGTTGAACGGAGCTTTTATATCTCTCGTGCGAACCCGAAGTTGAATGCCCTTGTGGCTGTGTTAATCCGGTTACATGGATAACTGACGGAATATGTTCCACGCGGGCTGCTTGTGATGCTTTTCGATACGCCTGTATCAATGCAGGATAGTCCCAACCGGCGACCTGATAGATCAGAAAACCATTTCCATTGGCATCAAGTTCAAACCCTTTCAGGATTTCAGAGATGTTATCCTTGGTAGTTTGTTGTTTTCTCGCAACAGAAATTCCCCAACCATCATCCCACACCGAGACTATTGCAGGCACCTTTAAAACACCGATTGCATTTATAGTTTCAAAGAAATGTCCTTCGCTTGTGCTGGCATCGCCAATGGTTCCAAAAACAACTTCGTTGCCGTGCTTAGAGAACATGCTGAATTTATGCAGGTTGGGATTCCGGCGATAGAGTTTTGAAGCATGAGCAAGCCCCAGTAATCTTGGCATTTGACCGGCAGTGGGCGATATATCGGCCGAAGTGTTTTTTTGCAGCGTTAAGTTTTTCCATTCTCCCTTTTCGTTGAGCAGTTCGGTTACAAAGTGGTTGTTCATCATTCTTCCGCTGCTGCTTGAGGTAAACCGGCGATCGGTATCGCCGTATAACTGAGCAAAGAGCTCTTCAAGCGTAATCATTCCAGCAGCAAGCATAAATGTCTGATCGCGGTAATATCCCGACCGCCAGTCGCCATTCTCGAAAACATGAGCCATGGCAAGTTGTGGAACCTCTTTTCCATCACCAAAAATTCCAAACTTAGCCCTTCCGTTCAGAACCTCTTTTCGACCCAGCAGGCTTGCATGACGGCTTTCCCACCCGATACGGTAATCGTCGAGAATCTGAATTTTTGATGGCAATTCGCCTGATTTACTTTTCATATTCTAAGGTATTACAGAAGATGATTGATTTCTGAAAAGCTTGAGCAGATAATTTCTTACGCTAAAAAACAAACCGAGGCGATTCTGGTTCACACACTACATGGAGAACAGATGGTTGTTAACCATTTTGTTTACCATCGAGGCAAATTCTAGCGTCAACAACTATCACGCTGTCGGGAAGCCCTAACAACGGATTGAAGTCCAATTCGGTGATTTCGGGAGCTGCTTCTATCAGAGCAGAGAGCCTATTTATGATTTCGACAAACATTTCTTCGTTTATTCCCGGTTTTCCGCGAACACCTTTGAAAATCTTAAATCCTTTCAGGCGGGTCATCATATCATAAGCTTCATTTTTGATAACCGGAACTAATGAAGCGCTGATGTCGTGCAAAACTTCGATAAAAATTCCGCCAAGACCGCAAACTATCATATGCCCAAATCCTGGTTCGTGCTTGGCGCCGATATACAACTCCTGGCCTTTAAGCATTGGTTGCAGTAATACGCCCACCGCACCTTCGATCTGCATTAGCATATCGAAATGGCGTTCGACTAAATTTAAATCCGTTACATTTAAAACAACACCGCCCTTGTCTGATTTGTGCAAAGGCCCAACCACCTTCATCACAAGCGGAAAATAAAGCTCATTGGCAACTTTTAATGCATCAGCCTTGTTGTATACCACATGCTCTTTTACTCTGGGAATAACTGCAGCGTCGAGCAACAACATCACTTGTTCTGGTGGGAGATAACCACCTTTTGCGTTTTCAACAACTTTGCGGATTGCCTGTTTGTCAACAATATACCTATCGAAATCACTTACTGGCGGGAGTGTGGAATATACTTTAGCCAGCGCGGTTCCCAAAGTAACTTCATCGGGAAAAAACAGATGCCCATAGTTTGTAAATTGTTTTATTTCCTCTGCGGCTGTGAGTGTCGATGGCAGCACAGGATAAACAGGTTTACGACACTCTTTAATTTTTTTGTGAAGTGTATCATAAACATCAAAAATCCTGAACAAACCAGGTGTTCCGAAGATCACGATCATGGCGTCAATTTCATCAAATTGATTATCAACGTAGTCCATGATAACGCCCAGTTGAGTGGCATTTCCAGTGGCTAAAAAATCAATTGGATTGGCAACCGACGAACCTGGATGAAGCTGTTCGAGCAACTGTTTTGTTGCCGGATGTGTGATATGCGGAACTTCCAGTCCTCCAGCGGAAAGCGCATCGGTTAGCATTACTGCCGGGCCGCCGGCGTGAGTTATTATTGCTATATTTTTACCCTGTAGTGGTTTATGCATGAATACCGAAGCCACGGCAATCAATTCATTCCTGCTGCTGCACCTGACAATACCGGCTTTGCGAAACAGAACATCTACCGCAAAATCTGGTGTTGCCATTGCACCTGTGTGCGAAGAAGCAGCGCGGCTTCCGGCCTCCGACGACCCCGCCTTTATTGCAGCTATCCTGCATCCCTTTTTTATTAGCGATCGGGAGTGGTGAAGTAACTTTTGTGGTTTTGCGATATTTTCGATATAAAGGAGTTTGATTCTACTGCTTGTGGCCGGATCGAAATTGAGATCCAAATATTCCAGTACTTCTTCAACTCCGGTTTGAGCGCTGTTTCCAACGGAAAAGACGCTTGAGAAAGTAAGGCCGTTAGGAATTCCTGCTTCCATGATGAAACAGGCTGTAGCTCCCGAGCCGGAAATAAAATCAGCGCCACCGGGTTCGAGCTTAGGTATAGGCAGCGTGAAAACGCTCTGGTGGCCTGGAGTCATAACGCCGATACAATTAGGCCCTATCAAAACCCCATTTACGGCATTAACTGTCTCAACAATTTTTTTTTCGAGTAATGCTCCCTCACAACTTTCTTCACTAAAACCTGCCGACAGTATTATAAATGCGCGGGTGTTCTTTTGGTTTGCAAGAAACTCAACCGCCGCATGGCAATGCTTTGCTGCAACCGCAAGTACTGCCAGATCGCAGGGTGGAAGATCTGTAAGGCTCATGTAACTTTTAATGCCTTGTATTTCAGACTCTTTAGGGTTTGCTACATATAAATCGCCGCTAAAAGTGCCATCAATGATGTTCTTTAATACTTTGCCGCCGGGTTTCGTTATGTCGTTCGACCCGCCCACAACTACTATACTTCGCGGATGGAGCAACTGCTTATTTATCATTCTTGAATGGGTTATTTGAGTTTTTCACATTGTTCGAACCTGTTGTTCATAATAATATCATTCAGATAGCTAACCCTATCGGCAACATCTCTCGGAACCCTGCAACGGTACATTGCTTTTATTGGGTCGCTATCCACAATTGCGTTCATCATCTCTTCAATCGTGAGAGTTTGTTCGAGATTGTAAAACTCTTCATAAGTGAATTTCAAAAATGCCACGTTAGGCCCTATGCCTATCTGATCGAGAAAAAAACCGTTGGCCAGTTCGACTGGAGTTACAAACAAACCCCCGCGTTTAAGACTCGCAGGTGCCGGATACGAGGCAATAGTGGAGCGGTCGTCAGTTAAACCAACCGGAACAAGATATTTATACTCCGGGTTGGTTAAATAAATTGCCATAGGTGGCGCTGGTTTTTCAATACTTGCGGGGCTAAATGGTTCGCCACGTTTTATCTGGGTAGCTTCAGGCTTAGTTGTACGACAAGCTCCTGCTATAATAACCAGAATTGTTGCTGCTAACAGAAAAAGTTTCTTCATACTTGTTTTTTTATGATTAATGAACGTTACTGTTTCATTGCTGTTGATTTTGAATGCAAATTAAAGCAGAAGTGGCAAAATAGACAACTCCACTAATGTATTCGCAATTAATCAGGGAAGTTTTGTAATCAATCAGCGGTCTTGTGGTTTAGATAAGAAAAGATACGAGCAAACAATACTGCACAAAAAGTAAATTGATAAAAAGAGATACAAGCAACAAATCCAGTAGATTAGATACATTGAATGAAAAATTATTGCGGTGGGGTTTTGTATAAAAATAAATGACAAAAAATGTTAAAATAAATATCTCATTTTCCCGTTTTGTTATAGATTTGCATAAACTTTTAAAAAATAATCTTATGAAGCTAAAATTTTTAGACGCAAAAGAGTTCGAGTCGAACATGAAGTGTACAGTTCAGAGTAATGGAAAGTTGAATTTTTCAGCTTCGGCCATTCACTCCCTTGGATTGAATAATCAGAAAAGCGTACGATTTGCATTGAATGAAGAAGGAAAAGCATCCGATGATTTTTTAATGATAGTATTGGATTATGTTTCCGACGAAGCTTTCAAGGTGAATAAAGCTGGCAATTATTTCTATCTAAACGCCAAAGGTCTTTTCGATAAATTCGGAATAGACTATAAGGGACATTCCGTTATTTTCGACATTGTTAAGACTGACGAACTGGTAAACGATCTGCCTATTTTCAAGCTAATCCGACGTAAAGGAAAAGCAAGAAAGGCAAAATAACATTCTTTTGTTTATTAAAAACAGCCGATTTAAACCGGAATTGATCTTCCGGAATAGTTGGCTGTTTTTTTAGCACATTTAACCAACCTTTGTTTTAGCCGTTTTTTATGAGGAAGCTCACAAAAATCATAGCCACGCTTTCAGATAAGCGCTGCGATCCGGCATTCATTTCTGCACTATATCAGGCCGGAATGAATGTAGCACGTGTCAACACTGCTCATCAGTCGCTCGAAAGTACAGGAAGCTTAATTGCTAATGTTCGTGCAGTGAGCAATAATATTGCCATTATGCTCGATACTAAAGGCCCGGAGATAAGAACATCGCCCAATGGCTCTACTTTAAATGTTTCGAAGGACGATTTGCTCAAAGTCAGGGGTGGAAGCGGTGTTAGCGCGCCAGGAAACCTGTTCGTTAGTCTTGAAAACATCACCTCCATGCTAACAAAAGGAAATGTGATGATGATTGATGATGGCGACCTTGCGTTGGAAGTTATTGATAAACAAGATGATTATCTGGTGTGCCAGGTTATGAACAGCGGCGAGATCAAAACGCGTAAAAGCGTCAACCTTCCCGGAGTTAAGGTTAATCTTCCTTCTCTTACTAAACGGGACATTGAATTTATTGAGTTAGCTATTCGCGAAGATGTTGAGTTTTTAGCTCATTCATTCGTGCGAAACGCCTCAGATGTTCAGGCGATACAACAAATTCTTGATAGCAGGAAAAGCAACGTTAAAATCATTGCCAAGATCGAAAATCAGGAAGGAGTTGATAATATTGATACGATACTTCCGCATGTGTATGGTATTATGGTTGCCCGCGGTGATCTTGCTATAGAAATTCCGGCCGAAAAGGTACCGGTAATTCAAAACGATTTGATTGATAAGTGTATAAAGAAGCGTAAAATTGTGATTGTAGCAACTCAAATGTTACATTCCATGATCACAAGCCCCCGTCCCACACGCGCCGAAGTAAATGATGTAGCAAATGCCGTTTTGAGCGGCGTTGATGCTGTTATGTTGAGCGGAGAAACAGCATATGGCGAGTATGCGTTGGAATCGGTTCAGATGATGTCGCGTATTGCCACTGCTACCGAACAAAGTCATCAGAGCAGAGAAAGCCACGAAATTGAGCCACACGATAATGAAGTGTCGGGCTTTTTGGCCATAACCGCCGTGAGAGCTTCGATGCAACTCAATGTTAAAGCTGTTATAGCTGACACCGATACAGGAAAAACTGCCCGATATCTTGCTGCCTTTCGTGGTCGTTGCCCGGTGTATGCACAATGTTATCAGAACCGCGTAATGCGCGAACTGGCGATGAACTTCGGAGTGTATGCCGATCAGATTGATGTTGCAACATCTAAGAAGGTTTTTACAAAGGCCGTATTGAACAAACTAATGGCAACCGGCGATTTGAACCAGGAGGATCTTGTGGTTGTTTTGGCGGGGAATTTTGGTAAGAAAGTCGGCCCTTCATTTGTTGAGGTAAGCAGGGTTAAGAACCTCATTACGGCTTGAGGCCAACAGATAATCATATCGCGCAAAATAACTTTAATTTTACTGTGGTTTAATTTGTGCTTACACAGTACTTTTGCTGCAGTTTTTGATTTTGTATAAACTAAACTACAATCAAGTATGCCATCGATCTCACAAAAGGGTCATCTGATGCCCGAATCCCCGATCCGCAAACTCGTTCCTTATGCAGAAAAAGCAAAAAAACAAGGCGTAAAGGTCTATTATCTCAACATCGGACAGCCTGATATTGAAACACCTGATGTTGCACTCAATGCAATCCGACAGTTTGATCAGAAAGTGATTGGCTACAGTCATTCCGCAGGAGTAGAAGCTTTCCGCCAAAAACTTACAGGATATTATAAAAAGTTGGGGATAGATGTGGCATCCAATGAAATAATCGTTTGCGCTGGTGCATCGGAAGCGCTGCTGTTTACCATTCAAACATGTCTCGATCCTGATGATGAAATCATTATACCAGAGCCGTTTTATGCCAATTATAACGGATTTGCCATAAACTCTGGAGTTAATGTGAGGCCTATCCCATCGTTTATCGAGCAAGGCTTTGCGCTGCCGCCCATTAGTGAGTTTGAAAAAGCAATTACTCCTCGCACCAAAGCAATTATTGTATGTAATCCGTCAAACCCTACGGGCTATCTTTATAGCAACGAAGAGCTGGCAATACTGCGCGAAATTGTGCTAAAATATGACCTCTATCTGATTGCCGACGAAGTTTATAGAGAATTTTGCTACGATGGTACTACACATCATTCGGTAATGCACCTCCAAGGGCTTGAGCAGAATGTAATTCTTATCGACTCGGTGTCGAAGCGTTACAGCGCCTGCGGTGTGCGAATCGGTTGGATGATATCCAGAAACAAGGAGGTGATGCAGTCGGCCATGAAATTCGCACAGGCAAGATTAAGTCCACCATCGCTCGGACAGGTAGCTTCCGAAGCCGCACTCGATACACCTGATTCCTATTTTGAAAAAGTACTCGACGAATACCATGCCCGCCGTGATGCTGTTGTGGCTGCAATAAACCAAATTCCGGGAGCTTTTTGTCCGAAACCCAGCGGAGCATTCTATGTGGTTGCCCGTTTGCCAATTGATAACTCCGATCGCTTCTGCCAGTGGTTGCTTGAAGATTTTCAACATAAAGGTGCAACGGTTATGATGGCACCAGCTACAGGATTCTACTCAACCAAAGGAAGAGGCATCGACGAGGTTCGTATAAGCTATGTGCTGAATGTCAATGATCTGAATGCCTCAATGGAGTGCCTCGCCGAGGCTCTGAAAGTGTATCCAGGCCGAACACGCTGATTCTTTCAGCAAACACCGCAAGTTTTCAGTTTTACTAATGTCTAATCTCCGGCTTTTATATTTTTTAAGGCCAATGCCTGTCGGAGTTTTATTATGCTATCAGTAAATAAATAACTAATGAAATTATTGCCACTACTCGTCACACTTGTGTTACTCGTTAACATGCTGATGTTTTCAAATGCACAGCAACCTCCGGCAGGCTCCCCTCAGGGGATTGATAGAAACATAGGCGTACTGCATGGAAAAGTGATCGATTCTTTGTCGTCGCTGCCTCTTGAATACAGCAACATCATCCTGTTTCGAAAAGCTGACAGCTCAATGGTAAATGGCACCATAACCGGAAAGGATGGTACATTCAGAATAGAAAAAATTCCTGTTGGTCGCTATTACGCCATAATCAGGTTTATCGGATTCGAAGATTATTTGATTCCAGAGTTGATGTTTACTTTCCGAAACCCTGAAATTGCTCTTGGCTCTATAATTATTCAACCCACGGCAACAGCTCTGAGAGGAATTGAGATTACAACCGAACGTGATATGATGATCAGTAACCTCGACAAAAGAGTTATTAACGTTGACAAAGATCTTACCGGCGTTGGCGGTACGGCCGTTGATATAATGCAAAACATCCCCTCGGTTACGGTTGATGTTGAAGGCAATGTAAAATTAAGGGGAAGCAGTAATGTGTTGTTACTGATTGATGGACGTCCTACAGGGCTTGAAGGAATAAACAGCGCTGATATTCTTCAGCAAATACCAGCAAACACAATCGAAAGCATCGAAGTTATTACAAACCCGTCAGTTCGGCATGATCCCGACGGCAACACAGGTATTATAAACATAGTTCTGAAACGACGCAGTCTCGAAGGTTTAAGCGCAATGGTTTCGCTAAATGCCGGCAACGGCGGACGATATAATGGCAATGTTAACGTTAACATGCGAACCGAAAAGTTTAACATCAGCGCCGCTTTCGATGGCCGTTTGAACCAATCCACAAACACCTCGGCTTCGATTAGAGAAACAACATTCGAAAATATTACTACAGTACTCAATCAAAATGGAAGCTACGATGATCTGTCAGAGGGTTATCACGGAAATATTTCAGTTGACTTCTTGCCAAACCGCTTCAATACAATTGGTTTGCAGGTTCGATATAGGGGTCACACATCAAGCGAAGATGGAATTAATCATAACATAAATACACTTCCCAACGGATTTTTGCTCCGGAGTTTCGATCGGCATGTTGAAGAGGTTCGCAAAGTGCGCTCATTTAATTACGTTTTAAATTACCGTAGAACCACGCAACGAAAAGGCGAAGAGCTTACTGCCGATCTGATGTTTTGGGATAACTCTATGCAACGCGATGAATTTGTTACGCAGGAAAACCTGCAACCTATGAATTTTCTTCAGGGTCAGGAATCGGAAATGCGCAATACAAATGTTCAGGCAGTTGCACAACTAAACTATATACGACCCGTTGGCACCGAATCGCGGATTGAAACCGGCTTTAAGAGCCAGATCAGGATGATGGATCTTTCAGCATACTATAGATGGGACGGCCCAACTCAACAACCCGACCAGCAAGATCGCCGTGGCTATGATGAGCAAATTCACGCAGTGTATGGCCTATTCGGAGGCCAAAGCGGAAAGTTCAGGTATCAGGCCGGCTTGAGACTCGAACAAGCTTTCATCGATGGTATTCAAAAAGATACAGGCGATGATTTTCATAAAAGTTATTTCAGCTATTACCCATCGCTGCATCTGGTGTACACATTCAATCAACTACACGACCTGCAACTGAGCTACAGCCGCCGAGTCGACCGCCCCCACAACCGGCATCTGAATCCGTTTGTTGATTATTCCGACTCACTGAACATACGCTCTGGTAATCCGGAACTTTTACCGGAATTTAGCGGATCGTGGGATCTTTCGTTTGTAACAAGGAAAAACCGCAATTCTCTTACAGCTTCGGTGTTTTACCGCCGCACCACCGACATAATCCAGATGGTGAGCCGATTACACGCTCAAGGAATAACCTGGACGCGCCCCGAAAATCTTAGTAGCGGACAAAACTACGGCGTAGAACTGATTCTGAACGGAGAAGTGAGTCAATGGATGAGGGTAAATGCAAATGCATCATATTTTCGGCAAATCGTGCATGCTGTACCAGAATTTGCAATCGAAAAAACCGATAATTACACCTGGAACGCTAAACTAAGCGCACAACTCACTCTTATGCCCGGATCAACCCTGCAGATTTCAGGGAATTATAATGCGCCCACAATTATGGCACAGGGACGAATGGAAGAGATGTATTTTGCCGATCTGGCATACAGGCATGAATTTATGAATCGAGCAGCCTCGGTAAGCTTGCGAGTCAGTGATATTTTTGATTCACGGCAATTTAACTCCGAGATGTTCGGACCGGGTTTCCGTACCGTTAGCGAACGCAAAAGAGACACAAGAGTCTTTTGGATCGGGGTTACCTACCGTTTTAATAATTACCAGCGCACAAGGGAACGCAACCGGCAGATTGATGGCATGGATGTGGATGATTTTTAGAAGATTCATTCACCAAAACTTTCCTTACATGTTTGTTTGGTTATTTCGTCATCAGTGGCTTTTTCTGCTGGAATGTTGTTCTATTTTGCTAAGGTCCGGCAATGCTGATTATAGTTACAATCCTAATTGAATTAAACCCAGATTAAGCATTAGGAGGCATGCAATGCCGAACTATATGATTAATTTGGGATAAGTATAATAGGATTGGGGCGGTTAATGCAATGGCTGGAGGAAGTTTTTGGCTGTTTTTTTCTCAAAACCTGGTTTTTCGCTCAGTGCGGCATTATGGAACATATAGAAACCGCAATTTCAAAAAAGCCAATGAGATTTTTAAGTTTCCGTTCCATCCCATTTTGTTTGTATATTCGTTGCCAATAAAAGGGGTTATTAGACGAACTGCCGTTATAAGCAATAATGATATAGACTTTGAAAAATGGTAAAAATGACGAGGCTT
>CAYGGZ010000005.1:0-115809 GCA_964349765.1 uncultured Bacteroidales bacterium
CTTCGTATGAAGTTTTGTGGTTAAAATCGCCACCTGCGGCAAGCGGCAGACCGTTATTGGTGGCAATTCTATGGCGGCAATTCTAATTTGAACCGGTAGTGCATTGAGAATAGATTTTAAAAATATAACTTAAACGACATGACAACAGACATCAACAATTTCATTGACATCGTCAGACAGAAAAACGGTCGTGTAAAAATTAAACACAACATTACAAATGAGGGTAACATTTATCAGTTGCTACGTGACTTTGGGTTACGTAAGTCTAAGTTAGACAACAAACGAATTTATTTTTATAGGCAGTCAGACAATATACAACCAGTAAAACTTTTGGACATAAAAGATGCTTTTAGAGAGTTTCTTGAGCGTGGAAATTTTATGAACCTCCCACCGGATATTAACCATCACGATATTCTTGAATGGTATTATTCAACTCTTCCAATTAAGGAGAACGGCCTATTTGACCATTATTTGGAGGACACGTTGACAGAATCCGAAATTCACAGTCTCCGTTTGCAAACAGACCACGTTTACAAACACAGATTTGAAATCAGCCAATTAATATCAAAATTTGACGATTGGAAATTTTCAAAAACGACAGACCTCATTAGTTCATACAGTAGCGACAATCCACCGCTTTACTACAAACGTATCGCTGACACAAAATTTATTGTGTTCAATCATTGGAACGCAAATACAAAATATACAGATGGGTTCGACTGTTGGATTGCGACTTATTCAAACGAAAAACAAATTGGTAACAAAAAACCACTTGAATTAAAAGAAATCCGGTTAGGTTTTCGCTTGGACAGGGACTTTTCACTCATTGAGCAATATCTTAATTTACAGTTGACGACATGATTCGGGAAAGAAGAACAGCCGCCAACTTCAGCTACCCGTCAAGTGCGGCAGCAGTGGTTTTCGGTGGGCATCTTTCCGCTCAATCCGTGTTTCGGCTTGACAGGAAATCGCCCGCAATCCGCCCCTGCGTGTAGCTTCCTACGTTATGCGTCAGCTTAAAAGACAACACTGTAAACATTAAACGACAGACAAAATGGACTTTGTAACAATAGACTTTGAAACAGCGACTTCACAACGTGACAGCCCTTGCGAAATTGGTTTGACCTTCGTTAGTGGCGGACAAATTGTTGAAACTAAATCTTGGTTAATAAAACCAATGTATGACGAGTTTGACTACTTCAACATTTTAATTCACGGTATACGACCTGAACACGTTGCGGACAAACCAGAATTTAATGAACTATGGATAGAGATTAAACCGCTTGTAGAAAACAAATTTTTAATTGCTCACAACGCAGGTTTCGACATTAGTGTTTTACGCAGGACACTTGAAGCGTATCAACTTCCTTTCCCGACATTGAACTATTCTTGCAGTTACATTTTTTCAAAAAAAGTTTGGCAAGGACTTCCAGCTTACGACCTTAAAACTCTTTGTAAAGTAAATAACATTGACCTCAAACATCATAGAGCAGGTGCAGACAGCAAAGCAACAGCGGAACTAACATTAAAAGCGTTTGAAATTGCAGGTGTTGCATCACTTGACGACTTTCCCGAAAAATTAAAAACAACAATCGGACAACTTTATGACTGTGGTTATAGACCATCTGAAACCAAAAGAATTTATAAAGCAAAAGACCTGACTAAAGTTGTTGGCGACCCGACCAAACATAATCCTGACAGTATTTTTTATGGCAGGACAGTTGTTTTTACAGGAGCATTATCATCTATGGTTAGAGCAGAAGCCCAACAAACTATTACTGACATTGGCGGTATTATTGGCAACAGCGTAACAAAGGACACAGACTTTTTAGTAGTTGGACAACAAGACTATCGTGTTGTTGGTGATGACGGAATGAGCAGTAAACAAGAGAAAGCTGTAAAACTAATTGAGAAAGGTTCGACACTTGAAATTTTATCAGAAGACGACTTTTTAAAAAATCTATAATGACAGAAACTGACGACAGAAAAGAAAGCCGAACGCATAACACGGGTTTTGCGTCAGGCGGGGTAAAGTGCAAACTTGGAGCTTTGTGTCCCGCACATGCGGGATTCAGTGCTTGCAGACAGTTTTGTGCTCCGAAATCCCGCACGAACGCAAAGCGGCAGACCGTTATAGGCAACCAATGACGACGGTGCAAACCCGAACATTTGAACATTGAATAAACAGACAAAAACAAATAATGAAACATATATTTGATTATATCGGCAGACACAAACGCTTCTTAATAATTCTTGGCGGAATTGTTTGCTTGAACTTTGTTTATGGTTTTGACGCAAGATTTACAATTATTAATATTCTTTGGGTTTTAATCAGCGTTTTGAAAATAGACAGATGAAAAAAGTATTAGTCCTTTGCACGGGCAACAGTTGCAGAAGTCAAATTGCTGAAGGTTACTTGCGACATTTCGCTGGCGACAACGCAGAAATTTTTAGTGCAGGTGTTGAAACGCACGGAGTAAATCCAAGAGCTATTGCAACAATGAAAGAAGACGGCATTGACATATCAAAAAACAATTCAAACAACATTGACGAATACTCTGACATTGACTTTGATTTTATTATTACAGTTTGCGACAACGCAAAGGAACGCTGTCCATACTTTCCGACAAAGGCTAAGACGTTTCATCAAAACTTTCCAGACCCTGCAAAAGCGACAGGAACAGAAGAAGAAATTTCAAAGCAGTTTAGACAAGTTAGACAGATGATTAAGGACTTTTCAGAAAAATTTATAGCAGAAAATTTAAACCAAAACTCTTTCTAATGACCGTGACAACAACTATAAACCAACTTGAACAAACTGCATCGGAACTTTGGACTGACAAACTCTGAAAGAACAATTTGGCTGCCTATAACACGGGTTTTGCGTCAGGCGGGATAACGTATTTATATGCAAGTTCGGTTTTTCAATTGGGCTTTTGTGTTGGGCACACAGTTTTGTGCTCCTAAACCCGCCCGAACGCAAAGCCCGAAAACGTGTACGCTAGCTTGACAGACCACATTAATCGCTGAGTATCAGGCTTTAAAACAAATCACAATTGTAGATTTGCAAAGAAAAAATATGTTGTTTTGACATTTCATTGAGTTCATAGATATAAATCCTAAATTTGTGGCATAACACAAATTCTATGACAAAAGATACAGCAATAAAACTATTCAACGATAAACAGATAAGAACTATCTGGGATGATGAGCAAGAAAAGTGGTATTTCTCAATTGTTGATGTCGTTGGAATTTTAACCGAGAGCCCAAACCCTAGAAAATATTGGAGTGTATTAAAAACAAGATTAATGAAGGAAGGAAGTCAGTTGACTACAAATTGTAGTCAACTGAAAATGCTTTCATCTGACGGGAAATACTATAAAACAGATGTTGCTGATACAGAACAACTTTTCAGACTAATTCAATCAATTCCCTCTCCTAAAGCTGAACCTTTTAAATTATGGTTGGCAAAAGTTGGTAGGGAAAGAATTGACGAAATTGAAGACCCTGAAATTGGAATTGACAGACTTATGGAAACCTACTTGCGTAAAGGGTACTCCACATCTTGGATAAATCAACGACTTAAAAGTATTGAAGTTCGTAAAGAACTTACAGACGAATGGGATAATAGGGGTGTGAAAAAAGGTCAGGAATATGCAATTTTAACTGATGAAATAACAAAGGCATGGAGTGGATTAACAACTAAGCAATACAAGAATTTAAAGCAGTTAAAGAGAGAAAATTTGCGTGACCATATGACTAATCTTGAATTGGTTTTGAATATGCTTGCAGAAGCAACCACAACTGAAATCTCAAAAGAAAAGAAGCCAAAGAATTTTGGGGAAAATCAAAGAATTGCAAAACAAGGGGGTACAATAGCAGGAAATACAAGAAAAGAAATTGAAGCAAAAACTGGAAAGAAATTGGTAACAGGTCAAAATGCAAAACAATTTATTGAACGAAAGAACAAAAAACTAGAATAATTAAGACCAGCATACAAACATCGGTTTGGCGATAGTGAGGCTGAAGTGCTAAATTGAGCATTTAGAATTCTAATAAACATTTGTGCTGACTTGAATATTTGTGCCTTTATATCCCCACCATAGCCAAGCCGAAAACCGTTGGCTACAATAATATGAATACACAGCAACAATGATATTTAATCGCAAAAAGGAACTTACATCGAAATTACTGAAGGACTTTGGAAACCTGAAGGAAGATTCTTTTCATTTTGAGCAGATTGAAAATTATTTTCGCAAAAAAGATAATTCGGCAGAATATCAAATATTATCAGACAAAACATGCAATGATTTGAATTTTCAGGACTTATTCATGTTTATTGATAGAACCAACTCTAAAATAGGACAACAATATCTTTACAATAAACTAAGGTGTATTCCGGCTAATTCAAACGAAATTGCTGAAAATGAAACTTTAATTGAAGAATTTACCAGAAATACCGATTTCAGAGTTAATATTCAAAGACAGTTGTCCCGGTTGAATGACAAAGAAACATTTTACATAACATCTTTATTTCAGGACGAACATCTGGAGCCGCCAAAATGGTTTTTTGTTGTTCCAATTTTAGCTTTCACCAGCTTGGTTTCATTGATATTGCTGTTTTTTATTCCGAAAATATTTTTTGTTTTTCTTGGAGTATTCATAATCAATATGGGTATTCATTATTGGAACAAGCAAAACATTTATCAATATTTAGGATCACTTCCGCAACTTATAAAATTAAATAGTATTGCTCGTGAGCTTTTTAAAAACAGCATCCTAAAGGGAACTGATCCCCATCTTACTGAATCAATCGCCATTCTTGACAAAGTAAAAAATCGTATGTCTGTTTTCCGACTGGAAGCGAAATTGCAAAGTGATTTTGAAGCAGTTTTATGGGCTTTTCTGGAGCTTTTTAAAATATTATTTTTACTTGAACCACTATTACTATTTGGTGTTTTAAAACAACTTGACACAAAAAGAAAGGAAATTGAAAATATTTTCATATTTATTGGCAAAATAGATCATTTAATTTCAATTGCTTCGCTGAGAAAAGGATTGGACAAATTCTGTATGCCTGAAATTATTAAGACTCAAAAAACGCTATATGCTAAAAATGTATACCATCCTTTGATATCTGATTGTGTACACAACAGCATTAATGTGGAAAAAAAGTCAATCCTTTTAACAGGCTCAAACATGTCAGGAAAAACATCATTTATAAGGACAATTGGAATAAATGCAATAACCGGCTTAGCTTTAAATACCTGTTTTGCTGATCAGTTTTCCATGCCGAGGTTGAGGATTTTTTCGGCTATTAGAATTAACGACGATTTGATGAATGATAAGAGCTACTATTTTGAAGAAGTTCTGACTATTAAAGAAATGATTGATAATAGTGAAGATGGAATTTCAAATTTGTTTTTACTCGATGAAATATTTAAAGGTACCAATACAGTTGAACGGATTTCAGCTGGGAAAGCCGTTTTATCATCGTTAACAAGAGCCGATAATATTGTTTTTATTTCAACGCATGATATTGAACTGGCGGATCTATTGAAAGAAGAATATGAGTTATACCATTTCAGCGAGAAAGTTGATAATAAGACAGTTGATTTTGATTATAAACTTAAAGAGGGCAAATTGAAGCATCGAAATGCGATCAGAATCCTTGAGATAAATGATTATCCTGAAAATATAATTAAGGAAGCACTTGCCATTTCGGTAGAATTCGATAAGATTACGCCCCTGTCCAACTAAAATAAGGCAAAATGGAGTGCTCCCTGAAGGTTTCCCTCAAATGTTGTCATTGAATATTGCATAAATAAACACAAATTTTGATTTTGGATACGTTGTTAAAAACACTGATTTAAAAGTGAGAAAAGCAATAACTACTTTTTCTATTGTAATGAGCCTATAATATAGCAATATTCTCAGACATGGGATGGTTTTTTTGAATTCCCACGATCACGGCTATTTTAGCCTGCTTAATTCATAAACTTAGTGTTTTCACTGTGTATTAGCCACTTAGGGGCAAAGACCTTTTCGCCTCAACAACACTAAAGCACTAAATTTCACTACGATATTGTTATGTATGAATTAACCCAGATTAAGCATTTGACAACACTTAATCGGCGTTACCCTCATGGAATCAATAGTTCAGCCCCATAGGACTTTATATTGATTAATTCGTGATGATAGGAAGTCCTCCATTGATCTTCTTGACCTATTGATCTAACCCCCTAATTGACTGGATAAAATTTGTATAATCAAGTTAGTACAGTAAATTCGGAGGTTAGACCATGGGTCTCCGGAAAATTTCAGAATATCTTTGGCTGACGAGACAGCGTTGAATGAAACCGTTAACTTAACTTTGCCAAATGGTGCGGTTATATACACAAAAAAGAAATATAGCATTACTTTTTGTATGGCTATAAAAAAGTTAGCTGCAACCCTTAAGAAGAGACGACAGTGCAAAAATTGACTAACAAACAAAGGACAGAAAAGCCACCGCATAACAGAAAAACTTATCTTAACCGACTGAAATAGAAAATATAATTTGTAGATGATTTTAAAAGAATTGAAACCAAGAAAGGCACTGAACAAAGCCTTTTTAAAAGTAAAACCGAACAGGACTGAAATGAAGGGTTCAAGACCAATCTCATTACTTTACTCGACAGGACAAATGACACAGAAAGCGAAGAGTTTCATAAAAACCTGGTTTCCGACTTTCTCAAAGACACTTAGTACAAACAAAACCATTTTATAAATACCAAAAGCCGACAAACAAAGCCTACGCCATCCATAGCCCACGGTTTAAACGGTGGGCTATGAAATCAAATAATTAAACCCAAAACCGTTTTAACGGTTTTAAAACATTGGATTATGCCACATTCATTCAATAAAATATGGATTCATGCTGTTTGGTCAACCAAAGAAAGAATGCCATTAATAGATTCAAAGGTTGAATATAAAATCCATCTATTTTTATATGAGCAATTGCGTGATCAGGGTTGCCCTGTAAGAATAATCAACGGAATGCCCGACCATATTCATTGTTTGTTCCTTTTAAATCCACAAAAATCAATTGCTGAAGTAATTAAACAAATAAAAGGCAGCAGTTCGCATTATATAAACCAAAACAATTTAATTGTTGATAAATTCGCTTGGCAAACAGGATATGCTGCTTATTCAGTTTCGGAATCGGTAGTGGAGAAGGTTTTTCAGTATATCGAAAATCAAAAAGCACATCATCAAAAGAAAACATTTTTGCAAGAATATGATGAGTTTATAAAATTGTATGTATTAAATAAAGAGTGATAATTTCGAAATCCCAATGCAGCCCAATGGTTTACCAACTTTACGACCTGAACGAAGAAGAGATAAGAATCATTGAGAACGCAACAAAATAAAGCGTTTGAAAATGGTTAAAACCATTGAATCTATGATATATCCCATTCATAGCCCACGGTTTAAACCGTGGGCTATGAGGAAAAATGCGCAATCCATAACCGTTTTAATGGTTTTGAAACATTGCTAAAATAATTGAAAACATGGATATGAAAATGGTTAAAACCATTGAAAATATTATATATCCCATTCATAGCACACGGTTTAAACCGTAGGCTATGATAAATCTATGATATTGTCTTGTTTTCAGCGTTGCAACACCCTAGAAGCGCTTGTTGATTATTTCATACAATTCTGACTGTTGCGCATCCATTTGCAATAACCGTGTTTTAGTGTGTTTTGAATCTGGTAATGTGTATGTTATTTGATACATATTATGTGTTATTTCGGCAGCCTTCTTTAGTGATAATGTTGATTTTTCAAGCTTGAGGATCCTTTCCAACTCTTTATAAATGCAATATGCTGTAAAAGCAATACAGATGTGCGCCTCAATTCTATGTCGTAGTCTATGGTAGATTGGCCTTATCCTGAGATCTGTTTTTGACATACGAAAAGCTCTCTCTATATGCCAAAGGTTTCCATAATTTTCAATAACCTGAGTGTCGCTCAATTTGGTGTTTGTCAGATAACCCTTTAGTCCATCCCAACTTGCATCACGATGGTATTTTTCATAATCAATATTTACCCTTACATCGCCTTGGAGCTTAAGATATTTGTTGTAGCCTCGATTGTTGATGTTGGCCTTGGTTAACCGCCCTCTTTTTATTTTATCCTCAAGCCTTTTGAGCCCCCGATCCCGGTTATAAGCATCCTTGCGGGCTCTGATTTTCGAGTGATGGATGATCAGGCGCTGAGCTTCCCCCTTTGAAATACAGCAGGTCATTCCATCGCTTAATTCAACGGCCAGAATTTGTGATTTTACGTTTTCACTCTCATTCTTGATCCTGGCGCCGAGTATGTATTGGTAGCCGTTTTTTTCAAGGGCTGTAATGTTGCTTTTAGAAAGCAAACCAGAGTCGGCAATCACAACAGGTTTATCCAAGTTGAACTTCAGGCTCATTTTTTCAAGGAAAGGGATTAGGGTATGTCCTTCATAGGCATTACCTTCAAAAATGTCATATCCAATAGCATAACCACCTAGTCCAACTAAAAGACCAATGTAGATTTGCGGACATTGATGCTTCCCATCTTTGTTAAAACCGGTTTTGCGCAAGTCGTCCTCATCGCTTGCTTCAAAATAAAGCGTGGTCAAATCATAGAAAACAACGCTGATATTGCCTTTCAAAACCTTTTGTGTGTGAGTAAAGGCAATTCGCTCAACATCTGGTTTAAGCTTGCTGTTTAGTTTATCCAGGAACCGATAAACGGTATCTATATCAAGGCTTTTTCCTTCATAGCGATGGAGATAATCAACCGTTTTAAGCTTGCTCAAGGGGAAAGCGATACGAGAGATGACCAGGTCTCTAAAAATGGATTCGTCGATGGCCCCGAAGCCAATGTTATCATAAATCCTTCCAAAAGTAATTTCCGGACCCACCGTGCGAATGTGAGCATTTTGCAAGGCTGCAAATACTTGATCTACGGTAGCATCTGTTTCACTCCCAAACAGATTGGGCTGTTGGGAAAGTTTTTCGATTTCCTGTTTAGCCAAATGGACAAGCTCCTCAGTTTTGCGCTGCGTGGTGGCGCACCCTACTGTTTTTATTACTTTATACTTACCCCGTAGCTTCTGAATTACTTGTACAGAAATGCTTCCAGAGCGATTCTTTAACTTTCTGACAAACATACTGAAAATTTTGCAACACCCAAATATAAAAAATAAAAACTGATTTACAGTGCTTTATGTGGGTGTTGCAAAAAAAGTGCGGAAAACAGGTGAAAATGGTTAAAACCATTGAAAATATTATATATCCCATTCATAGCACACGGTTTAAACCGTAGGCTATGATAAATCTATGATATTGTTATGAATGATTTAATCAGGCTAACAGGCCTTTTATAATTGCTTCAACGCCAATACTGTCGGCTTCTGCTTTATAATTACGTACAAGACGGTGGCGCAGGATGTCTTCGGCAACAGCTTCTATATCTTCAATATCTGGAGAATACTTGCCCGAAATGGCACCATGGCATTTGGCTCCGATAATCAGATATTGCGAAGCGCGCGGTCCTGCTCCCCATGCAATGTATTCATTTACCTCGCGGGTGGCTTCTTTTGTCCCGGGGCGTGTTCTGGAAACCAGCTTTACTGCATAGTCATACACATTGTCGGCCACCGGTATGCGGCGGATAAGCTGCTGAAAATATATAATTTCCTCGGTTGTGAACACCAGCGATGGTTTTGTTTCAGTGCCGGTAGTAGTACGTTTTACTATCTCTATCTCTTCGGAATAGCTTGGATAGTTGAGCCAGATATTGAACATAAAGCGGTCGAGTTGGGCTTCAGGCAGGGGATAGGTCCCTTCCTGCTCGATTGGGTTTTGTGTTGCCAAAACGAAGAACGGTTCGCTTAACTGGTGGCTTACTCCGGCTATAGTAACCGTTTTTTCCTGCATGGACTCAAGAAGTGCCGATTGAGTCTTGGGCGGAGTACGATTGATTTCATCGGCCAGAATAATATTAGCGAATACCGGCCCTTTCACAAACCGGAATTGCCGGTTTTCATCAAGAATCTCAATTCCGGTGATATCGCTTGGCATCAGATCAGGAGTAAACTGGATTCGGGAATATGTTAATCCAAGAGTTTGTGAAATAGTATTTACCAATAAGGTTTTGGCCAGCCCGGGTACGCCAATCAGTAATCCATGTCCTTTGCTAAATATAGTGATCAGTACTTTTTTGATAATCATGTCCTGCCCAACTATAACACGGGCTATCTGTTTGCGGAGGGCATTATATTTTTCAACAAATGCGTCAAGGGCTTCAACATCCGATTTGTATTCGATCATAACTTTAGTGGTAATAGAGGATTGATTGTTAGAAGTGCGAGTGTTAAGGCAACCATCGGCTGTTGAAGCGACAGTTTCGATATCGTTCGTTGATACTGATAAAGGTTGTTTTAACCTTGTTGTCGATCCAATTTATCAGTGTTCGGTATTGTTTTTCTTCCAGCGCCCATGACTTAATGCGGTCGTAGTTATCGCGCAGGTTAGCTCGTTGTTCGGTTGTGCGTTCTTTGAGATAAAGTAGCCGGAAAGCGCTGTAGCCTTCCTCATCAATAAATGGCAGGGCATTGGATACCTGGCCTGGGTTTAGTCTGCTTATGGCAAAGAATACCGCTGGATCAATGTGTTCTTCTTCGAAGCTTGTGGTGCCGGTGAATGGGTTTATAAGCAATCCTCCATGTGCCTTATTTGCGTCGTCGGAGTGTTTGAGTGCATCGGCGAATGAGATATTGCCCTGGCGGATTTCTGATGAGAGACTATCGAGAAAAGTTCGTGCCTGCTCAAGTTCTGTTGCGGAGGGTTTGGGTCGCAGAAGGATATGCCTTACATTAATAGATTCGCCTCTGCGTTCAATAAGTTGGATTATATGAAATCCGGCTTTAGTTCTGACAATGTCTGATACCTGGCCTCTTTCGAGGTTGAAAGCTACGGCTTCGAACTCTGGAAAAAGCTCTCCGCGGCGATAGAATCCAAGTTCGCCTCCTCGGGCCGCGGAGCCGGGATCTTCGCTATAAAGGGCTGCAAAAGTGGCAAAGCGTTCACCTGCAACGATCCGGTCGCGGTAGCCGCGCAGCCTTTCACGTACGGCGTGAAGCTCTTCAGAGCTTACAGGCGGTTTCCTTACGATGTGTCCGATCACAAATTCGGCAGGGATGATTGGTATGCTGTCGCTGGGCATCCTGCTAAAAAAAGCCCGAACCTCCGATGGGGTCACAGCAATGTTTCCGAGAACGGTTTGCCTTGCCTCATCGGCCAGAAGTTGATTGCGCACAACGTTGCGGAATTCGTTTTTAATTTCTGCCACCGATTTACCATAAAAATCTTCGAGTCGTTCCTGCGATCCGAACTGTGAAATATAATACCGTACGCGTTGACCGAGTACCGATTCAACATGCTCGTCGGTAACGATGAGGCTGTCGACTTCTGCTAAATTAACCAGCAGTTTTTGAGTAGCCAGCTCTTCAAAGATGGCGCACTTCAAGCTTTCGTCGGTAAGTGTGTTTCCCTCCGCCCTAAGTTGCTGCAATTGAACCTGAATATCGGATTCAAGCACAATCTGATTGCCTATTACAGCTACAATTTCATCAACCAGCACTCCTGCCTGATGTGTTTGGGATACCACAGGAAGTGCCATCGTGCTAAAGGCGACAAGAATAAAAATGTTTCTAAACATCGGTATCGGGTTTTGAACCTGTAGGCCTAATAAATTTCAAAATAATTGTTCTTCAGTCCCTTATTAAAAATAAGATCCTGAGTGTTTTGAATTATATCCAGCCTACGACGGTTGATTATAATTTTTCTTATTTTATCCTCTTGAATACTTAACGGGGCAACACTCTCCTTAATCCTAAAATCATGAAACCGCACAAAGTAAATGTAAAGCGAATCGTAAACTTCGATATCGCGGTTTCGACTTAAGAATTCTTCCTGATTGTAGGTTCGAATAGGAATTTCTTTGGTTAAATCATTGAAGTGTAGCCAGCTATCGGAATCAAGCCGCAGTCGAAGCCCGTTCTCGATGCTATATCTCTCGATCGCTTGTTTTTCGTTCGGACCAAGAATCTGCCATTGCCGTCGCAGTCTGTTCAGATCTGATGAATTCAACTCTATCTGCATATAATTGACTCGAACGATGTTTTCTTTAAGCTCAAAGTTGGCTTTATTTTGTTCGTAATACCTCATAATCTCCTGCATCGAAACAACCGTATCTAATTTCTGTTCGACTATCATTGATTCATATTCGAAAATAAGCAGGCTATTGCGATAATTTTCCAGTTGTTGTTTAAAGTCCTTCTGAGCTGGCAACAGAGTCTCTTCTGCCTCGTGGAGTAGTAGTTGGCGTCTGATCCAGTTGTTGATGAAGTTGTTTACAAACACAATACTGTCGGCTGGACTGATATTTTTAGGCACTATTGTTTCGAGGTCGGAGGAGTAGAGGTAGCTGTTATGCGCCCGGGCAACAACTCTTTTGTCTGAGCTTGTCAGAAGTAGCTTATCGCACGAACTGAGCATCAAGGCTCCGAAGATAAGAACCGTTGACAACAGCGATGATGAGCGGGCAACGTTACTTGATTTTCGAGAATAGTTCATAATTAACTTTAACCGGATATTTTTCGCGCAACTCCTTTACCCATCTCCTGTCAAGATAGTTCTGATAGTCGGCTATTATCAGTCCTCTGGCTTCATGAAGTTCCTTAGGGCCAGGTTCGAGAGTGTTATGGATCACAACAAAATGAATTTGATTGTTCTTTTCGATCAAGGGCTTAACATAGTGTGTCCAATCGTGGGCGTCAACCAACTCGCTATCGCCTTGCTGGTATTTCCGGCGTGTGATTGTGAGCACCCTGCGGTCTGTGTTTATCGCACTAAGAATATCATCGTTAGCAATCCCTTGTTCTGCCATTTGCCTGGCCTTAGAAATAATTATAGTATCGGTAGTGTTGAAAGTGAATACGGATGCGTCGGCTCTTTCTCCCCACATGTAGTTGTATCGGTATTCGGCAAAGAAACGTTCGATACCGGCCGTATCTCTCACGGCCGCCGACCAGATTTTGTCGTCGGTAAGGTTGAAAAGCAGGATTCCATCGCGGTATTCATTCATCAGCATTCTGAATTCGGGATGTTTTTCTTCAAGCTGGGCGTCTTGGTATGCGATTACGGTTTCATTCACAAACTGCCTGTATTGATTGTGAAGGTGAATGTTGAGATCAATCGGTGCTTCTGTTTTCTGGTTTTTGGCTATGAACTCCATCAGATTGCGCTGTACAAAACGTTTGTCGCCAATACGGAAAAGTAGCCTGTTAAATTCCTTTCCGTCGGGCAATGTCCATGTGCCGCTGAACAGGGAGTCGGTTAGATGATATTGAAGAGGTATAAGGTTCCGTTTGCGTTCTCTGAATCTGTTCTCATTTTTAATTTTTTCAACAAATGTGTTGCTTATCACTGCCGAACGCTCATTTTGTTTCACTCTTTCTCTGAGTTCTTCGGCCATTTCATCGAACGTTCCGGGCTTTTGTTGATCAATAAGTTTAACAATGTGATAACCGAACTGCGATTTGAACAAAGGAGAAATCTGCCCTGAGCTTGTAAGTTTTGATGTATGCTCTATAAATTCAGGTATCATGCGGTTTGCTCCAAACCAATCGAGGAGTCCGCCGCTTTGTGCTGTTGAATGGTCGTCGCTAAAATAGCTGGCCATTTCTTCGAAAGCTGCTCCCTCCTTTAGCCTGGCATGAACTGTTTCAGCTTCCTGAAGCACGGCAGCGGAATCTGCAGATGTACTTTTAGGAGGAAACTGAAAGTAAATATGGGCAACCTGCACTCTTCCCATGGCTGGTTTTCGTTCGGTGAGCTTTATTATATGAAAGCCAAAATCGGTTCGCACCGGTGCGGATATTTCTCCAACATTAAGCCCGTAGGCAGTGCTTTCGAACGGATATATCATATCAAACACTGTAAAGTATCCCAAATCGCCGCGATTTCCTTTTATAGCTCTTCCGCTCACCATGCGATCACGTGCCGATTGGTCGTCGGATGCTTCAACGGCAACACTGTTAAAATCTTCGCCGTTCAGGATGCGGTTTCGCAGTGTTACTATTCTATGATAAGCCTCCAATGTATCGGAGGGGGGTGCGTTTTTGTCGAGTTTAACCAGTATATGGCTTGCCCTTACATCTTCCCGTGAACGCTCGAATGCTTCGCGAACCAAACTCTCGGTTGTCTCTTCATCTATCAAATAAGGCTTGGCCAGTTGAGCGCGGTACCCTGCGAGTTCTTCAATGTACTGTCGAACAGTGTCGTAGCCAAGTTGCCGGGCTTCGAGTACTTTGAGCCGGAAATTGATAAACAATTCCAGGTACTCCTTAAGCGCTTCAGGGTTAATTGGTCCATCGGGCTGGATCTTGTTTTTGCGGTAAATCTGAAGAAACTCATCAACAGTGGTTTTTTCATCACCAACCTGAAGCAGTACTCTACGGCCGATATTTTGCGGGACAACCGTGAGCGGGAAAAAGATTATTAACACCAACGAAGTCAAAATAATCTGGTAAAGGTACCGGGACGAACGCATTGTCATATTCTAATTGTTTTGGTTATGTAGTGTTGAACTATTTCGCATCTGTTTTAACGGCCAGTTGATTTGAAAATTGTTATTTGGTAGTTCATCAACATTTATTGCCTGCTGTAGTTTGGGGCTTCGCTTGTGATTGTGATATCGTGCGGATGGCTTTCAATAACACCGGCCTGGGTTATTTTAATGAAGCGGGCATTCTGTAGTTCGGAGATATTTTCGCTGCCTGTGTAACCCATTCCGGCTCTTAGCCCGCCAACCATCTGATGAATTACCTCAGATAATGAACCTTTGAATGGCACTCTACCAACGATTCCTTCGGGTACCAGTTTTCCAACATCGGCTTCGTCGGATTGCTGATAGCGGTCTTTGGAGCCTTTTTGCATTGCCTCGATTGAGCCCATGCCTCTGTAAATTTTATATTTACGACCCTCATAGATATAAGTTTCGCCGGGCGACTCTTCGACTCCTGCGAACAATGATCCAGCCATTATGCAATGTGCTCCGGCTGCCAGGGCCTTCACAATATCGCCGGTGTATCTGATTCCGCCATCTGCAATAACGGGGATTCCACTCCCAGCGAGTGCGGTGGCAACTTCGTGAATAGCAGTGAGTTGAGGTACTCCAATCCCTGCAATCACACGGGTTGTGCAAATTGAACCGGGGCCAACGCCTACTTTTATACCATCAATGTCGAGGCGCGCAAGATCCCTTGCAGCTTCCATGGTAGCTATATTGCCAACAATAAGTTGGATGTCGGGCTGTTTACTGCGGATTAGTTTCGCTGCGTCAAACACACCTTTACTGTGTCCGTGGGCAGTATCAACTACAATAGCATCAACATCGTTGCGAACCAATTCGGCCACCCTGTCGAGAAAATCGGCAGAAATACCTACAGCGGCAGCAACCCGCAGCCGGCCTCTGTCGTCCTTGCATGCATTAGGCCGCGCCTTTATTTTGATGATGTCTTTATAGGTGATCAAGCCAACCAGATTGAAGTGTTTATCAACAACAGGCAGTTTTTCGATCCTGTACTTCTGCAATATCTCCTCTGCTTTTTCGAAATCAATGAACTCGGTGGTTGTGATAAGATTTTCGCGGGTCATTACGTCGGCAATAGGCTTTTGCATATCGCGTTCAAAGCGCAAATCCCTGCTGGTTACAATCCCAACAAGCTTTTTGCCTGAGTTAACAACTGGTATCCCTCCGATTTTGAACTCCCTCATAATTTGCAGCGCATCTTCGATACGTGCATTCTCATTTAGAGTTATAGGGTCGAGGATCATCCCGTTTTCGGCTCTCTTTACCTTTCTGACCTCGTTTGCCTGTTCGGCGATGCCCATATTTTTATGCAACACTCCAATTCCGCCTTCCTGGGCCATGGCGATGGCCATCGTTGACTCAGTAACAGTGTCCATTGCGGCCGAAACAATAGGAATGTTCAGCCCGATTTTCTTTGAAAACAGAGTTCTGATGTCCACTTTTCTGGGATGTACTTCTGAATAAGCTGGCCGCAGTAAGACATCGTCAAAAGTAAGCCCCTCGCCAAGAAATTTGTTGCCATCTAACGACATAATCTCTTTTATTTGTTTGACTTTTAGAGGTCAATCGGATATTACTGACGATCAAATCAAACTACAAAATTAGGAAAAAATGCTTTTATCGGTCTCTAAAAAAATGTTAAGCCACTTGCGAATGTTATTGATTGATTATCAGCGATAAACGATTTCAAAGTTTACTGGCTACCGCCGGGTTAACACTATTTAACAGGACATATATCAATTGATTACTCATAACCTACTATTTTCGTGGCCTGATTCATTCCGGATGCGATCAATAATAATTTTCATTCTTTTAGCCGCAGCTCTTACAACGCGGGCACAGGAAGTAGACCTCTTTCACCTTCAGGGCAGGATGATTGATGTTTACGGCGAGATTATTGAATATGCCCATATAATCAACCTAAGCCGTAGCACAGGCGTTATCAGCGACAGGTCGGGCCGGTTTACTATCCCCGCCCGCGAAGGAGATAGCATCATGATATCGCACCTCACACACATATCCCGATTTTTAACTGCTGAGCGGCCTCCCGACGAATTTTCCGTTGTTGAGTTGGTGTTGTTACCCCGTGTTTTTGAACTTAGCGAATTGGTCATAAGGCCTTTACCGAGAACCAGGGCAGAGTTTCGGCATGAATTTAAAAATTTGCGGCTGCCCTCACCGCCCGAACCGGTAGATATCCGGATGCCGCATATAAGCACGTTTGTTTACACAGGTCCTGAACACGGTATGGGAGTTGTGATTAAAGGTCCATTTCAGGCATTGTACGATCAGTTTAGCAGAGAAGCGCGGCAGAGGCGAAAACTGGAATCCGAACTGGCTATAGAATTCGTAGCAAGAGAAGTCGCCAAACGGTACAACCCGCAATTGATAAAACGGGCTACCGGCCTGCACGACGATGAAGCCATAAGCCGCTTTATGGAGTTTTGCAACTTCGAGCCGTCGTTTATTCTTAGAGTTTCTGACTACGAACTGATAACAGCTATTTTGATATGCTTCGACAGGTATGCCCGTGTTTTCCCCGACAGCGTTCAATAAGTCAGTATCGGCTATTTGCCTGCAACGGTTTCGAAGAAACTTTCAGGGTCAAGATAAACATTTGCTAACTCAAGCAACCGTGGTGGTGTTATTGATTTGATAGTGTGTGCATACTGGTGGTAGTACTCAGCCGATTGCCCGTACTCCCAAGCTGCACGCAACCTTTCGGCAATGTCGAAAGGCCCGTCCATACTCCTCATAAGCGAGCCTAACAAGTAGTTTTTTACTGTATTCAATTCATCGTCACCAACAGGTTCGTTGCAAAGAAGTTTGATCTCCTTGCGGATTTCCTTCAGCGTAGCTTCTCTTACACCTATTCCAACCTGGCTCGCTATCACTAAAACACCGCTTTGTTGCATTGAGAAAAGCATTGAATTTATTCCATAGGTGTAGCCCTTGTCTTCGCGAATATTTCTCATCAGGCGCGAACCAAAATAACCGCCCAGGATGGTGTTGAGAATAAAAAGTTCCTGGTAATCGTCATGTGTACGGTTTATGACCGGTTTTCCGTAGCGGATGGCCGATTGAAGAACTCCATTTTTATTAATGAGGATCTGTTTACTTTCCGATGGTCGAATTTGATAATCGGGAGTTACCTGAGCTGAAACAACGGTTGGATTAATATTACCAAGATGCTTTTCAATCTCCTCTTCAAAATCAGCGGGTATTAATCCGCTCACAAATATTGCAGTATTAGCCGGCTGGTAATAGTTGTGGTAAAATTTTCTGAGTATTTGTGAATCAAGCTGTTCGATGTCTTTGTGTTGAAGCCGCATTCCATAAGGATGCGTTGAACCAAAGATTTGTTCAGCGAAATGAACACGGGCAAGGTACTTTACCTTTTCCAGATTTTCGCTGAAGGTTTGACGCTTTGTAGTCTTGTAAATCTCTACTTCTTCTTCTGGAAAGATTGCATCGGTAATTACCTCAGCCAACACAGGCAAGGTTTCTTTGTAAAATTTGTTAGTTGTAAACAAAGTAAGATATGCGTTATCTTTCTCCGTTCTGGTGTCGAGGTTCGACCCGTAAAATTCAAAATATTCCGAAATCTCGTCGGCTGTCCGACCCGATGTTCCGGCCGCAATCAGGCTATTGGCAGCGTTTGCAACTAATTTGAAGCTCTGGTAATAACTTCCTGCTTTGTATATCAGTTCGATTCTCAGCACAGGTTGCGTTCCTCCGGAAATAATATATACCGGGATTCCATTTGAAAGGTATATCCGCCTGCTTAAAGGGTTAGCGAAATATTCAACCAGATTGGCAGAGGGAGGTTTTGTTCGATCAATTGTCATAGCGGAGGTTTTTTGCATAGTAGTAAAGTGTAGAGCAGTTTTCGCTGCGGAAAGTGCGTTTGGCGAAGTCGTGAATAGTATCCGGGGTAACTTCGCAGTAACGTTCAAGTTCCCGGTTAATCATTGAAGCATCGCCAAGCAATTCAAAATGACTAATATTAATAGCTTTTTCAACTACTTTGATTTCGGAGAACAGCAAAAGCGATTCAACCCTGTTTTTCACTTTTTGTATTTCTCTTGGTTCGCACAGATGGTATGTTAGTTTTGCGACCTCTTCTTCAATTGCTGAGTTAGCTTGGGTCATATTAACTCCTTCCATTACTTTGCCCGAGACTACAAAAAGGCCCGGGTCGTTGCTTCCAGTTATGAAGGCGTTGATATCGCTGAAGAGTCGGCGTTTTTTTACCAGAGAAACATAGAGGCGTGCTGAGTCGCCAGCTGAAAGAATGTCGCTTGTGAGATCGGCCGTATAATAGTCGTGGTTGAGCCGCTGGCCAATATGCCAGGCCTTGTAAATGGCATGGTGTGGTACTGGTTTTTCGACTTCGAGGAGGCGGGCTTCGGCTTGAACAGGCTCCTGTGGCAGCGTACGCAGTGGCTTGACTCTGGCCGGGATGTCGCCAAACCATTTCTTGCAAAGCTCCTTTATCTCTTCAATAGTTACTGGCCCGGCAAGGGTAAGTATAGCATTTGAAGGATGATAAAAGCGACGGAAAAAATCTTTCACATCACTCATGGCGGCTGATTCGATATGATTGATGTCTGCCCCTATAGTTGACCAGCGATACGGATGAACCTTGTACGCCAATGGGCGCAGAAGCAACCATGCATCGCCATACGGCTGATTGAGATGTGTTTGACGAAACTCTTCTTTGACGACGTTTTTTTGAACCTTCAGGCTTTTCGCTGAGAACGCAAGCCCCATCATCCTGTCGGACTCAAGCCAAAAGGCAGTTTCAATATTTGGTTTGGGAACCGACAAATGATAGCATGTAATATCGTTGGAGGTAAAAGCATTGTTTTCGCCACCTACTTTCTCAAGCGGTTCATCGTAGCGGGGGATATTTACCGATCCGCCAAACATCAGGTGTTCAAACAGATGGGCAAAACCCGTACGATTGGGATCTTCGTCGCGTGCACCTACATCATACAAAACACTCATTGCCACTATGGGGGTTGTAAAATCCTGATGAACAAGAACCTTCAACCCATTGGGCAGTTCAAAGCGCTCGAAATTTATCATTTGTTTAAATTATTATCATTTGGTAGAACAAAGCTGCAAAGGTAATGGTTTGAAGGTGCTGAAAATTTTTGCAAAATAAGGAAGGGTTGAACCCAGATTACGCAATTGCATTGCGTAAACGATTAAGAAAATGTAATTCAGCAATTTAAAATTGCTTCAAACATTTTCTAAATCGGGGTTACCCTCATGGAATCAATAGTTCAGCCCTAACGGACTTTCTATTGATTAATTCGGGTTGAACGTATTTTTTGCATATTTTTGAAGAATGAAACATCCGGTTATTCATCTTAGTGAACCCTTCCACCAGAATATGCTCCGGGTACTCGATAGCTATCACGCGTATGCTGTGCGCTACCTGGCGCAGGATCTGAAACAGCATGAGAATATACACCAAACACGGTTGTGTTTCAAAAGATTACGAAGTTTGCTCAGGCTCGGAAGGTTTGGTCTTGGGAAAACTGTTTATCAGCAGTTCAATTTTTTTTACCGCGATCAGGCGCGAAAATTATCAGGACTTAGGGATCAAACAGTTTTGTTGCAGCACCTTGTTCCTTTAATCCGAAGCCGGCGTTCGAAACCTGTGCAGCAAGCCCTTATGGTTATGCACGACGATTTATTGAGCCAGCGAAAAGAACAGATTGCCAGATTTCACGAATCCGGCGTTATGGGGCAGGTGCGATCGGCGCTGATCGATGCAGAGCAACACCTCCACTCAATTGAGTTCGCTGTAAAAGAATCGGATATTTTCATCAAAGGAATAATAAATGTGTATGAGCAAGCACGGAGAGATTTCCGCAGCCTTGCTCTGCCCGGCGGCATGAACGACATCATGATGCACGACTGGCGAAAACAAGTAAAATACCTTTGGTATCAAATTGCACTGATGAACCAACTATGGCCAAACATGATGAACGCCTGGAGCAATGAAACAAAAGAACTAAGCAAATTACTCGGTTTACATCATGATATGTTTTTGTTGCAGCAGGCAATTGATAATTACAGCAAGTCGTTCAGTCCAAATCTCTTTAAAAACCTAAACAACAGTATTGCAACAAAAAAGCGAAAATTGGAAACGCTGTCGCTTGATCTGGGGTCGAAACTGTTTGCCGAAAAACCATCGGCGTTGAAAATCAGGCTTGGGTCATTCCTATCCGCATGCAAACAGGTTCATTAAACCCCGATTAAGCATTTGACAACACTAAATCGGGATTACCCCCAGGAATCAATAGTTCAACCCGGACGGACTTTCTATTGATTAATTCGGGTTGAAATAAGATGTTTTTTTCTCGTCTGTAACATTTAATACCGATAATCGTCATAAACCTGTAAATTCGTGGAGACAATAAGCGCTGATGACTGTTGCTGAATACAACAATTGCGTTGATAATTATGCCGATAGCGTGTATCGCTTCATTTTGAAAAATATTTGCGATGAGGAGAAAGCCCGCGATGTTGTGCAGGAGGCATTCCTTCGGCTATGGGAGCGTCGCAGCGAAGTAAAAGGGGGGAAATCGAAATCGTATCTTTTCACTGTAGCGTATCACTCTATGATAGATGTGATTCGCAAAGATAAAAGGCAAATCCCTTTAGAAGAGCATCACAATCAGGATATTTGTTACGAAACGCCTGCTTTCGATCTTCAGCAGGTGCTTCACGAAGCACTTGACAAACTTCCGGCCATACAAAAATCGGTTGTGCTGTTGCGCGACTATGAAGGATACAGCTATGAAGAAATAGGTGAGATTACAGGGCTAAACGAATCGCAGGTGAAAGTTTATATCTACCGCGCCAGAGTGTGGTTGAAGAATTATATTGGAAGTTTGCAAAACGTAATATGATGATACAAATTAATATTCATAACTACGAAGCTTTCTTTCTCGACTACATCGAAGAACGGCTCACACCGCAGCAAACCGATGCCCTGTTGCTTTTTTTGAAATCCAATCCCCATCTTAGGGATGAATTGTATGAGATAAATAAATTTGTGGTTCACCCAAACAATAACATATTTTTCAGTGGAAAAGAACAATTGAAACAAATTGCGATCAAGCCCGCTGGCGGTTTGAATGCCTCCAACTATGAACTCGCCTTTGCTGCTGCCACTGAAAACGACCACTTACCGGATCAGAAAAAGCAACTTGACGATTTTCTGAAAGCCAATCCGGAATTGAAGAGCGCTTATTACATGATGAAACAATGTATCCTAAAACCAGATAAGGACGTTGTTTATCCTGATAAAGCCATACTTAAAAGGCGAACCGTATTTCAGCTTTCCAACTGGCGAAAGCAAATCAGCATTATCGCGGTTGCTGCATCTCTGGCACTTTTGGCCGGAATATACCTGATTCTTCAACCGGATCGGACTATTGAACATCAAATCGCCAACCAGCCTGTAGAACCTTTGAATCAGACCACTGAGAATGTTGTTGTTAATGAACTCCCCGACATCAAAGTTACTATTGATGAATATGATGCAATAAAGGCTGAACAAGTAACTCAGACGCAACAAATTGATCTTTCTCTAAAACAATTGGCCGAAACCGTCGTACATGATGAATCCATGATGATAGCTCGCCGTATGGGAGAGATCGCAACTATCGAACCTTTATCTGCTGCTAAAGTTCTACTTATTCCGGCAATAACTCTGCATCTTGATACACGGAATGAAATGTCAATCTACTTCAACGATGTGATGCTTGCCCAGGGTATTCGCCATAATGAGTTGCCTGAAGAAAAGGGTACGATCCGAATGCTCGCGTTCGGCGGTTCGATTTTAAGAAATATCTTCAATCCTGGCGAAACATATTCTCAACCCGTGCTAAGCAAAATAAACTGGTGGGAACTTGTTGATGCCGGAGTAAGTGGCTTTGCCTTCCTGGCAAGCTCAGATGTTGATTTTCGAAAACAGACCGACGAAACTGGAAGATTGGAAGCTATTGCTCTTGATGTACGATCGCTAAGTATCTCGCATACGATGCCCGAAAGAGACAAATAAAATACTCACCTGCATTGTAACAATAGGATGGGTTGTTCCGTCTCAAAAGCAGTAATCACAAAAATTCAAATTAAAAACACTGCAAAATGAAAAGGATTATAATTTTTCTAATTGTATTATTGACAATTACGTCTGTAGTTCCGGCTTTTTCTCAAAGTCCTGCCCGAAGTGGAAATATTACAATTACTGAACATCAGGTAGATCCATTTACCGTTATTAAGGTTGGAGGAGCGTTCAATGTGATCCTGCAAAAAGGAGAAGCCCAAAAAGTTAGGGTCGAAACTGACGAAAATCTGCATCCAAAGATTCACATTGATGTAGCAGATAACGTTCTTTCGATAAGATCTGCAGGAATGCGAAGTCCAACTAAACTTAATGTATATGTTACTTATACCAGCCTTGAATCTGTTGATGGAAGCGGCGCTGCAAATATAAGTTCCAATGAGCCTGTGGAATCCGACAAATTCAGCATTGACCTTTCTGGCGCCGCTTCGGTTGATTTGGAGTTCAAAACAAACCATCTTACAACCAGCCTCTCGGGTGCATCGAATGCCAGGCTTTCTGGTGAAGCAACGTTGCATGAATCAGCAACAAGTGGTGCATCGCAATTGCAAGCAGGCAGCCTGATAACTCAGGTAACAAATATCAGTTTATCCGGTGCCTCCAGTGGTTACATTAAAACTACCGATACCACTAAATATGATATTACCGGAGCTGCTACCTTAACATATACCGAAAAAGACGAAACCGCTAAGGCTGATGCCACAGGGCGGATAGACGAAATAATAACTGATCCGGTTAAAACAGATTCATTGTCAACCAGGGAAATAAACGTAACCACTGAAGAGAAAGGCGATACAATCAGAATACGTTTAGGCAGTATTAATATCAATGTACATGATAGCGACACAGATACGCTTGCAGTGAACAACGATCGAATCCAGATTGAGGTTGAACAAAACATAGAAATGAAGGAGGAAGAAAATGACAAGGAACGATTCAATGGTCATTGGGCTGGAATATATTTAGGAATCAACGGCTATACTACTGCTAAGCCGAGCCTCAACATGCCACCGGGATACGATTTCCTCGATCTGCGGTACTATAAGTCAATAAATTTTCAGTTGAATCTGCTTGAGCAAAACCTAAACCTGATTGATAACAAACTTGGATTAGTTACCGGATTAGGCCTGGAGTGGAACAATTACCGCTTTGGCAACAATATCCGGTTTGATCACACAAAACCAACTCTCGAAGGATTTGCCGATACTTCAAAAAACTTTACTAAGAGCAAAATGGTGGTAAGGTGGCTGAACCTACCCTTGATGATCGAGTTCCAGAGCAATCAGGGAAGGAATAATAATAAATTTCACATAGCAGCAGGCGTTGTTGGCGGTGTGAGGATAGGGTCGCATACTAAGATGGTAGCAGAAAATGGGGGGAATGAGGTAGATAAGACCTATGAGCGTTTTCATCTTAGCCCACTAAAGGCCGATGCTACAGTCAGGTTGGGTTGGGGCATTTTTAATTTGTATGCAAATTATTCGCTAACATCACTTTTTGTTAGAGACAAAGCCCCGGGGTTGTATCCTTTTTCAATGGGATTAAACCTGATTGCGTTCTGATGTTGGATATTGCGTAGAATAAGAGCCACATACATAAAACCGTTTCGCAACAGCATAATTTTTCGCCTCCGACAGTGCGCTTGCAGCAGCTTATTTCTAAAGCTCACGGTGTGGCCGGTTTATAGAGACGATTAGAGGAAGTTTCGTAATTTTACGCCCTGTTTCAATCAAACACAAAATTATACGGAAGATTCTATGTCGGGTCACAGTAAATGGGCAACCATAAAAAGAAAGAAAGGCGCAATTGACGCCAAGCGGTCAAAAATATTTTCGAAAGTTATCAAGGATATTAATGTTGCTGTAAAGGATGGAGGTCCCGACCCTGACGGCAACGCAAGACTGCGTCTTGCAATTTCTAACGCACGGGGTTGCAATATGCCTAAAGATAACATCCTGAGAGCTATTAATAAAGCTTCGGATAAGGATGCAGCAAGCTTTTCTGAAATCTCCTACGAAGGATATGCTGCACATGGAATAGCCGTGTACGTTGAATGCACAACCGATAACGTTCAACGCACCGTAGCCAATGTTCGTTCATACTTCAACAAATATGGAGGCAACCTTGGAACCAACGGTTCGCTAAATTTTCTGTTCGACCACAAAGGGGTTTTCACGGTTCCACACGGCAATCTAAATCAGGATGAGTTTGAGATGGAACTTATTGACGCAGGAGCCGAGGATTTACAGCTCGAAGATGGTTTTTTTACCATCACAACCGGAATGGAAAAATTTGGCCCGATGATGAAAAAGCTCGAATCCTTAGGTGTTGAACCCGAAAATGCTGGCTTACAGCGTATTCCGAAAGAGGTGGTGAAACTGGACAGCAATGCCGCCCGAAGAGTTTTGAAACTTATCGAAGTTTTTGAAGAGGACGACGATGTGCAGAATGTTTATCACAACCTCGATATTTCGGATGAGCTTATGTCGGAGATAGGATAAGTTTGCTTTTATGTAAAAACAAAGCCTGCCAGGCTCGTGCCATGGCAGGCTTAACTTTTTATTTTTAAACAGGCCTACATTTCTTGAGTAACAAGATTGTATGTGTCGGTGGCAATCACGAGTTCTTCGTTGGTAGGCACAACTAAAACCTTAACTTTTGAACCTGGGCGGCTCAGTATAACCTCTTTGCCCTTAAGTTTGTCGTTCAGCTCAAAGTTGAAGTCCACGCCAAGAAACTCCATTCCTCTCATCACCTCGGCTCTGCTATCAAAATCATTTTCGCCTACGCCGCCGGTGAATACTATAATATCCACACCGCCTAGTGCTGCTGCATAGGCTCCAATATACTTCTTAATGCGGTACTGATACATTTTCAGTGCTGTGGCAGCCCGCTGATTGCCTTGCTCGGCTGCAGTTTCAATATCGCGCATATCAGACGAAATAGCTGAGATACCTAATATGCCGCTATGCTTGTTAAGCAAAGTGTTAAGAGTGCCCGCACCAATCTCTTCTTTACTGGCAATGTAGATCAATGCTCCCGGATCAAGGTCGCCGCAACGGGTCCCCATAATAAGCCCTTCGAGCGGAGTCATTCCCATGCTTGTATCAAGCGATTTGCCTTCGGTTATAGCGGCAATCGAAGCTCCATTCCCAAGATGACAGGTGATTATTTTCTGTGTGTTGTAGTCAACCCCCAACACTTCGCAGGCGCGCTTCGATACAAAGCGGTGGCTGCTGCCGTGAAAACCATAGCGTCGAATCTTGTATTTATCATACAATGAATAGGGAATTCCATAAAGAAAAACATAATCTGGCATGGTTTGGTGAAATGCTGTATCGAACACTCCCACCTGAGGCACATCAGGCAGCAGGCGTGTGATTGAATATATTCCTTCGAGGTTTGGAGGATTGTGAAGAGGAGCAAGGTCAATACATTCCTCAAGTGCAGCCACTACCTCAGGAGTAATGGGAACGCTTCCTCCAAATTTTTCACCGGCATGAACAACACGATGTCCAACGGCATCTAATTCATTTATATTTTTGATCGAACCATACTTGTCGCTGACTAAAACGCCAAGCAGGAATTCGATACCGATTTGATGATCAAGGATTTCGCCTTCGAGTTTTACCTCAGTGCCATCATTGCGCCAATGCTTGATTAGTGAGCCTTTAAGACCAATCTTATCTACCAGTCCTTTAGCTAATACATGTTGAGATGGCATTTCGAACAGTTGATATTTTATTGAAGAGCTTCCGCAGTTTAATACAATGATTTTCATTTGAGTCTACTTTTTGTGTTGATAGATGAGAGTGATTTTCGTGCAATATTGTTATTCCCGTCCAAGACTGTGGATCGGACCTTTTTTTATGATTTTTTTTCCATTTGAATAGATGTAAAATCCTTCCCCCGTACGGCGGCCGAACATATTGGCACGCACAAGGCGCCGAAGAATAGGCGAAGGCTTAAATTTTACATCGCCAAATTCGGCATAGAGGTTCTCCATCCACTTTAACACATTGTCAATTCCGATCTTATCTGCCATTTCGAATGGGCCGTCGAGCAACCCGGACGTTTCCCGTACAATTTCGTCAATATGGTTTGCTGATGCTACCCCTTCCATCAGCATTTCGCAGGCTTCATTGATGAGGGTTACGAGCATTCTTGTGCTGACGTTGCCGGGAGATTCGTTCACAGGAATCAGTTTTTTTCCGATCATTAACGCAAATTTGCTGATCAACTCGTAAGATTTGTCGTTAGTGTGAAAACTGCGTACAGCTTCAATAATTTTTATCTTACTTACCGGAGAAAAGAAATGCAATCCTAAGGATCTTTCGGGATGATTGAGCACAGAAGCTATCTCGCTGATGATTATTGTTGCAGTATTTGAAACAATAACCGTTTCTGCTGACACAACTTCCTCAATCCTTTTGAAAACATCCTGACGCAGTCCGATACTTGAGCCTTTCCTGGAAATATTTAGTGACTCAATCACAATATCGCAACCAGCGAGCGATTGATAATCGATTGAGCCACTTATACGGCTGAGTATCAACTTTTTTTCTGACTGGGTAAGACCCCATTTATTTATCCGTTCGGTAAGCATCGCATCCAAACTGGAATAAACCTTGTCGATCCGTTCTTTATTAATTTCTATGAAAGCCACCTCGATTCCGGACTGGCTCACCAGAATCATGATCTCCTGGCCCATGGCGCCGCAACCCACAACGCCCACCTTCTGCAGGCTCTTTTTCGATTTAATTGTTTTAGTCAGGCTGAAATCTTCTAATCGGTCGTTCATAACTCGTTATTTTATTGAGAGGTTTTACATTCTTCGCATCATAATGGCTGAATCCTTTATGATTTCGAATGGCAAAGGTATTATTTTACACTATTTGAATTTTGATAATACCTGCACATTTTTGGTTCAATTTATATATTTGCAGAGTATATGGCTATCAGAACCACGCAACACCATCCGTTATGGCCAACCGAGGCAGAAGCTTCGCAGGACGAACTGTTTTTATACCCCCCAGTAGTGGATTCGGCAGCCAACATCCAGCCCCAGCCATTTATCTTTTACGATACAACGGATTATACTGCAATCCAAACATATAGAACCCGCCCCGATCATGGTAATCCTATCATGCAAACATCAGATGGCCTGGCAACTGGCTTGATTTTGTTTTGTTTTGTGCTACTTGCCTGGATTCGATATAACAATCCCCGAAGATTATCGCAGATTTTGAAGGCTGCTTTTCTAATTAAGCATATGCACCAACTGCAACGCGATGGAAATGTTTTTAACGAGCAGATTCCGTTGGTTCTTTCGGTGATATTCCTGATTGCTTTTCCATTGCTCGCTTATTCGCTGGCTGTAGGTTCAGGTTTGTTTGTAAACATTGACAATAACATTGGGTTAGTTCTGGCGGGGATAGCAATCTTTACCGGTTTCATGTGGTCGTTGAAAGCATTGCTTAACCGCATTTTGGCGCATCTGTTCCGAACCCAGGCTGCCACACGGTTTTACTTGTTTAATAACTTGATATTTAATGCGCTAATCGGATTAGTATCGCTTGTGTTTTTACCTGTGATTTTTTTTAGTGGGTTGGAGTGGGCGGTGTATCCGGCGGTTGTGGTGGTTGCGCTTCTTATCCTCTACAAAGTAGTTCGCGGAGTGATGATAGGCTCTACTTTGAGCTCTTACCCGTTATCATATCAGATTTTGTATATTGTTGTAATAGAGGTGCTTCCACTTGCTCTCGCCGGAAAAATACTGTATGATTTGAACAACATGTCGCTCTAAACAGTATCTGGATGAAGACGTTAAAAATTGTCCCACTCCGTACGAAAGCATCGCTCATTAGCCGGATTTTAAGATTGCAGTGCCTGATTAAAAAGCCAGTGGATTGACGAGTTTCGCTTTATGCACAAAAAGGACTTACTCTGGGTTATTCATTTATGATTGATTAACAGCTTTTTAATCCTTTCTTTGATCCTATCTCTGAAGTTCGTTGGGAGCGATGTATGGGTTTGGTATTGAGTTATTGCACTGCCTATATTAGGGCTTTCAGATTATTGCCTTTTGTGACGTGCAGTATTTTATTTTGTGTAGGGTTACAGGTTGTCCTCTACGAATTTCTGGCAATAGTGTTTGATTTGTTGGCTTACTTGTTTTACTTGCTCCTTAATTTCTTCGGCTGTTCCTGTTGCTTTTGCCGGGTCGGGAAAGTTTTGATGAAATTTTTTGGCGGTTGTGGAAAAAAAAGGACACCGCTCCTTCGCATGGTCACAAACTGTAATCACAAAATCAAAATCTATATCTCGATACTCGTCAACGTTATTTGAAGTGTGTTTTGAAATGTCAATCCAGTCTTCTTTCATTATTTCAATTGCTCCTGGATTTACTCCGTGCGTTTCAACGCCTGCGCTGTAAACTTGTGCTTTTGCGCCTGCAAAGTAGCGCAAATAACCTTCTGCAATTTGACTGCGATAACTATTTCCAGTGCAAAGCACTAAAATCTTCTTTTTCATTTGGTATGATATTTTTGTTTCAAACATGAACTCGATCTAACTAACAGTATTATTACAGGAACTTCTACCAAAGCCCCGATTACACCTACAAATGCCTGTGGTGAATGAATATCCGGAACAGCAATCGTTCCAAACAATTACCATTGCAATGCACTTTGCCGAACCAATTAAGATTAAATCTGACATATAATCGGGTTCGTTTTTCAGAAAAATGACGGCTAACAGGAGCATTAACACCGGACCAATTACCCAATTCAATAAAAGGAAAACAGATACTGATTTTTTATCCTGCAAAGCGATGGGAAGTAACGAAAAATCAACTTTTGCCAATGGAATATTTGTTGTGCCAATGGAAAGAGAATTGATGGCATTTGAAATTCCCGGGTAAAGATACCCCAAACCCACACCTGCCACCAAAGCAAGAAGCATCTAAATTGTTAAGAACCATTCTGAAAAATTTAATTTAGGCCGCTTCATGAAGAACTTAACAACATTTGGAACTTGGTTCGCAACAAGAGTTTGGTTTTTCAGCATATACTGTTATGCTGAATATTCCTGAGCTACCTGTTTTGTAGCTGTTTAGTTTTTCTTCGCTCAAATAGTTTTTTAAAATGTCGTCGGGAATGGTTATTGGTTTTTCTTTTTGAAGAGTAATATTGATAAAACCATTTGCTTTGATGAGGCTTAAGTACTCGTCTTTCTGAATGGCGCCGGCTACGCATCCTGCGTACATATCAGCATCATCGCGTAAGGCTTCCGGTAGGTTTCCTATTAACACTACGTCTGAAATACTTAGATGACCGCCTGGTTTTAAAACGCGAAATATTTCTTTGAACGCTTTGTCTTTGTTAGGCACAAGGTTCAAAACGCAGTTGCTCACGATTACGTCAGCCATATTTGCAGAAACAGGCATATTCTCGATGTCGCCTTGCCTGAACTCAACATTTGTGAAGCCAAGTTTCAGTGCATTGCTTCTTGCCTTATTGATCATTTCAGGTGTAAAATCAACACCGATTACCCTGCCGTCTTCGCCAGTTTCATTTCTTGCAATAAAGCAATCGTTACCGGCCCCACTGCCCAAATCAATGACGGTGTCGCCTTTTCTGATTTTTGCAAAAATTGTTGGTAAACCACATCCCAAACCCAAGTCAGCATCGGGGTTGTAACCACTCAGGATGCTGTAATCATCGGTCATAATATTGTATACTTCGGTACTGCAACCGCCAGATCCACAACAAGATGATTGATTGGCTTCTTTGTCCTGCAAGGCGATTTTACTGTATTTCTGCTTTACCAGTTCTTTTATTTGCTCTGTGTTTTTCATTTTGAAAATAGTTTGATTATTAGCAATTAAGGTTCTTGTTTTTAAGATTAGCCGATATATTTGTAATATAGTTTTGTAGTTTCTCGATGGTTTTTTCGTCAATGCAATAGCAAATTGAGTTTCCGTCAATGCTCCCCTTTATCAACCCGACATTTTTGAGTTCTTTCAGATGTTGAGAAACAGTTGGCTGAGCAAGAGGCAATTCATTTACGATGTCGCTACAAATGCAAGCGTCAATTCTCATTAAATACTCAATAATTGCCACTCTTGCTGGATGTCCCAGAGCTTTTGCAATATTTGCAATAGTGTTTTGCTCTTCAGTGAAATGGTCTGTTTTCGTTGCGCCCATTAGTCATTAATTTAATATTGCAATATTACGTTAGTTGTTTTGGTTGTGCAAATTTTTTTGTAAATTTTTCATCAAGTTACCAAATTGAAGGCCAATTGTATATTCGATTTGATGTAATGGTACGATACATGGAATTGCTGGTAATAGCTGTGGGTATTGTCGCAATTGATGATTTCTGATGCTCCACATACTCTATAGCGTGGTGAATGCTCTTAAGCGTTTAAGCATTGTCAAATGCTTAATATGGGTTAATGCATTGTCATAAGCTTAAACTTGGTTAGATTATTAAGAGGAAACTTTTTGTATGTTTGCTTCAAATGAGCAATAGTGTTATCCGATACCGTTTAAAGCGTGAAGAAAGGCTACGGTTAAAAAAAGAGATTTCCGTGCTTTTCAGCAGCGGCAACTCTCTTTATATTTCACCAATCCGGTTGGTTTGGAAGGTCATTCCATCCTGCAATACAATTCCGCTGAAGGTGCTGGTTTCTGTTCCGCGACATAATATCCGCAAAGCCACGGATCGTAATAAGATTCGTCGGCGGATAAAAGAGATTTACCGTTTAAACAAGCATCCCCTCGCTGGCGTTATGTTAGCAGCAGAAAAAGTTTGCCTTATAGCTTGGGTTTACACAGGCAGGAAGGTAGTGGATAGTAAAGAGTTGAAGCCGGCAATATTGCTACTTTTGCGACGTTTAACCGATATTCATGCGAAAGCTTCCCACTAAGCTGATGATACTAATGGTTCGCTTCTACCAGTATGCCATATCGCCATATCTGATGCCATCGTGCCGTTATACTCCTTCATGTTCGGATTATGGTGTTCAAGCGCTTAAAAAATATGGCGCTCTGCGAGGAGGGTGGCTTACGGTGAAACGGGTACTATCGTGTAATCCATGGGGGGGTAGTGGCTACGATCCTGTTCCATGATTTTTAAAACATTTAATCAATAATACAATGAAAGTGTTAATTCGTTTAGTTTGCGGAGTCGCACTGCTTCTTGCTTTGCTTACTTCCGGCAATATACTTCAGGCACAGGCACGAAGCGATTTTGAGGTCGCAAAGAATCTCGAAATCTTTGTAAATCTATACCGCGAACTAAATAAGAACTATTCAGAAGAGCTGAACCATGGCAAACTTTTCGAAGCAGCCATCAATGCAATGCTCGGAGAGCTTGACCCATATACCAATTTTATTTCGGAAGCGCAGATAGAGGAGTTTCGCTTTTTAGCCACCGGACAGTACGGCGGCATTGGGGCTGTAATTCGACAGCGCGATAATTTTGTGATTATCAGTGAACCATACGAAGGATCTCCTGCGCATAATGCCGGACTTAAGGCAGGCGACAAAATACTGGAGGTGAACGGAAACTCTGCGCTTAACAGAACTACAAACGAAGTTAGTATGGTGTTGCGCGGCCAACCGGGAACTACTCTTAAGCTAAAGGTTGAACGGGAAAATACCGAAAAACCACTTGAGTTCACAATACGACGGGAAAACGTGAAAATCCCCGATATTCCATACTCAACTATGCTCGAGAATGAAATTGCATACATCAACCTTGCGGGGTTCACACACGCTTCTGCACAGGAGGTTATCAGAAAATTCAATGAATTACGGCAGAAAAGCGAACTAAAAGGTTTAATACTCGACTTGCGGGGAAATGGAGGCGGATTGCTCAATGAGGCTGTGGATATTGTGGGCATGTTTGTGCCAAAGAACGAATATGTGGTGGGAACCCGAGGCAAACTGCCGGCAAGTAATCAAAATCACTTTACAAGAAATCAGCCTGTTGATACAGAGATTCCACTAGTAATCCTTGTTGACAATCACTCTGCTTCCGCATCCGAAATTGTGGCAGGAGCAATTCAAGACCTCGACCGTGGTGTTATAATAGGCCAAACAACATTAGGAAAAGGATTGGTGCAAAACGTAATCCCTTTGGTTTATAATACCCATCTGAAGGTTACAACTGCAAAATACCTTATCCCAAGCGGGCGTTCAATTCAAGCTATTGACCACTTTCACAGAGACGAAAATAATGCGTACATCGTAACCCCCGACTCACTGAAAACCGCTTTCAGAACACGCAATGGCAGAACCGTTTATGAAGCCAACGGCATTGAACCCGACATAACGATCGAACCACCACAACTCAGTAACATTGCAGGAGCATTGTATTTAAACTTCATGATTTTTGACTTTGCTAACCGGTTTGCTGTGTTAAATTCCGAAATCCCTCCGGCCGATGAATTCATAATTACCGAAGAAATTTACGCCGATTTCAAGGATTTTGTTAAACAGCAGGATTTTACATATACAACCCGAACCGAAACCCTGCTCAATCAGCTAAAAGAAGCTGCATACGAAGAGCTATACAAACCGCTCCTGCTCGACGACATACGCCAATTGGAAAATAGCATCAGCCAGCAGAAAAAGAAAGAAATCATTACATTTGCCGATGAGATTAAGGAATTGCTACGGATGGAGATAGTTACACGCTACTATTACCAGAGGGGAAGAATCGTTGCTTCATTGAAAAACGACAAAGCATTTGGCGAGGCAATCGAACTGCTGCGGGATAATGATCGCTACCGGGCAATGTTACAGGGCAATGATTAAAATATGACTGCCATGCTTCAATCAACACCAACCATCAATGCACGTATCCCATTACTGATATCTATAGCGGTACTTCTCGGATCTATCACTTTGTCCAGATGGATGACTGGAATGGCCAACGTACTTATTGCAATCTTCTGGCTTCTCGACGGTATGCCAATACCCCAATGCCCATCTCATAGAACATCATTCTTTCAAAAAGCAAGGTGGTATGTGGCAGCCTGGCTGTCGCTCATAGCGAACAGCTTTGCCCAGAAAATTCAAATGTACATTGGCAACCGGACAGCGCTGATATTTAGCTCAATTTTTTTGATGCACCTGATTGGTTTGGTTTATACCACTGATTTTGAACATGCCATTCGAGATCTGCGGATTAAAATTCCACTCCTTTTGATGCCCTTATTTTTCTCTACCATAAAACCACTTAACCGCAAGGAATTCTGGTGGGTTATGGCATTTTTTATTACCGCACTGACTGTTAGCACGTTGATAAGCACATGGGTGTTAGTTACGGAGAATCCCGTTGATCGACGACAGATTTCGATTTTTATATCGCACATTCGTTTTAGCCTGATAATAGGACTTGCAGTGTTTATTGGCATCTACTTGTCGCTGTCCGAACATCGCTTCTCTCCGGCAGTGAGGATTTTGCTTGTTACCGTTGTGGTTTGGTTGTTGATTTTTCTTTTTATGCTAAGATCGATTAATGGAATTGCAATATTTGTCGCGGCGAGCATGTTCATAGCTGTAATTCTGATTCTTAGAGCCAGCAAACCCTATTTAAAGGTAATACTGACGGTGTTGATTTTAGGAACAGGAATTGGTTCGATAGGTTTCGTTGTTAATGCCTGGCGTAACTATTCTATTGCCGACCCAATCAATTTCAGTACTCTCGACACACACACAGCCTTAGGAAACCTCTACCTTCATGATACTGTGAACTTTGGCATTGAGAATGGACGGTTTGTTGGTTTGTATCTAAGCTGGAACGAGCTTCCCGAAGCCTGGAACAAGCGAAGCGAAATAGATTTTAACGCCCACGATGCAAAAAACCATGAGATTCGATGGACCATTATACGTTATATGAGTTCAAAAGGCTACCGCAAAGATGCAGCAGGAGTTGCTAAACTTAGCGAAGAGGATATACGCAATATTGAACAGGGGGTTGCGAATGTGGTTTATCTTGAACCGTTTGGTGTCAGAGGAAGATTATATGAAACCTTTCTTGGGATACAAAACATGATCATAAGAGGCGACCCCAATGCCAGTTCCCTGGCTCAACGCCTTGAATACTGGGAAACAGCAGGGTGGCTTATCGCCAGGAATCCTATATTTGGTGTGGGTACAGGCGATATCAAAAACGCATTTGCAAACGCTTATGTGGAGACGAACTCCCCGCTTGAACCAAGATTTCGCAAGAGGTCGCATAATCAGTACCTTTCTATTGCGGTTACTTTCGGATTAGCTGGTTTGGCGTGGTTTGTTGTAGCATTACTTTACCCGGTATTCAAGCTAAGAAGAACCGGAGATCTGCTTTTTGCAGCGTTTTTACTTATCGGACTTCTCTCTATGCTTGGCGAGGACACGCTCGAAACGCAGGCAGGCGTAACCTTTTTTGCCGCTTTCTACAGCTTGTTGCTCTGGGGCAGAGAACCATAAAGCCGCTGATTGTAATAAAAAAAAGCTCAGATTTGGAACGGTTTTGGGATAACCCACACAGCTAAAGACAAGTTAACAGGCATGAATAAAATTGAAAAAGTATACAGTTACACAGAATTCGATAGCGAAACAGAACTGACAGATACCGATCGAGACTTATTACGTCAGGCAACAGAGGCGGCCAGAAACGCTTATGCTCCCTATTCCTCTTTCAGGGTTGGCGCTGCGATAAGGTTAAGTAACGGCCAGATATTTATCGGGTCGAACCAGGAAAATTCGGCATATCCATCAGGGCTATGCGCCGAAAGGGTGGCACTGTTTGCGGCTTCAGCCAATTGTCCTGGACTTATCGTAGAAACAATCGCCATTACGGCTTTAGACCTAAAAGCAGGGTTGAAAGAACCAGTTACTCCCTGTGGGGCATGCAGGCAAGTTATGGCAGAGTATGAAACATCAGGTAGCCAATCAATGCGGATTGTACTCGGTTCGGATAATGGAAAAATTTACATTATCGAAGGCATGCATCATTTGCTGCCACTTATGTTTACAACAAAATACCTGAACAAGTAACCCTTTTACAATAATTATGATGATGAATATTTCCAGCTTTTCACTCCTGCTACTGGCCGTATTACACACCGGGCAGTTTGTTTTTGCTGATAAACCGGCCTACAGGCTTTTCGATGAAAAAGGCAAGGAGGTTAAATACGCTGATATGCTTCAGAAGGCAGCTACAGCCGATGTAGTTTTGTTTGGCGAAATGCACAACAACCCAATCTGTCATTGGCTCCAGTATGAGCTGATGCGCGATATTTTTGAATCCCGGCAGCAATATCTTGCTGCAGGCGCCGAAATGTTTGAGACCGACAATCAACTGTTGCTTGATGAATATCTTAGCGGGTTGATTCGTCAGCGCAACTTTGAAGCGGAAGCCAAGCTTTGGCCGAACTACGAAACTGATTATAAACCGTTGATAGAGTTCGCTAAGGAAAATGCAATTCCGTTCATCGCAACCAATGTGCCGAGAAGATATGCCGCTATGGTAAATGCCGGAGGATTTGAGGCACTTGATGCACTACAACCCGAGGCGTTGAGGTATATTGCCCCACTACCGATAGCGTTTGATCCGGAACTTTCTCAATATCGCAAAATGCTTGAGATGATGAAGGGCGGAATGTTGGGAACTCATGGTGGTATCAACACTGTTAAGGCTCAGGCGCTCAAAGATGCGACTATGGCCTACTTTATACTCAAAAACTTAACAGAGGGAAAAACATTTCTTCATTTCAACGGCACTTTTCATAGCGATCGCTTTGAAGGAATTATGTGGTATTTGCTGCAAGCCCGCCCAGAGTTGCAAGTCGTAACAATCAGCAGTGTTGAGAGCGAAAACGAAGATCTTAAACTCACTGATGATCAAATCGGTAACGCTCATTTTATATTGTCTATACCGGCAACCATGACAAAGACTCACTGATTCAGACCCATTTTGGGTGATGTTACAATAGATCCGATAAACCCGAATTAATCAATAGAAAGTCTGTTAGGGCTGAACTATTGATTCCATTAGGGTAACACCGATTATGCATTGTTAAACGCTTAATCGGGACTTATAATTGAACAAGCACTATTTCTGCTTTTCCATCCCGCAGCAGTTCAACAACCGCGGTTTCACCCGCAGCGAGTGTATTAAGCCTTGCCATGTATTCGTAAATGTTCCCAACGGGCAAACCGTTCAAGGCAGTTATCAAATCTCCCTTACGGATCCCCGCACGTCCTGCTGGTCCGTCGGGTCTTACGCCATCAACCCTTAACCCATTTTGCGACGACGTTATATCGGGGATAATCCCGAGCGTAACCTTAAAGCTCCTGCCGTACATTCGTCGCGGTGGCGCACCGCTTTCGGCAAAGGTAAGCGAGGTTGTTAGAGCCGACATTTGTTGTATCACGCCTAACACAAGATCAAGTACCATGGCTTGTCCTTGTGAATTTGTTTTATCTGGCGTATCAAACGGAGTATGATAATCCACATGAGCGCCGGTTGTGAAAAATAGTACGGGAAAAGATGCGGCATAAAATGCGGCATGGTCGGAAGGCCCATATCCGTCGGGGTGGCGTTGCAACTGCAAAGGCGAATACTGAGCTGCTGCCGTTATGAGCGAATCGAGTTCAATTGCAGTACCGGTTCCGCCAATCGAAAGCGACTTGCAATCGCTCAACCGCCCGATCATATCGAGATTGATCATAAGTTGGATGTCGCTTTTTGGCACCGGCAGGTTCTGAACAAAGTATCTTGAGCCAACCAATCCCATTTCTTCGGCTCCAAAGGCAATAAAAATGAGATCGAAAGGAATTGGAAACCCGGCTGTAGTCAGTTTTTTGGCAAGCTCAATCAAGCCTGCCACACCAGAGGCATTATCATCTGCGCCTGGATGCACGGCAATTGTGTCGGGCATGCGGGAACCCGAGCCTACACCTCCCTTCCCGAGATGATCATAGTGTGCTCCGATTACAACAGCGGGTTTGTTTGAATAGCCATGCAATATTCCGGCTACATTGAAGGTGGATTCAATTCTTGTTTTTAGCACTGTTTGGGCTGCAACCTGTACCGGAATAGGGAACCCGACAGGCTTGCCATTAGTGAGCATTGTTTCTTCCAATCCGGCAATAGTATATCCGGTGTTGGTAAGCAGTTTGTCGGCAAAATATCGTGTGATGTTAATCACAGGAATTGATGCTGTGGAGGGCGATTTATCGTAAAATGCCGGCATGAGCCGGTCGTTACGATCGGTTGCAATACCCTTAACCACAATCAATCCGATTGCACCTTGGTCTGAAGCGGTTATAGCTTTGATTCTGTCGCCGGCATGGGGAATCAGGTCGCTATCGCGTTTATCAGGTTCGGGATCGCCAGCAAGAACCATTACCCACTTACCTGTTACATCTGTGTGTTCATAATCATCCCACCTTCCTGGAACAGAAATTCCGTATCCGGAAAAATGTACGCTGCCCGAAGAATATCCGCTAGCCGAGAAGGATAGAGGAACAAAATCGCGGTTCAGAACCGCAGTGTCGGTGCAGGAGTAGAATTTATTCCCATCCTGCAATTCTACACCGGTTGCAACCGAAAATGGTTGAAACCCATTGTCAAACATTAGTTCCAGGCCTGCTTTCGAAAAACTGCGGACGATAAAGTCTGCTGCAAGGGAATCGCCGTGTGATCCGGGATAACGCCCCGCCATTTTTGCGGATGTCAGAAAATTGATGTGCTCCTGAATTCTACCTGCTTCAAAGCGAGTTAACGATTGGGCATAAACAAGCTGAGGCAACAACAATATCAAGGAAAGAGTCAGAGATATGATCATAATTTACGGTAAGAAAAATTCTTTCTTTAGCTGTTCGCACCATGTTGCAACTCTTTGTTTGGTTAATTCCGGCTGGCTATCATCATCTATTGCCAAACCAACAAATTTCCCATCTTTTTCGGCAGCGCTGTAGTAGTAATTATAGCCATCAACAGGCCAAAACCCAACTACATTTTCTTTGTCAGGTATCCTGCAGAAGATTGTTCCCATGCCGTCAACAAAACTCTCGGGATATTTTTTCTGATCGCCAAGGCCAAAAACAGCAATTTTCTTTCCGCTGAAATCAATATCGGTAAAATGTGTAATGAACATCTCCCAATCGCGGTGCATATCGCCGATGCCCCATGCTGAGGTTCCAAAAATCAGATAATCATAACGTGAAATGTCATCGGGCTTGATTCCTGCAATTGAATGTATATCAACTTGTGCGGGTGCAAACGCCGCTTGTATCAAACCGGCAACCCGTGCACTGTTACCATCCGGAGTACCTCCGTAAAATAGACCAATCTTTTTCATTATTAACATTTTGTTTAGATACCTCAACAAAATCTGTTGTTCAATGTTCAAATTAATGATCCCATCCCTGACCCTGTGTGTGCAAATATAGTTTTATTGACTAAAATCCACCAAATTATTGTAACATCGTAGGACAATTAAGCGTCTTATGCAGCAAAAGACTTAAATTTTGTCAGTATTGATCGGGAATCACGAATTTTGTAAGTAATTTTATAAGAAATTTTAAACAGAAAACTTAGCTTAGGTTTACGAAACAGCAACCCGGTGAAAATGTTGCATTTGATAATAAACCTATTACAAAACGACTTTAAAAATGAAAACCTATCAGACTTCAGTTTTCCGAATATTGGTAATCACATTTTTAGTGGTTTTACTCCCACTGATTACCACGTCCGGAATTCCAACGCTTATGCAGGAGACTGACGCTAACGACATTCCTTTCGATACACGCCAGGTTGTTGCTGATTACCGTGTGGAAAAAGTTATGGTTTTGATCCCTTGCGAACGCGAAACCGATGCTAACGACATTCCTTTCGACACACAGATAGTGTTGCTGCATACTTGCTCAAAAATAATTCAGCTTCCACACCCATGGTCGCTCGAAAAAGCTTTTATGACAATTGCTTCAAAACCCACAAGGCAAAAGGCTGGGGTTGGGTTCCCTGTTATCCTGTTGAACGCATTTCGTTTGCAACCAGAACCGGAGGTAAATGATATTCCATTCGATACCAGAATTATTTTTGAGAGCGTTATGTCGAATCGGAAACTCGCAGGCAAAAGCGCCATAGAGGAGCAGAGAGGCCAGGAGCCGGGTCTATTATTTGATTTTCTGAGCGGAGGCGGTGCTTTACTATTAGTTATTTTAATCTTAGGAATGGTAGCGTATTTGGTCTATTTATCAAAGACCTCCAGATCGGGCTAAAAGTGTATTTTTGCTTCTATAAAGCCAGATGCGGGAATATATAACTCAAGAGATGATAATAGCCCGAACAATTCGTGAAGTTGCACTTTTTACTTCCAACATTCGTAAGCAAGGAATGACAATAGGATTTGTGCCTACTATGGGCGCTTTGCATAAGGGGCATATTGTATTGGTTGAGCAATCACGCCGAGAAAACGATTTTACGGTATGCAGCATTTTTGTAAACCCAATCCAGTTCAATAACTCCGACGACCTTTCAAAATATCCGCGTACCGAAGAGGCTGATCTTGAGCTTCTCTTGCGAACACAATGCGATCTGGTCTTCATACCTACTGTATCGGAAATGTATCCCGTACCTGTTGTTGAAGTATTCGACTTTGGAAATCTGGATAAGGTTATGGAGGGTGCTTTCAGACCTGGCCATTTTAATGGCGTGGCAGTGGTTGTTAAAAAGTTGCTGGAGATTGTTGCACCACACAGAGCTTATTTTGGAGAAAAAGATTTTCAACAGCTTACAATCATTAAAACATTAGTCCGAATGCTTAAGCTTCCGGTTAGGATCGTAGGCTGCCCAACTGTAAGAGAATCTACCGGACTGGCAATGAGTTCGCGCAACGTACGGCTTGATGATAAAAACCGTATGAACGCGGCTATAATAAACAAAACACTTTTAGCTGCTACCGAAAAGGTTTCTGATCTAACGCCTCAGGAACTTACAGAGTGGGTTGTAACGCAACTCAATAAATGCGAAGGGATGGAGGTTGAATATTTTTGCCTTGTTGATTCCGATACTCTCCAGGAAGTTGCGGAGTGGGTTCCGGGTAGGGAGGTAAGAGGTTGTGTTGCAGTATATTTGGGAGGTGTACGCCTGATAGACAACATGTTATTTTTTTATTAATTTTGCCGCATGATACAGATCGAAATACTTAAGTCGAAAATCCATCGAGCAACGGTTACAGATGCCAATCTCAACTACATAGGCAGTATTACCATTGATGGGGACCTTATTGATGCAGCAAATCTCATTGAGTTTGAAAAGGTACAGGTGCTTAATATTAACAACGGCGAACGGTTTGAAACGTATGTAATCAGAGGCAAACACGGCTCAGGCGAAGTGGTGCTCAACGGCGCTGCTGCGCGCATGGTGCAACCTGGCGATCTTCTGATCATCTGTGCATTTGCCATGATGCCTGTTGACGAGGCAAAGAACTTCAAACCCGTAATCATCTTTCCAAACTCGCAGAATAAACTTTCCTGAAGTCTTGAAAAATCTTCTATTACAGGTTTTGAAGTATGCCATTTTTCTTTTCGTAGGCTTGCTACTACTTTGGCTGGCATTCAGGTCAATTGATCTTAACCTGTTGTTTGATGAGATGCGCCACGCACGCTTCATTTACCCCTTGATGGTAATGATTCCAGGTATAATTGCTCATGGTATCCGGGCCGCGCGATGGAATATAATGATCAGAGCTTTAGGTTACAAAACCAACTTTTTTTCCACGTTTCATGCAGTGATGATGGGATACTTTGCCAACCTCGCAGTTCCCAGATTAGGAGAGGTTACGCGGTGTACAGTACTGGCCAAACGACAGAATGTACCGCTAAATAGTTTGTTGGGAACCGTTATCGCCGAACGGGCCTTTGATACCCTGACACTGATTGTGATTGCTTTTGGAGTAATTATTGTTCAGTTTAGTTTATTGCGTAGTTTTCTCGACCAGATGATTTGGTCGCCACTTATGGGATATCTACCAGCCTCAACCGGAGCTATCATTCTCGGCATAGGACTTACGGTTTTATCGCTGGCGCTTTTCGTACTCCTTTTGAAGTTGAGTATGCCTTATATCAGGAAAATCTCCTTTTATTCCAAAATGAAAGAGCTTATTCTGGGTTTAATCGATGGGTTGAAAATTCTTTGGCAACTCAAACAAAAAGCAACTTTTCTTGGGCAAACTCTTCTGATGTGGTTCATGTATTTTTTGATGACCTATATACCTTTCTACGCTCTGGATGGCACTTCGCATCTCACTTTACTCGATGGCACTACACTATTGATGATGGGAAGTTTTGCAATGGTAATGCCTGTCCCGGCTGGGATCGGGGCTTACCATTGGATAGTTACCAAAACGCTCACCGACGTCTATTCGGTTGCTCCTGAATCGGCTGCATCTTATGCATTGATGACGCATGCTGCACAGATGTTTTTTGTTGCTGCTGTCGGCCTGGTATCTTTGTCCATTTTAGTACTCAGAAAAAACATTCCCTTAAATGAGAAGGTTATTAAAACCAGAAAAAAAAATCCTGACGCCTGATGAACTAAACAGGCGCCTTGCAGGTTGGAGGTTCAAGCAGCAGAAGGTTGTATTCACCAATGGCTGTTTTGATTTGCTCCATGCCGGGCATGTTGAATATCTCAGGCAGGCAGCACAGGAAGGAGATGTTTTAATAGTCGGTTTGAATTCCGATGCTTCTGTTTCCAGACTGAAGGGAGAAGGCCGCCCTCTGCAATCTCAACAAGCCAGGGCGCTTACCCTCGCAGCATTGTCGTTCGTTGATGCGGTTGTAATTTTCGACGAAGATACCCCCTACGACCTCATTAAAACCGTGCAACCCTACGCCCTTGTGAAAGGTTCGGATTACAGGATCGAAGACATTGTAGGACACGATTTGGTTCTGGCGCGTGGAGGAGTTGTTTTTACAATACCTCTGGTAATGGGCTTTTCTACAACAGCTCTTATCAACAAAATATGCAAGCTAAACCGTAATGGCTAAAACCCGGACAGCTTTTTTTTGCCAGCAGTGTGGCGCACAATCACCAAAATGGTTAGGACGTTGTCAATCGTGTGGAGAGTGGAACAGTTTTGTTGAAGAGGTGATTCAACGCGATAATGCCGACGAAAGCTGGAAAAAAAACTTTATATCACGTACAGAATCCGCTCCTGTACCTGTTACAGAGATAGCTGTCAGTAATCAGCATCGTATCGACACCGGCGATGCTGAACTTAATCGCGCTCTGGGCGGAGGGATTATGCCTGGCTCGATGATTCTGGTGGGTGGAGAGCCTGGAATTGGAAAGTCAACATTGCTACTGCAAGCTGCCCTTACAATGAAAGCGTGCATACTATACGTATCAGGCGAAGAAAGTTGCGAACAGATAAGCCTCAGGGCAAAGCGAATAGGTATCGAAAATAAGGATTGTTATATCCTAAACGAAACAATAGTGCAGCAACTTGGGCATCATCTGGCAGAACTAAAACCATTGGTGGTTGTTATCGACTCAATCCAAACTATCACCTCCGATGCTATTGATGCTTCGGCTGGGAGCGTTTCGCAGGTTCGTGAAAGTGCTGCATGGCTACAGAAATATTCAAAACAAACAAACGTTCCGGTTTTTCTTATCGGTCATATCACCAAAGAGGGCTTGCTGGCGGGTCCAAAGGTACTCGAACATATGGTTGATACTGTTTTGCAGTTTGAAGGCGACCGCCATTACGGCTATCGTGTATTGCGAACCATGAAAAACCGTTTCGGCTCTACTTCTGAGTTAGGAATTTACGAGATGACCGGAGCCGGACTGCGGCAGGTAAGCAATCCATCGGAAGTGCTGCTCTCGCACCGCGACGATGCAGTAAGTGGCATTGCTATTGCTTCCACCATCGAAGGAATGCGACCACTATTAGTTGAAGTACAGGCACTTGTGAGCAGCGCTGTTTACGGAACACCACAACGAACTACCACCGGATTTGATCCAAGGCGCCTCAACATGCTTTTAGCAGTTGTAGAAAAACGACTTGGATACAGGCTTGGAAACAAGGATGTGTTCCTCAATATTGCCGGAGGCCTTCGTGTTGACGACCCAGCCATTGACCTGGCAGTAGTTGCAGCAATTCTGTCCTCGCTCGAAGACAATCCGCTTGAACCTAAGAGCTGTTTTACCGGCGAAGTTGGCCTATCGGGCGAGATTCGCACCGTGAACCGCCTCGAACAACGAATGGCAGAGGCTGCGAAGCTTGGGTTCACGACAATGTATGTTTCAAAATACAATCTTAAAGACAAAGGAAAAGATAAAGAAGGTATGAATATTTTAGCTCTCGGAAAAGTAAACGATCTTTGTCAAGTCCTTTTCGGAAAATTTAACAGAAGAAATGATGAAAACTATTAAGATAGCACTGCTGGCTGCTTTCCTGTTCATAGTAATTGGATCAGCACAGGCACTTGATACAATACGGATAATGCATTACAACCTGCTCCTATATGGAATTAATTTGTTTGGATGCACCAATGCAAACAATAACGTAGCAGATAAAAATGAATATTTGCGCACGATTCTTTCGTACGATATGCCGGATATTTTTACTGTGAACGAACTTTCACGCACAACATCATTTCATGACCAGATTCTGAACGAGGTTTTTGCACACATATCACCCTACACTTATGCAAGAGCCGCCAACAATCCTATCAGCAATTCCTCCATGGTTAATCAGGTGTTTTTCAATACAAATAAATTTGCTCTCAGATCACAGCGTGTACTTCAGTGGGCTACTCGTGATATTGATTTGTACACACTTTATTACCTTTCGCCCGATCTTGAACATGGCGATACGGTATTTGTGCATCTTATCGTCGCTCACCTGAAAGCTGGCAGCTCAGCCTCTGATGTTGAAGCAAGAGGTACAATGGTTAAAAATGCACTCGACCAGCTAAGCTCGCTATATCCTCCAGGAAATTACCTGTTTGTTGGCGATTTGAACCTATATAGGTCATCGGAGATTGCAATGCAGCATCTGTTGAATTATCCTAAACAGGCTTATCGTTTTTTTGATCCTGTTAACCAACATGGCGAATGGACGTCGAATCCTGCGTTCGCAAACTTTCACACACAATCTACTCAAACACAATCAGATTGCCATGTTGGCGGAGGGCTTGACGACCGTTTTGACTTTCTTCTTATTTCCCGTTCCATTCTCGAAGGCAGCGAGAAAGTACAATTTATAGAAGATTCATACCGAACACTCGGTCAGGATGGTTTACGCTTTAATAGCCCCCTGCTAGGCCTGCCAGCCAATTTTTCAGCTCCCGAATCGGTTCTTGAATCTTTGGCTGCCAATTCCGATCATTTGCCTGTGTTGCTCAGTGTTGTTATTGATCAAACTCCTGCTGCTACACGCAACCTCTTCAGCCCGGGAGCCCTTCTGACTACAAATAACCCCGTTACCGACAATCTGATTATTTATCACCGCAGCCTGCCGATGGGTACTCCATTCGAACTAACTATTTACTCGATAACCGGTACAGCCTATTCCACCGTTAGCGACACACTGTACTCGAATCCTGTAGAAATTGATTTAAGCCATCTGGCGAGTGGGTTTTATCTGGTAAAGATAAGGCTGCTAAATACTACGGGCGTATTCAAGATAATCAAGCTATAAAAACAGAATTTACGGGTTTTCCGGCTCGCGTATAATCAGAAAAACATCTTCGGTATCGCGTTTCATCAAATAACGTTCACGGGCAAAACGGATCAAACCTGCTGTATCTGACAGTAATTCATGGAGAGAGATGCTATCGCTACGGATCTCATTCAAATAATAATCCCTTCGCTCGAGTTCCTGTCTAAGGTCGTTCTTCAACTGACGGCGATGAATAAGATTATTTGTATCGAAAAATATTAACCAAACTGCAAACACGATGCTAGCAATCAGGTATTTGTTTTTCAATATTGGTATTATGCGAATGGCCATATCTTAACTACCGTTCTGCAAAAATAAATTCTACATGGTTAATTTCCACTGCGAGGCATATTTTTTTACGATGCTAAAGTCCAATATCGTCGGAGATTTCGGTCATTGCTTCCAGGGCTAGGGTCGCAAATTCATTAATATCAAGCCCAAGTTTCTCACATTCAAGGATATGTTCGCGATTTACTGATGCTGCAAACGCTTTTTCTTTCATCCGTTTAACAACAGATTTTGGCTTCACTGATGCTACTTTTTTATCGGGATACACAAGTGCAGTAGCGGCGATAAGTCCTGTTATAGTTTCACCCGCTGCAAGAGCATGTTGAAACATGGTTGTGCGGTCGCTTCCTGAAGCCATCTCATTGTGCATCAGTATTACGTCTAATATCTCGTTGTCAATTCCGTAGTTTCGGAGAATACGCACTGTTTCATGGCCATGCATTTCCGGTTTGCCTTCGGTGATTTCGGCATCAAGGTCGTGCAGCAGGCCGGCCAGACCCCACCGTTCTGCGTCTTGCGCAAGGCGTTTGGCCAATTTTCGCATTACCGCCTCAGAAGCAAGGCAGTGTGCCTGCATTTTTTCGTTTCGGATATGGAGCCGCATTAGTTCAATGGCATTTTCACGTGTAGGTTGTGTCATAGCTGATGTTCAGGTTAGTGATGTAAGTCGAGGCCATGCAACATAAAAATCAGGTGTTTGAGCGAACGAAATATCTCGTCAGTGTATTCCTCCACTGCTTTCACGCTTCCGGGGAGTGTGAAAACAAGCGTTTTCCCCATTACACCTGCCACCGCCCTGCTCAGTAATGCGCCTGGCATTTTTTGCCCGTAGCGAACTCTAATCATTTCCATTATTCCAGGAATTTGCTTATCGAGCATTGGTATTACTACTTCCGGTGTGATGTCGCGTGGTCCGATACCTGTGCCGCCCGATGTAAACATAATGTCATAATTGCTGTTGCGTACATGAGTCAGTTGGCTTTCCAATTCATGTGGGTTGTCGGGTATTATTTTGTTATCGGTTTGATGCCTCCATCCGGTTGTGTTGAGAAACCCGCCTACAAGCTGGCTGATCCGAGGGCCGCTACGATCGGCGTATTCGCCACTGCTGGCGCGGTCGCTCAGGGTCAAAACGAAAACACGCAAAACCTTTGGTTTGTATTGAATACTGTTGCCGCGATAAATCATACCAGGATTAATTACGCGGCAAAAAATCCCCTCCTTTGGCATCACACAATCGCCAATCTGCCTGAAGATAGCACAACTACCCCCATGACAACTTTTTCCGATCTGTGTAACTTCCAGTTCTGCCTCGCCTATTAAAAAGCGGTCGAGTGGCATAACAGTGTGTAGCGTAATACCCTGTGTTGTTATGTTTTCGGCAAAGTCGCCAGGCTTGTAAGGTTGCGACGCTGATTCCGCAAAGCGGATGATGCTCTCCATTGCAAGCATACTCACTTGCCTGTTCCACTGACCGGCGTGTGCATCGCCTTCTAACCCGTGATGTCCAACATACACCTGTTCAACTGGATGTTTTATTTCTCCTTTTTCTTTTGAAATATTTAGCGATCCAACGCTTATTTCCATGTTGCTTGCTTTTATTTTTTCTGCTATACGAATCAATCCTTGTTGCCGGGGTTTTTCCTGGTTTTTTCTTTGAGACTGATCTCTGCGATCTCCATCTGCTTATCTACTGCTTTGCACATATCGTAAATAGTTAGCAAAGCCACGGAAACTGCTGTAAGCGCTTCCATTTCCACACCAGTTTTACCGGCAGTTACTACGGTTGCTTTAACTCTTACCCCGTTGTGAGTGATGCTACAATCCACTTCAATTTTCGACAGAAGCAGCGGATGGCACAAGGGAATAAGCTCCGATGTTTTTTTTGCCGCCTGAACTCCTGCAATTTCGGCAACAGTAAGAACCGAGCCTTTTTTCATCTGATTGTTTACAATCAGTGCTATGGTTTCGGGCAATAACCTGATGAAGCCTTCGGAAATGGCCGTGCGAACCTGGTCTGGTTTATCGGTGATGTCGACCATTCTGGCGCTTCCATCTTTATCGGTATGTGATAGTTGGTTCATAATTCTGTATTTATTAACACCTTCCAGGTGCATATTATTGGCAGGCACATATCTCAGCCTCCTATGCTGTAGAAATTACCGGAATGATTTGTTGTGCCGTATTCCGGTTTGTTCTGTATTGCCTCTTCGAAAGCTTTTTCGGGGCCTAACGCTCGTACATCATACTCAAGATCGCTAAAAAGACATGGACGGATTTTGCCGTTTGCCGTGAGTCTCAAACGGTTACAAATGGCACATTGACCGCCCGTAGAACCTTCAATTCCGTAAAACAAACCATTGTGCAGATCCATCCTGTAAATAAAACGTACTTCAATCCCCATTGATTTTCCAAACGCTGCAACATCCAAGGCATCGTCTTCGCTGGAGGATCGTTCCACAACACAATTAATTTTTATAGGGTTCAACCCTGCTTTTTTTACAGCTTCAATGCCATTAAGTACGTCAGATAGCTCTCCACCGCAGGTTGTGAATCGGTATTTTTCCTGATTCATGGTATCGAGGCTTATATTGACGCGCATCAACCCTGCCTCTGCCAGTGGAAGGGCGAACTGGCTCAGAAGTATGCCATTTGTAGTCATTGATAAGTCGTTTATGTCGCTAAGCGATCGGAGCATTTTCACCAAACCCGTTACTCCTTTCCTTACAAGTGGTTCGCCTCCGGTGATGCGCACTTTTCTGATTCCGAAATCAATTCCGGTTCGCACTACAGTTAATATCTCCTCGAACGATAATATTGCACCAGCAGGCAACAAGCTCACACCTTCTTCGGGCATGCAGTATCGGCAGCGAAGGTTGCAGCGGTCTGTTACCGAGATGCGCAAGTAGTTGATATGGCGGTTAAAACAGTCGAACACGAACCAAATCTCCTTTCGATATGTGTGTGGTTCCTATCGGAATAAACATTAATCCATCGGCTCCAGATAGTGCTTGAATGTGTGCAGAGCCGTGATACTCAACCGGAAGTACTGTGCTATTGTTTATGATTGCAACCGGAACCAGCGAAAGCCGGCCCGATTTTTTGCGGTTATAATCTTTGGCAATCGGAATATAAAGTTCCGGCGCCTGGAATTTGTGACCCATGAAGTGGTAAATGGCCTGTTTCACCAATAGCTCAAACTGATTAAACGACGACACAGGGTTTCCAGGTAGCGCAAAGCAAACTTTTCCGTCGCTACGTGAAGCAAAAATGGTTGGCCGGCCAGGCTGAACTGCCATAGAGCGGAAATGAAACCTGAATCCATTATTGAGCAGCGACTCAGGCACATAATCAGTATCGCCCATTGAGATCCCTCCGGAAATAATTAGCAAATCGCACTGAGAAATCATTCGACCAATTGCTGTGGCAGTTGATTCCGGATCGTCAATAATTATTCCCCCGTAAATGGTTACAGCAGGAAGCAGGTTAGATTGAGCAATCAACTGCCATGCATTGCTGTTACGTATTTGGGATGCAGAAGGTTGGCAATCGGGTTCAACAAGTTCGTCGCCTGTTGAAAGAATGCCAACACGAACCTTTTTCGAAACCAACGGATGCGCATAACCAAAAGCAGCCATAGCGGCTATGTGTTGCGAACGAATGATTAATCCCGGTTTAAGAACCACTGTATCTTTTTTAACATCTTCGCCACGATAGCAAATATTTCGCGATGTTTTTTCTTTCACAAAACGAACACGAAAGTCGTCAATAGCCAATGTGTCTTCTACCATGAGAACACAATCAGCTCCAGCAGGCACAACGCCACCGGTCATAATTCGACTGCATTGGTTTTGCTCTAAACGGTGCTGAGGCATTTTCCCGGCATTCACAGTTTCGATTACTGTAAGCGTATTATGGATATCTTCGTATCGGCATGCAAAACCATCCACTGCTGCCTTGTCGAATGGAGGCATATCCATATCAGCTACTACCTCCTCGCTAAGCACTCTGCCTGAGGCTTCTGGCAACGAAACTCTTTCGGCTGGCAGTGGCTTGACAGCGTTTTCAATAGTTAATAGCGCTTCTTCGAGGGTTACCATAAACAGTGTTGTGGCTGTTGTTATTAAAGGTGCAAATGTAGCGAAGTACTGCATTATGGAGTTAAAAGTTTGATACCTTAGCCTCAAAAGTAATATGCCAATGAGCCCTGTTACAGTTCTTCGTCAGTTTCTCGAAATGCCATTATGGACTTCCGAACCGGTGCTGGCCAGGTTTAGAACCTTACAGGGCGCTATTTACAGAGAAAGCGGCCAACATCCACGCGAACGGTTTGTGTATATTCCAGGCTTCAAAAGGAATCGTGTAGTGCTTGTGGCACACGCTGATACCTTTTTTGATGAAAACTACGGAGAAGCAAGAATTGTTCATCAAATCATAGAGGAGGATGGTTACTTTAAGGGTTCAGGGCCAAGTCCGACCGGAGCCGACGACCGTGCAGGATGCGCTATGCTGTGGGCGTTGAAAGATTTTGGCCATTCTATTTTAGTTGCCGATGGCGAGGAGATTGGTCTGGTTGGAAGTAACTGGCTTATGGAGCATAATCCGGATATCGCCGCAAGCCTCAATAGACACTGCTTTATGTTGGAGTTCGACCGCAAAAACGGACGTGATTATAAGTGCTATCATGTGGGAACCAATGAATTCAGGACATTTATTGAAGTCAACACAGGATACACAGAGCCAGAACTGCGCTCAAGTGCCGATATTTCTGTGCTTTGCAAGGAGATAACCGGTGTGAATCTAAGTGTAGGGTATTACGACGAACATACTCTGTTTGAACGCGTAAACATTGGAGAATGGATGCATACCTATGAAATTGCTAAAAAATTGTTAGTGCAAAAACTACCAAGGTTCAGCTTATTGCCATGAACAGTTTCTCAAATTTCAGGTTGTAATGAGCGTATGAAGATTAGATGCAATACACCACATCCGGTTCTTCAGAACTGCTTAAAAAACCTCAATCAGATCTTTGACCTTGATTTTCAGCAGTATGATTTTCTTTAAAACAAATTTTATGAAGTGTAATTTACACGAGCTATTATATTTACCTTTGAGGCAGAGATTAAAATTCAATTTACCTCATAAAATCCGTTTCACAAATATCCGGAAGTGTAAAACAGAAATGAAAGAATTATCGTAAAGTGCTAAAACAACATTCAAAAATTATTTCACTATGAAACACAAAATCAGCATTGAGTTATTAAACAGGGCGTTAGCCGATGAATTAACTGCTGTTCACCAGTACATGTTTTTCCATTTTCATTGCGATGATCAGGGCTTTGATTTACTGGCCAACCTTTTCCGTCGCACCGCAATTGAAGAGATGATGCACGTTGAGAAATTAGCCGAGCGGATACTCTTCCTGAAAGGCGAAGTAGAAATGATTACTTCGGGCGAAGTGAAAAAGATAAGCGATGTTAAGCAGATGCTCGAACTTGCCGCAGAAATGGAAACTCAAAGCGCCGCTGAATACAACGAATGGGCTAATGAGTGTTCGCGCAACGCCGACTCGGTGTCGAAGAAGCTTTTCGAAACACTTGTGGAGGACGAAGAACGCCATTACGATCAGTTCGATATTGAGATGGAAAACCTCCGCAAATTTGGCAACAACTACCTCGCCTTGCAATCAATAGAACGTAGTAAAACTCTTTCGGGGGGAACCACGGCAGAATAGAAGCACAACACTGAACTTGTAGTTTTTCAGAATTAATCAGCGTTTGTTCATTCCCAGATACCCGGAACCGGGCGACCGGAAAAAGGTGATTTGCCATCAACTATTTTATTGTAAACTACCGTGAAATGAACACGGTGTATAAGCCTCTCACCGGTGCAAGGACAAAAAGTGGAATTGTAGCGGTGTCCGGGAACATTGCCGATTGTAACAAAGTTAATTCCTGCCTCTCTGGCCGTTCTGTGAGCCTCTTCAAGCGTAGCTACTGGCGTTGGAGGCAGATGGGTCAATCGGTATGATGGATGAAATCGTGTAAAGTGAAGCGGGACATCTGGTCCTAGATTTTTCAGTATCCACTTACTCATTGCCCTAATCGCATCCATACAATCGTTCACCCCGGGAATGACGAGGTTGGTGATCTCCAGCCATGCTCCTTCTTCTTTGATGATTTTGAGCGTTCTAAGCACACCTTCAAGGCATCCGCCGAAGTATTGCCTGTAAACAGCAGGGCAGAACCCTTTAAGATCCACCACTACCTGGTCGAGGCGCCTGAGCAAAGTCCTCAGCGGAGCCTCTGCAATTGCCCCATTGGTATGAAACTGCATTCGCAAGCCTGCTTGCCTGGCCAGGATAGCAACATCATAAAGGAACTCAAAAAAGACTGTCGGTTCGTTTATTGAGCCTGTAATAGTGCGTGCTTCTCTTTGTAACGCAAGGCCGACAACCGTTTGTGGAGTGAACCGTCGGCCACCAACCTTTTCTGGGGAATGTTGAGTGATGTGCCAGTTATGGCATTGTTTACAATGAAAATTGCACCCCGCAGTAGCAATAGCCAGAACATCTGTTCCTGGAAGCACGTGCTTCATCCCATCCTTTTCTATTGGGGCAAATTGATTAGCAGCAAGAAGCCCGTAAACAAGAGTGTAGAGGTGCCCATCTCTGTTTTCCCTTACCCGACATATCCCGCGCTCATCTGATCCAATGATACAGTGGTGCACGCAGAGTAAACACAATACCTGTTCCCTGTCCAGTTGTCGCCAGTATCTTGCTTCGGCAGGTCGGTTTTGTTCATGAACACCCGGCCTGTGAGCTTGTTTTATTACAGGATTATCCGGTTCTACAAGAAAACTAACAGTAATCAATGCCACTGCCGCAACACCAACAGTCATAATCAAAACCATCGTGACCGCTTTCTTTCTGGAAGGTAAATTCAGTTTCACTTCTATTTTTTTAAAGAACTACATAGCAATCCAACTGTTACAAATAAAAGAGGATTCATTGCTCATAAGCAAAAAAATGTGTAGAGAAGGCATATGATAGCAACTGCATCGGCTGATACAGGTATCTGTTGTTATGTTGAATCGTTGAAGTGCTGAACCGCTTACCAGTCCTGTTCATTTGATGTGTTATACTAAAGGACGTCAAATATAGTCAAAAAAAATATGTTTCCGGCATGTTGAGAAAAAATCATTGCCTGAAGTGACGCCTGCATACTTTGGCCTGGGTTCTGTTTTAATTTTTTTTCATTATCAACATTTGTTTGTTGATTAACTATTTTTGCTAATTTTGCAGCCCGTTTCCAATACCTATAACTATTATAAGCAAAAAAGATATGTATCTTACGAAAGAAACCAAGAAATCACTGTTTGTTGAGCACGGAAAGACGGAATTTGATACCGGTTCGCCCGAAAGCCAGGTAGCGTTGTTTACCTTACGTATCAAGCATCTTACTGAACATTTGAAGATAAACCGGAAGGATAAGGCCACAGAGCGGGCATTGGTGAGGCTTGTGGGAAAACGCAGGCGACTGCTCGATTATCTTAAGGAAAAGGAGATTAACCGTTACCGTGAGATTATTAAAAAGCTTAATTTAAGGAAGTAATAATAGGTTTGCTTCTGCAAAGAAAGGCAATTTGGCGATTGCCTTTTTTTGTATCAAATGGTTAAAATTAATTTGCAACTGGTTGCCATAAAAAAAATAAACAAGATGATGAACATTGTTACAAAGACCTTCGATCTGGGTGATGGAAGGGTCATAAGTATTGAAACAGGGAAGTTGGCCAAGCAGGCTGATGGGGCTGTTGTGGTAAAAATGGGCGACACCATGTTGCTTGCCACAGTTGTTGCAAAAAAAGAGGCAGCCGAAGGATTGGATTATCTGCCATTAAGTGTTGACTACCGTGAAAAATACGCTGCCGCAGGTAGGTTTCCCGGAGGCTTTTTTAAGCGGGAGGCTCGCCCCTCCGACTATGAGGTGCTTATATCCCGCCTTGTTGACCGTGCTCTGCGCCCCCTTTTTCCCGACGATTTTCACGCCGAAGTACAGGTGCTTATCACACTGATATCGTCGGATAAGAATGTTATGCCCGATTCCCTGGCAGGTCTGGCTGCATCAGCAGCAATAGCTGTGTCCGACATTCCTTTCAATGGTCCAATCTCCGAAGTGAGAGTAGGCAGGCTCAACGGCAAATTTGTTGTGAACCCTCAAGTCAAGGATTTGCCTGATCTTGATCTCGATATCATGGTGGGTGCTACCGAGGAGAATATTCTTATGGTAGAGGGCGAAATGCGGGAAATGCAGGAGGCTGATCTGATTGAAGCTCTAAAAGTGGCTCATCAGGCAATTAAAACACAATGCCGGATACAAAAAGAGCTTGCAGCGGAAGTGGGCAAATCTTATCCCAAACGTGCATATTCCCACGAAGTGAATGATTCCGTTCTGTTCGATCGCATGCGCAACGAAGTATATGAAAAAATTTATGAAATCGCCCGGAAAGGCACCTTAAAACATGAGCGAGGAGACGCCTTCGACAGCATTAAGGATGCTTTTATAATGTCGCTCCCCGAAACAGAGCGCACCGAAAAAGCTACATTGCTCGACCGGTACTTCCATAATATCCACCGCGAAGCCGTAAGGGATTGCGTTCTTAATGAGCGAACCCGCCTCGATGGCCGCAAGCTCGATGAAATCAGGCACATCTGGTGCGAAGTAGATTATCTTCCGGCTGTACATGGCTCTGCAATATTCACCCGGGGCGAAACACAATCGCTAACTACAGTAACACTGGGTACTAAACTCGACGAACAAACAATTGATGGCGCTGTATTCGAAGAAAAAGCCAACTTCCTTCTGCACTATAACTTTCCTCCCTATTCAACAGGAGAAGTAAAACGGATGGCAGGCACAAGCCGTCGCGAAGTAGGACATGGCAACCTTGCTTTGCGAGCTCTTAAGCCTGTGCTCCCAGGCACAGATGAAAATCCTTACACTATAAGGGTTGTATCCGATATCCTCGAATCGAACGGGTCGTCGTCAATGGCAACAGTTTGCGCAGGAACGCTCGCACTGCTTGATGCTGGAGTTAAGCTCAAACGCCCTGTTTCTGGTATTGCCATGGGGCTTATCTCGGATCCCAAAACAGGCAAATATGCTGTGTTGTCCGATATTCTTGGAGATGAAGATCACATTGGTGATATGGATTTTAAAGTAACCGGAACCCGTAAGGGGATTACTGCCTGTCAGATGGATATCAAGGTTGATGGGCTATCGTATGAAATTTTGTCCGAAGCCCTTGATCAGGCCAGACGTGGGCGCTTGCATATACTCGACGTCATGGAAATAACTAAAAGCCAACCCCGCGAAGATTACAAACCCTTCGTGCCCAGAATCGAGAAAATAACTATTCCGCGTGAATTTATTGGAGCGGTGATTGGCCCGGGAGGAAAAGTGATTCAGGAGATGCAACGTGAAACCAACACCACAATTGTTCTTGAAGAGGTTGGCGAATATGGCATTATTGACATCGTTTCGAGCGATCTTAGCTCAATACAAAAAGTTAAAGATAAAATTCGCAGAATTGTTGCAGTACCTGAACTTGGATTGATTTACGATGGTGTAGTAAAAACAATCACCAATTTCGGCGCTTTTGTCGAAATTATGCCAGGCAAGGATGGCCTTCTGCATGTCTCGGAAATTGATTGGAAGCGGATTGAGAACGTAGAGAGTGTTTTGAAGGTAGGCGATAAGATTGAGGTCAAACTTATTGATATTGACAGCAAAACAGGTAAATTGAAGTTGTCGCGCAAGGTGTTGCTACCAAAACCTCAGCGAGGCGAATAATCTTTTTTGCACAACACACATTTTTGTGCAACCTTTTTCACGGGTTTAACGTAATTAATATCCTAACATTTTTTGTAATGAGGCAACTTAAAATTACAAAACAGGTAACAAACCGGGAAACAGCTTCTCTCGATAAATACCTGCAAGAGATTGGAAAAGTAGAATTGATTACTGCAGATGAGGAAGTGGCTTTAGCTCAGCGCATTAAGCAGGGCGATCGTTCAGCATTAGAAAAGTTGACTAAGGCCAATTTGCGCTTTGTTGTTTCTGTATCAAAGCAATATCAAAACCAGGGCTTAAGCCTGCCTGATTTGATCAACGAAGGGAACCTAGGGCTAATTAAAGCTGCACAGCGATTCGACGAAACGCGCGGATTCAAATTCATATCTTATGCAGTGTGGTGGATCAGGCAGAGCATTTTACAGGCGCTTGCAGAGCAGTCGAGAATTGTAAGACTTCCACTCAATAAAATTGGCGCAATCAACAAGATCAACAAGGCATACGCCAAACTTGAGCAAGTGTATGAACGCGAACCGAATGCAGAGGAGATAGCCGAGATGCTGGAAATTTCCGAGAACGAAGTAAAAGACTCAATGCGTAACTCCGGGCGACATATCTCAATGGATGCACCTCTCATACAGGATGAAGACAATACCCTTTATGATGTACTCAAGAGCGACGAAGTCATCACACCCGAAACCGAGTTAATGTACGATTCGTTGCGAAAGGAGATTGACAGGGCCATTTCGACCCTTCCTCCCCGTGAGACTGATGTATTACGACTATATTTCGGATTAAACGGCAGCCATCCTTTAACACTTGATGAGATTGGCGAGAAGTTCGCATTAACCCGCGAAAGGGTACGTCAAATAAAAGAAAAAGCAATTCGACGACTTAAGAATACTTCCAAAAGCAAAATTCTCAAAACCTATCTGGGATAATGCCGCCACTCATCGCGCCATCATTTCTTTCCGCCAACTTTGCGAACCTACGCCATGATATTGAAATGGTGAACCAAAGCCAGGCCGACTGGTTTCATCTTGATATTATGGATGGGGTGTTTGTGCCTAACATATCATTTGGCTTTCCAGTTATAGAAGCTATAAAGCGCCTCGCCAAAAAGCCACTCGACGTGCATTTGATGATAACAACTCCCGATCGGTATATTAAACGGTTCAAGGAGGCGGGAGCCGATATTCTGAGTGTTCATTACGAGGAGGCTACTCATCTGAACAGAACCCTAGCTGAGATTCGCAAAGCGGAAATGCTGCCCGGTATTGTGCTTAACCCACATACCCCCATTAGTTTGCTCGAAGATTCAGTTGCCGATGCTGGCATGATCCTATTGATGTCAGTAAATCCGGGATTTGGCGGTCAGTTGTTTCTTGAACATATTTATCAGAAAACAGCAAAACTGAAAGAACTTATTTTGCGTAAGAACCCTTCATGCCTTATTGAGGTAGATGGCGGTGTTGATCTTGATAATGCTCAAAAGCTGGTTGATGCTGGAGCTGATGTACTTGTTTGCGGCAACTCCATTTTTGGGTCGCATGATCCTGTTGCTGCGATTTCGGCTTTAAAACGTATCGGAGCGGCATAGCCCAGATATCTAAAATTGACGAATTTGTTCCCTGTTATTACATTCGTATAAATCTGGCAACCACGCCCAAAGGTAGTTGACGGCCACCCCGGTCGCTAACAGTTAGCTCTCCGTACTCAACGGTAGTGTTATTTCCGGCAATCGGCTGAACGAGATTAGCTGCCACGAGCGAAGAAAACCCCATTGAGTAAAGATTCAAAACAATCATAGATGGTTGATCAACAAGTAAATGCTGACATAGATCCAGCAATTCGCCAAGAGAATCTTCGAGTATCCATTTCTCGCCGCCGGCTCCTCTGCCGTATGCAGGAGGGTCGAGTATGATTGCATGATACTTGCTTCCGCGTCGAACCTCTCTGTGTGTAAAGCGAAGGGCATCTTCAGCCAACCAACGCACTCCTTCCAATCCGGAAGCTTCCATATTGTTGCGCGACCAAGTGAGTACCGACCTTACTGAATCAACATGCACCACCGTTGCACCGCCAGCAAGCGCTGCCAGAGTGGCTCCGCCGGTGTACGCAAACAGGTTGAGCACCTGCGGTTTTGACACCTTAAACTGCCTTAAATGATGAAAAATGTAATTCCAATTGTTGCTCTGCTCAGGAAAAACGCCAACATGGCCTGAAGAAGTAAGTCCAACTCTTAACCTAAATTTTAGTTCGCCTGATGAATATTGGATAAACCACTGCTCAGGACTTCCTTTTTTTAGAATCCAGTTTCCTCGTTCTGATCCTGTTTCAGGTTTTTCCCGTGCGAACCGGGCATGATGCAACCTCTCCCATTCGGAGCTATCAAGAGCCGGTTTCCAGATTGCTTGTGGCTCGGGTCGCCACACAATATATTCACCGAACCTTTCCAGTTTAGAAAAACCACCACTGTCAACCAGTTCGTAATCACGCCAATCCCTGATTTCGGATATGTGCATTTCTGATTAGAGTTTTTAATAAGGGTGCAAAGATGAGCATTAATTGTTAACAATTCTGAAAACAAACTACAAGCTATCCTGCAAAGGATTGTATTCATAGCAAAACGGAAGGTTTTAGTATGGGATTAACAAGTTACAAGCAAGCCTAAAAGACGACACCACAACCATCAACCTGACACCTAAACCTCGAACTTTGACATCCTGACCAGACTTTTCAGTCAACCTTAACACGGCAGACAATTTCGCTGTATCTCGACTCCGACCAGCAGACCAACTTGACGAAACACAAGCCAACCCCTCTACAAAGCCAAAAGAGCCACTTTTTTCCTACGCACCAAAGACGGTAGAGACAGCAAATACGCAATTTGTAGAGCCCATACTTAAATTTATTTTCATAAAAAGTTTGATAATTAGAAAACTTTGACTACTTTTGTAGAGTCATTACAAAGGAATAAATTTGAAAACCTTAATTAAACATATCACAAACATCCAAACCGGACTCTTTGCAAAGCCCTCTGGCAGTGGCAATGTTGTGTATTTACAATCCAAGCATTTTGACGAAAACGGACAATTGCATGCTGTTCTTCACCCTGATTTGGTGGCTGAGGGGATTTCTGAAAAGCATCTGCTAAGAGACGGTGATGTGATTTTTGCAGCGAAGGGTTATAAAAACTTTGCAGCCGTTTTTGAAAACCACAACGAACCTTCCGTTGCTTCTACCTCCTTCTTTGTTATAAGACCAACCGACCAAAAAGTGTTGTCTAAATATTTGGTTTGGTTTCTAAATAACCACACCACACAAACACTTTTAAAAGGCCAAGCCATCGGAACTTCAATTCCTTCCATTTCAAAACAGGTTTTAGAAAATCTGGAAATTACAGTGCCGAGCATTGAAATCCAAAAGGCGATTCTGAAAATCACAAAACTCCGCAACAAGGAGAAAGCTTTGAAGCAGGAATTAGAACTTTTAAGAGATAGAAAAATAAATCAACAGCTATTACAGGCTATAAACTATGAGAGATAAGATATGAGACAAAGTAAATCCATATTAAAAGACAAATCATTTGCGTTTGCGATAGCTATTGTGAGGGCATATAAAACTCTTGTTGAAGAGAAAAGAGAATTTGTGATGAGCAAACAATTGTTGCGTTCAGGAACTTCAGTTGGTGCAAATATTCGTGAGGCAAAAAATGCTGAAAGCACAAATGACTTCATCCATAAACTTGGCATAGCCCAAAAAGAATGTGATGAAACTTTGTACTGGCTTGAATTGCTCAAGAAAACTGAATTCCTTAATGAACAAACTTTTTTAGAACTCTCAGACCAAGCCAATCAAATCCTTAAAATGATTCGAAGCACCATCTTAACCATCAAACAAAAAAATCTCAAATCTTAAATCCCATATCTCATATCTCATATCTCATATCTCATATCTCATGGCTAAAATAACTCAGAAAGACATCAACGATGCAGTTTGGAAAGCTTGCGACACCTTTAGGGGAAGCATTGACCCAAGCGTTTACAAAGACTATGTACTTACCATGCTATTCCTAAAATATCTCAGCGATGTGCATGACGATAAAATGGAAAGCTACCTGAAAAAGTACAATGGCGATATGGAACGTGCCAAACGTGCCATGCAGCACGAACGATTCATTGTACCGGAGCATAGCCATTTTAAGTTTCTGTACGATTCTCGGAACGAAGCCAATATTGGTGAACTCATTAATATTGCTTTGGCAGATTTGGAAGAAGCCAACCGTGAGAAATTGTACAGTGAAGACGGTGCAGGTATTTTCCAGAACATTGACTTTAACAGCAGCAAGCTGGGCGAACCCAAAGACAAAAACACCCGACTGAAAAACCTCTTGCTCGATTTCAACAAGGATGCTTTGAACCTTCGTCCTTCCCATTTGGATGGTAACGACATTATTGGGGGTGCTTACATGTTCCTCATTGAAAACTTTGCCAGTGATGCAGGGAAAAAAGCGGGAGAATTTTTTACACCAAAAGAAGTATCTACGCTTATTGCCAAACTCACCAAATCAAAACCCGGTTCACGCATAAGTGATCCAACCTGCGGTTCGGCTTCACTCTTGATAAAAGCAGGCGAAGAAGTTGGTTCAGATAATTTTTCACTTTACGGACAAGAAGCAAACGGCAGCACCTGGGCATTAGCTGTGATGAATATGTTTTTGCATGGCTTCGATAACGCTACTATTCGCTGGGGCGATACCATCCGCAACCCCAAACTAAAGGAAGGCGATACGCTGATGAAGTTTGATACCGTAGTGGCAAATCCGCCATTCTCTTTAGACAAATGGGGAAAGGTAGAAGACAAGGAAGGCGACAAAACCACCATCAGCTACGACCCCGAAACCGACAAATACAACCGTTTTTGGAGAGGCGTGCCACCCAAGAGCAAAGGCGACTGGGCATTTATCAGCCACATGATAGAAACCTTGAACGAACATGGAAAAGCGGGTGTGGTAGTGCCACATGGTGTATTGTTTCGTGGCAGCAGCGAAGGCCGCATACGCCAACGCACCATTGAAGAAAACCTGTTGGAAGCAGTAATTGGCTTACCTGCCAACCTGTTTTTTGGTACAGGTATTCCGGCTGCAATCTTAGTTTTTAACAAGCAAAAAAGCAGCAACAACGTATTGTTTATTGATGCCAGCAAGCACTACGAAAGTGTCAAAAACCAAAATAAGCTGCGATCTTCAGATATTGAGCGAATAGTAGGAACTTATGAACTCTTGCAGAGCTATGAACTAGGAGATATAAGTTATGAGATGCTGGAGAAATCAGGAAAATGGAAAGTGGATGGTGATTATTTGATAAGCCTTCGTTCAGGTAGCAAACTACTCAAATCCGAACTCGAAATCTTAAACAACAAAAATCTCAAATCTCATCCCTCATATCTCATATCTCCGAAATACAGCTATGTAGCTTCCCCTGAAGAAATACAGGTAAACGACTATAACCTGAACATTCCACGCTATGTGGACACTTTTGAAGAAGAACCCGAAGTGGATATTGCTGCGGTGCAAAAGGAGATTGAACAACTGGAAGGCGAATTAGTGAAAGTGCAAAGTGAGATTGAAGTTTATTTAAAACAATTAATAAATTAGCCATTTCGAGCGCAACCTCGAAATGGTTCAATATAAAGTGATTATTATGGCTAAAGAAAAAAAATCAACCATTGTTGTTCAAGGATTGGCAGTTAACATTATTAGCCAATCTCAAGTCGATTATATATCAATAACAGATATTGCACGGCACAGAGATGCCGACCGCAGCGATTATATTCTTCAGAACTGGCTACGAAACCGAAGTACAATAGAGTTTATTGGGCTTTGGGAACAACTTCGAAATCCATATTTTAATTCCATCGAATTCGATGGAATTAAAATTATGTCGGGGTCAAATAGCTTTTCACTGACACCAAAGAGATGGATAGAAAGCACCAACGCTATAGGCATCGTCTCCAAAACAGGAAGATATGGAGGCACATTTGCACATAAGGACATAGCCTTTGAATTTGCCTCATGGATAAGCGCCGAATTCAAAATGTACCTGATTGTAGAATTTCAACGCCTGAAGGAAGACGAAAACCGGAGGCTTTCACTGGAATGGAACCTGAACCGCACCTTATCCAAGGTAAACTATCGCATCCATACCGATGCCATAAAAGAGAATATTATTCCCGCCAACACCACTAAAGAGCAAGAACATTTTATTTATGCCAATGAAGCCGATGTTCTGAATGTAGCTCTCTTTGGGCAAACAGCAAAGCAATGGCGAAAAACCAACCCCGACAAGGAAGGCAATTTAAGGGATGATAGTACGGTAGAGCAATTGTTGGTAATGGCCAATCTGGAAAGCATGAATGCCGAATTTATCCGAATGGGCTTGCCACAAGGTGAAAGACTGAGAAAACTCAATGCCATTGCCATTCAGCAACTAAAATCGTTGGTGGGAAATGTGAATCTTAAAAAACTGGGAGATGGAATATAATACGAATTATCATGCAGTTTCAGATCACTTAGAGATTACTCTCGAGGATATCATGCAAATCAATGAACCCAAGCCATTAAAAACACCTAAAAAGAAAAAGTAGTCTGAACCATGATTCATCTGATTTTTATGATGGTCATGATTCTCAAACAAAAAATCAAAGCAATCACATGTTTCAAAAAAATCATAGTGCAGACAATAACGAAATTCCGAGTGATTGGGATGTTAAGCATTTTGAGGATGTAGCGGATATTGATAAGGAGAGCTTGAATGCTAATACTCCAAATGATTACGAGTTCGATTATATCTCTCTTTCTGATGTTGATTCTGTTGATTTTAATATAGAAACAACAAGGCAAATATTTGCTACAGCACCATCGAGGGCAAGAAGAATTGTTAAACAAGGGGATATTTTAATGTCCACTGTTCGCCCAAATCTTCAAGGTTTTGTCCTTTTAAGAAATGAGGTTAAAGATTTAATTGCTTCAACTGGTTTTGCTGTAATTACAGCAAAAAAGTGTAGTAAAGAATATCTATTTCAATATTTATTCAGTTCAGGCATTCAAAAACAATTTTATCACCTGTTGGTTGGTTCCAATTATCCTGCTATAAACTCATCCGATGTAAAAAAACTCAAAATCCCCCTCCCCCCACTCCCCGAGCAAAAAGCTATAGCCCAAGTGCTAAGCACGGCCGATGCCGCCATCCACACCACCGAAAAACTTATTGCCCAAAAAGAACTGCAAAAAAAATGGCTGATGCAGCAATTGCTTACGGGGAAGAAACGGCTTTTTTCTAGAGATGAGTTAGGAGATATGAGTTATGAGTTGAAGAAAGTAAAATTTACAGATGTGTTTCAAATTATGAAATCTTACTCTATTTCTAGAGAAGGGTTAAGTGATATAGTTGACGAAAGCTCAGTTTATTGTATTCATTATGGAGATATACATGCATTTTACTCCAATGAGTTCTTAGATTTTTCTTCTCAAAAAGGTATCCCATCTTTAAAAAATGAAATATTGATTAACCCTAAGGACTTTTTACAGGATGGCGACATACTAATGGCTGATGCATCTGAAGATTATGAAGGTGTTGGTGAGATAGTAGAAGTAACAAACTTAAAAGATAAAAAAGCAATTGGAGGATTACACACAATTGTGCTTAGGCCTAGCAAAAAAGTTATATCACCAAAATACACAGCTTATCTTTTGTCCAGCGAAATAGTAAAAAATGAACTAAGAAAAAAAGCTACTGGCACATCAGTTTATAGCGTTTCCAAGTCAACACTTCATAACTTATCTCTCATAATTCATAACTCCTTAAAAGAACAAACCGCCATTGCCAAGGTACTGCAAGCGGCAGATAAAGAAATCAGCCTGCTCAAAGCCAAAGCAGATAAGTTGCAGGAGCAGAAAAAGGGATTGATGCAGCAGCTACTCACCGGTAAAGTGAGATTGAAAATTGAAAACTAAACAAAATTGATATGGCAAAAAAATTACAACGAATCGCAATCGCCTATGACTTTGATGGAACTTTGGCCCCAGGCAATATGCAGCAGCATTCTTTTATTCCAAAACTAGGTGTTGATAGCGGTACTTTTTGGAAGGAGGTAAAAGCTATCGCAAAAGAAAACGACATGAATGAGATATTGGCATACATGCACCATATGATTAAAAAGGCTGATGAAAAGAATATCCCAATAACTAAAAAAGCTTTTGTTGAACATGGCAAAGGGATGCCTATGTTTCCTGGTGTTGTCGAATATTTTGAAAAGATTAATGAATATGCCAAATCAAAAGAATTGGTTGTAGAACATTATATTATTTCTTCAGGCCTTCGAGATATTCTGAAAGGAACACCAATTCATAAAGAATTTGAAATGGTTTTTGCTTCTGCTTATAAGTATAACGTTAACGATGTTGCAGAATGGCCGGCATTAGCAATTGACTATACTAACAAAACGCAATTTCTATTCAGGATAAATAAAGGAATTAAAAACGCTTGGGATAATGAAAGCATAAATAAGTTTATGCCAGAAAATGAAAGACCTATGCCATTTAACCGAATGATTTATTTGGGTGATGGTGAGTCTGATATTCCGGCAATGAAAATGATAAATTTTCAAGGTGGGAAATCTATTGCCGTTTATAATCCTGATACTAAAACAAAAGCTGGTAAAAAAGCTAAAAAGATAACTCAAGAACTTGTTTCACAAGGTAGGGCAAACTACGTAGCTCCTGCAGACTACTCTGAGGGAAGTTCACTTTATAAAATCATTCAGTTGTGCATAGATTCAATGGCTGCGGAAATTGAATTGCAAAATTTTAAAAAGTAACATATGGCACGCAAAGAAAGACATGTAGTTCCCAATTCCGAAAAAGGCGGTTGGGATTCAAAAAGAGAAAATGCAGAAAGGGCTTCCAAGAATTTTGAAACCAAGAAAGAAGCTATGGACTGGAGTCGTGAAAAAGCAAAACAGGAGAAATCTGAATTGATACCACATGGAAAAGATGGAAAAATTCAGAATCCGAATAGCTATGGTAGTGATCCCAATCCACCTAAGGATAAAAACAAATAGTTTATGACAATAGCCGAATTAAAACAAATCCTCCAGTCTCTCCGCAATCTCACTGCGGAGAATGAAATAGTAGAGTATAAAGAGGCAAAAAATGGTTATGATTTCAACAAGCTGGGCAAATATTTTTCAGCCTTAAGCAATGAAGCCAACCTAAAAGGCAAGCCTTATGCCTGGCTGGTGTTTGGGGTGGAGAATAACAAGCATAAAATTGTGGGAAGTCAATATCGTTTACAGAGAAAAGATTTAGACAGTCTGAAAAGTGAAATAGCCAGTAAAACCACCAACCGAATTACGTTTATTGAAATTTATGAACTGAACGAGCCTGAAGGTAGGGTAGTGATGTTTCAGATACCAGCCGCACCTAAGGGATTTCCAATTGCTTTTGATGGCCATTACTATGGCCGGGACGACGAAGAATTGTCGCCTCTAAACCTTGAAGAAATTGAACGCATACGAGCACAGACTACTACCGAAGACTGGAGTGCCGAAGTTGCTCCCGATGCCACTATTGAAGATTTGGACGAAGAAGCCATTGCTTTGGCCAGGAAGAATTTCAAAAACAAATTCCCTGAAAAAGCCGCAGAAGTTGATCAATGGGATGATAAAAGCTTTTTGAACAAAGCCAAAATTACCATCAAGGGAAAAATTACTCGAACAGCTATTATTCTGTTAGGCAAAGAGGAATCGGAGCATTTTATTAATCCTGCTGAAGCAAAAATAAGATGGTTGTTGAAGGATGCACATGGCAACGATAAAGACTACGCCATTTTCGGTTGCCCGATGATATTGGCAGTTGATAAAGTGTATGCAAAAATTCGCAACCTGAAATATCGTTACATCAAAGAAGGAACTCTTTTTCCTGATGAAGTAAATCAATACGAACCCTATTCCATAAGAGAAGCCCTAAATAACTGCATTGCACACCAGGATTACACCAAGCATGGTCGAATCAATGTAGTAGAAATGGACGACCAGTTGATTTTCACGAATCTAGGTGCTTTTATTCCGGGAAGTGTTGAAAAGGTTGTAAAAGACGATGCCCCCGAGGAACATTATCGCAACCGTTTTTTAGCCACAGCCATGTTCAACCTTAAAATGGTGGATACGGCCGGAGGTGGTATAAAGAAGATTTTCAATTTTCAGCGGGAGCGTTTCTTCCCAATGCCCGACTATGACCTTTCGGGCGGAAAAGTAAAAGTGACTATTTCAGGTAAAATACTCGACATTGAATATGCACGGTTATTGGCTCGTAATAGAGATCTGACTTTAGAAGAAATCATCATGTTGGATAAGGTTCAGAAAAAGCAGCCACTAACAGAGTTTGAGGAAAAGCACTTAAGGAGCAAAAAGCTGATTGAAGGAAGAAAACCAAACTATTATATCGGAATAAAGGTTGTGTCAAAAACAGGTCAGAAAGCGACATATTCTAAAAACAAGGCTTTTGAAAAGAGCTACTATATGGATTTAATAGAGAAATCAATTAAAGAACATAAGAGTTTAGAAAGAAGTGATGTAGATGAATTACTCTGGAAAAAGCTACCGGATTGGATGGATGAGAAACAAAAGAAAAATAAGATAGGGAATTTACTGTCGGAGTTGAGAATGAAGGATAGGATTGAAAACACAGGAAGCTATAGCAAGCCAAAGTGGTCTCTTAAAAAGTGAATTTGGAAAGTTTAAGAGAGAATTAAGAGATAATCTAAGAGAGAAATTGTAGAAGATTAAATAGTGAACCTGAAATTATTATTGAATGCCATGGTTTTAGAAAAGAAGATAAGTTCTATTTAAGCCGGAGTTATCGAAAAACATATTAGAAAAGCTATTAGAAGAGATGAACAAGAAGCCAATTCCATAAGAAAACTAAAATTCTCCAAAAGATGACAATTATCTATGTAAGTAACAACAGATTGAATTCTCCAAATCAAGCATTGAGTTCTCCAAATCGAAACAGGAAATCTATTTTAATCGCTGATATACAATATGTTACGTATTTATTGAAATTCTCCAAAAACAGTATTGAATTCTCCAAAGGCAGTGAAGGCCAGGTTTCTTTTAATTCTCTGTATCGGGCATCCGGTTCTCTAAAAATGAAAAAATAATGGACACACCAAGTTTTAAAGAAGACCATATCAGCCAGATTCCGGCTTTACAGATGCTGGTGAAATTGGGCTACACCTATTTAAGTCCGGCAGAAACAGAACGGTTAAGAGGTGGCAAAACCACCAATGTGTTGCTGGAAGATGTATTGCGGAGGCAGTTAAAGGAAATCAACAGCATCAGGGTAAGTGCCAGCAAAACCAGCATTTTCACAGATGAAAATATTGAACGTGGTATTTTGGCTTTGAAAAACCTGCCCATGAACGAAGGTTATATTGCAGCCTGCGAAAAAGCGTACAATCTTCTCACTTTGGGTCAGGCGTTGGAGCAAAGTGTTGATGGCGACAAAAAGAGTTTCACCCTGCAATACATTGACTGGAAAAACATTGGCAACAATGTGTTTCATGTAAGCGAAGAATTCACCGTAATGCGAAGCACCAGTAAAGAGCATTACCGCCCCGATTTGGTGTTGTTCGTAAACGGTATTCCAATTTGCATCATCGAGTGCAAAAGACCTGACATGAAAGAGCCGTTGAAACAGGCTATCAGTCAGCATTTACGCAACCAACAAGAAGACGGAATAAGAAGTTTATATGTGTATTCGCAACTCACTTTGAGCATTGCCACTCAAGAAGCTGCTTATGCTACCAACGCCACACCCGAAAAGTTTTGGGCAAAGTGGCAAGAGAAATTCAGTAATGATGAAGAAGAGGGCAACTACAAAAACAAATTACAGGAATTCAAAAACAAGCCGCTTGCAATTTCTATAAAAGACCAATTGTTTTCTGACCGCTTCAAATACGTTCGTCAATATTTTGATGCATTAGAACAGGAGGAAATTCTTCCAACCGAACAGGACAATTATTTATATGGCCTATGCCGACCTGAACGATTGATGGACATTGTTTTCAATTTTGTATTGTTCGATAATGGAGAAAAGAAAATAGCACGTTACCAGCAGTTTTTCGCCATCAAAAAGTCCATGCATCGCATTAGGAATATTGAAAAAGGCAAACGAAAAGGTGGCGTGATCTGGCATACACAAGGAAGTGGAAAATCATTAACAATGGTGATGTTGGCACAAGCCATTGCGATGGAGCCAAGCATTCGCAATCCAAAAATTGTATTGGTAACCGACCGTACCGATTTGGACAATCAGATAACAGGTACATTCCGTAAGTGTGGCAAGTTTGTAGAAAATGCCACCACAGGACGGCGTCTGGTGGAATTACTGGAAAGCAAAAGCGATGCAGTGGTAACTACCATCATCAACAAGTTTGTGGCAGCCGTTAAGAAGATCAGCAAGCCATTAGAAAACCATGACATTTTTGTTTTAGTTGATGAAGGTCACAGAACCCAGCACGGCATTTTTAATATCGACATGCAAAAGACTTTGCCCAATGCATGTTTCATTGCTATGACCGGAACACCTCTTTTCAAAAAAGATAAAAGCACAGCAGCAAAATTTGGTGGCGTAATTGATGCTTATACCGTTGACCAGGCTGTAAGCGATAAAGCAGTTGTTCCTTTGCTTTATGAAGGCAGATTGGCCTTGCAAGACGTGAATGCAAGTCCGATTGATACTTTTTTTGGGATGGTTTCAGAACCCTTAACCGAATATCAAAAAGCAGACATCAAGAAGAAGTTCGCCCGATACGACCATTTGAATTCAGCCGAACAAAAAATGCGAATGATTACATGGGACATCAGCTATCATTTTCGAAACAATTGGCAAGGCCGAACACCATTCAAGGGTCAATTGGTTTGCGATAAAAAAGTGAATGCCATTAAGTACAAAGAATACCTGGATGAAATTAATATTGTAAGTAGTGAAGTGTTGATTTCATCCATTGACGAAAGGGAAGGCGAAGAAAGTGCCTATGAGAAATCAACCGAAAAGGGAAATCAGTTTTGGAAAAAGATGATGGATGAACACGGCAATTCCAAACGCTACGAGAAAAATATTATCAGTCGTTTCAAAAATCAGAAAGATCCTGAAATCATTATTGTAGTAGATAAACTACTCACTGGATTTGACGAGCCCAAAAACACAGTCCTTTATCTTACAAGGAATTTACGAGGGCACAAACTTTTACAAGCCATTGCAAGAGTAAACCGCATTTATCCTGACAAAGAATTCGGTTACATCATTGACTATTACGGTGTGATTGAAAATCTGGACGATGCTTTACAGCTTTACTCGTCCTTTGAAGATTTTGATGAAGAAGATTTGGCTGGAACACTTATCAATATTTCGGATGAAATCAAAAAACTTCCACAAAAACATTCTGACCTATGGGATATTTTCAAAACCATTGCCAATAAACGTGATGCAGAAGCCTATCAGCAATTATTGAAAGATGAAGCAATACGAGTTTTGTTTTACGATAAACTGGCTGCCTTTGCCAAGAGTTTGAAGTTGGCGTTGTCTTCAATTCAATTCCATAAGGACGTTGAAGAAAAAACCATTAAGCGTTATAAAGAAGATTTGACGATGTTTCTTAAACTTCGTTTGGCAGTAGTGGAAAGATATAGTGACGAAATAGATTACAAACAATACGAAGGTCAAATTCAAAAACTGATTGACACCCACATCACTACAGAGAAAATTGAAACCATCACTGAATTGGTAAGCATTTTCGATAAAGACAAATTTCAGCAAGAAGTTGAAAACACTACTGGTAAAGCAGCGAAAGCGGACAAAATCGCCAGCAGAACAGCTAAGCACATCACGGAAAAAATGGATGAAGACCCGGCTTTCTACAAAAAGTTCTCGCAAATGCTGAGAGAAACTATTGCCGAATATGAAGCCAAACGAATCAGCGAAGCACAATACCTGAGTAGAGTTCAGGACATAATGAACAATCTGTTGGCTCATACCGACAATGACATACCGGAGCAAATAAGATACAGGGATGTTGCCAAAGCATTCTACGGATTGACTGTAGAAGCCCTTGCAGAAAAAATTCAGGACAATATAGTTCGCAAAGAGGTCTCAATGCAGACGGCTTTACAAATTGATGACCTGATTCAACAATCGGTTTTAGACAGCGGCAAACCTATTATTGACTGGCAATTCAAAACCAACATCACAGGTAAATTGCTCATTGATATTGGCGACTATCTGATTGACGAAGTGAGAGACAAATACAATGTTGACTTGTCTTTCAAGGAAATGGACAAGATTGCAGATGACTGTATTGATGTTGCTAAAATCCGCTATAAATAATTGAGAATTGAAAATGGAGAATTAAGAATGAAAGAAAATATTGTTAAGTCTAAAAGTTTGGAGTTTGCTTTACGTATCGTAAAGCTGTTTCAGTATCTGTCAGACAAAAAAAAAGAGTATGTGTTAAGCAATCAATTGCTGAGAAGTGGAACAGCAATTGGAGCATTGGTTAGAGAATCCGAACATGCTGAAAGTAAGGCTGATTTTATACATAAGCTCTCAATTGCACTAAAAGAAGCTAATGAATCAGATTATTGGGTTGAACTTCTTCACCGTTCTGAATATCTTACGGAATCTGAATACAAATCACTTTTTTCTGATTTAGATGAGATTAGACGATTATTGGTGTCTATAATTAAAACTTCAAAAGGCAAAAAGTGATGGACGCAAAAGAATTCTCCATTCTGCATTCTGCCTTCTCCATTCAATTTGGGAGCAGAACAATTGTTTTTCGGTTGGAATATTCCAACCGAAAAACAATTGGAATTACCGTAACTCCCGAAATGGAAGTGTTGGTAAAAGCACCGACAGACACAACAATGGAAAAAGTGAAAGAGAAAATAAGAAAAAAAGCACCTTGGATAATTAAACAACAAAGCTTCTTTCTTTCCTTTCAACCTAAAACGCCACAACGAAAATACATTAACGGTGAAACACATTTGTACCTGGGCAGACAATATCGTTTAAAAATTGTGCATGATGAATTAAGAGTGATGAATGAAGGTGTCAAGTTGAAAGGGCAGTTTTTAGAAGTTTATACTAATGATAGAGGAAGAGCGAAAACATTGGTTGAAAATTGGTATCTAAAAAAAGCGAAAGATGTATTATCTAAAATTGCGATACCCTTGTTAGACAAGTTTATAACTAAATACAATTTATCATTAATCACTCATCATTTATCATTAAGAGAAATGCCGACACGTTGGGGAAGTTGCACTCCAAAAGGAAAAATCATTTTAAATCCTGAATTGATTAAAGCGCCAAAAGGCTGTATAGAATATGTTATTATACACGAACTTTGCCATTTAATACATCACGACCACACACGGAAATTTATAGATTTACAGACCAAGGAAATGAAAGACTGGGAAAAGTGGAAAATGAAATTAGAGAAATTATTAGCATGAGAAGCCTACACACAAAAGCACACATCCCGAAAGCTTTCGAGACAAGCCGCATCCCGCTTTTTGCGAAAAAAAAGAGTGTCTTTTCGGCAATCCAAAAAGAAATCCAATTTTTTTCTCTCTTCCTTCGGCGCTTTCTTTTCCGCCACCCACAGCCGACACATAAACAGTTGGACAGAAGCAGCGAGTGGTTAAATTCAAGTTCAGTTTTTTAGTTCAACTTTATTGCTGGGTTGTCAGTTTTGTGCCCTGAAATCCCGCACGAACATCAAACGCAGAACCGTATAATCTAACCATCACCCGAACCATCATCCGCAGCAGCAAAACATGAGACTTTAATTCCTTTAGAACCATAATTCGCTATTTTTGCCAAAGAGCGCGGATTGCTTTTAAGGCAAAGCTTGTTCAATAATATGCAAATCGAAACAGCACCCCTGAAATATCAACCTTTATGCTGAAATCATATTTAATTATTTCTGTAAAACAAAGTTTCTGATCCGCAATATGGCCAGCTTTTCAGGATTATTATGCAGTTTTATATGATGTTAATACCACAGGAGATAATTACCAGCAGTCAAAATCCTAAAGTCAGGCAATGGCTGCGCCTGCATAAAGCCTCTGAACGGCGCCAATCAGGTTTAGCGCTTGTTGAAGGCTCGAGGGAGGTTACTCAGGCTATTGCTGCCGGCCATATTGTTGAAAACCTGATTATTGCCCCCATGTTGCTTAACCCCGATTCAAAACATGTTATTGCAACGGTTCAGGATAAATTTCCGGTTACAACAGTAGGGGCGGAGGTTTTTGCGAGGCTTGCCTATCGCGATCAAAGCGATGGTATTCTTGCAGTAGTGCGAACACAAACAACGTTACTTGAGAATCTAATACTTGGATCCCGCCCATTAGTCATTGTTCTGGAAGCGGTGGAGAAGCCCGGTAATCTGGGTGCAATTCTCAGAACGGCCGATGCAGCAGCAGCCGATGCAGTGATAGTTTGCGATCCAACAACCGATCTTTTTAACCCTAATGTGATCCGCTCATCATTGGGCTGTATTTTTACAACACAGGTTGTGACATGTACCAGCCACGAAGCCCTTGTTTGGCTTCGTGCAAAAAGAATAAAAATTGTTGCAGCCGCCTTAGGAGCGTTAAAAAATTGCTATGAAGCCGATTTCAAGATTCCTGCAGCCATACTGATGGGTACTGAGGCAGAAGGCTTAAGCCGTTTTTGGGTCGAAAATGCCGATGAAACAGTAACCATTCCTATGCATGGAAAGGCCGATTCATTGAATGTTTCTGTTAGCACTGCGATTCTTGTGTTTGAAGCTCTCCGGCAGAGATTTTACTGATGGCTGTTTTTCTTGCGGTTAAGTGCCGTCATGGCTGCCTGTACGATGTGTGAAGTATCGAGGCCGTAGCGCACTAAAAGTTCATCAGGTTTTCCGCTTTGTCCGAAACGGTCATTCACTGCAACCATTTGGAGCGGAGCAGGATGTGTAAGTGCTAAAAGCTGAGCTATGCTATCGCCCAAACCCCCATTTATCTGATGTTCTTCGGCAGTTACTGCACATCCGGTTTTTTTTACCGACTTGATAATTGCCTCCTTATCAAGTGGTTTTATTGTGTGGATGTTGATAACCTCAGCACTTATGCCAAGTGCATTAAGCTGCTCACAAGCTTCGAGCGATTTCCAAACAAGGTGACCGGTTGTAAAAACAGTTACGTCGCTCCCTTCCTGAAGAAGTTGTGCTTTTCCGATATTGAAAGTTTCAGAGGGATTGGTAAAGTTTGGTACAGCCGGTCTGCCAAAGCGCAGATAAACCGGACCTTGCCAGGAAGCAGCCGCAAGCGTGGCTGCCCGTGTTTGATTGTAATCGCATGGTACTATAACCGTTATTCCCGGCAGCATTTTCATTAATCCGATATCTTCCAGAATCTGGTGAGTGGCCCCATCTTCGCCCAGCGTTACACCGGCATGTGAGGCACATATCTTCACATTTTTTCCTGAGTAAGCTACCGATTGCCTGATCTGGTCATAAACCCTACCAGTAATAAAGTTGGCGAAAGAGCAGGCAAACGGTATTTGGCCGCCAATTGTAAGTCCGGCTGCAATTCCTATCATATTAGCCTCGGCTATTCCGGTTTGAATAAATCGTTCGGGCCATGTTGAGGCAAATTTTTCCAGCTTGAGCGATCCGGTAAGATCGGCACAGAGAGCAACAACGCGTGGATTGGTGTTGCCGAGTTCAATCATTGCATCTCCAAAACCGGAGCGAGTGTCCTTATTGCCAGTGTTGATATGTTGGATCATACAATTAATGGGCTTTAGAAAATTCGTACATTGAGTGTTTCGCCGGGTTTGATACTAAACCGGCGTTCGATAGTAAAAATTGAGCGTTCGCTCATACGCGAACGGAATACAATTACATAGCTACCCGGCAACAGAACAAGAGTTTCATTAAGGAGCGAATCTCTCAGATCGCAAACCCATACGAAATCTTCTTCGGTTATCATATAAAGGCTACCGAATCCAGAAACAGATTTATTGATTACCGCTATTCCTGGTTGTGGAATTTCAACCTTTGTAATCTCGCTTTGTGTTATTGCTATGTTCGGCATTTTGATGCGAGGCAATGATAGCACCTCTATGTCGTAAAGGCCGGTAAGGTAGCGTTTTTGTTCACCAATTGTTTGAACGTAAAGAATTTCAGGATTTTGCGATTGTTTTACAATTACCGGTATGGATCGCAACAAACGGTCACTTCCCGTAACACTAAGCAGTAAACTGCCTTGGGGTGCGTTAAGCGTTACGGTGTTATGTTTTTGCGGTTCGAACACAATACTATCTATTCCAACAGGAGGAGTAGTATGCACTACAAGTCTGTAAGGGATCAGAGGATCTAACCATAGTGTGTCGGGAAGTTTTTTGTGGTTTAGAGTGTGAATGAAATTTTTTAACACTTGTCCGGTTTCTCGATGGAAAAAAGTCATGTTCACGTTAGTTTCGGTTGGGTTTCCGAAGGTATCGAGCAGGTTTACTGTTAAAGTTGATTTACCCAGAGCTCTCGAAATCACTTCTTTGAGTGAAGCGTTGAAAGCATGCTCATCAGATGCATCGAAATATTCGCCTACACACTCAAAGGAAGCTCTAACATCGCGGCCGATTCCGATAACAAAAGGACGAAGAAAGACGCCCTTTCGTTGCAGGGCTTGCGATACTGCACATGGATCGCCGTCGCACTCCTCAATACCATCAGTTATGAGAATTACGATGTTGCGGCAGTTATCGCAAGGAGGGAAATCGTTGGCTGCTTCGAGCAACGAATGTGCAATAGGAGTAGTGCCACGGGGAACGAGATTCCTGATTTTATTTTTTATTAGGTTTATGTTGTCGGGTGCAAATGGTATTTCAAGCCGGGTATCGGAGCAATTAGGCGGAGGGTAGTTGTATTGATGGCCAAACACACGAAGAGCAATTTCTATGTTTTCAACGCTTTTCAAGCTATCCAGGAAATTAAGCATTAGTCGCTTTGCGATGTTCATTTTTGTATCACCCTGCCAGCGGCCATACATGCTTTGCGATGCATCGAATATGAAGAGAAAACGTGTGAGGGGAGGTTCGGAGTTGTAATACCTGTTTTTTGCGCCTGCTGGCTGAACAAGAAAGAGTAACAAAATGGCGCAGAGAGTAATCTTTATCATTCTTTCAGAAATCCGACAAAGTTTCAGGTAACTGGGAAATAGCCCGTTCGAATTGTTCATCATTGGGCGGTGAGCCGTGCCACCGGTGATCGTTTTCCATAAAATCAACACCTTTACCCATTATTGTGTGCATAACCACAACAACCGGTTTTTTCTTAAAAGCCAGACATTTAGCTTCATTGAGATGCTGAAGCAACATTGACATATTATTACCAGCGGTTTCGAGTACAGTCCATCCAAAGGCTTCCCATTTGTTTTTCAGGTTTCCCAGTGATAGTACAGTTTCAACGGGGCCATCAATTTGCTGCCCGTTGTAGTCAACTATTGCAATAATATTGTCGATCATGCGGGCATGCGCAAACATTGCTGCTTCCCATACCTGTCCTTCCTGCAGTTCTCCGTCGCCAAGCAGGCAATAGACGAGATGAGGATCGGAATTTCGTTTTTTTGCCAACGCAGAGCCAATTGCAACTGAAAGTCCTTGTCCCAGTGAGCCTGATGCCACTCTGATACCGGGCAGTCCTTCACAGGTAGCTGGATGCCCCTGAAGCCGGCTGTCGAGCATACGGAAGGTTGACAATTCGCTTACAGGAAAGTATCCGCTTCTTGCCAATGCGCTGTACCATGCAGCACAAACATGACCATTACTCAGGAAGAACAGGTCCTGATCTTTGCCATCCATATCAAAAGGTACAGGCTGATGGTTCAAAATGTTGAAATAGAGCGCTGCAAATAAATCAGCGCATCCAAGCGCGCCGCCAGGATGGCCTGAACGGGCAAGGTAAACCATACGCAAAGCATCTCTTCTTATCTGTGCAGCAACCTGCTCAAGTTCGATCAACGACAACATAGGTTATAATTTCAGAATCATTTCGAAAAGTGCCAAAGGTAGAAATTTTAGGATTGAATTTGTTTGGGTTTTTGATTTTTTCAGATCACGCAAAGCAACTTTGGCATACTTTTGAACAAAAATTCCGGCATCTCACTTAGCTAAAATTTTCTAACTTGTATGAAGAGCAAACCGTTTCTTGTGATCCTGTTTCCAGCACTTATCCTTTTATTCTCGTTCGCTTCTCAACCGCATGTAAATGAGTACGAAACCAATAGTTCGGAGAGCCACTGGATAGATTCGATAATCAGCTCACTTCCTCTCGAGGAGCAGGTTGCGCAACTCTTTATGATCCGGTCGTACAGCAACCGCGGAGAGCGTTACGCTGATTCAATTGAATCTGTTATTGAGCGATATAATGTTGGTGGGGTGATTTTTTTTCGAGGCACACCTGTTTCACAGGCAGCCATGACAAACCATTTTCAGTCGGTAGCAAGAACACCATTGCTTATAGCAATGGACGCCGAGTGGGGACCATCAATGAGGCTCGATAGCCTTGTGGTATTTCCCAGGCAGATGGCTCTTGGCGCCATCGGCGATGATTCATTGATCTACAGGCTTGGACTTGAAGTCGGCCGTCAGCTACGACGGTTAGGGGTACACATGAATTTTGCACCTGTTGCCGATGTAAACAATAATCCTGCAAACCCTGTTATCAACAGCCGCTCGTTTGGCGAAAACAGACAAATGGTAGCTGTAAAGTCACTGGCCTATAAGGGTGGCTTACAGGAAGCGGGAATAATTGCAGTAGCCAAGCACTTCCCAGGTCATGGCGATACCGATACCGATTCGCATTTTGCGTTGCCAATAATAAAAAAACCGAGAGCGGAATTGGATTCCATTCATCTATCGCCATTCAGGATGCTGATTGATAGTGGAATAGCTGGAATCATGACTGCACATCTGCATATTCCTTCACTGGATCCAAACCCCCTGTCAATATCAAGCGTTTCACCGGCTATTGTAAACGATCTGCTTTACAACCAAATGGGTTTTCGCGGGCTGGTGATTACCGATGCACTGGAGATGAAAGGGCTTGCTGACCATATTCATCACGATTCGGTCGAGATAAAGGCATTGCAGGCAGGCAACGACATTCTTATTCTTCCCGAAAACCTTCCACGGGCTATACGTAATGTCAGCCATGCTGTTAATGCAGGAATAATTTCAAAAGACCAAATCGAAACAAAGCTCAGGAAAGTACTGCAGGCCAAATACCGCAGCGGGCTTGCATATTTACAACCTGTTGCAACAGAAAACCTTACTGCTGAATTAAATTTGCCTGTTGCAACTCTTTTACACCGGCAGCTTATTGCCGCATCGCTTACGGTTTTGAATAACCAAGGCAATATATTGCCTTTGAGAAGACCCGACACGCTACGGCTGGCAGCCGTTATGATGAATACTTCGCCCCGAAGAATTTTTAACGACCGTTTAAACGACTATTTCCCTGTTACTACGTTCCATCTTCCGGCGCGATTCTCAAAGCAGCTTGCAGACAGCCTGTTGCAACAACTTGCAGATTTTGACCTTGTTATTTCAGTGATGGGTGGTGTAAGCCAAAACCCGCAGGGATCGTATGGGGTTGGGAGTGCAGTAAGCCAATGGTTCGCACAACTCAGCCAACAATCTCAGGTTATTTTATTGTGGCCTGGCAACCCGTATGGGTTAGGTGCATTAAACAATTCAGGCAGCCTGCCTGCTATCATGGTAGGATATCACGACAACAATCTGACTATCGATTTGATGGTGCAGGCCTTGTTTGGCGCCATTCCTGTGAGTGGGCGCCTGCCTGTTTCAATTTCACCCGATTTTAATTACGGCGATGGTAGTTGCCTTCTCTCGCTGGGGCGTCTGCGCTTTTCCATACCCGAAGAGGCGGGAATACAATCCAATCTGTTGCTCAGAGCCGACTCTATCGCACTCGAAGCCATCCGGCAACAGGCCTTTCCGGGTTGCAGGATTATGGCGGTGGTAGACGGTAAGGTTATTTATGATAAATCTTTTGGTTCGCACACGTACAATAATTCACGGCCAGTGCAACACCATGACCTGTACGACATTGCATCGCTCACTAAAATTTTAGCTGCTACCCCTGCATTGATTCATCTTTATTACTACGGCAAAGTGGATATTGACCGACGTGTTTCTTATTATCTACATGAGCTAAAAGACACAAATAAAAAACACATGGTAATCCGCGACGTTCTTGCACATCAGGCACGACTCAGGGGCTGGATTCCATTTTTTCAATACACCATTAAGGATAACAAACGTAACGATACACTCTACAGCCCTGTAAAAACTCCTATCCACTCATTGCAAGTAAGTACTAATCTTTTCATTGATGAACGATACCGCAGAATTATTTTCGACACCATTGCCTCTTCACCGCTTCTCAAACGCCATCGGTACCTCTACAGCGATTTAGGTTTTTACTGGATGGCACAGATAATCGAAAGAACTACAAACCAACCTTTCGACAGCTTTCTCGATTCGCTATTTTATAAGCCCCTCGGATTGCACCGCACATTGTTCAACCCTATTGAGAAATTAGCCCTTGGCGAAATTGTACCTACCGAGATGGATACCATATTCAGAAAGGAATTGATACATGGTTTTGTTCATGATCCTGGAGCTGCAATGCTTGGGGGAGTTTCCGGACATGCCGGACTTTTTTCAAATGCTACCGGAGTGGCTGTTTTCATGCAGATGCTGATGAACGGAGGCAATTATGGCGGCATGTCGTTTCTCGATAAAAACTCTCTGAATCAATTTACAATGCATCAATTTCCGCTAAACAACAACCGGCGTGGGTTGGGCTTCGATAAGCCTCCGGTTACGGCTTCAAACGATTCGCCCGTGGCAATTTCAGCAAGCAGAAGGAGTTTCGGTCATTCAGGATTCACCGGAACTTACACATGGGCTGATCCTGATGTGGGCTTAGTTTATGTTTTTCTTTCGAACCGAATTTACCCTTACGCTTCCAACAATAAAATAAACCAGCTGAATGTGCGTACAGGAATTCACCAGGTATTTTATGACGCCATACGGCAAAGCAGAAATAACATCTGATGAATACATCTCTCCTTGCCGTAGAGGCTGATAATTAAGGATATAGTGCTGATTGCAGACTTTAAGAATGTTTGTATCTTTGCCGCTTCAAAATAAGCCCGCGGACGTGGCGTAATTGGTAGCCGCGCCAGACTTAGGATCTGGTGCCGAGAGGCGTGGGGGTTCGAGTCCCTTCGTCCGCACAAACTCAATATTTTGAATATTTATTATATCCGATGAACGTAACTAAAGAAACCACAGGCGAACTCACTGCGATACTAAAGGTTGAGATCGCAAAAGAGGACTATGAAGAAAAGGTCAACACACAATTAAAAGACTACATGCGGCGAGCTGCTATTCCAGGGTTTCGCCCCGGAAAGGCTCCTATGGGTCATATAAAAAGACTCTATGGGCAAGCTGTTACAGCCGAAGAAATTAATAAGCTGGTATCTAACGAGATAAATCGCTACATAGAGGAAAACAAAATAAAATTGATCGGACATCCGCTGCCAAATCACGAACATTCCACCGGCATTAATCACGATGATTCGGGAAATATGACCTTTGCTTTCGATGTTGCTTTCTTTCCGGAATTTGAACTTACATTAGATGATTCAATCGAGGTAGAGTATTGTACGATCAAGGTAGAAGAAGAAGACATAAACAACGAGATAGTAAAGTTGCGCAGCAGTTTCGGTGAACATACCTACCCTGATGAATCTTCAGAGGAGGATTATCTCGACGGTCATTTTGCAGAACTCGACGGAAATGGAAAACCGAAAAAAGGAGGCATTCATCATAATGGATTCTTCCGACCCTCAATGATTTTAGACTCCACGGAACGGGAACGCTTTATAAATCGTACAAAAGGCGAAACTATTACTTTCGATCTGCGCCGATGCTTCCCAAACGATGGCGATATTGCGAGAATTCTGCGCCTGTCAGCCGCAAAAGCCGCTGAGGCAAGCGGAACGTTCAGCTTCAAAATTGAACAAATTACCCGTTTGACTCCCGCAGAAGTGGGAAGCGATTTGTTTAAAAAAGTTTTCCCAGGGCATGAAGATATTGACGAAAATCATTTCAGACAGCATATAAAAGAGCGTATTCAGGAGCAATATGCAACAGAAAGCGATCGTCTTTTTCTGAAAGATTCTATTGCACGAATCATCGAAAAGCATCATTTTGCACTCCCTGAGTCGTTCCTTAAACGGTGGATATTTGAAAACAGCGAGCGAAAAACCACAAATGAAGAAGTTGAAGCTAATTTTCCCACCCTTGTGAACGATCTCAGGTGGGATTTGATCAGGCAGAAAATTTTTGGCGCACACCCAATTGTGCCGGGCGATGCAGATATGAAACAGATTGTAGGTGATAATTTCAAACGCAGGTACAAGGAATTATCGGAAAACGAGGAGGTGTTGTCGGGAGTGGTTGATAAGTTTATGCAAAATGAAAAAGAGGTTGAAAAGCTGAAAGAACAGGTTATTAGCTCCCAGCTCAACCAGTTGTTTAAAAACACTATCAAAGTCAAAGCTATTGATGTTTCTTGGCAAGAATACCTCGAAAAAGTGATCCCACATTATAATAAAACACACAGCCATGAGTAACAGCGAATTTACAAAGTATGCCATAAAACACAGGGGTATCAGCAGCATATCGCTTCACAAGTATACTTCTGCATTCAACAACTATATTTCACCTACCATTATTGAGGAGCGGCAACTCAACATCGCCACGATGGATGTTTTTTCCAGGTTAATGATGGATCGCATTATCTTTCTTGGCGTTCCAATTGACGATTACGTTGCCAATATCATTCAGGCGCAACTTTTGTTTCTTGAATCGTCGGATGCTAAAAAAGATATACAGATATATCTTAACACTCCTGGAGGTTCGGTGTATGCCGGACTTGGGATTTACGACACAATGCAATACATAGTTCCTGATGTTGCAACTATTTGCACCGGAATTGCAGCTTCCATGGGAGCTATACTGCTCTGCGCCGGTGCGCCCAAAAAACGGACTGCTCTCAAGCACTCCCGAATTCTGATTCATCAGCCAATGGGTGGCGCACAGGGGCAAGCTTCTGATATAGAGATTACTACACGTGAAATTTTGAAGCTTCGCAAAGAACTATATGAAATCATTGCCCTGCATACAAATCAAGCATACGAGAAGATAGAGAAGGATTCTGACCGCGATTACTGGATGACAGCCGAGGAAGCACGCGAATATGGCATGATTGATGAAGTTCTGACAAAGAACATCAGGAAATAGCAACAATTTCCCCACAAGATGGCCAAAACAACCGAAAAATGCTCTTTTTGCGGTCGCGAAAAACGGCAGACCAATGTTTTAATAACGGGTATAAATGCCCATATCTGCGACTTTTGTATTACCGAAGCGCAGGATATTATCAGCGAAGAGTTTAAAAACCGCCGGCAGACGTTTCCAGCCAAGTTTGAACTCATTAAACCTATCGATATCAAAAAGCATCTTGATCAATATGTGATTGGTCAGGACAACGCCAAAAAAGTGATGGCGGTGGCCGTGTATAACCATTACAAGAGGATTCTGGCGCAGCAGGCCGCATCAAAACCGGATGATATAGAAATTGAAAAATCAAATGTTATTCTAATAGGAGAAACAGGTACTGGAAAAACACTTCTTGCCCGTACGATAGCGCGATTGCTGAAGGTGCCATTCTGCATTGCCGACGCTACGGTGCTCACAGAAGCAGGCTACGTTGGCGAAGATGTAGAAAGCGTGCTTGTGCGTTTGCTTCAGGTGGCAGATTATGATTTGGCAGCCGCCGAACGGGGAATAGTATTTATTGATGAAATTGATAAGATTGCCCGCAAAAGCGATAACCCCTCCATTACCCGTGATGTTTCTGGCGAAGGTGTTCAGCAGGCTTTGCTCAAAATGCTCGAAGGCACTATTGTGAATGTGCCCCCACAGGGAGGTCGTAAACATCCCGAACAGAAGATGATTCAGGTAAACACGCAAAATATACTTTTTGTTACTGGCGGCGCATTTGATGGCATCGAGAGAATTATCGCCTCGCGCCTGCAAACTAATATAATCGGCTTCAAAAAAGGAGGCGAACAAGGACTTATTGACAAGGACAATATTGTTCGATATGTTGCACCGCAGGATCTGAAAAAATTTGGATTAATTCCTGAATTAGTAGGCCGCATGCCGGTTGTTACTCATTTGAACCCTCTCGACAGGGATACTCTGAAAAGGATTCTTACTGAACCCAAAAACTCTGTGGTACGGCAGTTTATCAGATTATTTGAGTTGGACAACATACGGCTAACATTCAGCGAAAATGTTTATGATTTTATCGTTGATAAAGCCATAGAGTTCAAGCTTGGAGCAAGAGGCCTGCGTTCCATCCTCGAAAGCATTATGACTGATGCAATGTTTGAACTTCCTTCGGATGGTGCTGTGCGGCAGGAACTGAAAATTACCCGCAAGTATGCCGAAGAAAAACTTAATCGCTCTCCATTAGCGAAGTTGAAAGTTGCGTAGATGTTTGCTGGTAGCCGTTGAAAAAAAGCTGGGTTTGAACCGTTTGATAATACGTGCTTCATCGTTGCGAACCAGATACACGCCAGTTCGGGGTACTAAAATCAGTTGATATGCTCCTTCACACCTTAAACCCAGATTAAGCATTTGACAATGCTTAAACGATTAAGTGTTTGTAATCAGCCCAATAAGAATTGCGCTGTACAAACACTAAATCGGGGTTACCCTCATGGAATCAATAGTTCAGCCCTAACGGACTTTCTATTGATTAATTCGGGTTAAATATAATACTGAGAACGTAGTACAATTATTGAGGTTTATGTAGCGTTGAGTAATTCTAACGTTTGCCGCCCATAAAAACATCAATATGAAAGCAAATCGCATTAGCACATTATTGATTCTGATGCTTTGTTGTGGTTCAATTGCCTATGCGCAGCAGCCTATACCAATCATAACACAGGCCACAATTAGCAACAATGATACTATCCCAATCATAGTTTTGCCTGAATTTGTGATGTTTGCACCAATTACCTTCAAAAATGCCGCTGATGAGCGGCGATTTAACCGGCTTGTACGTCATGTTAAAAAAGTATATCCTTACGCACGTATTGCAGGCATTACCTTTCGCCATTACGAACAATACCTGGTAGGTGTCGAATCGCCGGCCGAACGGCGCAAAATACTTCGTGAGGCTGAAGAGGAATTACGCCAGAGATATCAGGATGAATTGATGAAGTTAACTTATACGCAGGGAAGGATACTACTCAAACTTGTTGATAGGGAAACCGGACATTCTTCTTACGACCTGGTCAATGATCTCAGAGGAGCTTTCAGAGCTTTTTTCTGGCAGTCGTTCGCGCAAATTTTTGGTTTCGATCTTAAGGTACGATATGATCCCGAAGGGGCAGACAAAGATATAGAGAGGATAGTGCGAATGATAGAGAGTGGTGCAATATAACCCTCCTGTTATTTTCCCCGACCCATAGCAACAATCATCACCGTATAAATCAATATCTTAATGTCCATGGCCAGCGACATGTTTTCGATATAAAGAATATCATATTTAAGTCGTTCTACCATTTCATCAACATTTTCTGCATAGCCAAATTTTACTTGCCCCCATGAGGTAATTCCTGGCTTTACCTTTTGCAACAATTTATAATGTGGAGAGCGCTGTACTATCTGATCGATGAAAAACTTACGCTCAGGACGAGGACCTACAAGCGACATATCGCCTATAAGAACGCTGTAAAATTGAGGTATTTCATCAAGGCGCCACTTCCTGATAATTCGCCCGAACGATGTTATGCGGGGATCGTGTTTCGACGACAGCATTGGACCATTTTTTTCGGCATCGCAAAACATAGAGCGAAATTTGTGCATCATGAAAGGTTTGCCATACCTACCTATGCGTGGTTGTGAGTAAATTATAGGTCCAGGCGATGAAAGCAGCACTCCGATTGCCGTGAATAAATAAAAAGGGGTCAAGATAATCATTGCAATTATGGAAGCAAAGATATCAATCGCACGTTTTACTGTAAACTGCCATGGTGGCATAAGATCTGACGAAATCTGAATGAGCGGGGTGTGGAAAATTGATTCCGTTTTAACTGTTCCTAAAAGGAAGTCTTGCATATCGGGGATTATTTTGATAACAATATTAAGATCTTCCAGTTCGGTTATTATTCTTTCGATGGTTTTGTGCTCCGAACGTTCAATAGCTATAATTACCTCTTCAACATCCTTCTCTTGAACAATCTTTTTTAAGTCATCAAGCCCACCAAGCCGGGGAAGGTATTTCTCAAGTTTGTAGCCGTTATACTCTTTTGCGTTCACAAAACCTATAAACTTATTGCCGGACGATTTTTCCTGATTTTCTATTTCGTTGAAAATAGCAATAGCATTGCCATTGCTTCCTACCAAAACTGTATTAAAACCAATGCGTTTGTTTTGAATGCGGTACGCTGTAATAGTGGTTAGAATCAACCGGAAAGTGTAAGTAAATCCGAAGTGCAGAGCGAATAATACGACAAACGACCTGAAATAACTCCTGTATGAGAGCATTGCGTCGTCGAGTATTAGGGTAAAAAAAATCAAGATCACACCGATAAATGTGATCATAAGGGTTTGTCCTAATTCTTTAAGCCTCGATTTACGATAAATCTTGCGGTAGGTTCCTACAACAAGATAGAGTAAGAGCCAAAAAACAGGAATAATAAAGATGCCGAGAAAGTAATTGTTTTCGCTGTATATTTCCGGCAACTGCTGTAATGAGCCTGGATCAACAGTTGTTGTGCGGTAGCGCACGAAGCAAATCCATGCAAGGAGTGCAGCGAGCAAATCGGCGATTACGTATTTTGCAACCTGTAGCTTTTTATTCATATGTGCTTAGAAGTGAACAAGTTTCAAATTGTCAAGATAAACAAGTGCAGGTGGTTCTGTGTCGGTTCTGCTTAAGCCGATAAAAACATTGAAGGTATAGTCGGCAATAAACCGGTTAACTGACGGAGTGAGATTCACATAAATCTTGTTCCATGCTTCTGATGGATTAAGAATCAGCACAGAATGTTGGAAACTTTCATTTCCGCGATTGGCAATTATACCCACAACAACTGGCGTGTTGTTTTTAAAATTCAATTCGAGAAATACAGCTCGCTCGTCGGTTGGCAGATTAAAGCTTTCGATTGTAACACATTCAAAAAAACCAGCTTCGCCTTCGAAAAACACATGCCCTGAATATATGTTTGGTTCATAGGGGAAGTTGAATATTTTGTTAGGATCAGAAACCCGTTCAAGAGCCACTTGGCTGAGTGAGGTTGTGTCGAGTGTTATTGATACATCGTCAAAATTTTCCATCCACGTAAAAACAGTGTTGTCGTTATATGTTACAACAGTGTCAGTAAGTGTCACAATGCTATCCCTTACAAGATTAATTGTTGTAATAATCGGTGTAAAGAAAGGGTAAGGAGCCCGGGTGGCAGCGATACCGTTTATTTTTATGCCGGCATAAACTGTTACCTGGTGGGTTCCGGCTTTCAACACCGGAAATGTTACCGGCAATTCAAAAGCGCCGATAAGTTCGTTGCCAAAGAAAACCCATGCGTCGGTAATCTTATGCGACGAGCTTCCTTGCTCAGGAGTAGCAGATAGCGAAAGCGAAGAGATATGTATATACGACGGAATGCCCTCTTCTCCTTCATGGGGTTCGCAGCCAGAGAATGCAACGGATAAAAAAATGATGAGAATAAAAAAAATGCGAGTGGAAATAAATTGCATACCAATGATTTAAAAGTCCGGTATTTACATTAACTTTCAAGTAACGAAATCGTTTTCGGTATATTGCCTGTTAGCCTTTTGTTGTTGGAAAAAATGAAACTTTTATGCGGGAATTTTTCAATCAAAGCATGTTTGCTGGTGAATTGTTAATCTTTTCGATGATCTGATGAGCAACCAGCAGGGCGTTATATCCGTCGTTAATTGTGACCGGAGGCTCAGTGTTGTTTTTTATTGCGCTGTAAAAGCTCTCTAATTCCATAACGATTGCATTAACTGAGGGAACAGCGGGTTTTTCGAAAAAGATCTGCTTTTGGGGTTTTCCATTCCCTGCTTCCAGAATTATATCGAAAGGACCTGTTTTGTTAATGTCAACATCGCGCATCCGAATTATTTCAACCTCTTTGTCGAGGAAGTCAACGGCAATATATCCATCGCGTTGAAAAAACCTTGATTTACGCATGTTCTTCATACTGATGCGACTGGCCGTTAGATTGGCAACACATCCGTTAGTGAATTCGATTCGCGCATTTGCTATATCTGGAGTATCACTAACTACCGAAACGCCGCTGGCGTAGATTTTTTTGATGTCAGCATTTACAACATTGAGTACGATATCAATATCATGTATCATAAGGTCGAGTATAACTGGAACATCAGTGCCGCGGGGGTTAAACTGTGAAAGGCGGTGTGTTTCGATAAACATAGGACTATTTATGTAAGGAGCGGCAGCAAGAAAAGCCGGATTGAACCGTTCAACGTGCCCTACCTGCACTTTCACACCAGCTTCGGTAGCTAACTCTATAAGTTTGAGCGCTTCTGGAGGCGTGGCGACAATCGGTTTCTCAATAAACACATGGCGAAACCGTTTAAGTGCACGCTGTGCACAATCGAAATGAGAGATAGTAGGAGTTACAATATCAACCACATCAACACTGGCAATCAATTGATCAATGCTGTTGAACCGTTTTACGCCGAACTCTTTTTCTACTTCGGTTGCAATCGAATTGTTGAGATCATAAAAGCCAACAAGTTCGTATTGGGCAATTTGCTTTATGCACCTGATATGTATTTTGCCAAGGTGTCCTGCTCCTAATACCCCAATTTTCAACATATTCTGTTTTTTTTTGCAAAGCTATAATTTTATCAATATCCGATTGAGTAAATTTGTAAATTCGTTTTTACTGCAAGTTAACCACATTCGCGTTTCATATATATTTAACTATGGAGGATAATTACCGTCATAAAGGATTGAGAAAGAATCTTATTGAAACTATACGATCGAAGGGAATCACTGACGAAGCCGTTCTGGGTGCTATTGAGGCCGTTCCGCGTCATTTCTTTTTTGAGTCGTCGTTTCTCTCATTTGCCTATGATGATAAGCCCTTCCCGATTGGTTCGGGTCAAACTATATCGCAACCATATACCGTTGCTTTTCAAACCCAATTGCTTGAGGTTCAAAGCGGCGAAAAAATACTGGAAGTAGGAACAGGCAGTGGTTATCAGGCGTGCATTCTTGCACAACTTGGCGCCCGTGTTTATTCAGTTGAAAGGCACAGATCACTTTACATAAAGGCAAAAGAGTTTCTTCCAACAATAGGTTTTGCCCGAATAAAGCTTCTTTATGGCGACGGCTTCAAGGGTTTACCAACATTTGCCCCGTTCGATAAAATACTAATCACGGCAGCCGCACCCTTTATACCCGAACTACTGGTTGAACAGCTTAAGCCAGGCGGCCTGATGGTACTGCCCCTGGGCGAAGGCGATCTTCAAACTATGACAGTGGTTCATAAAGATTTAAACGGGCACATGAGAACAGAACAACATGGCAATTTCCGGTTCGTTCCTATGGTTCCCAACAAGTGCGAAGAATAGTTACGGGATTCTGACCACTATTTTTTTTGCAATTTGTAAGGCCGAGGTTAAGGTAGCAAGTTTTGTGAAGAGTTCAGCCCTAACAGACTTTATAGTGATTAATCCGGGATAAAATCTCCTTCCATTTCTTTAGCCCATCCACCGTTATCCAAACCCAAAGAGTAAACAGTAATTTTTTGATCCATTATACCTAAAGGTAATACAATCACTTTGCTCTCCCTTACGTGCATAGCAAACTGCACAAACGGTATTCCGATAAAACCTGCGATTGTATCCTGAGGTTCTATGCTATTGATATCCACACTAAACTTCAGAACATGGTAGCGATCTATAACAATATCATAAACAATGGCTGCCGATTAATAAAATACTTTTTGTATGCGGATTCAGGAACCATCATGAAGCTTGCGGAGAGCCTGCCAATTTCAGAGGCTGTGCATAACGTTTCACATCATCGGCTGTTATGATACGGTCGCCAAGAATTGCAAGTCTTTCAACAACATTCCTTAATTCCCTGACGTTGCCGGTCCAATGAATATTTGCCAGTTCAGCCAGTGCCCCTTCATCGAAATTCATCTGAGGTTTTGCCATACTTTCGCAGATTTGCTGAAGAAAATGATTGGCAATCAACGGAATATCTTCTTTTCTTTCGTTTAGGGTGGGGACATGGATATTGATAACTGCAATTCGATGGTAAAGGTCTTCGCGAAAGGTATTTCGTTCGATTTCCTTGAGGATATTTTTATTTGTAGCGGCCACCACTCTAACATTCACCGGGATTTCTTTTTCGCCGCCCACCCTCATAATTTTGTTTTCCTGCAATGCTCGTAACACTTTTGCCTGTGCCGAAAGGCTCATATCGCCAATCTCATCAAGGAAGAGTGTTCCTCCGTTGGCTTGTTCAAAATTTCCTTTGCGCTGTTTGATTGCTGATGTAAATGAACCTTTCTCATGACCAAACAACACGCTTTCAATTAATTCGGAGGGAATCGCTGCGCAATTGACTTCGACAAACAGCCCCGACGAACGCGGGCTGAATTCGTGTAACCATCTGGCTACAAGCTCTTTGCCTGTCCCGTTAGCGCCAGTTATAAGCACACGGGCATCGGTTGGAGCCACACGGGCAATCATCTCTTTTATCTGGCGAATTGCCAGCGAATCGCCAATCATGTCGTAGGCTTTGCTTACCTGGCGTTTGAGCGTTTTTGTTTCAATCATCAGCCGGTTGCGATCCATTGCATTTCGAACCGATACAAGCAGTCTGTTTAGATCCATCGGCTTGGCGATGTAATCGAAGGCGCCCATTTTTATTGCTTCAACAGCGGTTTCGATAGTTCCATGCCCTGAAATCATCACAATTGGCGTATCAGTAATTTGCATGGCCTGCTCAAGAACTTCAAGGCCATCCATTCGTGGCATCTTTATGTCGAGCAGTATTGTGTCGTAACGGTTGCTGTTAATTTTAGAAAGTCCTTCGGCGCCATCAACCGCCTCATCAACCTCATATTTTTCGTATTCGAGTATCTCCCTGAGAGCATTACGGATGCTGCGTTCATCGTCAATAACCAATATCCGCCCCATGATTGTTGCAATTAGATGTCAAAAATAGTTATTGTCCTGACACGGAGAAGAAACCAACCGACTCTAAGGTTCATCAAGTGCGGTAGCGAACCCATTTCCACAATTCAGCGTAATTAACTTTTTTACCATACATCAAAATACCTGTGCGGTAGATTTTACCTGCCAGCCAGGTAGTTCCCAGAAAACCAAGCACCAGAAGGAACATTGAGAGTATCAGGTCGAAGTATGGAACGCCGAATGGAATCCGGATCATCATGATAATTGGAGATGTGAAAGGGATTACAGACAGCCAGAACGAAAGCGGGCCGTTGGGGTCGTTTATCACGTATTGCGCCATTATGATAGAAAAAATCAATGGTATCGTAATTGGCAACATAAACTGCTGTGAATCTGTTTCGCTGTCAACAGCGGCCCCGATTGCTGCAAACAACGCACCATACAAGAGAAAGCCTCCAATGAAAAAGAAGACGAATGAGAAAATCACAACTCCGAAATTGATTGACATCATTCCTTCAATCACCCTCGAAATAGCGGTTTCAGCCAATTGTTGTTCAGTGGGTGTGGCAATTGGAGTGGCTGATGGAAGGCGTGCTTCCATAGTTGCCGCTTGCTCTGTGTAGCTGAGCCGGAATTTTTCGGGAAAGGCCTGCTGAAATCCAGTTACTATAATGAGGGTCAACACAACCCAAAGCAAAAATTGAGTAAGCCCAACCAGGCCAACGCCTACAATTTTTCCGATCATTAGTTGAAAGGGCTTAACCGACGATACGATCACTTCAACTATCCGGTTTGTTTTTTCTTCGATCACTCCTCGCATAACCATGGTTCCAAACATGAATATGAAGATGTAGATGACTATGGCTGCAATGAAACCAAGAACCGTTGCGATTTCCGTGTATTTTTTTTCCTCTTTGCCACTTTCATGGAGCTGGATTGTGTTTATCCGCACATCAGTTTCAATGCTTCGCAATATATCTTCATCAATTCCGTGTGCGCCAAGTTTGAGGCTTTCCACCTCTTTTCGCATAGAGGCCGAAATATTCGATTTCATCATAATGGAAGGCTGCTCGTCGAAATACAGGAATGCCGTTGTGGGCACACTAAGCTCGGTTTTGGGGATATAAAGCAAAGCATCGTCGCCGCTTTTTGAAAAAAGACTCTTTGCAGTTTCAATGTCGGAACTCAAAGGCAGAAAAATCAGGTTTTCGTTACTTTCAAACCGATGTTCGAAAAGACCTGTTTCGTCAACTACCTGAATTTTTTTAACTCCGGTTCTCATTGTAGCAATATAGGCTGGCACAATGAATAAGGCGGCCATCAGGATTGGACCCAAAATCGTCATAACGATAAACGACTTTTTTTTAACCCGTGTAAGGTACTCGCGCTGAATGATAAGGGCGGTTTTGTTCATTTTTATTGTTTTGACAAGGTTAAAACTGGTTCATCAAAGTTCAACTGTTTATCACGGCAGAACGTTGGTTTGTTTCGCTCACCTTACGGATAAAAATTTCGTTCATCGAAGGTAAAATTTCGTTGAACCCATGAACTTCTGCATGAGGCAGTATTCTACTAAGCAACTCGTTAGGTCTTGTGTTTTGGGGAACCCGGATACGATATTTGATTAATCCATTTTCTGATTCACTGCTTTGAACCTCAAACAGCGAGGGCAGATGTTGTTGCGGATTTCCATCATACGACGCACAGGATACTTCGAACAGGTTATCCTTGTATTCCTGCTTGATCTCGCTTACTTTTCCTTCGAGGATTGTGCGGCTTTTATTGATTAGTACAATGTGGTCGCATAATTCTTCGACCGATGCCATATTGTGCGTACTGAAGATGATTGTTGCACCCTCGGCGCGCAGGCGAAGTATCTCCTCTTTAAGAATGTTTACATTGATTGGGTCGAAACCACTGAATGGCTCGTCGAATATCAGAAGTTTCGGTTCATGAATCACGGTTGTGATAAACTGAATCTTTTGTGCCATTCCTTTTGATAGTTCTTCGACTTTTTTGTTCCACCAACTGCTAATTTCCATTCGTTTGAACCAATGGTTTAGCCTTTTCATAGCCTCCTGTTTCGATAAGCCTTTGAGTTGTGCAAGATAGAGGGCTTGCTCGCCGACTTTCATTTTTTTGTATAACCCCCTCTCTTCCGGAAGGTAGCCTATGAATGCGGTATGCTCTTGCCGTATAGGAACACCCTGGATAAATACTTCGCCGCTATCGGGAGCTGTGATTCGGTTAATGATTCGGATGAGTGTGGTTTTTCCGGCGCCATTGGGTCCAAGAAGCCCGAATATGCTTTGCTCATGAACCGAGATACTTACTTTATCCAGAGCAAGATGATTTGCATACTGCTTGGACACATTTGTTGTTTTGAGAAATTCGCTCATAATCAGAAGCTGAATTGTTTGCTATGAACCTCGAAAACTTGTAGCTGAACATTTATGGTTTTGACGTATCATCAGAGTAAAGGTTACCTGAATTTTTCGCGCATGCGGTCGAAGAAAGATCTTTCTTTTTCCGATTGTGTAGGCTGAAAACTCTCGGTGTTCAAGAATTTCTCCAAAACCTCTCTCTCCTGTCGTGTAACATTTTGCGGTGTCCAAACGATGATATTAACAAGCAGATCGCCCTTGTGATAGGAATCAACTGATGGTAATCCTTTTCCTTTTAAACGCAGGATTTTGCCTGATTGTGTTCCCTGTTCGATTTTGATTCTTGCTTTACCATCGAGGGTTGGCACTTCTGCTTGTGTTCCGAGTATTGCTTCCGGAAAGCTTATATAGTGTTCGTATATCAGGTTATTTCCATCGCGGAAAAGTTCAGGGTGTTTCACCTCTTCGATCAGAACGATGAGGTCGCCGGTAATACCACCTCTGGCGGCGGCATTTCCTTTTCCGCTTACTGAGAGTTGCATTCCTTCCGCAACTCCAGGAGGGATATTAACTGAAATCACCTCTTCGCCTTGAACAACACCATTACCGGAGCATGAGCCACATTTATCCGTGATTGTGCGACCTTCGCCGCCACAGGCCGGGCATGTACTGGATGTTTGCATCTGTCCGAGAAAAGTGTTGGTAACGCGTGTAACCTGCCCTGTTCCCCGGCAGGTTGAGCAGGAAGCATATGATGCTCCGCCTCGGGCACCACTACCGCTACATTCTTTACAGGCAACGAATTTCGGGACCTTTATTTTCTTTTCAACTCCCTTTGCAATCTCCGACAAAGTGAGTTGTACTTTAATTCGCAGATTGGATCCCCTGTTAACACGACGCCGCTGGGAAGCGTTGCCGCCAAAACCGCCAAAGCCGAAGCTTTCGAAGATATCGCCAAACTGACTGAATATATCCTCCATGCTCATTCCACCACCATAGTTGGGGCCACCGGTTCCGCGAACACCGTCATGGCCAAAGCGGTCGTACTTTGCTCTTTTGTCGGAGTTGCTTAGCACTTCATAAGCTTCAGCAGCCTCTTTGAATTTCTCCTCCGACTGTTTGTCGCCAGGATTTTTGTCGGGATGATATTTAAGTGCCATCTGCCTGTATGCTTTTTTCAATTCAGCATCATCGGCACTGCGCGCCACCCCTAAAATTTCATAATAGTCACGTTTTGCCACGGTATCTTCTCCTGATTCTTTGAACAGCCATTGTTATGAAGCCGTTACTACCTTTGCATGCCGGATCACCTTCCCATTGAGCAGGAATCCTTTTTGAACCACCTCTGCTACTGTGCCTTTAAACTCTTCCGACAAGGCTGGCATTTGGCCAATAGCCTCATGGAGGTCGGTATCGAATGTGTGCCCCATTGCCTCGATCTCTTCGAGTCCTCTTTGTTTCAGGATATTGTTCATTTTATTATATATCAACTTGAATCCTTCGTAGTAGGCATTCGACGATTCAGAATCGTTATTCAGGCTGTTTAGTGCGCGTTCCATATCATCAATCACAGGTAACAGCGATACGGTTACTTCTTCGGATGCGGTTTTGATCAGATCCGCTTTTTCTTTCATGGTGCGCTTCCGGAAGTTGTCGAACTCAGAAAAGAGGCGCAGAAACTTGTTGTTTAAGTCCGAGTTTTTTTCCTGCAATTCTATGACACCTATTTCAAGTTCTGCTATTTTTTGAACGAGAGCGGCCTCGAGAGTCTCTATTTCACGTGTTTGCTGATCGTCAACAGGTGTATGAGCCTGGTTATCGGGTTGTTCCGGGCTTCCGGCCTGATTATTTTCAACTACTTTGGGTTGTTCTTTTTTCTTTCTAAGCATAGTATCAGAGAGCAGTTTAACATGTACTAAAACATTTTCAGCCGGTTAAATCCGGCTGGCAGGTATTTGCAAAATGTTTGCCAGAGAGCAGGTAGCGACAAATTGTCACGCTTTTGATTATGTCAGCCAATTCGTATGATATCTGCTCCGATTGATTGTAAACGTTCATCAATTCGATCGTAGCCACGGTCAATCTGGTCAATATTATCGATAGTGCTTTTGCCGTTTGCTGACAGGGCTGCAATCAGGAGTGCAACTCCTGCACGGATATCAGGCGAGGCCATGCGTACACCGCGTAAATGGAATTTGCGATCCATGCCGATAACGGTTGCGCGGTGCGGGTCGCAAAGAATTATTTGCGCTCCCATGTCAATTAGCTTATCAACAAAAAACAGACGACTTTCGAACATCTTCTGATGAATAAGCACAGTTCCTTTGGCCTGGATGGCGGTAACCAATGCTATGCTAATTAGATCGGGAGTGAAGCCAGGCCATGGTGCATCGGCAATTGTCAGGATGCTGCCGTCAATAAATGTTTCAACTTCGTAATGCTCCTGTGCGGGTATGTGCATATTGTTCGCCTGCACTTCGATATTTATTCCAAGCCTTTGGAATACAGTAGGGATCAATCCAAGCGCCTTGATGTCAACATTTCGGATAGTAATATTGGAACGTGTCATAGCTGCGAGCCCAATAAAGCTTCCTATTTCGATCATGTCGGGCATTATTGTGTGCTGGCATCCGCTGAGTGTTTGCACGCCGTTTATGGTGAGAAGGTTCGACCCTATCCCGCTGATTTTGGCCCCCATAAGGTTGAGCATCTGGCACAATTGCGCTACATATGGTTCGCAGGCGGCATTAAATATTGTTGTGTTGCCCTGTGCGAGGGTGGCTGCCATCACAATGTTGGCGGTGCCTGTAACAGAAGCTTCGTCGAGAAGGATATAGCTCCCTTTTAGTCGTTGAGTGTGTACCTGATAGATTTTTTCTTCAGGATCGAAGCTAAACGAAGCTCCGAGTTGCATCAGTCCGTTAAAATGTGTGTCGAGTCTCCTGCGTCCAATTTTATCGCCGCCGGGCTGGGGCAGATACGCTTTTCCAAAGCGTGCGAGCAAAGCTCCAACTGTCATAACAGAGCCTCTGATACTGGCCGCTTTTTCCTGGTACAGCTTCGACTTCAAAGTCTCAATGTTCACATTGTGTGCACGAAACGAACAGCTATGCCGGTTATGTCGTTCCACCTCCACACCGAGCTCACAGAGAATGTCGATCAGGCGGTTTACATCAAGGATATCAGGAATATTATGGATTGTAACTTTTTCGGATGTGAGCAATACAGCGCAAATCACCTGCAAGGCTTCATTTTTTGCGCCCTGTATTTCCAATTCTCCGTTCAGAGGTTTGTTTCCGCGAATCTCAAAAGAAGCCACGATTAGTCAATTCTATATTTTACCCTTATTTTTTATCTGATTCCCTCCTGGCCGCGGTTTTCCCAGGATTTTCTTTTTTCGTTGCATCATGAGCAATTCGCTTGTTTCATGGAGACGCGTTGAGTCGGAAAGTTGCAGTTTTCCTTTCGAAAGTTTTTTAAGATGTTCGCCAATTATATCGTCAGTTACAGAATCCTTGTTCCAATTCAGATATGATTTCTTCATTTGATTTGCAACGGCGCGTGTCAGGTTTTCCTGAGCGGGCGATTCCTCCATGCGTGCTATGTTTTCGATCAAACGAATAATGTTTTTGCCGTAATACCGGAACGCAATGCTCTCCTGTGGGTATGAAAGAGGGCTGGGTTTTCTGCTTAAGGATTCGGGCGACGGAGGTGGGAATGTTGAATCAACGTCGAGCTTGAAATCGGTGATGAGGTGGAGGTGATCCCAGAGTTTTTGCCTGGTATCGGGTGTGTCTTTAAAATCGGTATTGAGAAGCGCCATCACATTTACTATAGTACGTGCCATACGACTGCGTTGCTCACGATCTTCTATTGTGAGCAGGTTCTCTGCCATTTTCTGAACGCTGCGACCATACTCGGGAACTATAAGTTTGGGCCGTTGTGAATTGTATTCCATACTATTATCAGGAGATTATTACAATGGTTTATGGATGTTTTGCTAACAGGTTGCCTTTCATCCAAGGGTAATAGCAACCTTTCAAACGGCAAATATACAACAAACCTTTCAAACACCGATTATTAGGATAATTCTTTACAAAGGCAAGGAGTGTATCTGTTGCGCCCGCATCAAAATCACTAACTACAGTAGTTGAAGTTTTGCAAACCTGAGAAGGAGCTGTTTTTGTCCTACAGAATCAAACACTACTGTTGCCTTGCTGTCGGGTCCGGTTCCTTCGCGGGTCACAATTTGTCCGACACCGTAAATGTTATGCTGAACTCTTACTCCCGGTTGAAGTTGGGTGTATTCGTTGTCATTCGCATTGATTTCGCCAGGAGTTTCAAGCTTTCGGAAAGCTCCAACACCAGGCACTATCACCTTGGCTTTAGGGGTATATCTGTATTTTTCAGGTTTTACTTCAGCGGGCGGAAAGGAATGCTTTGCGCGGGATGGTTTTTCGATAGCAGAAGGATCAATTTCTTCTATAAAACGGCTGGGTTCGCAAAAGGATAGCGAGCCCCAGCGGTACCTTGTTTCGGCGTGGGAAATGATGAGCCGTTCTTTGGCGCGCGTAACCGCTACGTAAAAAAGCCGACGTTCCTCTTCAAGGCTTCCGCGATTGTCGAGTGACTGAAAGGAAGGGAACAGGTTTTCTTCCATGCCTGTAATGTAAACGTGTGGGAACTCCAGACCTTTGGCCGAGTGTGCGGTCATGAGCGATACTTTGTCGGTTCCGTCTTTGTCGTCGTTATCGGCATCTGTCATCAACGCAATATCCTGCATAAATTCTGCAAGGTTTCGCTTTTTTACCTCATTGGTTTCCATTGAGGGTTCGGGATCGCGCTTTAAGAACTCTTTGATTGCATTCATCAATTCGCCAATATTTTCGAATCGGTTTGCTCCCTCTGGAGTTGTATCCATAATGAGGTCACTTTCTATTCCCGATGCCTGAAATATTCTCTGAGCGGCTTCATATGCATCCAGTTTTTGGATCAGTAGCGAAAAACTCCTGATCATTGTGCCAAATTCGAGGAGTTTGTTAGCTGTTGCAGAATTGAAATGATTTCTCAACTCCATCGCATTACAGGTGAGTTCGAACATTGCCATGTTTTTATTCGAAGCTGCAACGGCCAGTTTTTCAAGTGTGGTTTTTCCGATGCCCCGTGCCGGATAATTAATAATACGCAACAACGCCTCATCATCGTTCGGATTGATTGATAGGCGGAAGTAAGCGAGCAGATCTTTGATTTCCTGTCGTTTGTAGAACGATAATCCGCCATATATTCTGTAAGGAATATTTAGCTTTCGGAGTGCTTCTTCAATCGCCCTCGACTGGGCGTTGTTGCGATACAAAATCGCAAAAGCACTATTTGGTAGTTGCATGTTCATTTTGCTTTCGAAAATGGATGAAGAAACAAGCCTACCTTCCTCATTATCTGATGAGGCCTTTAGAATTTTGATTTTGTGCCCCTGTTCATTGGATGTCCATATCGTTTTAAAAATCTGGTCTCTATTGTTTATTATTATTGAGTTGGCTGCTTTTACGATTGTTTGGGTCGAACGATAATTTTGCTCAAGCTTAAAGAGTTTATGATCGGGGTAATCCTGAGTGAAGTTTAGGATATTAGCAATATTTGCCCCGCGAAAGGCGTAGATGCTTTGTGCATCGTCGCCTACAACGCAGATATTTTCGTTGTTGGCAACAATTTTTTTGATAATCAGATATTGCACATGGTTTGTGTCCTGATATTCGTCAACAAGTGTGTATTTGAATTTTTGCTGGTATTTGTAGAGTGCATCCGGAAAATCGCGCAGGATGATAAATGTGTTCACCAACAGGTCGTCAAAATCCATTGCCGATGCCTTGAAGAGCCTGTTTTGATAAATTTCATAAATTTTTCCGGTTTCGGGCCGGTATACGATTTTATCGCTTTTTATCAGTTCGGGGCTATTTAGATAGTCGGCCGGCTGAATCAGACTAGTTTTCAATGATGATATTCTGGCTAAAAGGTTAGTTGCCAAATACACTTTAGGATCAAGGTTTAACTCCTTCACAATACTTTTTAGCAGGCTTTTACTATCGTCGTTGTCGTATATTGAGAATCCTGACGAATAACCGATTCGATGAGCTTCGATTCGGAGCAGGCGTGTAAAGGTGGCATGAAAAGTACCCATCCAAACGTTTCGTGCATCAGGCCCAACGAGGTGAATGATGCGCTCTTTCATCTCGCGTGCTGCTTTGTTTGTAAAAGTCAGTGCAAGGATGTTATACGGATCCGTTCCCTGGGAAATAAGCCAGGCTACTTTATAGGTGAGAACACGGGTTTTTCCCGAACCGGCACCTGCAATCACCATAGTAGCACCTTCGGTGTGCAGCACCGCTGCGCGTTGCTCTTCATTCAGTTCCTGGAGTATCTTATTCACTTTTTAGATATTACGTTTCTTGTTTAACTGGCTGCAAAGATACGTTTGAACAGCTACTTAGCATCAACAGATGGAAAATCGCTGATCGCATGTTAAAAGTCTTACAATTAAGCTCATAGAATCAATAGTTCAGCCCTAACGGACTTTCAAGTGATTAATTCGGATTAAATTTTAATTTGATCAATTTTGTGACAGCATAGAACATGATAATTAACAAAAACTGACGATAGTTGTAAGCCAGCGCAATAAAAATGTAATTTTAGCGCTTCGTTTTTCAATTAAATTAATGTGTCGAATACCACTATGATGAAGCGACCACACTTGAGCTTTTGGCAAATCTGGAACATGAGTTTTGGTTTTTTAGGGATTCAATTTGGGTTTGCTCTTCAGAATGCCAACGTTAGCCGCATTTTTGAAACTCTCGGCGCCGATATCAGCGACATTCCCATCCTGTGGATCGCAGCGCCTGTTACAGGTTTGATTGTTCAACCCATAGTCGGTTACCTGAGCGATAATACCTGGAACCGTTTAGGCCGCCGCCGGCCCTACTTTCTTGTAGGAGCCATATTGACATCTCTTGCTTTGCTTGTTATGCCCAACTCTCCGGTGCTATGGGTAGCCGCAGGAATGCTATGGATAATGGATGCCTCCATCAATATTTCGATGGAACCTTTCAGGGCATTCGTAGGCGATATGCTTCCACCCGAGCAACGCACAAAAGGCTTCGCAATGCAGAGCTTTTTCATAGGAATTGGAGCTGTTATAGCATCGGCACTGCCATTTATTATGACTAACTGGTTAGGAGTTTCCAATACTGCACCGGAAGGGGAGATCCCACTATCTGTTAAATATTCCTTTTACATTGGTGCTGCGGTTTTTCTGTGTGCAGTACTTTGGACTGTGATACGAACCCGCGAGTATACACCTCAGCAGTTAAAGCAATTCGAGGAATATGAAAAAAGCGCTGAGGATATTGCTAAGGCACATCAAAGAGATACTATACTACCGGCAAACCGTTTCCTCAATACCAGCGCAATATGGCTGATTAGCGGGCTGTTCCTATCGTTCCTGGTATGGCATTTTAATCTGCTCGCCGAGTTATATATCCTCACATTAGGCGCAACCGCTTTTGGAATTATACTGTTACTCACTGGATTGACAGTGAAAAATAATCGAAAAAACGGAATGGTAGTTATCATCAACGATCTTTTCGGAATGCCCGCCACCATGAAGCAGTTAGCCGTAGTTCAGTTTTTTTCGTGGTTTGCTCTTTTTTCAATGTGGATTTACTCTACTGCCGCCGTAACCAGTCATGTTTATGGAACAAGCGACACCGGATCGGAACTTTACAATATCGGAGCTAACTGGGTAGGAATAATGTTTGCTGTTTACAACGGTTTTGCGGCACTTGTAGCTTTCCTGTTACCCGTAATGGCACGTTACACTAACCGCAGGGCAACACATGCCATATCGCTGGTTGCCGGCGGGCTTGGTCTCATGTCAGTATATCTGATAAAAGACCCTAACCTGCTGATTTTATCTATGCTCGGCGTAGGATTAGCCTGGGCAAGCATACTTTCAATGCCATACGCAATACTCACCGGTTCGTTACCTTCACACAAGATGGGTACTTTTATGGGAATATTTAACTTTTTTATTGTGATCCCACAAATTATGGCTGCCAGTATTCTTGGATTCTTTGTTGGTGTTATTGCCAACGAACAGGCCGTTTATGCTCTTGTACTAGGAGGAGCATCATTTTTCATAGCCGCAACTATGTTAATTTTTGTTCATGATGCCGACGAAAAAAAGAAATCGTTAATACTCTAATAAATAAAATAATAACTTGCAAAACAGTAAAATATGATTACCAAGCGCTGCAGTGGAATACTCATGCACATAACCTCGCTCCCCGGCAAATACGGAATAGGAACGCTCGGAGAGGAGGCATATCGTTTTGCCGATTTTTTGGATAAAACGGGCCAATCAATCTGGCAGATTCTTCCTCTTGGCCACACAGGCTACGGCGATTCGCCATATCAGTGTTATTCGGCTTTCGCCGGAAATCCGCTTCTGATTGATCCCGATATGCTTGCCAAAGAAGGATGGTTAAAACCTGAAGATTTAGAAAAAGTTCCTGTATTTCCTGAACACTATGCCGATTTTGATAATGTGGCTGCATACCTGTATCCTTTATTCCGTAAAGCAGCTCTTCGCTTCAGAACGCTCGCCTCGCCAAATGAGCAGAAGCAATTCAAAGCATTTTGCACAAACAACAGCTTTTGGCTGCCCGACTATGCTATTTTCATGGCATTGAAAAACCATCACAACAGTCAGCCATGGTGGGAGTGGAGCGAACCATTGAGGTTGCGCAATGCTGAAGCGGTAGCAGAAGCAGAAAAACAATACCAAACAGCCATTGAGGAATGGAAGGTGATCCAGTATTTTTTCAATAAGCAGTGGAATCTGCTTAAAGGATACATAAACAGCAAGGGAATCAGTGTAATTGGCGATATTCCCTTGTACGTTGCTTTCGATAGCTCCGATGCCTGGGCAAATCCGGAGATTTTTTGGTTCGATAAACAGCGACAGCCTGTTAAGGTTGCCGGCGTGCCACCCGATTATTTCAGCCAAACAGGGCAACTGTGGGGAAATCCACTCTATGACTGGGAATATCTCAAGGAAACAGGTTTTGCGTGGTGGATTGAACGCATTCGGGCCAATTTTGTACTTTTCGATATTCTTCGTATCGACCATTTTCGAGGTTTGGCAGCTTACTGGGCAGTACCTTTCGGGGAGCAAACAGCCATCAAAGGCGATTGGCTGCCAGCCCCAGGTGCCGAACTACTTGACACTATTTTCAATGCCATTGAAAATGTCAAAATAATTGCCGAAGACCTCGGAGTAATAACTCCTGATGTTGTTGAACTTCGCGAACGCCATCGGCTACCAGGAATGAAAATCCTTCAGTTTGCATTTGATTCGGGCGAGGAGAACGACTTCCTGCCACACACATACGAACGCAACTGTATCGTATATAGCGGCACCCACGATAACGACACTTCAAAGGGATGGTTCGAAAAGAGCAGTGAAACCGACCGGCAAACAATGCGCGATTACTTTAATCCCGACGAAAACAACATTGCGTGGTCGTTCATAAAACTCGCATGGTCGTCAGTAGCCAATGTTGCAATCGCACCACTTCAGGACGTACTTTCGCTTGGTTCAGAAGCCAGAATGAATCTTCCAGGGCAGCCATCCGGCTGGTGGAGATGGCGATTATCATGGAGGCAACTCTCTGAAAACGAATCAACCAAACTATTAAATACAACACGCATTTTTGGACGCTTGAAGCCTGAATAACCTAAAACTAAACGATATGGCATCTGATCAAACTAATCTTATCCGGCAAACATCGGAACAACTGAGTAATGCCGGCCGAACATACCGCATCATAGCAGGGCTTGATGGTTTTGTTGACGAAATCATCCATGTTGTTGATAAACGCGAAGATCATTTTATCTTCAGAAGAATAGAAACCATCGAAGGGTTCGCAAAAAGAATCGGTTCCTACGCCGGATTAAGTGGCAACGTGGAATTAGTGCCTCACCAGGTAAAATTGGGCGGAAACGGTCCTATCTATGCCAATATGCTTCTGCAGCAAGGTCATAAGATCATCTACATCGGCGCTTTAGGCTGCGGCAATGTACACCCTGTGTTCGCCGATTTTGCAAATGCCTGCGAAAAAGTGATCACAATCACCGAACCCGGCCATACCGATGCTCTGGAATTTTTAGACGGTAAGCTGATGTTGGGCAAAATGAACAAGCTGATTGACGTAAGCTGGGACAACCTGCTCAAATATGTGTCTGTAGAAGAACTGACTGAGATGCTTGAAAGTAGCCGGATGATAGCATGCAACAACTGGACAATGCTCGGACAAATGAACTCCATTCTTTCGGGTATGAACCAATTGTTCAAAAACATGACAAACCCTCCTGATTTATTTATCGATCTGGCCGATCCGGCCAAACGTACAGCCGAAGATATTGCCGGCGTGCTTGATCTGTTAAGCGGCATGCAAACTCGAGTTATTCTGAGTATGAACCTAAATGAATCCTCAATAATATCTAACGTGCTGGGCATCAGCGAAGAGCATATCACCTTGCGGGCAGGCCGCATTCGCGATATGCTTAACCTTACCGCTGTTGTAATTCATCCAGTTGATGGTGCTGCTGTGGTAACAGCAGATGGCTCCGCCTGGGTTGAAGGCCCATTTACAGCAAACCCAAAACTTACAACTGGCGCAGGCGATAACTTTAATGCAGGTTTCAGTCATGGCTGGATCAACAACCTTCCACTTGCAGGCTGCGTTGCTACCGGTGTATGCACCTCAGGCTATTATGTCAGAAACGGCCATTCACCCGACAAAGGCCAACTTCTGACATTTATGAAGAGTTGGGCTGATGCCGGATGCGGCAATATCTGATCTTTTTGTTAATTTTGCAGGGATGGGTAAATCGAAAAAGAACCATACTCTGCCCGCAGCAATCGGTTTGGACAGATTCAAACAAGCCTTAAATCCGTATTACATTAATTCCACACTGCGGTGTCTTGGTCTCTTTATTCTCTATCTGCTAATCAACCCGACAACCTCGGATGCACAGTTTATTGGATTCGAAATTCAAAACAGGCAGCGAAGCCATAGCTTTACATTCGAGAAACACAATAACCTCATAGTTGTTCCGGTTGTAATTAATAACAGGATGCCTGCCAAATTTATACTCGACTCCGGGGTCAGATCCACAATCATAACCGACCGCAGCATCGCAGAGTTTGCCGGAATAAACTACGACCGTCAGATAACCATCTCTGGAGCTGGACGTGTGCGGGACATTGACGCATATCTTGCCTCAAATATTACCCTTACCTTGCCAGGAGTAGAGGGGAGAGGGCAGTCGCTCATTGTTCTTGCCGAAGATTATCTTGAACTGCCATATCATCTAGGCACCAGTGTTCATGGAATTATCGGCTATGAATTCTTCAACCATTTTACTGTGATGATAAATTATGAAAACCGGACGATCACAGTTTTTGAACCAGGCACTTTCAGGCCTGGGCGCCGTTTTTCGGAAATCCCGTTCGAATTACTGCAAGCCCGCCCATATATTTACTCAACCATGATTCAATCGGACGGAAGCCGTTTCAAAGGCAGGTTTCTGGTTGATTCAGGCGCCAGTCATGCATTGCTTATCGAGGCCGATTCCGATACTTTGCTTGTAAAACCTCAAAAGCGCTTCCCAACAATAATTGGCCGGGGCCTCGGAGGTGAACTCGAAGGCTATTTTGCAAGACTTCCTTCCCTCAAATTTGATAAATTCCGGTTCAACGATGTGGTTGTATCGTACACATACGACTTTTCCGACCCTGAAATGGCACTTATTACCGGACGCAACGGTAGCATTGGCGGCGATCTGCTTAGCAGATTTACAACAGTGTTCGATTACGACAACAGAAAAATATATCTCAAAAAAAACAGGTCGTACCACGAACCCTTTGAATTCAACATGAGCGGCCTCGAGGTCATAGCCAAAAGCGTTGAGTACCGCACTTTCGAAGTCATAAATGTTATGGAAAACAGTCCGGCCAAACGAGCAGGAGTTAAAAATGGCGACATAATTCTCCGCTTCAATGGCGTGGCAGCATACGATATCGCTTTAAACGAGATTCTGTTTTTTTTTCGCTCACGACCCGAAAGAATGGTAAACCTAATCCTACTGCGTGGCGATGAACAAATCAGGGTGCGTTTCAGGCTTCAACGAATTGTGTAACAATATTATAGAACCAAAAATAAGCTAATCTAAAACACCGCTACACCATCAGAGCGTAGTATTAATAAGACTAAACTATGATAAAATCATTCTCGCTTCTGCTTATTTTATTCATCGCCGTAATTAACGCGATTTATGCCGGCAATCCAACGCAACTCAGAGTTGATCCGCCTTTTTGGTGGACAGATATGCAAAATAATGAGGTGCAACTGATGGTTTACGCTCCTGATATAGGAAAAGCCACAGTAAAGTTTCACTCCAACCAGGTATCGGTCAACAGGCTTATCAGAGTCGAAAACTCAAACTACCTTTTTATTGACCTCACCTTACTTCCAGGCCTGCAACCTGGCGATTATACTATTGAATTCACTCTTCCGGGTCGCAGAAAAAAACCGATTCTCCATCAATTCACATTCCTGGAACGGGTAGAAGGCTCAGCCGAAAGAAAAGGCTTCACTCAGGCCGATGTTATCTATCTCATTATGCCCGATCGCTTTGCCAATGGCGATCCAGAAAACGACAACATCCCAGGAATGCTTGAACCTGTAAACAGGCATCTGCCAAACGGACGCCATGGCGGCGACCTGGAAGGGATAACCCAACGGCTCAACTATATTCAAACACTTGGATTTACGGCAATTTGGCTAAACCCTGTGTTCGAAAACAATTCAAAAACATACTCATATCATGGCTATGCCATAACCGATTTCTATAACACCGACCCACGGATCGGTTCGCTCGAAGATTATAAAAAATTTGTTGAAGAGAGCCGCAAACGTAATATCGGCGTGATTAAAGACATGGTGTTCAATCACAGTGGAGTCAACCACTTGTGGAAGAAAGATCCACCATCAAGCGATTGGTTCAACCAGTGGCCAGAGTTCACCAGAACTAACTACCGCGCATCGGCAATTGTTGATCCATATGCTTCGCAATACGACTACAACAGGATGGTAAGAGGATGGTTCGATATTAATATGCCCGATTTGAACCAACATAATCCGTTACTTGCGAAATATTTGATTCAGAACACTATATGGTGGATTGAGTATACGGGTCTGAGAGGTATTCGTATTGATACTCAACCCTATCCCTGTAAGGAATTCATGGCGCAATGGGCCAAAGCAGTGCGCGAAGAGTATCCCGGAATAACGCTTGTTGGGGAAGCATGGCTCAATAATCCATCAATGATAGCATATTATCAGGATAATCCCCGCAACCACGATGGCTACAATGCGTATCTCACAGGGGTGTTCGATTTTCCGTTGCAGGTGGCTATTCGCAGTGCATTCAACGAACCCAACGGATGGGACACCGGAATTGCGCGGCTGTATGAAGCGCTGACCGAAGATTTTTTGTATGAAGACCCCTGGTCGCTGGTAATTTTCGCCGATAACCACGATATCACACGCATCTTCACCAGCCTGCGTGAGGATTTCAAAAGCTGGAAAATGGCCATGACCTTCCTGCTCACAACACGAGGAATACCCCTCATCTACTACGGGACAGAACTTCTTATGACCGGATATGATAAGCCCGAACATGGTGAGATCCGCAAAGACTTCCCCGGCGGATGGCCAGGCGACCCAAGAGATGCTTTTACTCCCCAAGGCCGAACCGACGCAGAAAACAAAGCATACAACCATCTTGCAAACCTTTTGCAATACCGTCGTAACCAACCAGCACTGTTACACGGAAATCTCACCCATTTTGTACCCAACGACGGCGTTTACGTGTATTTCCGTTATACCGAAACTGATTGCGTGATGGTGATACTAAACAATAACAACAGCGAACATACATTAAACATGAATCGGTTTGCTGAGATAACATCAGGTTTCAATTCTGCAGTTGATGTCCTAAATAACCGCCCGATAACCTCATTGCATGAATTGCAGCTCCAACCAAGATCGGCCAAAATACTTGAACTAAAAAAATAACTCAAAGAAAAATAAACATGCAAACAAAACTCTTAGCATTAATTATCATTAGTTTGTTGATTGGATCGTCCTGTAACAGGGTTCAGTGTCCGGCCGTCGCAAACGGAATAGAAATAGTAGGATTAGGATCTCCATTCAGGCTGCAAGGCGACGAGTCGAAGATTATCTTAGCCGATTACTTTCTCGATCCGAAACGCATTGATTCTATCGGTGTCCATAAGAATTTTTCATTCAGATTATGCCCCGATCGGAACTATGTTGCTATCACAAACCAAACAAACGAAATCCCCGCTCTATCTGTAATGCAGATATGGATAGCAGGAGAAGAATACAATATTATTTTGCAGCGAGGCACCAAAATGCCTGTAACACTGAGTTTCGACCCTCAAGGAATAGTTTACGGAAACGTATTCATCACTGGTGGGTTCAACAACTGGAGCCGCACTGCCAACCCCTTGCAAAAGCAGGATGGAATATGGAAAGCCGAGGTTAATCTAAACCCGGGAAGATACCACTATCTGATTGTGGCCGATGGTCGTGAATTTACCGATCCCAACAACCCCATCATCGAAAGTAATAATTTGGGAGGCTACAACTCTGTTCTAACAGTAGGAGATGTGAGTCCTGAGTTGCGGCCACATCTTATCCCTCTGTCGCACAACCGAAATCGGGTGCAAGTAAAAATAACCAATCCTGCAGAGAAGGTTTTTGTTTTTTGGCAAAATCATCAGCTTCAGGCTGGTTCAATAACTAATACCGACTATGGAATTGAGATCACCATCCCCAGAGAGGCTAAGGCCATGGAGCGCTCATTCCTGCGTTTGTGGTCGCACAATAATCATGGAATTTCAAACAACCTGCTCATTCCGCTACAAAACGGGCGTGTTGTGGATCAGCCGACACAACTAACCCGCAGCGACTTCGAAGCATTGGTGGTTTATTTCATGTTGATCGACAGGTTTAAAAGCGGCAATCCAGATAACGATCAGCCAATCAACGATGCCGACGTACTTCCTCCGGCAAACTATAAGGGAGGCGACCTTGCGGGAATCACCCAGAAAATCGAGGATGGCTATTTCGACCGGTTAGGTATTAATGGAATCTGGATTTCACCAGTTACCCAAAATCCACTTGAGGCATATGTCGAATTCCCTGCTCCCCATAGGAAATTTTCGGGATATCACGGATACTGGCCGATTACTCTCACCACTGTTGACCACCGTTTTGGAACTTCCGCCGACCTGAGGCAACTTATCTCTTCGGCACATGGCCGCAATATCAACATGCTATTGGATTATGTATCGAACCATGTTCACAAAAAAAATCAACTAATCATTAATAATCCACACTGGGCAACCGATTTGGTACTTCCCGATGGCAGGAAAAATATCAGACTCTGGGATGAGCATCGCCTGACCACATGGTTCGATACTTTCCTTCCATCGCTTAACTTCAATTACCCTGAAGTGATTGAAGTGATGTCGGATTCGGCTATGTTCTGGATTGAAGAATATGGCTTCGACGGATTCAGGCACGACGCCACAAAACACATCCCGGAAGAGTATTGGAGAGTGCTTACAAGAAAGCTGAAAGAGCAGGTGAAGGTAGAGAACCGACGAATATTTCAGATCGGCGAAACATTTGGCAGCAGAGAGCTTATTGGCAGCTACGTAGGTTCCGGACTGCTTGACGGGCAGTTCGACTTCAATCTCTACTGGGATTTGAGAAACACTCTGGTGACCGATGATGCAAGCCTTACTCAGCTTCAACAATCGCTATATAACACTTTTAACCATTACGGAACGGTTCACATGATGGGAAACATTACAGGCAACCACGATATGCCCCGCTTTATTTCTTATGCCGGCTATGGACTAAGCTTTGAGGAGGATGCCCAGGAAGCCGGATGGACACGCCGAATTGAAGTAGTAAATCCAGATGGCTACCGCAAGCTTCAGTTGCTCACTGCTTTTAATATGACTATACCCGGTGTACCTGTAATTTATTACGGCGACGAGATTGGAATGGCTGGCGGAGGCGACCCGGATAGCCGACGAATGATGCGATTCGACAACCTGAACGAACATGAACAGCAAACCCTTGCCGCTACAACAAAACTCGCAAATCTTCGCCGGAATAACCTTTCGCTTGTTTACGGAGATTTCAGAACATTGTTTATTGACGACCGTATTTGGGTTTACTCACGGAGGTATTTCGACAATATCGTTGTTGTGGCATTGTCAAAAAGTCCTGAACCTGTTACCCTCACCGTATCGCTACCGGACGATATGAAGGAGTTAAGTTTTACGCCACAAGCTGGCAGTGGCTCATCTGAGGATGGCAACACTCTGGCATTCAGGCTACAACCGTTATCGTTCGAGATATTTACAGTCCAACCATAATTAGCAAGTCCAACTTATGAATTTGACCCGGGAAGAGGTATTGTATAATATTTTTTTGAGCAGTTTTGCAGGCTAATAGCATAATCCCAAACAATGCATTAGAGTGTTACAAATGCATTGCGATTAAGAATAATCAAACTTTTCGCCTTGCCGGCAAAGAACCGAAAAGGTGATTCTTCTGAATTTGGACAATGGCAAGGGTTTCGTTTTAGAGCAAAAAGTTCTGATTCGACAATCCATAGCAAGACCTGTTATGGTATATCATTATAAATCAATCATATAAGCGCTTAAATGCAATTAATCAAGTCTGTTTTTGGCAGGGTAATCCTCAGGTTGGCAGGGTGGCGTATCGAAGCGCCATCAATACAGAAGATAGAATCATACATTCTGATTATGGCACCGCACACCAGCAACTGGGACTTCGTGATCGGGAGGCTTGCCTTGTGGGCGATTAGGATAGAGGCATCGTTTCTTATCAAGAAAGAGGCTTTTGTATTTCCGATTGGTCAGATTGCCAGAGCCATGGGTGGAATTCCGGTCGACAGGGTTCATAGTGGCAATATAATTGTTGAAATTGCTCAGCTTATCAAATCCCGTAAAATCAAAGTTGTAACGATCACCCCTGAAGGAACCCGTAGCCTTCGTCATGAATGGAAACGCGGATTCTATCACATTGCCCGTGTGGCAGCCGTACCAATCGTGATGGCTTACCTCGACTACGGAAAAAAAGTTGCCGGGGTTGGAGGCGTAATACATCCTTCCGGCAATTTCAATGATGATTTGAAGAAGATTTATTCTTTTTACAAAGACAAAACCGCTCTGCACCCCGAAAAGTTTAATCTCTCACCGCAAAACATCATGAACGATCCGCTTGGGCGGCAGTTGTAATATTTTTCAGATATCCAGGCGGAATGGTCAACAGTAGATTATAGCCTGTATGTTCGATGCGAACCACCACCTTACGCTTTCCCTTAGCCTCAACCAGTTCGCCCTCTATACCTCTGAAAGGACCCTTGGCAATAAGTATGCGATCGCCAGGATCAAATTGTTCGTTCGATATTTCAAAATCCTTTCCCACCTCCACCGCTTTCTTCAGGGCTTCTATCTGCCAATTTGGAATTTCAGCAGGACGTCCTTCAAAGAAAACATATCGCACAGCCCCAGGAGTGTTCAAAACGGTAAAATACTCCCGCTCTGTAATCCTGACAAATACATACGATCGTATCATCGGCTCTTCGACCCACTTTTTGCGATCGCTCCATTGTTTTAACGTGCGAACCAATGGCAGAAACGATTCAATGCTCTGTTTTGCTAATAGCAAATGGAGCTTTTTCTCATTGCGCGCCCTACTATAGAGAGCATACCAGACTGGTAGAGCCTTCCTCTTGATCTTCATAAAATTAACCAATTAACAGAGGATGAAACTCACCTGTCAGTGGCTGGGTTGTGGCATTCCGGATCTGGTATGCAATTTCGATAGCTGGCTTTGACTCCTCAATACCAAATCCCCCACCTGAAATGATTTCGCGATATGATCGGGTATGCAGGTCGGTAAATCCGTCGCTGAATTCTATTTCGTCGTTGCCCATTGTGATCATTCGGTAAGTTCGTTGCCCGAGCTTTTTCATAGCCGGTGGTATGTCGTTGTAGTCGAGGCTTAAAAACCACCTTACGCGTGCATTTTGAAGATGGAGCAAACCTGCCGCTTTCGATGGTTCATTCAGGTGAACGATACTTTCTTTAACTGCTCCGAATAACCAAATTAACATATCGAAAAAATGAATGCCGATGTTTGTAGCTACTCCTCCTGATTTTTCGGTGTTGCCCTTCCATGAAATGAAATACCAACGGCCGCGGCTTGTTATGTACGTGAGATCAACATCCCAGGTTTTACCATGAGCAATTTCCTTTTGAATTCGCTCTTTAAGTGCAACAATCTGAGGATGAAGTCTTACTTGCAGTATGCTATAGATCCTGCGGTCATTTTCCTGCTCAATATCCTTCAACGCGTCCAGGTTCCAGGGGTTAAGCACCAGCGGTTTTTCGCAAATGGCGTGGGCACCGTTCCGTAAAGCTAATCTGATATGGGCATCGTGCATGTAGTTAGGCGAACAGATACTCACATAATCAATCTTCTTTTCAGGTTGCCTGCGAAGCTTATCAAGGTGGCGGTCGAACCGCTCAGGCTCAGTAAAAAAATCAGCTTCGGGAAAATATCTGTCAATCACTCCCATAACATCGAACCGGTCAAGAGCACACACCAACTGGTGGCCTGTATCGCGGATGGCTTGCATATGGCGAGGCGCAATATACCCTGCCGAACCGATCAATGCAAAGCGAAGGGGATGGTTGTCCATAGCTGCATGTTTTAAGAAAAGGCAAAGGTAAAGTTTCTCCGATTCAACTATTGAAACTATATGCAACTGAATTTTTATGTATTCAGATAACATTTTTACATTTGCTGGCATATTAAGCTACGAAAAAACATGACAAAAACACCTGCATCCTTGTGGCTTATAACAGGAAAGAATGTACTGGTTACCGGAGGCGCAGGTTTTATAGGTTCTAACCTCTGCGAAGATCTGCTTCTACATGGCAACAAGGTGGTTTGCCTTGATAACTTTTCTACCGGACACCGGAAAAATATCTCGGAATTTGAAGATCATCCAAATTTTACACTGATAGAGGGGGATATCTGCAATTTTAACGTTTGCCAGCAAGCCTGCAAGGATGTTGAAATTATCCTGCATCAGGCCGCGCTTGGCTCAGTTCCGCGTTCCATCAACGATCCTGTTACAACTAACAATGTTAACATCAGTGGTTTTTTAAATATGCTGGTTGCAGCACGCGATGCCGCCGTTGAACGGTTTGTTTATGCCGCAAGTTCATCAACCTACGGCGATTCGGTTTCACTTCCCAAGGTTGAGGAAAATATTGGCCGCCCCTTATCGCCGTATGCTGTTACAAAGTATGTAAACGAACTGTATGCCGATGTGTTTGCCCGCTCCTATGGAATGAAACTCATCGGATTGCGCTACTTTAATGTTTTTGGGCGACGGCAGGATCCTGAAGGGCCTTATGCCGCTGTGATTCCAAAATTTACAAAATTACTGATGCAACATAAAAGCCCGGTTATCAATGGCGACGGAACTTTCTCACGCGACTTTACTTACATTGATAATGTGATCATGATGAACTACCTGGCATGTTCAACCAGTAACCCCGAAGCTTTTAACCAGGTGTTTAATACCGCAGCAGGCGAGAGAAACGATTTGAATACGCTCGTAAACTGCCTTAAAGAGTACTTGAGTAAATATGATTCTAATATTGCCAAGGTTGAAGCCATGCACGGACCGCTACGCACTGGGGATATTCCTCATTCGCTGGCTTCGATAGAAAAAGCAAGGCGCCTGCTTGGCTACCAACCTAAATACAATTTCCGGCAAGGACTGCGCTTAGCCGTTGAGTGGTACCATAAAAACCTTTGATAAACAGATAATTCTGACATTATGATAATAAATTCGATGGTAAAGAAAAATTGTTAACAATTTTTTGATGATTTGTTGCAATTGAATAAAACAATAATGAGTAACTTTGCTACTCAAAATAACGGACGGTTGGAAAATAACTGATATCTCGAAACGCCCCCATGATAGAGAGCCTAATCACATCGAAAACCCGAATCAAACTGCTGCTCAAGTTTTTTCTTAACAGCAACACACGTTCCTGGCTTCGCGACCTTGAGCATGAGTTTGGTGAATCAACAAATGCAATCAGGCTTGAGCTCAACAGGTTCGAAGAGGCCGGACTTCTTAAGTCAGAAGTACACGGAAATAAGAAGATCTTTCAGGCTAATACCAAGCATCCTCTTTTCATGGATATCCACAACATTCTGCTGAAACAGACAGGAATTGACCATATTACAGAACGGATCATACGAAAAATTGGGGGACTGAAACAGGCATGGCTATTAGGCGAGATGGCTCAAGGTAAAAACAGTTCTGTGATTGACCTGCTGTTTGTTGGCGATAACATTGATAACAGTTATTTGCTGCAATTAGCCAGCAAAGCCCAAGAAATCACCGGCCGAAAGATACGCTTTATGACAACATTGACCTCAGAATCATCAATGCTGCTCGAAGCTCATCCCGAAGCATTATTGCTTTGGGAAGAAGAATAATATCGGCGTAGACTACGCCAATTATTTGATAATGTGCATCTCGCAACAGCGGGATGTAACTGACAGGGCGAAGCCGTGAAAATTGATTAACCATTCAGTACTCCAGCTAATTTCACACCCGGATAACTCCTGATTGAAATTTATTATAGCGTTAAATAATTCAACTGGTTCATTTTAAGCTGTCTGGCAGCTAACTTGTGGCACAGCACCAGAACGATTTATCTCTATCGGAAACAACTCTAACGAACGATATAAATAGCCAATGAAAACTGTTCAAACTCCCCGCATCTGCATGATAGGGCTTGGTTACGTAGGCTTGCCCCTTGCTGTTGAATTTGCTAAACACTTTCCTGTAATCGGTTTCGATATTAGTGAAGAGCGTATTAGCCAACTCAACGCCGGTCATGACCCAACACTTGAAGTTGACGATGCCAGCCTTCGATCGGTACTGCAATTTACACCACCGCTCGATAAGGGTATGTATTTAACAAGCCTGATTGATGAAATCAGAAGCAGCAACATATATATCGTTACAGTCCCTACGCCTGTTGATAAAAACAACCGCCCCGACCTTACACCGCTCATAAAGGCAAGTGAAACAATAGGAATGGTGATCAAACAGGACGATATCGTGATCTACGAATCTACGGTCTATCCAGGTTGCACCGAAGAAGATTGCCTTCCGGTGATTGAACGAGTGTCGGGAATGAAACTCAACCAACACTTCTTTGCCGGTTACAGCCCCGAACGGATCAACCCTGGAGATAAAGAACATACCGTTACAAAAATCAAAAAGGTAACATCAGGCTCTACCCCTGAAACCGCCGAATTTGTTGATAGTCTCTACCGAAAAGTGATTGTGGCCGGCACGCATCTGGCACCTTCTATCCGCGTGGCCGAAATGGCCAAAGTAATCGAAAATGCACAACGCGATATAAATATTGCTTTCGTAAACGAAATTGCCCGGATTTGCGCACATATGAAACTCGATACGGCAGATGTTCTCGAAGCCGCCGGCACTAAATGGAACTTTCTGAAATTTACTCCAGGTCTTGTAGGCGGACACTGTATCGGTGTTGACCCATATTACCTCGCACAAAAGGCGCAGGAATCCGGATACCATCCTGAAATCATTCTGGCCGGGCGACGGATAAACGACAGCATGGGCGCATGGGTAGCACAGCAAGTGGTAAAACTTATGATCAGGAACAACATACCAGTGAATGGAACCACGACCCTCGTGCTCGGCATAACTTTCAAAGAAAATTGCCCCGATGTTAGAAACACAAAAGTTGTGGATCTCATAAATGAACTGCACAACTTTGGTTGTGAAACAGATGTTTTCGACCCCTGGGCAAATATAAATGAAGTAAAGCACGAATACGGTATAGAGATTCTCAACATCTTCCCTGAAAACAAAATCTATAGCGCTATAATTTTAGCCGTAGCACATAACGAGTTCAAAAATATTGACTTGGTTGCACACAAAGCAAATAGAACCATCATATATGATGTGAAAGGAATTTTGCAAAGATCAATTACTGATGGGCGATTGTGATATTGGTTTAGCCCTCAAATTATGTTTGACTTATTAGTAGGCTGTTTCAAGATCACAGATCACTTGAAAAGAGTAATCAGTAATCAGTGATCAGTGATCAGTAATCAGTGATCAGTAATCGGTAATGAGGAATCAGTAATTGCAGTTCACAGATCACAGTTCACAGATCACAGTTCACAGATTACAGTTCACATTATCACATCACCACATCACCACATCATCGCATCACCACATCATCACATCACCACATCACCACATCACCACATTATCGCATCACCACATCATCACATCACCACATCACCACATCATCACATCACCACATCACCACATCACCACATCACCACATCATCACATCACCAGCTACCAATCTTATTTTTGCGCAACCAAAGCTCTGAAAAATGCACAGCAAAATGTCTGAAATATGCACAATCAGAAAATTCATGTAACTTTGCATTGAAACTATATAGCTAAAAATGAGTTACATAAAAAGAATAATTGAGGGGGATTTGTCGGAAAAATTATCTGCTTCCGGTGCAGTGCTTATTAAAGGGCCTAAATCGTGTGGAAAAACCTCAACAGCACATCAATTTGCAAAAAGCTTTATAGAAATGGATAGGGACAAACAGGTTCCTGTAATTATGGCAACAAACCCCCAACTATTGTTGGCAGGGGAAACGCCGAGATTAATTGATGAATGGCAGGAACAACCCGAAATTTGGAATTATGTGAGGCACGAAGTGGACAACCGTAAAGCAAAGGGGCAATTTATTCTTACAGGTTCGGCTAATCCAACGGATGACGTGAAACTGCATAGTGGAGCCGGGCGTTTTACTGTTGTGCAAATGGACACAATGACGTGGCAGGAATTAGGTTATTCTACCGGAATAGTTAAGATTTCGGATTTACTGGAAGGGGTCTTTCCAAACTTTTACGATGCAGGGATTTCTCTCGATTTTATTATAGATAAAATGCTGATAGGCGGGTGGCCTACTTTACTCAATGAAAGCACAAAAAATGCCCTCAAAATGAATAGGGGATATGTTGATTTACTTTGTGAAGTGGATATGGGCAGGATTTCGGGAGTTAAACGCGACCCGTTAAAAGTACGTAGTTTACTACGGTCAATTGCAAGGAATACAGCAACACTGGCAGATAATAAAACGTTGGAGCAAGATGTGAAAACTTCTGATAGAAATGAATTGTCGCGTAATACCATATCAGAATATCTTGATGCGCTATCACGCTTAATGATTTTGTATGAACAACCTGCTTTCAATCCGCATATTCGCTCCTCGGCATCGTTGCGAAAATCACCCAAAAGACATTTGTGCGACACATCGTTGGCAGTAGCAGCATTGGGATTAGATAAAGAATCGCTGGTAAAAGATATAAAGTACACAGGATTTTTGTTTGAGTCGCTGGCGACGCACGAGTTAAATGTGTATGCCAAAGCAAATGATGCAACCCTGTTTCATTTTAGTGATTCTTATGGCTTGGAAGTTGACGCCATTGTACAGAAACGTAATGGAAGTTATGCCGCTTTTGACATAAAACTCGGTGTAGGATATATAGACGAAGCCGCCGAAAATCTTAAGAAATTTGCAAAAAATATAGATACTGCCAAAATGGACTTACCGAAATCATTAAACATTATCACCGGAACAGGAATGAGCCACCGCCGCCCGGACGGAATAAATGTGATTTCGTTGGCTTCGTTGGGAAAATAATAAGGGATAACGAATAGTGAATAGTGAATAGTATGATTTGCTAACCAATCAATGATCAGTAATCAGTAATCGGTAAGAAGTAGTTGCAACTCACGGATCACAATTCACAGATTACAGTTCACATCACCACATCACCACATTATCACATCACCACATCACCACATCACCACATCA
>CAYGGZ010000006.1:0-97426 GCA_964349765.1 uncultured Bacteroidales bacterium
TTTGTGTCTGCTGTTATGAAAAAAGTCGGAAAAATGAATTTTTAGAACCTACCTTTATAGAATGTTGCCGCGCCATGTATCCGCTTGGCGGTGTTCAGGGCAAAATTGTTGTTGTTTGCGGCGGATCTAACCATAAATGCCTGCCCTGGCTGAAGGCGGGTTGCGGGGGAAGCATGTGTTAAGGCGAGATAGTCGTTCGTATTGTCGTCCCAGAGATACACGCCTGTGAAGGAAGCATCGAGCACAGCCGAGTTGATAGCAATCAGGTTGTTTGTGGCCTGTGCGGGATCATTGGCTGCTATTGTGGCGGGGAAGGGATTTCCAACTAAGTTCCACCCTTCGCCACGGCTGCCGACGGTACGGGTCATGGCAATGGTTTGGTTCGCATTGTAAGGCGCCCCTGTGAGCGTAATGGTTGTTGGCGAGGTGGCATAGGATATAGCATAACCTCTGCCGGGGGCAAACGAAGTTGTGGTCCATTCATTACCTTGATGCTGGATATTAAACCACCAGCCGGTAACGCCGGTTTGCTCGAAATTCTCGGCCCAGCGATAAAAATCGTTTGGAACGGGGTTGCCAGTGCCGCCTGGGAAGATTGCTCCGAAGTTTGAAGCACTCAAATCAACCGGCGAAGAGATATAGTACCAATGGTCAGCGTTTGGCAGATGGCGTTCTACTCTTACATTTCCAGTTACAGTACCCGAAGTAATCAGCGAGCCGGTGCCATCGGCAGTGCTTCTGATGGTGAAACCTCCGCCTGATACCGTGAGATTGTGCAGGCTTGCATTGGTATTCAAAACCACGCCTGCAGCGTTGTTCAATACCAGAGTTGAAAGGGAGCCAGCAGTAATTGTTCCTCCGCCCGAGATGGTTTGCACCGATGTACCGTTGAGGTTTACCGTGCCGGCTGTGGCTGGATTGAAATTAAGCGTTGCTCCGCTCATAACTTCAATATTGCCTTTTATTGAATGGCCCGGAGTATCGGTAACATTAAAATTCAATGTACCCTGAGTTACCCTGAGATTGTCCATACTAACTGCGGCAGTGGCTGCTGGACTTATTGCGCCGCTATGGTCGTGTTCAAAATTTGCATAAGTCCTACCGCCGAAAGATGGAGCACCTGTAGTACGATGGATATAATTGCTGCCAGTTTGGAATATCACAACACTGGCCGGTTGACCTAATCCAAACGGATTAGATCCAGCTATGTGTACATAGGTTGATCCGGCTGAAAACACTATTGAATTAGCAATAGCACCTGTTCCTCCAAAAGCATTTCCATCAAATCCTGTCCCTGCTGTAAAAAATGCCCCTGAATTAAAAGTGATACCGGATGCAGTTACAGCCAATAACCTGTGCGCTGCTCCGGCAAGTGTCATTTGCCCGCTTATTGAACCTGTGGCATCTGTTGAAAGCGATATGGATAGTGCATTTGCACCAGAAATATTTAACTGCGAACCGGCACCAACCACGAGGTCGGTATCCGTTCCGCCGGCAATTGTAAGTGTATTTGTCGCGGCAGCTTGCAAGGTTATGGCGGTGTTGTTGCTTACCAGAAGTTGCCTAATTGTTTGGGCCGGAACAGCAGTAACTGTTCTTGCTTCTCCGCCATTGAACTGCAAAATATCGCCGTGATCGGGAGTTGTTCGTGCGGGGTTCCAGTTTGCTGACACGGCCCATGAGGCATTGTCGTCGCCAATCCAGGAATAAACTATTGGAGCCGACGTTGTTGCGCTTGCCTGTGGCACTTCGCCATCGATCTTGTAGTTTATGCTTGAACCCGTGCCATTGTAGGGAAAAATCCTGAAGCAATAGCCGGTGACGGGTGTAAGGCTGCTAAAGGTGTGCGATTGAACACCTGCTGCAACATTGTGAATCAATGCGGCATTTGATTGAGCCACGCCATCAACGGGGTTTGTTATGCCGCTGCAATCACCAGCCGCACCAATAATAAGGTAGCCAGCGGCAGCAGGGCTGGCATCGGTCCATGAAACGGTAACGGTTGTAGCCGAGGTGGCAGTAACAGTAAAGTTAGTGGCGTGGTTGGTGGGCTCGACAATCGGTGCCGTTACGCTCCCGCTCACCGCCACATTTTGGGTGGTTGCGCCGCCGCCGGCCACTGCCACATTGCCCGAATAGGAGTTGACACTTAAACCTGCTGCAAGCCTCACCCATATAGTGGTTGCGGCGCCACCAAAGGTAGTTAGTGTTACTGTATTGCCGTAGGTTCCGGCTTGGGCCGTAGAAACCTCAAAGTTAGTTGGGGCGGTTATGGTTACATCGGTGCCGTTCAGATTGCTGCCCGAAACCGAAAACGACTGTGCTGTTGATGGCCCGCTGCCCTGAACATAAGTGAAGCCGGAGAGGGAGGTGGGGGTAACGGAAAGTGTGGGCGTGGCGGCCGTGGTTGTTCCGCTTCCAACACTTTCAACAGAATAGTTGAACGCTTTGTCAACGGTATAAACTTTATACCAGTATGCGGTACTTGCATTAAGTCCCACATTGTCAGTAAAGGATAACCCAGTTCCAAGGTAGCGAACGGTGCCAACAAGACTGCCTGTGCCGTTTGTTATGGTGTTGCCCACCGCGTAAATACCGTTTTGGTTCGGGTCATTGTCGGCATTTGGATTGATTGAATACCTAACAACCACGTATCCACCACCATCAACACCACCACTGGCAGCAAGCCAGCTAACATCCAACGACGAAGCAGTAGCATTGCCAACGGTTACAGTACCTGGAACGTTTGGAGGGGTTACATCCAGCGCGCCAGCATATATTACGTAATCATCAATATCAATATTAACACCACTTGCAGCACTAAATCTTATGATGCCAACTCCATAACGAGGACTGGCGGCACTTGAACCAGAGGTTTGTGATTGTGTAACTTTTGTCCAAACATTATCTGTGCCCGGTAAGGTTAAAATTGCATATGTGCCAGGTTGCCCTGTGCCATCTGGCGAGTTGCCAACTTGACCGCTACTGGCACTAGTTGTACCTGAGGTACGATAAAAGAATTGAACCGTATAACTTGTCGCATTAGCGATTGCGTTATCTGCTGCGGTAGGCGATTGCAATCTTCTGGCAGCAGTTGCTCCGAATGTTATGAATTTTGGCCCCGATCTTCCTCCTGTTAAAGAAATTGTGGCTGTACCGCTTGTGTTTTGAACGGTCCAATCTGTTCTTTGAATACCAGTCGCAATTGAAGAAGCAGTAACAGGGGTTCCGGCTACCTGATTTTCAAACCCTCCATCCATCGAAGGAAAAGAGCCAATTACTTGTTGCCCCCACCCCTTAGACGCAAACATCAGAGGGATAAATAATAAAAATAGTAGTGTTTTCATAAAAGTTTATTTTTAGGGTTTATCATCATATTCGTTTAAAGGCTGAAGATTTTATGCAAAGTAAAAAAATATTTTAACACACCATATTAAATCAATGTAAAATGAATGAAAAATTTTGTAGTTGGTATAATGGGATTGTGGAGGGCTGCAACTGCCAGGACAATCAACAGAATCCCGAATAAGTGTTTGTAATCAGCGCAATAAAAATTGTGCTAATTACAAACACTAGCTCGGGATTATCCTCATGGAATCAATAGAAAGTCCGCCAGGACTTTCTATTGATTAATTCGACTAACTAACAATTGAAGAATCATTACTTTTGCCTCTGCAGGAGAAACCATTGGAAACCATGAACATTGCAGCCCTTGTATCAGGTGGAGTCGACAGCTCGGTAATTATCCCGCTGCTGAAAGAACAGGGTTTTGAACCGGCAATCTTTTATATCAAAATCGGTATGGAAGATAAGGCTGGCTTCATGAGCTGCCCTTCGGAGGAGGATATTGAGATTGTTGGTTGGGTCGCAAAAAAATATGGCTGCCGCATGGAGATAGTTGATCTGCAAACTGATTACTGGGAAAGCGTAGTGTCGTACACCATTGATACGGTGAAATCGGGTCTGACCCCAAACCCTGACATAATGTGTAATCTGCTGATCAAATTCGGGGTGTTCAACAATCGCTACGGTAAAGAGTTCGACCGTATCGCCACGGGGCATTATGCAGGCAGGGTAGAGCATACAGGCAAGGTTTTTTTAGGAACCGCCCGCGATGATGTTAAGGATCAGACCTATTTTCTGAGCCGCATCACCGCCGCCCAGATGTCGAAGTTGATGTTTCCGCTCGAAAAAATGGTAAAAAAGGAGGTACGGCTCTTTGCCGAAGCTATTAAGCTGCCCAGCGCAGCGCGCCGCGATAGTCAAGGTATATGCTTTCTGGGAAAAATAAACTACAACGATTTTATCCGTCGCTACGTGGGTGAGAAAGAGGGAAAGATTGTGGAACTGGAAACAGGAAAAACTCTCGGAACACACAAAGGTTACTGGTTTCACACAATCGGGCAGCGCAAAGGATTGGGTCTGAGCCAAGGGCCGTGGTTTGTGGTCAAAAAAGATGCAGAAGCAAACATTATTTATGTTTCAAATGGATACGACCCCCAAACCCAATACAACGATACTATTGTGATGGACGATTTCCGGTTCATAACCGAAAACCCATTCGATAACAGTAGTGCCGGAGCAGATGTTACCTTTAAGATCCGCCACACACCGGAGTTTACCTCCGGAACACTGTTTATAGAAGGCGGTAAATACGTTATCCGCTCTCAAAGCCCGATTGCTGGCATTGCACCAGGTCAGTTTGGCGTTGTGTATGATGCTGAGAAAAAAATATGCCTGGGAAGCGGTGTGATAGCATAAGTACTATCGCAGAGTTTTGTTGTGAACTATAAAGCGGTTTTTTCGAGAATAGTCCCTGCCTTGTCGGCCATGATTAGAAACCTCCTGAACTCATTGTCGCGGATAATCAGCTCGTAATACATTGATTGGTTCACATGCACCTCGATGCAATTCATGGTTTCAAATTCCGGGGCAATATTATCGAGGAGAAATTGTGGTATTCGGGCGGGAGCAACATTGATCCGAAGCTCAGTTAAAGTTCCATCGCAGTCGAAACGGGCAATCATCTCGGTGTCGTTATCAAAGAAAACAGCTTCATAAAGAGAGCCATGCCTGTTCCATTCGACACTTTGGGCCTGTGGGAACCGAGCTGAAAGGTGCTCAGTTATTTTTTTAGGTGGGTGTTGACTTCCTGATCTGAAAACCTTTCCGAAAAAGTTGAAGGTGCCTGCAATTTTCATCAATACTTTTGACGGAGGAGTTTCAAAAAGTAACTTATTTAGCTACTGTTGCCGTATAGCTTTTTGTAGAGATACAGAATCCTTGCTTTGGATCGCTTGATGCGCATTTTCACAGCTCCTTCGCTCAGGCGCATAGCAGCGGCAATCTCTTTTATCGAAAGGTCGTCCTGGTATTTCATTAGTAACATTGCCTTTTCTTCGATATGCAGCATAGCGAGAATTTTTGCCAGCCTTGCAAAATGAAGGTCAGTAAAATCTTCCTGAGGTTGTTCGTAAAATTCGGCGATTACATTTTCTTTGTTCCAGTTGGGGTAGTGGAGCTTTTTCTTTTCGCGCAGATAGTCAATGCAATGGTTGTAAGTGATTGAATAAAGCCATGTGCCAAACATTGCGTCTTGTTTAAACCCTGGTAGTTTCTCAAATGCTTTCGTCATTATATCATTGGCAAACTCGGAGGCTATGGTCTTGTCCTTAACCAGTCCATGGCATTTTTTATACACCTTTGAATAGTAGCGGTTATATAAGCTACTAAAGAGTTGATTGTTGCCGGTTTTAAGAATCAGGCGCACTATTTCTTCATCCGGCATTTTCGCGCATGCTGCAGGAACCATTTGATTCAATTATTCAGTGCGAAAATAAAAACTTTTGAAATAATGTTACTTTTTTTTTGATTATCGTCTAAACAGGCGGGGAACCAATTGGTTTTTTACCGGCTGTGTGTGCATTATCAGAACACTAATCGGGAAAAAGGAAAAATCAAACGTTCCGGATAATAATAATCAATAAACAAAACAAGTGAAAATGAAAAAGAGAATTGTTCTGGCATTTGCATCCGTGGCGATGCTTGCTTTTTTGTCGGGCTGCGGCAAAGTTCCTCAGGTACAGATTGATGCTGCAAATGCTGCCGTTCTGGCTGCACAAGCTGCTGAAGCTGATGTTTACGTACCCGCTGAGTTTTCAGCGTTGCAGGATTCCTTGAATGCTGCCTTACAGGAAGTAGAAACCCAGAAAGCAAAAACCTTCAAGAGATTTGGCGCTGTAACAGTACGTCTTGAGGCAATTGCGCCGGCAGCAGAAATCGTTATTGCAAATGCTGCGGCTGCTAAAGAGGTTGTTCGCCTGGAAGCTACAACGCTCTTCGAAGAGACTGCCGTTCTGTTAGCCGAGAATGTTGAGTTGATGAAGAAGGCCCCAAGAGGCAAAGGTGGCGCTGCTGTTCTTGAAGCAATCAAGAATGAAACGCTGGTGATCGAAGGATCGATAGCCGAAGCCAGAGCCATGTTTGAGCAGGGAAATTACATGGGCGCCCGCGAGAGGGTAAAAGCAGCCAAAGAAAGCGTTCTTGCTATCAACACAGAGCTTAAAGACGCTATTGCCAAGGTAAGGGGAGGCAGGTAACAAAGTTCCCTGGGCACCAAAGCCGCAATTTTTAACGCGGATTTGAGTTAGTATGATGCCGGACGGTAATGAAACATATCAGCAAAAACTGATCATTCTCAACCGCCCGGCATCATAATATTGTGTAATCTAAGCCCTTATCCTTGTAAAGGCATTGGCATAACAAACATTATCAGAATGAAGAAAGGCTGGAAAGTTTTCGTATGGCTTTGTGTTTTGTTTTTTATTGCAGGAGCATCGTTATTTGCGTTTATTCATTTTTCGCCCGAACCACCGGTAGGTGAAATAGAGGCAGCCCGTCTGGCACTGGTGGCAGCGCGTAATGCCAAGGCCGAAACCTACGCCAATAAGCCGTTCGAAACAGCTCAGAAAAGCTACGACTCGGCTATGATTGCGTGGAGAACAGAAAATGAGCGCTTTGTCTTTAACCGCGATTTTGATAATGTTATTAAGCTTGCCAATGAAGCTGTTGACAATGCAATCAAAGCAGAAAAGCAAGCTATCGCAGCCAGGGCAAACCTTAAAGCATCGCTCGCCGAGAGTATATCCGAAATTAACGAGGTTCTTAAACAACTCAATGGAGGCCTGTCGCGTTTTCCAGCGCCAGAAGCAATAACTAACAATATCGCAAAAGGCAGGCTGCTTTTCTCAGAAGGAAGGGTGGCATTTAATGCAGGGAATTATGCCAGCGCCGAGCGCCGCATCCTGGACGCATATCAGATGCTAAACAATGCCCATGACCGATTATACCGTTTGGTTGATAACTATTTTGACGATCACCCCCAGTGGGTAAGATGGAGGAATGAAACTATCGCCCAATCGAGAAGGGAAAGAATTGCAGTTATAATCGTTGATAAATGGGCAGGTAAGTGTTATGTGTACCGGAATGGAAACCGTACTCACACTTTCGATGCCGAGCTTGGGAAAAACTGGATTGGGCATAAAATGCGTCGTGGCGATCATGTAACACCCGAAGGCAGATATCATGTAACCAGAATGAGGCAGGGACGGCATACAATCTATCATAAATCGCTGATGATTAACTACCCCAATGCAGACGACCAGAAACGGTTCAGGCAAAACATAGCCCAGGGCAGAATTCCCCGCAATGCTAATATTGGTGGAAATATTGCAATTCATGGCCATGGAGGCAAAGGAAACGATTGGACACAAGGCTGTGTAGCTTTATCCAACAACGATATGGATGTGCTTTTCAGGCTTGTAGCAGTTGGAACGCCCGTAACAATTATCGGATCAGTACGAAGTAAACAGGAAATATTAAATCAATAAAATCCCGAATAAGTGTTTGTAATCAGCCCTTACGGGCATTAATTCGGGTTGAACCCCGAACAAGTGTTTGTAATTAGCACAATAAAATTGTGCAAAACAAACACTAAATCGGGATTACCCTCATGGAATCAATAGTTCAGCCCTAAAGGGCTTTCTATTGATTAATTCGGGTTGAACATTGGCACCGATAAATTTGTTAGATACAAATCGGATAACTATTTTTGAACAATGATTATGAATAGGCCATTTCTGCAAAATGTTTTCCGGCGAATAGCCGCTACTCTGCAACACCGAAGCGTTAAAGCAATAGTGCGGAGCGTTACTGTTGTGGGTGTTTCATTTGCAACCCTATTGTTTTTTTATCTGTTTTTTCTATTTGGCGTTCCACTGTTACAGGAAATCTCAATAGGCAAGGCAAAATCTCCCACAGCTATATCCACCGACACGGAGACGTTAAGAATCATTAACAACACCCAAAGAGAGCTTCAGCAGTTGCAACGGCGTTATACCGCACTTACACCTGCAAGAAATTATCTTGTTGTGAACACCACCGAGAATCGTTTCAGGGTTTACCGCGGAAGAGAATTGCTTCGCGAAGGGGATTGCAGCACAGGCAGCTACATGCGTTTGGAAACTGACGATCGGTATTGGGTTTTCAAAACACCAAAGGGGCGGTTCAGCATAAAAGGCAAGATTGGCTCACCGGTTTGGCGAAAACCTGACTGGGCATTCATTGAAGCAGGATTACCAGTGCCGCCCCCGGGCCACTCAAGCCGGTTTGAGGCTGGCGTACTGGGCGATTATGCTCTCAGCCTTGGGGGAGGCTATCTGATACATGGAACAATATTTCAACGCTACCTTGGGTTGCCAGTAACACATGGCTGTATCCGCCTCAACGACGAAGACCTTGAATTCGTGTACCACGCCCTGGATGTTGGCTCACGCGTTTTTATCTATTAAGCTATGGAAAATCAGCACAAACCCTCAACCGGGATTAAGCGAAGACCACGATGGGGTAGAATACTATTGTGGATTTTGACTCCCACATTAATAGTAATTACGGCCGTTTATATTACAGTATCAATTCTATCGGCACGGGCATGGGTGATAGAAAAAAACCAGAATTATACAGCCACACTTACCAACAAAGCACTCGCCAGCGACTCTGCTTTTCTTGCATTACAAAGAGAACTGGCATGGGTTAGAGCCAAACTGGAACTTTCAAGGAACGATTCTATTGCCCTTATACTCGATCTGGAAGAGAAACAGGCGTTTCTTAAAATCAGAGGGGTTACAGTACACCAAACGCCAATCAGCAATATAAAGATTGATCGCGGTCTGCAGGCATTAGAACCAGGCGCCCTTAATGATTTGCTCTCTTCGCCCCTGCGAATCAAAACATGTTTTGCCACTTTCGAAAAAGAGCCTATTGTTACAGTTCAGGCACCAAAGGATACGCTTGCCAGTCCAATACCTCAGCTCGTTATGGACACGGCAATTCATGCACCTTTTATTTTTTATCTTGAACTTGATCATAACATCCGGCTGGTTGTTCTGCAGCAAGAGGACGAATCAAGGACCAACGGAACACAAAAGGCGCAGTTTCTTAAACGGATCGCACGTAACGACACCTGGAACAACATTTTGCGTGTAGCTACATTCCAGTTGCCCAGATATACACCTCAAATAACGCTGCAGATACCCAAATCCGATGTCAGAATTATGTACAGGGCAGTGCCTGTAAACGGTCGGATAGCAATCACGCTGTAACAGGCAACAATTACAATCATTTTCCTGCCTGTAACGATAATCCCGAATTAATCAATAATTCAGCCCTAAAGGACTTACTATTGGTTAATTCGGGTTAAAATTTCATACTTTCGCAGGTTGTTGTTTTCATCAGTTTTAATACGCAATTCAATGAGCTACAATTTATCTGCCTTCACATTGGCTGCGGTTGTGATGATTGCTGCTGGCTGTACCAACCCAAAATCTACCACTCCGATGGAGCAAAAATTAGCCAAATACAAAGAGGTAGCCTTAACTGCCGATTTGTCGTTTCTTAGCAAAAACGATCGGCAGGCCATCTCCCTGCTGATTGATGCAGCAAAGATCATGGATGATATTTTCTGGACACAGGCTTTTGGCGAAGAGAAGATGGCATTTCTTGCTTCACTGCCAGATGAGGCTACAATAAACTTCGCCAAAATAAACTACGGACCGTGGAATCGTATAGACGACAACAAACCGTTTGTTGATGGCTTTGGAGTAAAACCAGCAGGGGCAAACTTTTACCCCGCCGATATGACTGCTGATGAGTTCGAAAAATGGGATCACCCTGAGAAAAAAAGCCTTTATACCCTGATTCGACGCGATGATAATGGATTGCTCGTGGCTATCCCATATTCTGAAGCTTACCGGGAACAGCACGAAAAGGCGGCCGATCTCATGAGGAGAGCTGCACAGCTTGCCGGAGATGAGAAATTCAGGAAATATCTTCATGCGCGAGCCGATGCCCTGCTGAGCAATATATATCAACCAAGCGATTATGCATGGATGGAGGTAAAGGATTCGCCGATTGATTTCATTGTTGGCCCTGTTGAGAATTATGAAGACAGGCTGTTTGGCTACAAGGCAGCGCACCAGGCTTTTGTGCTTGTAAAAGATCCTGAATGGAGCGCAAAGCTCGAAAAGTTCAACGCCATGCTGCCTGTTCTGCAGGCCAATCTGCCTGTTGATGCCGCATATAAGGCAGAAGTGCCTGGTACCGACGCCGAAATGAATGTTTATTATGCTATCTATTACGCCGGCGATTGTAATGCTGGCACCAAAACTATCGCAATAAATCTCCCGAACGACCCGGAAATCCACCTAAGTGTTGGAAGCCGTAAATTGCAACTCAAGAATGCAATGAAAGCCAAATTCGACGAAATTCTTGTTCCAATCGCAAATGTGCTTATATGCGAAAGCCAACAAAAGAATGTTACTTTCAATGCATTTTTCGAAAATGTTACTTTCCATGAAGTGGCTCATGGTATGGGCATTAAAAACACTATCAACGGTCAAGGACAGGTAAGAACAGCCCTGCGCGAATACTATGCTCCCATTGAAGAGGCAAAAGCCGACATTATGGGCTTGTATATGGTTACGAAATTGTACGAAATGGGCGAGATCACCAGTGGAGAAATAATGGATAATTACGTAACTTTTTTTGCCGGAATATTTCGTTCGAGCCGCTTTGGCGCAGCAAGCGCACATGGTATAGCAAACATGTTGAATATGAAGCATTTTGAGCGAACGGGGGCATTTAATCAACGGGAAGATGGAACATATAGCGTTGACCTTGCCAAAATGAAAGAGGCAGTAGCTGCCCAGGTTGGAAATTTATTGACGATTCAGGGCAATGGTGATTATGAAGCAGCCAGGCTACTTGTTAAAACCGACGGCGTAATGTCGGAGCGGCTTCGCATGAATCTTGAAATGGTGAATGCCACCGGAATCCCGGTCGACATTGTTTTTGAGCAAGGAAAGGAAACCTTAAGGTTATAAGGATCGTTCACATAGGACGAGTTCAATAAAAAAACAGATATTTTGAAACCATTGTCAAATAATTAATTGATTATCAAATGAAACGACGATTTATTGTTTTTACTTTAGCTCTGGCGCTTTTTTTAACGCCACAGCTTCGGGCCGATGAAGGGATGTGGGTACCCATGCACATCGAAAAGCTCAATCATGCTGTCATGCAAAACATGGGTCTTAGGCTTACAGCCGAACAGATTTACAGTGTCAATCAAGCGAGCTTAAAGGACGCCATCGTGGGCCTTTCGGCAGGCGGCGCCCCTACCGGCTTTTTCTGCACCGGCGAGATAGTTTCGTCCGAAGGCCTGGTGTTTACAAATCACCACTGCGCCTACGACATGATCCAAAGCCACAGCACTGTTGAGTTCGATTATCTCACTGAAGGGTTCTGGGCAATGTCAAGAGAAGAGGAATTGCCTTGCGAAGGGATCACGGCTTCGATTCTTGTAAGGATGGAAGATGTAACCGAGATAGTACTGGCCGAGGTAACTCCAGAGATGAGCGAAGCCGACCGCACTGCAACAATCCGCAAAGCGACGGGCAAACTGCGCGAGGAACATTCGCAGGAAGGGAAATATGATGTTGCAGTAAGGTCATTTTTTGCTGGCAACGAATTTTACATGCTTATTTACGAAACCTTTAAGGATGTGCGATTGGTTGGAGCACCTCCACGGTCGATCGGCAAATTTGGCGGCGATACCGACAACTGGATGTGGCCTCGTCACACCGGCGATTTCGCTGTGCTTCGCATATATACAGCACCAGATGGATCGCCCGCCACTTTTTCAGAGGAGAATATTCCCCTGAAACCGCGACACTATCTGCCAATTTCACTCAGAGGTGTCGAACGCAACGACTTTACAATGATTTACGGTTTTCCCGGGCGTACACAACGTTATCTTACATCGTATGGAGTGAGGTACAACATTGAGCACTTTCAACCGCTGATTGTTGAATTACTTGGCCAACGGCTTGAGGTGATGAAACAGCACATGGATGCCGACCCCAAGGTTCGCATACAATATGCCTCTGACTACTCATCTCTTGCAAATGTGTGGAAATACTTTATCGGTCAGACCCGCGGGTTAAAACGTCTCGATATTGAGGCTCGTAAGCAGGAACTGGAGAGGGAGTTTCTTACCTGGATTGAGCAGGATCAAGCACGCGTATCGTTATACGGCGATATTCTAAACCAGATGCAAAAAGGCTACCAACTCATGGAAACCGACATTATGCCTACTATGGTATTTAACCTTGGAGTATTGGGTAGTTCGGCAGCATTACAATTGGCAACCGGCGCAGCGGGTATCTACACGGTGCTTGATAAAGAGCCCAAAAACACCGAAGCGCTTAACGAAGCCGTCAATGCCATGCGTGGAATGCTCGACGATCATTTTAAGAACTACGACAAGGAGTTAGATCAGGCGCTGTTCGGGAAAGGTTTGCAAATTATTGGCACTAAGCTGGGCACAGAATGGCACCCTGCATTTTTGACTAATATCCTTCGCCGGCAAGGGGGCGATTTTGAACAATTCGCAGAAACTGCATACGAAAAGTCTGTGTTTTCGAGCCGCGCAGCTATTGAAGAGTTTCTCGAAAATCCGAGAATGAGAACACTGAAACGTGATCCGTTATTTGTTGCTCAGAAACAGCTTAGAGAAATTGCCCAAAAAGCTTCAGGAGGAATCAGCGCTGGGCAGGGCACCATAGCGGCAGCCGAACGCAAATGGATTGCTGCCCTTCGCGAAATGCAACCCGACCGTGTTTTCTATCCCGATGCCAATTCAACACTGCGGTTTACCTACGGACAAGTACTTGATTATTACCCTGCCGATGCTGTACATTTCGATTACAATACAACTCTGTCGGGGGTTATGGAGAAAGAAGATCCTACCAACGAGGAGTTTATTGTTATCCCACGCCTCAGAGAACTGTACGAAGCCAAGGATTTCGGCATATATGGAACTGATGGGGTAATGTATGTTAATTTCATCACAAATCACGACATCACAGGAGGAAATTCCGGTAGCCCGGTAATTAACGCCAACGGCGAGTTGGTTGGTATTGCATTCGACGGCAACTGGGAAGCAATGAGCGGCGATATTGCATATGAAACACTGCTGCAACGGACAATAAGCGTAGATATAAGATATGTTTTGTTTGTGATTGATAAGGTGGCCGGCGCATCGCATCTAATCGAAGAGATGACGATAATCAGGTAGCTTTTATTTTGGGGATTTGGCAATTAATTAGCGAATCATTCACCACGAGGATTGCTTTTAGTAAACCATTTGCCTGCAGTGGCTAACGGGAAGGATTATTGATCATCCTCCGTTCAGACATCACGTTTGCACTATTTTGATTATCTTTAAGGCCTGATTTTACGTGAGATCCAATTCTATCGAAAATTGTCAGAGTCAAAAAGAACAAAACGGACAGGATTGCTGAAAGTTGCATTAGTGATTTTCATAAGCGTGTTGGTTGCATCACATTTGGGAGCAACGGCGGTGAAGCGAATAGGATTGCCACTTGTCAACAATTTCCCGCAGAGCGAATATGGCGCCTCAACACAAAACTGGGCACTGACCCAGAACAGCAAAGGGTTTATTTACGCAGCAAACAACGATGGTTTGCTTGAGTTCGACGGACAGCACTGGATGCTTTACCCGGTTCCGAACAAGTCAATCATAAGATCGTTGCTGGCGGTTGGCGATACAATCTATGTCGGAGCTTTTGAAGAGTTCGGATATTTTGCTCCCGACCACAACGGCAAGCTCACATACCATTCATTGGTTGAACTTGTTCCCGACACTGCACGCCTGTTTGATGAGATATGGAAAATACATAAGGTTTACGATGAGCTGATTTTTCAATCGTTTAGCTATCTATTCGTATACAACAATGGTGAAATAAGCATAATTGAGCCGGGCGAAAAAGGGTTTGGACACTCTTTTTTTGCATTGAACTCTGTTTTTGTGGTAGATTACTCTAAGGGCTTGTTGCGGCTAAAAAAAGGCAGAGTCGAACTTGTGAGCAACCACCCTCTGTTCTTCTACAACGAAGTGCGCTGCATCCTCCCGTTTGATAACAATAGCTTGCTAATCGGACTTGTGAACCATGGCCTTTTTCTGCTCAGTGGCGGGCAATTAATTCCCTGGCAAACAGATGTAAATAAACAACTAATAGAACACATTGTGTTTTGTGGCGAAAAGCTTAAAGGCGGCCACTTTGTATTCGGATCAATATTCAATGGTATCTATATTACAAACCAGCAGGGCAAAATTCTTCAACACATAAACAGATACAAAGGTTTACAAAACAATACAGTACTAAGCCTGTTCGAAGACAGGCAGGGAAGCCTGTGGCTTGGACTCGACAATGGGATTGACTACATTGAAATAAATTCACCACTTTCAGTTTTCGACCACAACCATAATCTCGGCAGCGTTTACACATCATTGGTACACAACGAAACGCTTTATGTTGGAACCAACCAGGGATTGTTTTATGTCAACGTTCGCCTGATTGATGAAACAGCATCGGCCAATACCGATTTTAACCTCGTGCCGGGAACCGAAGGCCAGGTATGGCATCTTGAAGAGGTCGACGGGCAACTTCTTTGCGGGCACAACTTCGGACTCTTTCAGATTACTGGAAACAAAGCCGTAAAAATTTCCGGCGAACGAGGCTATTGGACATTCATCAGACACCGCGGAAAATCCGACACTCTTATTGCCGGTACGTATAACGGTTTGAAAGTGTTGGTGAAACATGAAAACACATGGAAAGTTTCCGGTACAATAGAAGGCTTTACGGAATCGAGTCGGAAGATAGTGCAGCATCACGCTAATACACTTTGGATATCGCATGGCTACAGGGGAATCTACAAGGTAACAGTAAGCAACAATTTGCAGGTGGCAACCAGCTTCAAGCTCTACAATCAAAAACAGGGATTGCCTGCCGAACTGCCCTACAACGTGCATATGATCAATGGCAACCTCGTTTTCAGCACAAAAGAAGGATTTTTTAGTTACGACGAACCAACAGGAAGGTTTTTTCCAGCTATCCAGTTCAACGAAATTTTCAAAAATCAACTGGCGATTGACAATATTTTCCCCGATAAAAATGGCAACCTATGGTATTCTGCGTTCGGACGCATGGGACTGATACGGCTGCTTGAAGATGGAACCTACACAAATATCTTTGCTCCGTTCAACAGAATAAGCTCGCTGCTTATTCAAAGCTATGAGCACGTCTATGTTTTCGACAGCCGTAATGTATTTATTGGATCGCAGAAAGGACTGTTTCATTATGACCCCTATTTTAAAAAGGATTACCGCAACCAGGAACCGGTATTCTTCAGAGAGGTGGTTTTTTCAGGAAAAGACACACTATTTACCCTATTCGATCCTATAGCCCTTGGTTTGCAAGCCAGCAATAATAAAGCGTCCGCATTCACTGTTCCCTACAGGCTGAATTCGGTTTCATTCCGCTTTGCGTGCCCTTCGTTCGAAGATTCTGGCAGTACGCAGTTCTCTTTCCGACTTGTAGGATTTAACGCCACCTGGACGCCATGGGAGAGCAAAAACTTCAAAGAGTACACAAACCTGCGCGAAGGCAGCTATGCGTTTGAGGTACGCGCACACACTATTAATGCTGGCGGCGGTCCTCCATTCATGTTCGCATTTGAGGTGCTTCCCCCATTTTACAGGTCAGGCAAGGCCTATATGTTTTATGTAATGGTTATTGTGCTAATCGTTGGCGGAAATTTGGTTTATGTACGCCGGCGAATTACACGAGCCCGCATTAAGGAAAAAGCACTTCATGAAAAGAGAATGCTGGAGCAAGAGATAGAGTTCAAAGAGAAGGAATTCAGGTCGGAAATGGAAATCTTCCATTTACGAAACGAAAGCCTGCAAAATCAGGTAAATTTTAAAAACCGTGAACTTGCAAACACTACATTGCATCTTATTAATAAAAACCGGATACTGAATTCCATAAAACAACAACTCAACACGCTCACTGATAGTACGCCAGCCACTGCTAAACGATCTGAAATCGAGGCGCTTGTAAACAAAATCAATAAGGAACTCCGCAACGATCGTACTCAAAATCTTTTCGACCAATACTTCGACGATGTTCATCAGGACTTTCTGACCCGTTTGAAAGAAAAGCACCCCGATTTAGCCCCCAAAGAGCTGAGGTTGTGTGCTTATCTCAAAATGAATCTGACAACCAAGGAGATAGCTCCATTGATGAATATTTCGGTACGGGGAGTTGAAATAGGACGTTACAGATTGAGAAAAAAATTGAATTTGTGCCGCGAAGCTAACCTCCTGAATTACCTCATCAATTTCTAAGTGTTGTTTCTAAGTGCTGTATACATGTTTGCCTCGTGAAAAGGATTGCGAACAGGCAATGGTGAGTTGTTAAAATCACGTTAATATGTTGACAATAAGCAACATTACCTTGTTTTTGTTGTAGTAATGATGAATACATGTTGCAAATCCGATGCAAACATGATGTAAAGTTTTGATTGACTTCAGGGGCCTTAATTGAATAAATTTGTATCAGCAAACAATTAACAATTAAGGACAACAAGCATGAAACAAATCTTTACTACCATTGTGTTGATGCTGTTAATTCCGGCTGGGTTACTAATGGCCCAAAAAACAGCTATCACAGGAACGATAAGGGAATTGCACACTTTACAACCGCTTCCCGGGGCTACCGTCGTAATTGCCGGTACAACAATAGGAACGGTGGCTGATGTAAACGGAGAATACCTGTTGGAGGTTAAAGCTGGAACAATTAGTTTAACTATTAGTTTCATTGGCTACGAATCCATCAGCAGGTCGGTTACCATTGCGCATGGTCAGATACTTACATTTGATTTTTCGCTTTCACCCGACATCAGGGAACTTGAAGAACTTGTAGTTGTTGGGTATGGCGTTCAGCCCAAGAGTGTTGTAACCGGCGCAATTACGAGTGTGAGGGCAAGGGATCTTGAAAACATGCCCATCACAAGAATAGAGCAAGCGTTGCAAGGCCGAACATCGGGTATGACCATTGCAGCCAGCTCAGGACAGCCAGGTGCCAGCTCTACCGTACGAGTGCGAGGAACAACAACCATCAATAACAGCGATCCGCTATACGTTATTGATGGTGTGCCAGTTGATGTTGGCGGAATAGATTTTCTGAATGTGTCGGATATTGAATCAATCGAAGTGCTTAAGGATGCCGCCTCTGCTGCAATATACGGCGCACGTGCCGCCAGCGGGGTTATTCTTATTACCACCAAAAGGGGGCAAGCCGGCGAGATGCGGGTTAATTACAATTCATTTTTTGGCACTCAGGCGCCTGCACGGAAGCTCGATCTGCTCAATGCCACCGAATACGCTGAACTAAGAAACGAATCCAGGCGAAATGCCGGAATGTCAATTTTGTTTCCCGATCCGGCTGCACTCGGCGAAGGGACCGACTGGCAGTCGGTAATATTCAATAACAATGCTGCTATCCAAAACCATGAATTAAGCATTAGCGGTGGTAACGAACGCTCAACATTCTTCACTTCGTTCGGATATATTGATCAGGAAGGAATTGTTGCTACTGATATCTCCAGGTATACACGGTTGAACCTGCGTTTTAATTCGGCTCATAAAATCAATGAATGGCTAAAGATTGGAAATAACCTCGGCTACTCGCACATAAAGAGCAGGGGAGCGCTCAATACAAACAGTGAGTTTGGTGGCCCCCTTTCATCAGCCATCAACCTCGATCCTATAACCCCGCTGATAATCACAGACTCCATTGTGGCAAATCAAGCGCCTTATAGTAACCAGCCTGTTGTTCGCGACCCCGACGGAAATCCTTATGGGATCTCAAGATATGTGGTTCAGGAAATGACAAATCCGATGGCATATATTGCCACCGTGCTTGGAAATTTCGGTTGGTCCGACAATTTTGTAGGCAATGTGTATGCCGAAGTCAAACCAATAAAAGGGCTGAGGTTTAGGTCGGACCTTGGCACGAAGTTATCTTTCTGGGGCGGCGAAGGATTCTCTCCTGTTGTTTACCTCAATGCCGCAAGCTCTGTTACCAGAAACTCCTTTAATAAGTCAACCAACCAGGGTTTGATTTGGAATCTTGAAAACACTTTAGCCTACGAAGGCTCTATTGGAAAACATAATTTCACTGGGCTTATCGGTACAAGCGCATTTGTAGCCAATTCGAAAGGGATCAATGCTACATATTTCAACCTGCCGGTAAATACCTTCGACGAAGCCTCGATGAATTATAGCGTTACTACTGAAGATTTGCTTGGCGGAGGTTGGGAAAGCCCCGATCATCGTGTAAGCTCAATCTTTGGCAGGTTAATTTATAATTACGACGAAAAATATCTATTTACAGGTATTCTGCGACGCGATGGATCATCGCGGTTTGGAACACATAACAGGTTTGGATATTTCCCGTCGGTTTCGGCAGGATGGGTTGTTACCAGAGAAAATTTCTGGCCAGAGAACGATATTGTAAACTTCCTAAAAATAAGAGGTTCGTACGGTGTTACAGGTAATGATAATATTGGCGATTTTCAATATCTTGCTACAGTTGGCGGCGGACGCAACTACACCTTCGGAACCGGCAACTATCTGGTTGGCTACAGCCCCAATGCACCTTCGAACCCTGAACTGAAATGGGAAGAAACCAGCCAGGCTAACCTTGGTTTTGAATTGACCATGTTCGAAGAGCTGCGCTTAGTGTTTGATGTTTACAGCAAGAACACAACAGGTATGCTGCAGCCGATAATCTTGCCAGCCTACATCGGCGCTGTTGGTTCGCCTACAGGCAACATTGCCTCAATGACAAACAAGGGGTTTGAGGTGGAGTTAAGCTATCGCAAGCGATTCGGCGATCTTGATCTCGAACTTCGCGGTAATACAAGCTACCTGGTAAACGAGATCACCGATCTTGGGGGAGTTGATTTCCGAACAGGCGCCTTCTTTCATGGAAGCACTTATGAAATCAGCCGGCTGATGGTGGGTTATCCAATTGGAGTATTCTACGGCTTTGAAGTGCTTGGCGTGTTTCAGTCGGCTGGAGAAATTCAGAACCATGTAAACGCTGATGGAGCACTACTGCAACCCAACGCCAGGCCTGGTGATTTCAGATACAACGATGTGAACGCCGACGGAGTAATCAACGACGACGACCGAACATTTATCGGCGATCCTACACCAACATGGTCGTACGGACTCACCGTCTCCGGCCGCTTCAGAGGATTCGATCTTCTGGTATTTGCTCAAGGCGTTTCAGGAAACGATATCTACAATGCCCTGCGCAGGCTCGATATTCCGGCTGCCAACTGGACAAGCGCTGCACTTGGCCGCTGGAATGGGGTTGGCACATCAACAACATTCCCACGGATAGTTGAAGGCGATCCTAACAAGAACTTCAACAACCCGTCGTCTTTCCACCTGAGTCCGGGAGATTATATCCGCATTAAAACAATACAAATAGGATACACAATTCCCAGAGCTCTCGCAGCAAGGGCGGGGTTAGAGCAGTTCCGGGTGTACGTGAGCGCACTCAACCCCTTGACATTTACCCAGTACAACGGGTTCGACCCTGAAATAGGAGGCTGGAGCTTCGGAATTGACCGCGGATTTTATCCACAAGCCCGCTCGTTTATGATTGGTGTTAACGTTGGTATTTAACCGGAAAAAATTTACAGCAATGAAAACATACAAAATATTTATTGCCCTGATTATTGGAGGCAGTCTATTTATTAGTTCCTGCTCAAAAGAGTGGTTAGAAGTAGAACCAAAAGGAACAACACTCGAAGCTAACTTTTATCGCAATGCGGCGGAAGCATTTGCTGGTTTAGTCTCCGTTTATGACCCGCTTGGCTGGCAAGTTGTGAGAGATTACGCAAGCAAACTGGGGTTACTTAATACTGCCTCCGACGATACCTGGGCAGGCGGCGGAGCTTTTGCCGACAGGGCAACATGGGAAGCATGGAATACTTTCACGGTTACACCGGCACTTGGCCCTCAGGACGACTTTTGGGGTAGAAATTATGCTGGCATAAATCGCGCAAATACCCTGTTGTCGAAACTGGAAGGCGTACCAATGGACGAAGGATTAAAAGCCCGTTTTGGCGCAGAAGCCAAGTTCCTCAGGGCATATTATTACTTCGACCTTGTCAGGCTTTTCAAAAACATCCCTTTGATAACCACACTTCTCACACCCGATCAATACTATAGCGTTCAACAAGCCGATCCCGCTGATGTTTTCGCCCAGATCGAACGCGACCTTACCGAAGCCATTCCCTACCTGCCCGAAACAGTACCTGGAACTGAGCATGGTCGTGTTACAAAAGGAGCAGCCCGTGCATTGCTCGGAAAAGTAATTCTGTGGCAAAACGATGAAGCAAGAATGCTTGAAGCCGCTGACATTTTAAGACTTGTAAACGATAGTCCACATTACGACCTGGTTGACGATTTCAACACACTTTTTAGACCCGACAACGAGTTCAATGAGGAATCAATATTTGAAGTTTCTCACTCCTCGGTGGCAATTGGATTTTGGGGGCCATGGCCACCTGCAGGCGAAGGGCACATTTTCACACAAATGAGCGGGCCAAGAGCTTATGTAGGCCCAATATATTCTGCAGGCTGGGGCTTTAATCCTATCAGGGTTGAGTTGGTTGACCTGCTGAGAAATGACCCAAGGTACAGGGCAACTGTTGCCAATATCGACAGCCTCGAACAAGCTGGCGTGGCCTCTTATGAAAAGGGCTATCAAAACACCGGATACTTCCTTCAAAAATGGGCGCCTCTTCAGGAGTTCAGAAGCTCCGGTGGTGGCGATCCGGTACTTGAGTGGCCTAACAACTATATTGAGATTAGATTAGCCGATACATACCTCATGGAGGCAGAAGCTCTCGTGCGTGGCGGCGGCGATCTGAACCGGGCACAATATTGCCTCGATAGGGTTCGCAACCGGGTTGGCCTGCCATCGGTGCCTCCAACACTTGATAACATTTACCATGAGCGACGTCTTGAACTCGCTACCGAAGGACATCGCTTCTTCGACCTCGTAAGAACCGGACGTGCTGCTGAGGTGTTGGCATTCAAAGGTTTCGTTGAAGGGAAGCACGAGTTGCTGCCTATTCCTCTAACCGAAATGAACCACAATGCGAATCTGATCCAGAATCCGAATTACTAATTGTTGAAATGACGGTTTATCTATAACTAACTATTAAGAGCGAACAACAATGAAAATATTATTGATCTTTGCCTTCACCCTATCATGGCTAAATCTAACCTCCTGCCAAAAGGACGACAACAGAAAGCCAATTATCATTATCCCGGGTCCTCCTCAGGACCTGGGATGGGAGTTCGAAACAACCCCCTTCTGGTACGATGAGTTCGACTACGAAGGTTTACCCGACCCGGCAAAATGGGGATACGATATTGGCGGACACGGCTGGGGAAATAACGAACTACAATTTTATACCGACAGGATCGAAAATGCAGCGGTTGCAAATGGCGTTCTCACAATAACAGCAAGAAGGGAGAATTTTGAAGACCGTGAGTTCACATCCACAAGGCTCGTTTCGCGGCACAAGGGCGATATACTTTATGGAAGGGTAGAAGTGCGTTGCATAGTGCCTCCAGGAAGAGGCACATGGCCAGCAGTGTGGATGCTCCCAACCGACTGGGAATATGGCGGATGGCCTCACTCAGGCGAGATTGATATTATGGAACACGTAGGTCACAATCCCGACGTGATACATATAAGCACACATACCGCTGCATACTATTGGGTGCTTGGCAACCAGAAAACCGCCTACCGGAGAGTGGAAGGCGCCACTTCGGAGTTTCAGGTTTACAGGGTTGATTGGACACCTTTTGCAGTAAGAGGTTTTATCAACGGCCAACACATCTTTACTCATCCGAATGAAGGGAAGGGATATCAATCCTGGCCATTCGACAAGCGATTCCATGTAATTATGAACGTGGCAGTGGGCGGCAACTGGGGCGGAGCGCAAGGCGTTGACCCCGAAGCGTTTCCAGCATCATTAATAGTGGATTACATACGGTTTTACAGAATGATGCCAAAATAGGAACTAAAACCGATGCAAAAGAGAGGAGTTCGTTTATCGCAGTTGTGTTGGATAGTCTTATCTGCATTTTTGCTAATAGCAGTAGGTTGCCAAAAGGCCGACGGCCCCTTGCCTGTTTTGAATTTGGCAGACTCAGTTTCAATTTCTGAAGGCAATCAGGACTTCTCAACTGCGCTAATACCACTAACCCTGTCGTTTGCACCAGAAAAAACAGTAACCGTAAGATGGGCCACCAGAGATGGAACTGCCATAGCAGGCGAAGAGTATATTGAGCAGACCGATGGCATTACAACCTTCTCTGCCGGCGAAACAGAAAAAAATATCGCTATACAAGTTACCAGCGACAGTGAATTTGAAAACGATGAACATTTTTTTGTTTCGTTAACAAATGTTAGATACGCACGCGTCGGAAACGGGCAAAGCCGGATTCTTATTGAAAATGACGATGATTACATCCCAGGATTGGTTTTTTCTGAATCAATCGTAACACCTGAGGGTAATCACCAGCCAAAATCGGTAACAATACCGGTTACCCTTACAGGGAATGCTGTGAATGAGGTGCGGTTCCAATACAGGACATTAAATGGAACAGCTAAAGCAGGGGAAGATTATATCGCCGTTGAGGAGGCAGAAATCACTTTCGCCCCAGGGGAAATAGAAAAAACTATCGAAGTAACACTCATGTTCGACGACAGTTTTGAGATGGATGACGCATTTTATATTCAGCTTAGTAACCTGGTGAATTGCACCGCTGAAAATCCTCTTATCAGGATTATCATCGAAAACGACGACACTTTTACGCCCCAGCTTGACGAAGATGGATTCATCACACCAATGCAATACCCAGGTATGGAATTGGCATGGAGCGATGAGTTCGACGGCACTGAGATCAATTTGAACTATTGGACTCATGAAATAGGAGCCGGAGGATGGGGAAATAACGAATTGCAGTTCTATACATCTTCGTCGCGCAATTCATTTACACAAGACGGCAAACTGCACATTGTTGCAACAAAGTTGCCCTCGGTTTATCATTCGGCCAGAATGATAACATTGGGAAAACAGGAGTTCCTTTACGGGCGTATTGATATCAGGGCGAAACTGCCATTTGGGCAGGGTATTTGGCCGGCATTCTGGATGCTTGGGGCCAACTTTCCAGAAATAGGATGGCCACGTTGCGGCGAAATTGACATTATGGAATATCTCGGACACGATCGAACCAGAGTATATGGTTCGGTACACTATTTTCAGGGTGGCCATCGCTATAGAACAGGCGTTTACCAACTTCAAGGAGGGCAGGAATTTGATGATATGTTCCATGTGTTTACTGTTGTTTGGCAGGAAAACTCAATCAGATGGTACGTTAACTACCAGCAGTACTTTGAGCTAACGCCAAGTCAAATTCCCTTCGAGGCATTCCGGCTACCCCACTTTTTTATATTTAATATTGCTGTTGGTGGCAACTGGCCGGGAAATCCCAACCACACAACTATTTTTCCCCAAACTATGATGATAGATTATGTCAGGGTTTTTCAAACTCCTGATGGGTAAGTGCATTTTTTGGTTTTGTAAACTTGTTTTTAATTGAGTACTAGTAAAATAATTTAACTAATCGGATGAATAAAATGAAAATCCTTGCTCTATTTACATTGATTGTACTGTCAATTTCATGCAATCGTGCTCCTGAAGTTGCGCGGAAACCAGATCTGAACCCTGAAATTGAGCGAAAGGTTGCCGAAATGGTCAGGAATATGACACTCGAGGAGAAGGTGGGTCAAATGACACAAGTTACGCTCGATGTGTTGCTAAAGGGTGAAACTGATTTTGCCAGCGATGAACCGCTGCAATTCGATTCGGCAGTTATGCACAAGGCATTTGTGAAATACCAGATTGGCTCAGTGTTGAATACCGCCAACAACCGGGCGCGTGATCCAAAAGAATGGAACCGGATAGTTACAACTATTCAGAACTTCGCTATGGAAAACTCACGGTTCAGAATACCAGTTATCTATGGTGTAGATATGATACATGGCGCCAGCTATGTTGACGGAGCCACACTCTTTCCTCAACAGATTGGAATGGCAGCTACATGGAACCCTGAACTTATTGAGAGGGCAGGAGAAATAACTGCATATGAATCGCGGGCCTCAGGTATAGCATGGACATTTTCTCCTGTGATGGATCTCGGTGTCGACCCGCGATGGCCACGACAGTGGGAAACCTTTGGCGAAGATCCATTCCTGGCGTCTGTTATGGGCAAGGCGCTGATCAGAGGGCTGCAGGGAGAAGAGAACAACCTCGCCGATCCTTTCAGAATGGCATCCTGCGCCAAACATTATCTCGGATATTCACAAACACTTAGTGGAAAGGATCGCACACCGGCATGGATTCCGGAAAACAAACTCCGGGAATACCATCTTCCACCCTTTACCGCTGCTGTTAATGCCGGAAGTATGACAGTAATGGTTAACTCTGGCGAGATAAACGGGGTACCCGTGCATGCCAGCAAGCATCTGATAACCGATGTGCTGAAGGGGGAACTTGGTTTCGACGGATTTGTTCTAACCGACTGGATGGATATCGAATTTCTTCATGTGCGACACCAAATTGCCGATTCGCACAAGGAAGCTGTTAGGATCGCAATAAATGCCGGAATTGATATGTCGATGGTACCGTATAATTTCTATTTTGCCGACCACCTGATCGAACTTGTTAATGAAGGCAAGGTTCCAATGTCGCGTATTGACGATGCTGTTACAAGGATTTTGCGGGTTAAACATCTAATGGGGTTGTTTGAAAGGCCTTACACCCTACTGGAAGATTATCCTGGATTTTCATCTGAAGAATTCGCCGCTGCAGCACTTAATACAGCAAGCGAATCAATAACTTTACTGAAAAACCACGATAATATTCTTCCGCTTTCCCGCAATACCAGGATACTTGTTGGTGGCCCCGCTGCAAACACGATGCGGCCGCTTAACGGCGGATGGAGCTACTCGTGGCAGGGCGATCTGGTAGACGAATTCACCGAAGAATACCTGACAATTTTTGAAGCACTGGCAAAACATGCTTCGAATCCATCGCTTGTTAAACTCAACCCAGGCGTTTCGTATACCACGGCCGCCGATTACCGTGGTGAAATAATTGGCGACAGGGCATCATTTTTAAAAATGGCCACACAAGCCGATGTTATTATTCTTTGCATTGGCGAAAATTCCTACACAGAAAAACCAGGCGACCTGGTTGATCTTCACATTTCTGAAAACCAGCAACAACTTGTAAGGGATGCGGCGGCTACCGGAAAACCGGTTATTCTGGTTCTTGTGCAAGGCAGGCCGCGGGTCATCAGCACAATTGAACCACTCGCAAAAGGAATACTGAATGCATTTTTGCCCGGAAACTTCGGGGGCGAGGCTATTGCTAAGGTAATTTACGGCGATGTTAATCCATCAGGACGAATGCCTGTAACTTACCCGCGGCATCCAAACAGCCTCGAAACATATTTTCATAAATACACCGAAGCACTTACAAACGTTGGCAATCCCCCCGGAACTGAATTCAAACCGCAGTTCCCATTTGGATTCGGGCTAAGCTATTCCGATTTTGAGTACAGCAACATCACTACTAACCGGCAGGAATATGCTATAGGTGATACCATCATCCTAACCGTTGATGTTAGAAACAAATCGGCAATCGGCGGTAAAGAAACCGTACAGGTGTATAGCTCTGATCTGTACGCCTCGCTTACACCGTCGGTTAAACGGCTGCGTGCATTTCAAAAACAACTCATCCCACCTGGCGAGAGCAAAACCTTTACATTTGAGATACCAGTCAACGAACTCGCATTTATGAACCTTAACAACAAGTGGATCGTAGAAAAAGGACCATTTGTTTTGCGGGCCGGAACTCTTACAACAGAGATCATGGTTACCGAAACAAAAGAAATGAGATCGAAGAACTAAGTAAAAAAGAAAAGTTATAAAATTTGAAAATTCTGTCAGGTTATTGTTTAGAGGAGGTAATTTTATCTTGATAATGGATGCTTTTTTATTAAAATAGTATTAATTTTACACAATTCAAATTAACACAACTAAACCGTTTTTATTAATCAAACACAATGAGTATGAAAAAAATCGTTAATTTCAGTGCAGCAGCTCTGGTTCTGCTGGCAATTGCAACTCTGATCGGTTCATGCAGAAGAGATGATCCCGAACCGGAGGTAATCGCAAGTTTTACTTTCGTAGTTGATACTGTTGACTTCATGAAAGTTACATTCACCAATGAATCCCAGAATTTTTCGACCCTGGAGTGGAACTTTGGTGATGGCTCTCCTGTTTCAGCAGTAGAAAATCCAGTACATACCTATGCCGAATTCGGTACGTACACAGTTAGGTTAACGGCAACCTCACTCGAAGGAACCACAACAGATTTTTTCGAGGCAACGGTAGTAATAGCAGACCCAGACGTTGAGCTTACCAAATTGGTTGGTGAAACATCAAAAACATGGAAGCTTATTCGCGATGTAAGCACAGGCCGCTATCCGCTTGAAGTTGGCCCCTGGGACCGCAGTCAAATCTGGTGGGCAGTTGGACTTAACAATGATGAGCTTGCGCTTCGGCCATGTCTGCTAAATGATGAGTGGACATTCCATCGCGCCGGCACTATGGTTTATGATGCCAAAGGCGATGTTTGGGCCGAAGGTAATATTTTTGAGACCGGATGGGTTTGCGCTTCAACCGACAATATGGTTGGTGTTGGCGGCACAGATCTTTCGGCCTGGGGAGGCGGCGAATTTGCCTTTGAATTGGTTCCAGGCGAAATACCAAAGATTACGGTAACCGGACTGGGAGCCTTTATCGGATACTATAAACTTGGAAACGGAACTGAAGTAACCGTTCCGCAGGAATCTGTTACCTACAACATTGTGAAACTTCACGATGGCCCGGTTGACACCCTTATTATTGAAGGACAATATCAGTGGGATGATACTCCAGGTGGCTACTGGCGTTTTGTGCTTGTTCACTACGACAATCCTGCCGACGAACCGCCAATTCCGGCAAATCAGCCGAACCCTTCATTCACTTTCACCGTTGAAGGCCTCACAGCTACATTCACAAACACATCGCAGTTCAGTCAGACTTATCTTTGGGATTTTGGCGACGGTAACACATCAACCGAGCAAAACCCTGTTCACACATTCGCTGAAGATGGACTGTACACAATTTCTCTCACTGCAACCAATGCAATTGGCAGCGCTACCACAAGCCAGAAGACTATTATCGCAATCACTGTTCTTACCGGCGACCTTCTTCAGGGAGCACCATGGCGCATAGTTGTTGACAACCAAACCGTGTTTGTTGGACCCGCCCTTGGTAGTGCGGGATGGTGGTCGGTGCCTAAAGCCTTCCTGGATGGCTCTTCGACGGGAACTGACGACTGGTCGTGTATGGCCGACGATGAGTTTACCTTCGGTGCTGGCGGCGTATATACCTATGAAACAAGAGGAACCGCCCGTAACGACGGCTATTTTGGAACCCCCAACGGCTGCTGGACCGATGAGCAGATTGCTGCCAGCGGAAACGGCGCCTTCTTTGGAAGCGGAACACACTCATTTGAGTTCGTTCCGGCCACTGAAACAAACAGGGCAAGGATCATTCTAACCAACGGTCTCAACAGGGCAGCATTTATAGGTTTCTATAAAGGCTTCTTTGGCGGCGAAAACACCGCTAATGCCAACCCGCCAAATGGTGGCAGTCTCACAAACGAGTACGAAGTAATGGGGTATGCCAGAAGCGCAACGAAAGAGTACCTGTTTATTTCGGTAGATATTACACCAGATCATACCGGTGGTGCCGCATGGTCGGTTATACTCGAAAGATAGGTTAGGTTAAGATGGGTTGAATGATGAAGATCAGGGGCAGGGATTTATTACCTTGCTCCTGATTTTCTTAAACCCCTATCTGTGGCCTTATTGGGCATATACTGCCGGCAATAGGAAAGCAAACTCCTATACTCAAAATATCACGGACACTTATATTGATCTGATTGCTGAAAAAACAAAAAATGAAATTTTTATGAAGAGATTATTCCCATGCATTTTTCTGGTGATGCTATCGTTGACGGTTTTCGCACAGGAATTGCGAATCACCGGACGTGTTGTTGATACAAGAAATGAACCGCTACCTGGAGTAACAATTCAAATTGTTGGAACTACCAGAGGAACTATAACTGATCTTAACGGCATGTATTCCATTGACACTCGTCAAGGCGAAGAGTTAGCATTTAGCTTTATTGGATTTATTGAGCAGGTGGTTGCTCCTCAAGGCCGCAGCCGGATTGATGTTGTTATGTTCGAAGATATACGTATGCTTGATGAGCTTGTGGTTATTGGATATGGTGTCCAGAGAAAGAAAGACCTGACCACAGCAGTTTCAGTTGTTGATGAAAGCGCAATTCGTAACCGGCCGCTGGCATCGGTTGTTGAAGCTCTGCAGGGCAAAGCAGCCGGGGTTCAGGTAGTGCAGCCTTCTGGCGAACCAGGAAGCGATCTGTTTGTTAGGGTTCGTGGTGCAACTTCGGTTATTGCAGGAAACGAACCATTGTATGTTGTTGATGGCGTTCCTACAACAAATATAAGGGGTCTGAATCCAAACGACATCGCCTCGATTACAGTGCTTAAAGATGCTTCTGCCGCCGCCATTTATGGCGCAAGAGCCGCTAACGGGGTTGTGCTGATAACTACACAACGTGGAGAAGAGGGCGAATCAATAATCCGGTATAACTCTTTTATTGGAATGTCGGACCTGAGAAGGCCAATTGAAGTTCTAACAACAAAACAATATCGAGACCTGATTAATGAAATTCTGCCTGGTACCCTTAATCCTGCACAAACCGACTTCACTGACTGGAACGAAATTGTGTTCGGAACCGGCACCAATCAATCGCACCAATTCTCGTTTGAGGGAGGAACCGAACGAATGCGTCATTTCATCTCGGCCGCCTATCTGAGCGACCACGGCATTGTTTCGCCTGCCAGGTTCGACCGCTACTCAGTGCGATTGAACCTCGATCACGAGCCCCGCGAATGGCTCAAGCTTGGAACAAGCATCAACGTGCTTAATCTTCGCACACAGGACACCCCCGATAACCTGAGCGCAGGTCGCGGCGGTGTTATAATGAGTACTCTCAATACGCCGCCATTCCTACAGATCTATAATGAGGACGGCAGCGGGCAATTTGACCCAAACCCGTTTCAACCTTCATGGGAAAATCCCGTGGCCTATATGGAAGGTCCCGATCAACTCGTGGTTGATAATAATTTGTTCGGGAACGTTTTTGCCGAAGCTACCATTATTCCAGGATTAACGCTCGGAACCAGGGTAGGTGTTGAAGCAAGCAGCCACCAGATGGACTATTATCTCGACCCATTCCGTACCAACTTTGGCCGTCATAACAACGGACTTGGACGATCGTATAAACGAAACAGCAGTACATTGCTATGGGAAAACACCAGCACATATACCAGAACTTTCGGCGCGCATAACTTTTCGGGCTTGATAGGCAGCAGTATACAGCGGTATAAAAGCAACAACTCATTCCTTGAAGGAAGGGATTTTCCCGAAGATGTTTCGGTTACAACACTTAATTCTGCCAATATTATCACAGGCAGCACATGGGTTGATGAGTGGGCGCTGGCTTCGTTTTTCGGCAGGGTAGCCTACAACCTGCACAACAAGTATTATGTTTCTGCCAGCATTCGTCGTGATGGCTCTTCTAAACTTGCTCACCGCTGGGGAACAATGCCTTCCTTTTCACTCGGTTGGCGTATATCGGCCGAACCTTTTATGCAAACGTTCGATTTTATTGATAACCTTATGATACGTGGTGGATGGGGAAGGAATGGGAACCAGGAAGGCATATCGAATTATGCCCGCTTTGGACTTATAAATTATTTTCGCCGTCCGGCCACAAACCCAATGTCGGGCCCGGCCGCTGTGCAGGTAACTTATGGAAACCCCGATCTTCGGTGGGAAACAACCGATCAAACAAACATAGGCTTCGATCTTGCCATGTTCAATAACCGTGTTTCGGTAAATGCCGATGCCTACTATAAACGAACAAACGATGTGCTTCTAAACGTTCAACTATCAAGTACTTTACCCATTACTACCATACAAACAAATGCAGGAAGTATTGAAAATAAAGGTATTGAGCTGAATGTGAACACTGTAAACGTAGATAGAGCATGGAGATGGGACACCGATTTCAACATTGCTGCCAATAGAAACAAGGTGCTAAGCCTTGATTACACCAGTGTGTATTACTTCGGACGCATCTACAGCAACAACCAGGATGTAGCAATCGTGAGAGCCGGTTTGCCTTTAGGTTCGTTCTTTGGTTATGTTAGCGAAGGTGTTGATCCGGAAACAGGAAATATGATCTACAGCGATATAAACAATAATGGCATATTCGATCCCGGAGATCGCACTGTGATTGGAAGCGGACAACCAGATTTCTTTTTCGGTATCACCAATAGTTTTAGTTATGGACGCTTTGATCTGAACGTTTTCTTTCAGGGCAGCTACGGAAACGAAATTTTCAACGCTACCCGCATTGACCTTGAAGGAATGTTCGACAGCAAGAACCAATCGGTTGCTGTACTTAACCGCTGGACACAGCCTGGCGACATAACCGATATTCCAAGGTCGCGAAATATGTTTAATGTTCACAACTCCTCCCGCTTCATTGAAGATGGCTCGTATATAAGGCTTAAGTCAATCACGCTGTCGTACAAGGTTCTCGACAACAATCCGCGCTTCAGGGAAATCAAAAACCTGTCGGTGTTTGTTACCGGCCGCAACCTGCTCACCTTCACCAACTACAGTGGATTTGACCCAGAGGTGAATGCTTTCGGCAACAGCGCCGTTGAACTTGGTATTGACTATGGAACTTATCCGCAAAGCAGAACAGTGATATTTGGTATCAATGTCGAATTTTAAAGCAAAACAGATATGAAAAAGTTATTGTACATGGCGATCCTTTTAATCGGGGTTGCATCATTTTATTCCTGTGAAGATTTCCTGGATATTGAGCCTGTGTCGCAAGGCATTGCTGTTGGTAATGTAACAGGCGACTCTTTGCTGTTCAAAACGGCCAGCGAGGTTGAAGCTGCATTGGCAGGTGTTTACGCCGATTTCAGAAACGAATACTGGTCGCTCGACCATTTTGTTAATGGCGATGCCCAGTCGGATGATGCTTATGCCGGCGCCGATAACCCAATGAACTTCCAGATTGATGAATTCCGCATTGATGCTACGAACACAAATGTGAGCCGCGACTGGGGCTATCTGTACGGCACAATTGGCAAAGCCAACGCCGTTATCAATAATGTTGATGCAGTACCCGACCTTCCGGCCCAACGAAAAATGCAAATCAAAAGCGAAGCAGCATTCATCAGGGCGTTTATGTACTTCCAGGCGGTACAACTATGGGGCGATATTCCTTTGCAACTCACAGAGGTGAAAACAGTAAGCGTTGAACTTTTGCCAGTAATTTTTCCGCTTATGTTTCCTGCAAGGGCAAGCATGGATGAAGTATATGCTCAGATAATATCTGACCTGAAACTGGCTCGCGAGAATGTGCCTGTAACAGCGCCAAACAAAGGGTTCGCTACCGTTGGTGCTGCTAATGCCGTTTTGGCCAAAGTTTATGCCACACGGCAGCCACCTGATTGGGACAGCGTTCTGTATTATTGCGATGCCGTTATCAATGGCGGATATAGCCTCCTGCCAGAATATGATCAATTATGGGACAACAACCACGAAAACTCTTCCGAGTCAATATTTGAGATCAACTACGAAGGAACTCCTGCCAGCCACAATTGGGGAGCAAGCATGTTTCGCGGGCTTGATTGGAAAAAATTCAACACCCCGTCGAATGATCTTGTTGCCGCTTTTGAAGCCGAAGGCGATGTGATCAGGAAAAACGCATCAATCATTTTCCTCGATGTTACCGGAAGATGGGCAGACCCGTTTTGGCCTCAGAATACCTTTCCATTTGTGAATAAATATCGCATCTTCACAGGTAGCAGTTCACAGAATTTTATTTTACTCCGCCTTGCCGACATAATTTTGTTAAAAGCAGAAGCCTTGAACGCTAAAGGAGATGTTGAAGGAGCAGCAGTGCTGGTCAATCAGATACGTTCTCGTGTAAACCTTCCACCTACCCCCGCCGGCAATCAGGCCGATATGCGCCTGGCAATCGAACGGGAGCGACGATTAGAGCTTGCATTCGAAGGGCATCGCTGGTACGACCTCAAACGCACAGGGCGCGCAATAGAGGTGATGAATAATGTTACAGGCCCCGGTGGGATATCAATGGGATACAACCTTACCGAGCAACGGCTTCTTTGGCCAATTCCACAAGCTGAGCTTGACAAAAATCCTAACCTGACACAAAATCCAGGATTTTAATGCCGCACTCTAATCTAAAATCACTAATACATTTAATCCGAAAATGAAAACATTGGCAATAACGAAACTCGCAATGCTCTTGTTTGTGAGCATGCTCCTAATTAGTTGTAAAGAGAACATCAATAAAGACCCAGATCCTCCGATTATTCCTATTGAAGGTGAAAAAGCTGCAGTATGGCTCACAAGAGGCGATAAAAGCAAACTGCTGAACCGGGAAGGTGATCTCGACATCCTCACTGCCACAACAAGCCATTGGCCAACAATCATGGTTGATACTTCAGTGCTGCTTCAGGAAATTGATGGTTATGGAGCAGCGCTAACAGGCTCTTCGGCTTACCTGATGAACCGAAGATTGAGCGCTCAGGCAAGGCAGGAATTAATCAGAAATCTGTTCGATACAGTGAATGGGATCGGTATAAGTTATGTACGACTCACGATGGGCGCTTCCGATTTTTCTTTATCTGATTTTTCCTATAACGACATGCCTCCGGGCAGTACCGACTTCGAACTGGAACACTTTTCCCTTGCGCAGGATCTGGAAGATGTAGTACCGGTAATGCAGGAAATCCTTGCTGTTGCTCCCGACCTGAAAATCATGGGGTCGCCCTGGAGCCCGCCGGCATGGATGAAGACCAATGGAAGCATGATCGGTGGTAGGCTACGACGAGACTGTTATGATGTGTATGCTCGCTATTTCGTGCGATACATTCAGGAAATGCAAGCGCTTGGAATCAGAATCCATTCTGTAACGCCGCAGAATGAACCACTTCATTTTACTGCTTCCTACCCTTGCATGGAGATGCAAGCCGACGAACAGCTTGTATTTGTTAGAGATTATCTTGGTCCCAGATTCCAGGAGGCTGGTATTGAGGCAGATATAATCATCTACGACCACAACTGGGACATTACTGATTATGCTATCACGATTCTGAACGACCCGGTTGCCAGGAATTTTATTGCCGGCACAGCATTTCACGGCTATGGAGGCCATGTTTCTGGTATGAGCGTGGTTCATAATGCACATCCCGACAGGGAGTTGCATTTCACCGAAATCTCAGGCGGTGGATGGGCGACGGATTTTGCTGCAAACCTGATGTGGTTTATGAGGAATGTATTTGTTGGCACTGCCAACAACTGGTCGCGCTCGGCAATGATGTGGAATATGGCTCTCAACGAATACGACGGGCCTCAAAACAACGGCTGCCCAAACTGCAGAGGGGTAGTTACAATTGATCAGGATTCCGGCCAGATAACTTACAACGAGGAATTCTATTCAATTGGTCATTTTTCAAAATTTGTGCGACCCGGCGCCAGGCGTGTCGGGCAGCTATTACCGCAATCGCTGACTAATATTGATGCGGTTTCATTCATAAACCTCGACGGTAGCAAAGTTTTCATCGCGGCCAACCACAACAACGTATTCGTAACATTTAGTATAAGGCAGGGAGATAACTTATTCCACTACTCATTGCCCGGACGTTCTGTAGTTACAATCACCTGGCCGTAACAGTTCTTTACTACATAAACGAAATAACCCCTGTTTTGAGCCATCAGTGTTCGCAACAGGGGTTATCAGTTTAATTAACAGGCCAGAAGACCACGCATTTGCTTACTGCACAATCATCAGCCGTTTGGTTTTCGCTTCGCTACCGCTTACAATCCTCAAAATATAAACTCCACTACCGGGCAGGTTATCTGGAAGATTAACATTAACGCTGCTTGCTCCTCGCTGGAAGTTGCCATCAATAAGAGTTGATATTGCACGGCCCTGAAGGTCGAACAGTTCTGCAGTAACGCGACCAGCTTTAACCAGGCTAAACGATAAGACAAATTCTTTATCGGCAGGATTTGGCCTGATGTTAATATCGGTAAACTGACGCATAGGTTCTTTCACTCTGTTCAGTAATTCCTCGTTAATGAAAATTCGCATAAGGTGATCGTAGTGAGTTGTGGCGAAGGAGATAGAATCTTCAACATAAACGGTTTGGCGGTTGCCAGCAGGGACTATTGACAAGTGTACACTTAAACTAAGCGAATCGCCAGGGGCGAGGGTGTAGGGCAGGGCTGGAATTGCGTCCGGATTCACGGATACGTAACTCCCGAACATATCCAGGTGTTCGAGTATAATATTTTCTTCAGCCGAGGGATTGGTCAATGTGAATAATAATCCTTCCACCGCTTGTTCCAACGTTTCGAATACAAGCGAATCGGGGGTTACTACAAGGTTTGCTGGTATGGTTACTGAAAACCGGTGAGGATCAGGCAGGCCGATAAAAGGATGATTTTCCCGGCGTCCGGATTGGTCGGCACCAAACAAGTAGTATGCTACGGCTGTATCGCCAGGCAGCAGAGGAATAGAGCCCAGATAGGTTGGACCGCTGTAGTTAATCATCTGAAGAGTGTCGAAAGGGCTGTTGTTCACACTATAAATAACAAAAAGGGAGTCGGTATGTAGTGCCAGGCCACTGTAAGGGATAAAGTCGGCTTTGATGTCAATCGAGGACTGGAATTGTTGAGTTCCATGCAGCGGAATATGTTTTACATACAACATTCCACGATCGTGGATGCCAATTACACGGCAGTGCAGTGCATCAGTTGATTGCCACGGGTTCGGACCGGGGTTCAACACCCCAATAATCTGATAGCCGGGCATGGCTGCCTGGTAGGTGGCAATTGCTGCGGCATCGTTTACCGAGTTTACTAACGGAACATATACACGGTTGTTAACTATAAGTGAGTTTGTGTATGGTTCAAGGTTAGGTGAATGCACACGTACAACCTGGAAAGGTGTGCCATACGAACTTATCTGGTTGGCGAAATAATTGGCTACCTGCTCGTAAGCCCAAAAACGGTTATGAGTTGGTGCCACCTGACCGATAAGAATCACATCAGGAGCCAGGAATTTGCCCCAGCAGTCAATGTGCCGTATATAGAGTCCGAGCGGGTCAATAGTAATATGATATGTGTGAATGCCAAGGTAATCCTGTACTTGCTGCATCACAAAAGGCAGGTTGTTGTTGTTTTCTTCCGTTACCAGGTCGGTTGAGGCGGCTATACCAAGACCGGTACACATATAATTGCCGCCGGCATGACGCAGGCTCATCGAATAGAGTGGAACGTTTAGATGCTGTGCTACGCGCACAGGGATATTATCATCGTTGGGGCGGGGACGGTTGTAAACAAAATCAATTGCTGCAACCTGATTTTCAGAGGTTGCTATCCACCATGGGCCATAATCACGGGTCCAAAAAGAATCGGTTGGTGCTATCAGAAATTCAACATTGGCCATATTCACGCCGCCATTTGTGAATGTGTTTATGGCCTGAGTGCGAATTGTTGTATTGCCAACTAAAGTAAGAATCTTCACATGCTGCGACATCTGAGCAACCAGGGCCACAGGAATTCCTAACGGAAAGCGGATCAGTATAGACTCTTTTCGTTCAAATTCGGCAATATTACGCACCGGAGCAATTGGCGGTGGTGTGGTTGTGTGATACTTGCCTATCTCATCGAGGCGGAGCATCTCTTCGGGCGTCAGCCATTTGGGCAGGCTGGTAGTATCGTTCCATACAGGAAACTGCGCGTTGACTTGAAACACTGTAGTAGCGGCTAAAAGGAAAAGTAGCCAGATGGTAATTTTTTTCATAAGGCAGGAATAGGATTTATCAAATTATTGCAAAAGTAATCATAACGTTCTTTAGCTATATTAATTAACGGTGCATACCTAAAATATCGTGTTCATACATCCAGATTGCGTCGCGACGGATCATCTCTTCAAGGGCAATATTCTGCTCCATAGCCTTATTTTGCACTGCTGCCAACCATTCAGGATTGCGGCGGATAAGGAGTTCGTAATAAAGATAATAGTCGTAGGGTGTTTTATTTTCAATTCTGTTAAAATCATTAACGAACATGTACTCTGCATCAAGGTTCACCATCTCTTCGATCGTAATGCCTCTCTCGGCGGCCTTATCAATAACATCGCCAAACCAGGCACGGTTACGGCGAATTTCGTTTGCAATATTATACAACCGATCTTCGCGGTAGCCGGGTTTGTAAATTCGGTAAAGGTTATCGGTAAAATGCCAGAATGCGGTGTAAAGAAACCGCTCGGTTATCATCACCAGTATAACCTCCTGCTGTTCAACCTCCCGTTGCATATCGAGTTGAGCAACTGTGGTTTCATTATAATAGGAATCGGGATAAACCATTTTGTTATAGTACCAGAATGCTTCATTGGCAAAGAGGTGCCTTGGCAAGCCAGTGTTGAAAATATTCCAGTAGTAACTATCGCCAACCACTAATACATGAGGACGATGTTTGTTTTTGTCGGTGCCAAACCACAAAGCAGGATAGCCCATCGCCTCAAGTCGGGGTTGCCATAGCAGGTTCATTGATTTTCCGCCATCGAAATCGGTATCACGAGGTTCGGTGCTTGGTTCAACGTAGTTCCAACCCATTTCTGGCATTTCAATTCCTCGCAGTTGGCTTATAAATCGTACCAGAGTGTCGGCGGCATGGCACATCCCATAGTAGCTCCAATGGGTTCCGTATTGTGTGAAAAGAGGAAAATCCGTTTTATCGCGCAATGAAACATACCACCGGTTCAGATCCAAATGAGTTATGCTTAGAGTTGTGCAACGCTCGATAAAGTATTGGTAGTTTGAGAGCGACCTGCGCTGCGGGTTATACCTGTTGGGAATCAGATCGGGAAAAAACGAAGCCTTCCCTGGCAAGAACACAATTACAAGGTCAATGCCCTTTTTGCGAAGCGTATCCTGAACGAATCGCACCCGCTCCAACTTCTTGTCTATCGTTTCTTGTCCGATGAAAAGCCTGCCGGTATATTCAAGAATATAGTCTTCCTCGAAAATCATTCCATCTTTGCCAATAATCACCCCTTCAGCATGTGCCTTATTGTGAACCAAAAAGTCCCATTGATTACGTATTCTAACCATCAAAGGCCGGAATCCTACTTTTTCTTCCAACACCTGTTCGGTTTTGGATTGAAAGCTTCCGGAAAAAAAAGATTCTATTGTGAACTCAGAACGCTCCGCAGGGATATAATCTCCTTGTAGTGGGTCTAAGCTGAAGATACCAAATTGCCTTTGCATCTCTGGAGCAATCAGCATCATCATCAGCAGAGCAAACAGTAGAGTCAGTATCTTTTTCCTATCCATATTCAAAAGCGAAAATAGATGAACGGATTAAATCCTTGTGCAGTTACATGGCTGATTCCCATAACAAACAGTATTATACCCGAAACGGTGATCAGAATCAACCCAGTGTTTGAGTTCACAGAGGTAAAGAGATGCATTTGCCATTTTTCGATTGCCTTGCGGAAACCAAAGAAAGCAAACATCGTTGCAAAAATCAGAGTAACAATAAGTTGTTGGTCAATAATAAAATCAGTGGGCCTTGTAACAAACCCGAACATCAGTGAAATAAAACTGGTAGCGTACGCAATACTTTCGCTACGTAAGAACACCCATCCAACCACAATGATGGTAAATGTTATCAGTATACTGGGCACACGGCCTGCAGGCTTGAGGAGCTTCAGCAGGAATAATCTGTCAAGAGCAAGCAACAATCCATGATATGCACCCCAAATCACGAAAGTCCATCCGGCTCCGTGCCAGAGTCCACAGATGATCATTGTGGTGAGTGCGGCTGAAATATAGATCCAATGGTCGGTTTTCAAACCGGCATATCGCTCATTTGGCCAGCGGCGCGAAAAGGCGTAGGCAACAGGGAGAAACAGATAATCGCGCAACCATTGGCCGAGCGTTATGTGCCAGCGCTTCCAGAACTCGGTAACACTTGTTGAAATGTAAGGATTATTAAAATTCTCGGGTATCTTGTAGCCAATCATTCTTGCCAGTCCGATGGCCATATCGGTGTATCCCGAAAAGTCGAAATAGAGTTGAAATGTGAAGGCCAAGGCTCCGAGCCAAGCAACCGGAGTGGATAAAAGGTGTACCTCGGTCGAGAATACTTCATCGGCATAAACTGCCAGCACATTTGCAATCATAACTTTTTTAACCAGACCAACTGCAAACCTGAAAAATCCTCTCAACCGCTCTTCAATGTCAGCTTTTGCGGCTTGATTTGACAATTGTGCTGAAAAATCAGCATATTTTACCAGCGGGCCAGCCAGAATGCGAGGGAAAAAGAGAATGAAAAGCGCATAGTCGCGTAACTTAGTTGCAGGTGCTGTTGTTCCACGGTATACATCCACAAAATATGAGATCCGCTGAAATGTGATAAATGAGATTCCAAGAGGCAACAATAAATCAAGAGCGGGAATTGCAGGAAGTTTAATCAGGGAAGTGAAAAAATTGATGTTGGATATGAAGAAGTTGGTGTACTTATAGTAAAAAAGGGTAGCTACTGACAATGTGATTAACAACACTAACAGTCTTTTTCGGGGTTTTCCGGTTGCTTGTGCCATAATGTCCGACAAGAAATAGTCGGCAAGAACAGAGGCAATGAGTATGAAAAAAAACGTTGGGGCGCCCCAGAAAAAGAATACAGACCCGGCGATTAACAACACTCGTGTTCGCCACACTTTGCCAGATAAGAAATAGATGCCAAGAAACACTGGCAAAAAATAGAGTAAAAACAGGCTGCTTGCGAAATTCATTGCTGCATTGGCATCACAGGGCGACAAAAGTATGGATTATGATCGGATGAAGGAGGGTTTGATTACCTAAAAAACAAAAGATAGAAGGTCGTTTCATTTCCCACATCAACCCCCATCATTAAATTTTCACCCTCGATTTTCTGCTGTAAACTTATTCGGGGATAAACCCGAATTAATCAACAGAAAGCCCGTTAGAGCTGAACTGTTGATTCCATGAGGGTCATCCCGATTTAGTGTTTGTTCGGAATAATTCTTACTGCGCTAATTACAAACACTTATTCGGGGTTAATACAAAATTGCCTTAGTATGAACAATTCCATGCTTACCGGACAGTGAAACGATATACATGCCGGGAGAGAGAGCTGATGTAATCACTTGATGAATATGTGTGTTCACAAGTTCTTTCAGAACAACTTGCCCCGCCTGATTTGTGATTCGGAGAATAAAGGGAGGTTCATAGCTATCAGAAATTGTAATCACAAACCTCTCATTAAATGGATTGGGTTGTATGGTTATGCCTGGCTTATCAGTTGGGGGTGCTACTCCCACTTGAGTTTGATGGATAAGTACAATTTTTGGGAGCGAAAACGGTCCTTCTCCACAATCATTCAATCCTTTGATTTTAACAGCCGCCTGGCCGGTAAAAGTAGTATTCCATTCAACCGTTGCCTGAAGTCCGTTGGCGTTAAGCACTCCTGCCTCCTGCGGTTCTAAGAGCCAGTCATATTGCTGGGCATGAGCGATTGAATCTGAGATAAAAGTGCTTTGCGTAACAAATAAAACATTCACACTGTCGGGTCCTGAGGGTATTACAGGCCTCGTCGGCAGGCGGTTAAACCACAAGGTTGTTTCAGAAGATAGAGGAGGACAAGGAGCCGTGGAATAGGCTGTTATCATCAGTTGAACCGAACCTTCCGAAATATCAGCCTGGCTGGGTGTGTAAATAGGGTTAAATATGGCTGTATTGCTAAATGTGCCTGAACCGCTGCTGCTCCATGCCACGGAGGTTTGATTGGCTGCCCCACCTTGTAATTGCCAAACAGCGCCTTCGCAAATCAGAGCGTGGCCTCCGGCATCAACCATCAGCAGTGGAGGAAACTCAACAAAATCTATCATTGCATTATCTGTCCCACCAATATCAGATTGATCTTTAATATATGCCCATTTTAGGGTGTGCCGTCCGGCTGGTATCGGGTATCGCACCCGATTCCAATTTTGCTCACCCGACCAAGATCCTCTCTGTATGCCATTAATATAAAACCGTAAAAAATCAAAGTTAGACTCGGACGATACCTTCCGGTAAAAAGAGATGGTATCAGCAACTGTCACATTTATAATGAGTTCCAGAGAGGTAGTATCATTATGACCAATAACTCCCGACAGGGCGCAATACAACCCTTCAAAGGGAGTATTTTGTACCACACCCCAATGGTTTCCACCTGTAGAAAACCACGGCATGGAAGCCAGGCCCCCAGATTCGAAATTATCAACCAGCAGTCCCACAGGCAGAATTAAATTATAATTACCTGAATAAACGGTTGATCCGGAAACGTTCAAATCAATGGCAAAATTCTGCCCGACAACCATGCTCGGATTCGCAGAAACCGAAAAAACAAGACTGGCGGTTTGTTCAGGTTGTATCCATGGAAGAGAGGCTACACCGTCAGTAATTGTAATTCCTGGATGCATGGTCGCAATCGATGCCTGAACAGCATCAAGCGAAACACTGCCGCTATTCTTCACACGGATCACAAGCTGAACAGTTTCACCTGGGTCAAGCGCACCATTTGCCCCATCGAGAATCATGACAGAAGCCAAATGAATTTGTGGTGCATTAATGGTAAGATGTAAGGGGTTGTTCCATATTTCGGTACCCGAAGTCAACTGAAGGTTCATATCGAGAGGATAATTGTTGAGAACCACTTGCGTAACTTCAAATGACAGCACTTCAGGAAAATGGAGGGAATCTCCTGGATTGATGATTGGAACAACAAAAGTGCTGTCAATCATGGTAATAGCCGAATCATCAGTGAGCAAGGTTGCAGAAATGCCGGAGTACGGTTGTGTTTCGTGACTTACAAGTGTGATCCCCATCTGTACTGTTTCGCCCAGTCCGATAATGTCGTCGTCGCCGGCGGCAATTGTATAGTACACTTTAAAACCACGTGTGTTGAATGCTAAGTGTTTTATTGTTGAAAGCCCGTTGTTGTCAACGGCCATTATTTTCAGCATACAATTGGTGTATACCTGATCTGGCGTTCCATGCAAAATACCTCCGGTAGTGAGTTGCATATCGAATGCGAAATCTGGAGGTTCGAACAGGTACGCCAGGCCGTTTGAAATAAACGATGCACCCGATTTGCTGTGGGTTTGATAGTTGCGGTAATCGCCTGCAGAGATTCCTCCCACCCACACAATCCCTTGTGAGTATTGCATCGCTCCATAGAAAAATTCGATTTTCCCGTTTGGATAAAGCTTTGCGGCTATATTTACCTCAGTTCCTGAAACACCGTTTAGGGATGCTTTCCACCGGAAAGTAGCCGACTCTGAGTTGCCTTCATACCAGATTCCCTGACCTGACTCTATTCTCAGGTCAAACAAAAACGGCGCTATTCCGCGGTAGCCCTTAAACAGCACCATCGGTTCGTTATAATATGGCCATGGGAAATTTTGCCGGTCGAATAGAATTATGCCATCAACGTGAACATACACGGTGTCGATCAGTTTCCCGTAGTAAGGAAACGGGAATGGCAGTACTCTCATGGTAGTGCCGCTGTTGGCATTGGAGGGAGTGATGTTTTGTGCTGATATATTTGGAAAATTCTGTGTTTGACTGCTTTCATCGTAATCCATTTTCAGATTCCAGCGATAGGGAGGAGTTCCCCCTGATGCTGACAACTGATGGCTGTATGGTTCAGAGATTTTTGCTGCAGGCAGCGTTTGCGTAGTGATGGTAACTGGATTGTAATTGATTGTGGCGTTGAGCCATACGTTTGTGATCCCGTTTTCTACGATTGGCATTGGTAATCCGGAGCAGATGATTTCATTTACAGTACCACTTGTGTAATTTCTCAGCGAAAGGGCGACAACTTCGCCTGTTCCAGCGTTTGCAGGATCGCGCTCCTCTAACCTGAAGAAAAACCTGGCTGGCTGCCCTGGCGACACAAACCCTAGTAATGGTGTTAGATCAAGGCCAAATTCAAGAGTTTTGTGTGCTTCGGAACTTCCTCCCTGCAGAAAGCGGTGGGCGCCATGGAAATCAATTATGGGAAAGTCAATCATTATGAGGGGTTCTGTTGCGTTTGGATTTGGCGAAACGCCTGCCCACACTTTAAGTTTGTTCCTTGATGTATGCTTGAGTGTGATTTTCATTGTGATTTGAGGTAGTACCGTGGCTTTTGGTTCAACTACATGAACGCTGCTGTTCCATATACCACCACTACCGAATGCTTCGCCAAGGGTTTTATACATCACATATGCAAATCCTCCGTTGCCCCAATTGGGAACCCCACCATAGGTGTTCACCATTATTAGTCCGCCAATCTCCCAGTCGCGCAGATTAACCACCCCATCGCCATTGATATCAATATGATTGGTATATTGTCCGTCGCCGCTATAATCCCAGCATATTGAATCGTGCCATCCCACAAATGTCATAGCGTGATTGGCTGTTGACCACTGTGTAACAACTTTTTTTCCTGCTTCGGGTGTTCCGGCGGGTAGGTTTTGCAGAGCAGGCTGGTTGGCGTAAAAGCTGACTATTCCGCCATGCGGTGAGCCTTCCAGATGATCGTGGAGATAATGCTTCAGGATGTTTAACCCCTCAATGGTTGAAACATTTATCGAAAATCCGTCATGTATGCGGTTTAGCATTGCAGCATAGTAATTCTCATAACCGGTCATCCAACGTGTGCCTCCGCCGGCTGCCATTCCTCCGTAAGTAGCTACATTCGGAGTTCCTACCCTGCGAAGCAAATCAATGGAATGGAAATAACTTGCTCCAAACCAGCCATCGCCACCATTCACCCAGTTCCAGGCAAAATGAGTAGGGTATTGATTTGCTGGCACATTTCCTGGCAGATTCCTGAGCCGGTTCACCTCGTACGTAAAAGTATGGCTCACAAGTGTTGCTTGCCCGCACGACAAACCATCCTGTTGAAATACCCCCCTAAAAAATGGTTTTGTTGAATTATCCAACTGTGGTGGAAGCAATGGTGCATTTGGCCCTAGATAAACATGCGGAACTGGAAGGGGAGGAACCGTCATCAACGGTATGAGCTCCTCCTCCTGGTAAACACTAAGCGGTGGGGTAATCCCAAGGCTATCGTACGTTGCTTCAGCATGTTGTGCAAAAGCCGGAGATAGCATTACAAGAAGGTAGATTAAGCCAATAAATTGTGCGAGCCTGTTCATAAACAATGTTGTTTGATTGATTTTATCGGGTTACAATAATCCTGGTTGCATATTGTAGTGTGGCCGATCGGATTTTTAACAAATAAATACCACGAGGAATGCCCTTGAGCGAAAGAACAACCGGCCTGTTGTTTGAATCGAAATCTGTTTCATGAAACACCATTTTCTTACCGGTAATACTCCACAGGCTAAATTGTGCTTTACCACTGATGCTGCCTTGCGGAACTACATGGATGTAATCGTTTGCCGGGTTTGGAAACACTGAAAACAAACGGCTGTTATTCTCATTTATACCGGGTCCTGATTCAACACGGATATAATCCTCCAAAAGTAACGTATCGGTAAGGGTTCCAGCCTGCACGATTAGTTGCACGGCATACTCTCCCGGTTCATCATAACGCACTTCGGGATTTTGCTGAATTGACCACGACGGAGATCCTCCCTCAAACTCCCAGCGCCAGTTTTGTACTGCGCCGGCGCTTTTGGTATAAAATTGTACTGATTGACCATGGGTAATCTCATATCGGTCGGCATGAAAGTTGGCGGCAATCAACCCGGTTTCGAGACCGAAAAAGTCAAGATATTTTTTCAACAAATTCCGGGGGAGCGTATCCACAAGATTTTGGTGCAGGCCGCTATAACGGAAAGAACTTCCGATAGTGCGGTAGGTGTCAGTCTGATTTGCCACGCTGTAGGTTAAACCGGTTGGAACATCGCTAAAGATTGCAAAAGCGCTGTTGAGAGGTTGCATGTTGTCGATCCTTTTAAGGGTGCTTTCAGCGTGATTAAAAGTCAATCCTTCGGTGAAGGTTCCCGGTTGTCCGGAAAGTGAATCAATTCCCAATGGCCAGCCGTTGTTTAATCCCTGTACACCGAACAAATCATTGGATACATAAGGAGCGCTTCTCCAAACGCTGCTGCCTTCAAGATATAAATTTCCTCCCTGAAGCAGGTAATTCCTGATTAGCGTCTGGTCGGTTGCGGTGAGGACGTAGGTGTGAGGATGCATACCCAGCCCGATGAAAACCACGTCGTAGTCGTTCATGCCGGGATTGATTGCTGTGCCTATTTCATATTCATGCCCCAACTCGTTTAACGCTTTGACCAGCAGAGGAATTGAAATATGTGCGTTATCAAGATCAAGGGCAAGTATTCTGGGTCGAACAACAACAAGATTCAACGATTTACGGGTAATTGTTTCGTTATTGGAAACCAGCAATGCTTCGAGCTGAAGGAGGCTTCCAATCATTGCACGCGGATGGATTAGAATGGGAAGCTGAATTGTCAGGCTTTGCTGTGCACCCAGCGTTCCAATGCTATGTGAAACCGGAGGCAACAGTACAACAAACGGATGAATGCTTTGCAAACGCACGTTAATATCATCAACAGCGATTATGCCATTGTTTACCATTGTAATTTCAACATAATAATTCTGACCGGGATTCACTTTGTTGTTTGTCAGGTCGGAAATTTCCATGTTTGCTATGGATAGCATTTTGCGACCCGAAACAAAATGGCTGGTTTTTTCGATTTGCTTTTCTCCGAATGTGACAACACTTTTCAGCGGTATCAGCCAACCACAGGGAGTGTTGTTGCTGAGTTGAAACCGTGCAGCATCCAAAACCCGTATTGAATCGCCAGATGGCAGGGAGGGCAGATTTATGCAAGGATCAATCCAACCCACATTCGGCGAACCGGAAGAACTAAAACAAAGCTGGATCAACCCGGTTGCGGATGCAGAAACGTTATGCAAGAACAATTCTATTACGCTCTCTTGTCCGGCCATTGGGTTTAATGGATTTGGAAAGAATGAAACAACTAATCCTTCTGTTAATTGCATGGTCCGGCTCCCTGAGATTCCCCTGCTGTCGGTTGCTCTTGCGGTGATGTCAACAATTTGGTTTAAGTCGTCCGACCCGATTGTAAGAAGTCCATTACTGCTGATCTTCAATGATTCAGGAATTTCTGTCAACGCGAAGGCTACAGCCTCTTCAACCGGAAACCGTTGAACTCCCGAACGGCTAAAGGTTGAAAAGTTAAAGCCATCGCCGAGCGAAATACCAGCGAGCCATCGGCAATACCTGCCAAAATCCATCGGGCTATAATGAAACTCAATCCGGCCGTCGGAATGTAAAACCGCTCCAAACGAGAGTGGCAACTGATAGCTGCCCCATACAAAAGTAGCTTTCCATTTCACCGTCAGATGACTGCTCTGCCGGTCAACAAAAACAGCATCGCTATTGGCGGCAATAAGGTTAATATCGGGCGACATCATTACACCGATCACACGGAAATTCTTCAGAAATACCAACGGATCGAGCCAGTAGGGGTAGGGGAAAGGTTCGTTGCCGAACATCATGAACCCGTTGGGGTATATTGAAATGTGGTCGTAAACCGTGTCATAAAATGGGAAGGAGAAACCAATCGGAATTGTTGTATGAGTCTCCAATCCGGGCAACGGCAATACCTGTTCGGTGGCGAGGTTGAGCGGGTCGAACGAAATCGAATGTTCGATGTGTTGATGAACAACATCCCACCTGTAAGGCGCAGCACCTCCCGATGCTTCTACCTGAACCTGATACGGTTGCCCTGATGTGTAGGGCGGCAGCCAACGGGTTTCAATCGTAACAGGCTGAAAATTAACTGCGGCAGCTATTCCCAGAGTTGTAGTGCTGTTATTGAGCAAAGGAATATGAGTGTCGGGGAAAATGTGCTCTACAGGCGTTGTTCCGGTATAATCAATCACCGAGAATCCGACAACCTGTCCGTGAAACCTGTTTTCGGGGTCGTGTTCAGCAACCTGAAGAAAAAATTTTGAAGGCTCTCCGGGCCGAATGTAATTAAGCAACGGAGTTAAATCCAGGCCAAATTCGATAGTTTCCTGTCCTGGGATTGTTCCACCCTGCATAAAGATATCACTGCCCTGAAAATTAAAGATTGGGTACTCGATAGTATGTTTCGGATAAATATGTTCCGGGTAATCCGAAACTCCGGCAGTAACCTTTATTCTGCCCCGTGCCTTGTGAGAAATGGTGATTTTAGCTGTGAGCATCGGCGAATAATCAGGAAGCGTTCTAACAACGTGCACAGCATGATTCCAGATTCCTCCCGTTGTAACATGTTCGGCCAGAGTGCGGTAAAGCATGTAGCAAAATCCGTCGTCGCCCCACGATGTGCCGTAACTGTTAGCAAACAGAAGCCCCCCGATCTCCCAGTCGCGCATATCGGTTGCATTGTCGTTATTAATATCAATGTCATTGGTAAACATTCCGTCGTTGTTGAAGTCGTATCGGATTGAGTCGTTGTAGCCAACTACTACCATGGCGTGAGTGGGTTCTCCATCCCAATGAACAATTACTTTTTTTCCGGCTTCATGGCTGACCGCAGGTAGTGTTTTCATGTTCCAGGGCGCGTTGGCATAGAAACTTGCAACCCCGCCTATCGCCGATCCGTCGAGATGATTATGCAACCAATGTTTTAGCGTGAGCAGACCTTCCGGGGTTCCCACCTCAATGGTGTATGCTTGTTCGATACGGTTATGCATCCCGTTAAAATACTTATCATAGCCTGTCATCCAGCGGCTGTCGCCACCATAGCACATTCCGCCGTAGTCGGTTATATTTGGCGTGCCATTGGTTCGCAGGATTTCAAAACTGTGGAAATAGCTTACCCCATACCAACCAAAACCGCCGTTGGCAAAGTTGTAGGCAAAGTGTGTTGGATATTGGTTGTCGGGATTGTTTGCAGGCAGATCTCTCGCCCTGTTAATTTCGTAAGTAAAAGTGAAGGCCACACCGCTTGCCTGACCGCAACTTGCGCCGCTCTGCAAAAAAATGGGCGGAAAATAGGGGAGTGCCGCGTTATTCAAGTGCCATGGTAGAACTGTTTCGGGAGTAAGGTTTTTCAGATCGGCGAGAGTGAATTTCGGTAGTCTTGAGTGCCATACCGAATCCATGCGTGTAAGTGCCGGTGCAGGAGCAATTGTTTGAATAATCGATGTTTCCTGAGAAAATAGCTGATATTGTAATAGAAATATAGCCAGCATTAATTGCTGGCGGAAAAATTTCTTCATGATTTTTTTGTTGTCTGCTGCTACAAATTTAAATTGTTTTTGGATAAACCATTCGGTTTCTATAAATAAAAAGAGGCTGTGTTAAAAGGGCAGCCTTTTTTTGTGCGCACATCACCGGCGACAAACAACCTGAGATTAGTTGCGAAAGTGGATTCACATGTTCACTGCGTATCGCACATCCTAAGTGAGCAATTCTTGCGCTCGAATATGTAGTGATACGAATAATGAAAAAAATTCATTCACCTGCAGATTATTCAAGTAACCTTTTATAATTTTGTGTATTAAATAATAAACCACTTAAAGTGGAATACACTTAGCCGTTATTACCCTAACAACAATTCGCATGAAAAAAAATCATTTTACCTGTTGTTGCAGCATTTGTGGCTTCTGCGTTGATTTACTCGTGCAGTAAAGGAACACCAATGAGCACCGAACGGTTTGACACTTATACCGAAGAACCGTATGTAAGCCTGCTCATTCTTAATTTTTTTGAGCGCATGAACGCCCGCAATGAAGGCGGGCAGCTTAAAAGCGAAGAAAAAATAAGTATTGATTCGGCTATATGGTATATTGATGCCACGCTGAACTTCAGCTACGCCAATGCGAATCATCCCTTTGCACGTTTACACTGGGATACCGTTTTTGCCGAACACGATTGTTATGGAAATGAACAGCTTAGCGCTCCAAAGATGTTTGAAGTCCTGCTTTACCAGCATTACAATCCCGACCCCGGAAACAACTGCCGCTGGTATTTTTATGGTACAAAACATTCATTGATCTTAGACTATAAAGAGCATCAGCTCAACACGACACTGGTAAATTACCTTGATTACAAAATCTTTGCAGCCTCTGAGGCAGTTGCCCCTTTCGATGACTGGACAGAATGTCTTGAATACAACTATAATAACTCCGGTATTCATGAGATGCAGTTCTATTTCGACCACAAGAAAGAGCTGATAAATGCATGGGTGAGTTCTGCACAAAACACAGGAAACAAAAGATTTGCATCATCAATGATAAAAAGCGTTGATAAAAATTTCGGCGTTTTTCGATATATCTGGCATAAACCCACCATCTACTTCAGAAAAAGAGATGTGGCATGTACAAAACCCACTACTCTACCCGAATGATGAAACGAACAACACTCATAGTACTGCTTACATTACTGTTGGCCTTACTTTCTGGTTTACTAACATCCCAAAGCACATTTGAGTTTGTGCTGGAATACCCGGTTAGAAAGTTTTCTAACAATGCTATTGAGGAAGAAAACGGAGATGTGATAGCTATCATTTCGGAGAGGACGGGGGTTGATTATGCCCCCAACACTCCAACCATGGCCTACCTGCTCAGGTTCACTCCGCAGGGCGACACCACTACCTATCATTATAGTTTTGGCGACACCTTATTCAATTTTTATCACATTGAACGTGCGTATAACGGGGGATATCTGGTGGCTGGAGAAGCAAGATCGCCGGATTCCGGACACCTGCATCTCTTGTTGCTAAGAGTGGATGCTGCACTCAACAAAGTGTGGGTTAAGTATCATGATATGAGTAACTATTTTGTTGCTGGCATACGCAGGGTATTCCATCTCAATAACAGCTATCTGATGGCCATTGAACCAGCCTTTTTCCCCGGCCATTCGTTTGATTATCAATTAACCTGGTTTGATTCCCTTGGTAATATGCAGTCTTATTACCTGCACAACCAAAAAAGCTATGGCCCATCAGACTATTTGCTAAATCATGATTCTACCAGGATTTGGGCTTTCTCACCCTGGTTTTCTGGTGGCGGTGGATGGCCGGCGCGGCTTGTGTTTGACACAACGCCACAGTTTATCAGCAGCAGTAACCTACCGTTTGTAGGATGGAGTAACACTGTTCTTTGGCATACCGATAGTACTTTTTTAAATTCATGTGAGGAGCTCAGGCCGGGCTATGCCGGGTCGCATGACAGGGATATGTGGCTTGTATCTTACGATAGTTTATTAAATGTCAAACAGTCAAATTATTTTGGCGCTTACGACACACTGGATATTGTAGGCGTCGGCAGGGATATTGACTTCAGGCACTCTGATACTGTTTTCTTTGCCGGTTTAAAACATCAGCGCATCGGCAAGCCCCCTCCAGGCCGCGTTAGCTGGATAATGACCGGTCAGACCGACGCACAGCTTCAGCCCCGCTACCTGCATTTTATCGGCGGCGACCATTACTACGAATCCCATTATATCCTTGCAACTCAGGACGGCGGCAGCTTTATCAGTGCGGCGCGTTTTAATCATGCCACGCAGGTTTATGATCCTGTTTTTCTGAAACTCAATAACGAGGGATTACTTGTTGGCACAAACAAGGAGCTGATACCCATAAAGAAAACAGTATTCTGGCCTAATCCTTTTTCAAAAGAACTTCAATACCATACAATGCATACCGGCTCTCAATTCCGGATGTTTAATATGGCTGGCAAAGAAGTGATTTCCGTTACTATTCATAGTACCAGTGGTCTTATTCAAACAGGCAGCCTGCCACCGGGCAGCTATATTTATGAATTGCGTTATGTTACTGGCACAGTTGAAACCGGCAAACTTATCAAATCACACTAAAACAAACAACAATGAAAATCAGTAAACACTTTCTGGTTATGGCTCTGGCAATAGTAGCCTTGAGCCTCATCTCATCGCAGTTGCTTGCACAAACCTGTGTTTCCTGCAATAGTACACAAAGCAACGTGACAGTTGGTTATAACAACAATGTTAGCAGCAGTTGTGGTTTAACACCCTATTCCGTGCGACCTCACCGGGCGGGTCTCCTGGAAATTTCAGAATAACTGTGGTTGACGAGACTGCGTTGAATGAAAACGTTAACTTAATATTACCAAAAAATTGTCCAATCTATTCCGACTAGTTTAACGATTCATATATAAAATTCCAAGAAGATGGTAAAAATTTTTATTTATTTAACAATTAGTTGCTTTCTAAGTCTTGTCAATTGTTTTGCACAAGAGAAGGACAGTATAGAATATATTGGAATTATCATTGTAGAGGATATGCCTGTGTTTAAAGGAAACTTAAATGAATTTGTTCAAAATAATTTAAGGCATCCGGAATCAGCAAAATCTGACTCTGTTTATGGTCTGGTCTTTGTGTCGTTTTGGGTTGATACAATAGGAAATACTATAAACCATATCATCATAAGAGGAATTCGACAAGATTTAGATGAAGAAGCCTTAAGAGTTGCCAGACTAATCAAGTTTGATAAACCGGCAATGCAGAGAGGTAAACCAATCAGGGTAAAATACAATCTACCAGTAGAATTTAAACTGCCAACGAAAAACGAACCTAAAAATAAAGGATGCAAAAAATAACAACAAAACCCTGCGTGCGACATTTTTATCGGATGTCCAGTACAATTACCGCTCATCGGGGGAGGAGATTCATTACTTTACTCTTGATAACTGATGCATTTTCAGACGGTTTTCTGTTACTTTTTTCCTATTTTTGCCTCAGTTACTTGATTTGATCTGGATTACTGGCAGCTAAAGTATTTTTGACTTCTTGCAGAAAACTTTATTGATAGCATGGGAACAGCAGAGCAAATAGATTACTGGATCAAATCAGCAATTGATGATCTTCAAATTGCTGAGTTGCTTATTTCTAATGGGAAAATCCTTCAAGGATTGTTTTTCAGCCACCTTTGTATTGAGAAAGTTATTAAAGCTCACTTTGTAAGATTTACCGCAGAAATACCGCCTAGGTCGCACAACCTGCTTTATCTGTTATCAAAAACCGATTTAACGTTGAGTGAAGATGAAAAAGACCTGTGCAGTATTTAAATGACTTATCAGCTTGAGGGACGTTATCCTGAATATTATCCTTCAACCCCTTCTATGCAATTAGCAAGTGAAATACTGTTGCAAACAAAACAATTATTTAAATGTCTCAAAGAGAAGTTATAGACAAGCTCAGGAAGTATTGTTTACTCCTAAATTTATCGGGTATTACCGTAGAAAAAGCTTTTCTTTATGGTAGTTGGGCTCGCGGTACTGCATTAGCTGACAGTGATATAGATGTAATGATCGTGTCTTCACAGTTTGATACCGACGATCATTCGGTTAAAGCAAAAGCCTGGAGAATGACTGAAAAGGTTGACCTTAAGATTGAACCCTATACCGTAGGACTTAATAAATACATGAACGATAAGGTTTCTCCTCTAGTTCAGTTGGTGAGGGAACACGGCGTGGAGATTTTAGTCTAATAAATATTCTCGCTTCAGCTAAACGATAATAAAATTGCCGCTCAGCGGGGACAGTGCTTTCTTTGAGGATTTATGTTTCAGCCGGATTAAAAGATACCAGTCATTTTTATCGGACAGCCGAACCTTTGGTTTGACCTTTAAAGAGTATCCCTCCGACCAACCCATCTTGACCACCGTTTTTGCGCAAGATAATTTTGCGGCAAAAAATCAAACTGGCTGCCCTTGCATACTGGGTTAAAAACAGAAGAGGCTGCTCCAATTATGAGGCAGCCTCTTCTTATCAAAGATCATGTTGATAATTACCTGCGAATAATTATTTTGCGGAATACACTAAACTCTACTCCTTCTACGGATAGAATATAAAGGCCGCTTTCGAGCTGATTAAGATCAACCGTCTTAGTGAATCGGGTAGTGCCCAGAGCCACTTGTTCGCTGTAAACCACTTTCCCAATCAGGCTTGTAACAGTGATGTTGGCACGTACGTCTCTGGTGGGAGTAAGTGTCAGTGTAAACATGCCTTGCGATGGGTTAGGATAGATATTCAGATTCCAATCCTGCGCAATATGGCCAATACCGGTGGTGTTTTTGAGATGAATCTGCTTGTGGTCCGACCACTCACCTTCGCCGCAGTCGTTCCATGCTCTGGCTTTCACAACTACGTTGCCCTGGTAGGTTGCATTCCATGCCACGGTGGCCGATGTTCCATCGGGGCTGACTGTTCCGGCTTCGGCAGGCTCAATACTCCAGAGGTATCCGGTTGTATTGGCAACTGGCTCAATTGTAAATACCGAAGATGTGTTATGCACAAAGTCAACGGTGTCGGGTCCGGCTGGCTTAACAGGAGTCAGCGGTGGGAGGTTAACTGTTACGATAGCGCTTCCTGTTGCTGCGTTTGTGCAGTTGTTGGCATCGGTAACCGACATCAAAGTAAAGGTTGTTGTAGTTTCCGGACTTACATTCCACACCCATGGCGATTCGGTAATAGTGTGTGTAACATTGTTGCCATCAACCACAACCCACGGGGCGGTTCCTGTTAGGTTGAAGGTAAGCGGCGCCGACTGGCCGAGGCAGATAGTATGATTTCCGCTAAGCTCCGCGGTAGGTAATGCCATTAACTGTACGTTTACAGCGCTTATGGCGTTCGCACATGGAGCCAGCCCGGCAGCCGAAAGTGTAAGGGTAACGTTGCCGGCAGCAATGTCGTTTGCACTTGGAGTATAGATCGGGTTCAGGATCATGTTGTCGTTGAACGAACCTGTACCGGATGTTGTCCAGAGCAGAGCCGAGTAGTTGGAGGCTGATGCTTGCAATTGAACTGTAGCATCGCGGCAGATGTTGATGTTGTTTCCGGCAAAAACCTGAGGTTGAGGAACGATGTTGACAATGATACTGTGTGCAGCATCGCCACAAGGTGCCATGCCAACAACTTGCAGGGTAAGAGTTACATTACCGGCGGCAATATCGGCGGAGCTGGGAGTGTAAGTTGGATTCAGGATTGTAGGATCGTTGAATGAACCAGTGCCGCTTGTTGTCCAAAGCAATTCGCTATAGAAAGAAGCGGAAGCGTTTTCGAGCAGAAGTACGCTACCATCGCAAATTGTGGAGTTAACTCCAGCCGTTACAACAGGTAAACGATTGATGGTCAATACTAAGTGGTCGGTTATAGTGGTTGTATTTCGAACTACAGTAAGTGTAAGAGTTGCTCCTCCATTGTTGATATCGGCAGTTCCCGGAGTGTAAACAGGATTAAGCACAAGTGAGTTGCTGAAAACGCCATCGCCGGAGGTAGTCCAGAAAAAGCTGTGGAAATTTGTAGCAGCTCCGTTGAGTTGGTAGGTTGCGCCCTGGCAAATTATACCATCTGTTCCGGCATTGCTTGTTGCAACCAGCATTGGCGGGAACACAATATAGTCAATCCAGCCGCAGTCGCTTCCGTTCGAGAGCGAACCATCTTTAGAGTATTCCCATCTGAATGTTCTCATGCCTGCAGAAACAGGGAAAGCAACCCGGCCCCAGGGAACATTACCCGACCATTCACCTACCTTCACATTGTTGATGTAGAAGCGAAGGAAGTCATAGGCAGATTCTGATGAAACACTGCGGAAGAATGAGATTGAGTCGGCAACGCCCACTTCATATTGAAGGCTCATTACTGACTCCTGACCATGGCTGACGGTTCCGCTTCTTGCAGAAAAGGCCCCCTCGTATACTCCGGAACTCACTATGGTCCAAGGCTGGTTACCACTGAATGCCCAGTTAAACATACTGAAATCGCCGGTTTCGAAATCTTCAAGAATCAAGCCTATTTTAGCGATAAAGTTTCTCTGAGCCTGGTACGCACCTGCCTGCACAGAATATGAGAAGCTTGCGGCATGGCCTATGGGGGTTGAAGGACTTACTGTTACGTTAAATACGGCATTTACTGTTTGACCGGCACCGATAATAGGAATTGTATAGGTGGCAGAATTTACTGTAATGAAATTATCGCTAAGAACAATAGAGCCAATTGCGTTAATGGCATCGCTTTGCCCGTTATTGGCTGTAGTAATAATAATATTTGCTGTTTCTCCCGGATCAAGGCGCCCGTTACTGTTGCCGGTAGGATCAGATACGCTGTAGTTTCCAACAGCTAAAACCGGAGCGTAAGCAACAAGGTTGAAGCTTCCTGTCCAGGATTCAGTGCCGCTGGTAACAATGATACTGAATGTAAGTGTGGTATTGTTGGGAACATTATCGGCAACATCGAAGGCAAAAGCATCTGAAATCATCAACGTTGCGCCTGGTTCGATAGTTCCGAAACTATGTACACTATCGGTTAGGGTTACAAAAGGCGAAATCGAAGAGATTGTGGCTATGGCGTCGGTTGCTGCTAATACACCTAAATTTTTCAATGAAACTCCTAAAACAAGGGATTCGTCGAAATCTATCTGGCCATTGCCATTGCCTGTCAGGGTGTCGTTTATCACCCGCGAAACATATACGATATATGGACCAGTAGCCGGTATTACATCTACTTCCTCAAGATAAGTAACGCGGTTAAAGCCAAACACTGCGATAGTTGCCTCGCCTGGCTGATTCAGTGGGCCGGCAAAGTTCACAGTGGCTGTTCCGTTATTTATGTAGGCCGTACCGAGAATCTGGCCATTCATGGTGATTGAAACAATTGCATCTTCAGCATTTGCATTCACAGTGAAGGTTGATGAGCCGAGTAAAATTGCTGGCATATGCGACACAGTGATAGGCGTAGGGATATCGGATCGCAGCGTTAAGGAAGGATCGCCGAACAGGATCCATGTGTCATGTGTTTCGCGACCCGAAGTGCCGTGCTGGTCAACCATGCGCATACTTCCGTGGATAGATGTGCCGCCAAATGTTCGTTTAATTCTGTTGGCATATCCTTCGGCAAAAATGGTTACCATCTCGTCTTGACCAGTCATGGGTGGTACCCATGGTTGTGAAATCCACGACATCATGGTTCCGATAGCGCCAGTGGGTTCGCCGGTGGTGTTATGTGTAGCTCGCATCCATACTTCTGCAAAACAGGTTCCGGTTGTGAACCTTCCATTATCGCACGCAACCGACCATATCCAGGGCCATTTATTAACGTTGGTGAGTTGATTAACATGGGAAATGCTGTAATTGGCAACGCTCCAGCCAGTTACTGATCCGTGGTTGCAGAAATTAATGATGCTCGCTCCAGCGTTTATCCGTTGTGAGATCTGAGCAGCCGTTGTGTTTGGAAGGCCGGGAACGTTTCCGTCATACTCGCGGTATACCGTAGAATAAGTGAAATTGAGCAAGGTATCGCGTATAAAATCCATGTGCTGGAAATCGCTCTCACCATAATGCCCCTGTCCAGCACCTTCGTTACGTGCAATTCCGATGCCGAAGTTAAGCCAGGTGTCGGCGGTGGTGATATCACGTTCATAATGGATTATTCGATCCACATGTGTGGTTACATGAGCCGGCGTTTCGGCCGAAAAGCGACCAACAAACAATTCGTTATATGAGTCGTTGCCGGTAATGTAGCCAAAGAAATTGTCGGAAAAACCACCAGACATACTGTGACTTGGAATCTGTTGGTGATCGCCTACAAGAAGAAGGTGTGTTAATCCATGGGTATTGTAATAATTAACCACGAAGTTTTTGATTGCCGTAGAGGTGGTTCCTATAGTGGCAACGTTTACCATTTCGGTGGGACGGCCAATGGTTCTCCGCCATTGTACGAATTCCTCCATCGCTGCCATAAACGGACCATGACTGATAATCAGCATTCTGCCTTCTTCCTGGATTATGGGATAGCGGGTAACGCTGAAGTTGATGAAATGCCTATCATACAAGTGTTTAAACTCACGATCAGTTCGTTCTGGAAGCCCGGAGCGATGAAACTGGTTCTCGCCACCAATTCCGGTATTATACATCTCAACGGTCATTTCGTGATATACGCGCAGCGTTCTTGCGATAGGATTATAGCTGAATGGGAATATGGTTACAACCTGTCCGCGAAAATCGCGAAGAATGTAAGGCTCCTGAAGTTCGCTCCGGATGGCAGGATAAAAAGCATCATGGTTGTAAACCTCGCCATAGATGAAAGGAACTGTATTTGGGTCAATACCCCTGTTGAAATTACCCTTCGAAGGAGCAACATCAATGTTTGTAAAATCTGTATACTTTGATGATATAACCCGTACTTGCATCAAAGCCATGTCGGGGATGATTGCCGAAACCCCGTATTGTGGAATATCGGGAGTACCGGCCACAAGCATTGGAACCATCTCCGGAACACTGATTATGCTCTCTCTTCCCCTTGGAGTTTCTACCGTTCTCATAAAGAACCCCGGAACATTGAACCGGATTACGATGCTTTCGTTAGTTGAAGAAATCAGTTCCTGCTGTAGTCCGGCAGGACGATTGGAAGTGATTGCTGTCCAGCTTTGAGCAGCGGCGCTGATTGATAATACGATCAGCAACAAAAAGAAAGTTAACTGTTTTTTCATTTGATTAAATTTCTGTGGTTAACTGTTTACGATTAATATGATTTTTATTACAACGGGTTGCATAGATTTGATTTTGTGTACGACATGCCTGAAGTAGGACAGAATTAACCGGCCTGATTCGCAAATAACCATGCATGCCATATTGTTGCATGTTACTGTATAACGATTTTTCTTATCATTACATTGTTATCAGTGTTGATCCTGAGATAATAAACGCCATTGGGATAAACAGAAGCGTCAATTACTTTGTTCAGGATTCCATTGATGTTTCCAACCCTATGTCTGAAAACAGGCTGACCCTGATAATTGAGCAGTGTCAACTCTACCTGTTTTGATTCGCCGGTAAGGCGAATGTTCAACAGATTTCTTACCGGATTTGGATAAACTGCCACGTTTAGATCCTCGATTCTTTCTTCGACAAGCAAACAGGGGTCAAAAGTAATAGAAATTGACGATTCGGCTGAGCAACCAAAAAGATTGTGAGCAATAACACTAATTGTGTGCGAACCCAAACCGAAGTCGGCGAAGTCAATGGTGATCGTTGGTGTAGTTTCACCGCCAGGACTCCAGAGGTAGTTTACTCCATAGGGAATTGTAGCGTCGAGTACAATTGACTGGTTCTGGCACAGGAGTGTATCGGGGCCAAGATCGACCAACGGGTTTTCATGAATATTTAAAGTATAGTTACCGGTGGCATTGCCAGCTCCGTCATTAACAACCACTGTATATGTGGTAGTGCTTGCAGGGTTTGCAATCGGATTCTGTGCAGTTGTGTTGTTCAAGCCGGTTGCAGGGCTCCAGGTGTAAGTGTAATTACCCGTACCTCCAACTGCACGTGCGTATAATTGCGCAGAGTTTCCTTCGCAGATGGATGTTGGGTTTGATATCGGAAATGCAGCAAGTGGGCCGGCAGCTTTGAATGAGGCTGCCCATCCAGCTCTGTTGACAGAGCCGTCGCTGATAAATTTAAAAGTGATTGCTCCGGTTGTGTGTGTCGAAATCAACGTTCCGGGCGATACGATTCCTTGAAATGGGCTGCCTGGAAATTGTGGAGAATTATCACTTGGACCATTGTAAACAAACAACTGGTCAAAACCCGATTCGGTGTTGAAGTTCAGGAAGGTGAACTCCATCTGGTAACCGCTAACTACGGGCATAAATGTCATCGTTTGGTTTTCGTCATTACCGTAGTTGGCATTCTGTCCGCCAGAATCGTAAAACATGCCATTGCTTACTGTAAACACTCCGAAAGTCATCGGGTAAACAGGATCTCCAGTAGTGAACGACCATACAGGGCAGCCCTGAGCTTCTCCTACACTGTTCTTTGGAACCACTCTCCAGAAATATGTAGAATTTGGAACCAGAGCAGGAGAAAATGAATTAGTTGTTACTGTTGACAAGTAAGGAGGATTCATAGAAGTTCCGAAATACAGGTCGAAGTGTGTAGCATCGGAGGCGGTCCAACCTAATTGCGAGTTCAGGGCAACATTTGATGCTCCATTGGAGGGAGTAGGATTGCTGGCACATGGCGGGGGTGAAGTGAACATATAACAGGAGATTTCGGCTTCCCATCCCGGGCGAACCACTGAACCATCGGAGGTGAAACGGAAGGTAATAGCGCCACTGGCGTTTTGTGCAGTAAACATACCCGGGTTAGTTGTACCGGTAAAAGGACTGCCAGGAAACTGTGGAGCGTTTGTGTTTGTTCCGTTGTATACAAACAACTGGTCATGTACCGATTCGGTGTTGAAACTCAGGAAATTGGCCCTAACCATTGCTCCGGGAAAGTGTGGGAGAAATGTCATTGTGAAATCTTCGTTATTGGCGTAATTGCTGCCGGCACCTCCGGAATCATAAAACAACCCTACACAAGTAGTAACTGTGGTGTTCGATATGTTATAGGTTGGGATCAGACCGATAACCACGGTAATTGTTCTATTTGCTGAATATACGCCACTAGGCCCGGCGGTAGCTAAGAGTCCTACATTTACAGGATAGCCGCTGGTAGTTGAGGGGTCGGCTGTTACTGAGAAGGAAACATCTACGCTTGCTCCAGCAGCAATAGAGCCAATCGTAACAGTCGGATTGTTAATAATCAGAAGAGGATCGGGCGATGTGATATTCAGTACACCATTCGATACGTTGCTACTGCCATTATTTTCAACTTCAACAGTTATGAGTGCCGTCTCGCCCGGATCAAGAATACCATTATTGTTGCCGCTTTGAGCATCGTTTATAATAAATGAAGCCGGAATGTTGAGCACAGGAGCCTGTAAAGTAATTCGAAGATTCGAAGTCCACAAATTGGATCCTTCGACCATATTAAGAATAAATATTGCCTCATGCTGGTTCGGAACGAAATCAGCAATTTGAAATGTATAGGCATTGCTCACAGTTACGCTTCCACCGGCAGGAATAGGACCAAATGCTGCTGACGCCGGCCCTGTCAGGGTAACGTGCTGATTAGTTCCGGTAACAGTGGCGGTAACAATTCCTGAAGGATCGGAGCCAACATTTTTCAAAGTAACATTAAGCTTTATGGTTTCGCCATAATCGGCAAGGCCGTTGTTATTGCCTGTTGAATCGTTGATCGTGAAACTGTCGAGCAAAACATAGGGTCCTACAAGTGCTGCTGCAGGCACCTGTACCATATATGGTATGAACTGCGGCTTTGTAACCACAATATCAACCGGGCCAGCCGTTAAAACAGGGTCAATATTTACAGTTACCGTTCCTGTGCTTCCTACTAAAGCGGCTCCATGCAAAACACCGCTTTTTGAAATTGCTACATACGAACCCGGAGAGGCCGATACTTCGTAGGTGTTTAATCCTATTGGGAGGATGGGAAGATGAGTAACGGTATTTACAGAGGCTTGGGTAAAGAAAGGCACTAATGACGGATCGCCAAGCACGTTGTAGGCCTGCCAATAATAGAGCGGACTCGAGTGGCTGGCATATCCCTGAATGTCAACCTCGGTTACAGCAAGGTTTCCTACAAAGTTAAAGGCGCCGGTTGTTACATAATTACTTACAAACGGGGCATCATATGCACCCCAAGTGGTTTCGGCATAGGTTGGTACATAGCCGCTGTTGTTTCCTACTATTGGAAAAGCCCCCACCGCCCAGTAAAAATCTTCAAACCAATATGAGTTTGGCGACGACCCGATGTAGGCCACCGAGCCTTTATTGGCGGCGCGTTGCCAGGTTTCGCCAATGCACTCGTTAAATCCAAAGTCGGCGGCCAGGCAGCAGTTGCCAATGGCCAAAGGATATAAACCGGCATTAGTGAAATTATTCACCATAGTTTGGGAGAGAAGTGGATCGCCCCACGACGTTTGGTTACAGTGAGCTGTGTAGTTGATGAAACCGACGGCTATACGCGACGGCCCGTAGCATCCCGTATATGGGCTTGTCAGGTAAATATGAATATCGGTGAATCCATTCGCCGCATTGAAGTAGTTGTTGGTACCGTAATGAACAGTTGGTTGTCCTACGTTAGGATTCCAGAATGCGTCGGCCCCGGCAATCAATGTAACTTTATTCAGGTAAGTAGGATCGGTAAATTCATATTTTTCGTAGAAGAGAGTCTTATCAATCTGCGAAATCAAATGGTTGATGTTTTGCGCTGAGAAGCGTCCGTAATACATTTCAGGAAAGAAGTCGCCATCTACGCTTGCATAATAAAGGTCGGTCATCTTCCCTGATGATGTTCCCATAAGGGATGGTACCTGTTGAACATCGCCAACCAGTAGCAGAAAACTTGGCGCCGGATCAGTTGGAGTTCCGGCATTGTATTGGGTGTGAACCCATTGCTGTATCTGAGTAAAAGTAGTTCCAATCACATCGGTATAAGCAACAACAACTTCGTAGCCTTTTTTGGTCTTCCAGGCGATAAATGGAGCGAGCTGGTTTTCAAACATCCTGTGCGATACAATCAGGTATTTAACCGGATATTTAGTCAGGTCGGGATGGGCAGGATATCCGTGATTTGGATTGTTTAGTATAGCATTACGCACAACATCAAAATAGTGCGAGTGCGTTGAAGCCTTTATATATTGATTAAGCGCTACATCAACATTTGAAAAGCTCAACTCAACATCAATATTATTGTAAACCCTTATTACTCCCTTCACGGGATTATAGCTAACAGGCGCCACTGTAAGCCTGGCTATCCGAATACCTCGCAAAACGCCAAGAATCTCAACCGAAGCAAGTTCGTGTTTTACAAAGGCATCTTTACTGTAAATATCGGCCCGAAATTCGAAAGGAATCTCATCCACATTTTGGTCCTTGCGAACCGATCGCTGAACAGGCATAATTGGATGCTCTATTCCAAAATCGCTCAGTGTGTACTCGGTTACATCATAGCTATTTACCCTCACCTTGACTTCGGCGCCGAAAGGTATTTCAATAAGGTCTTTTGATGCCGGCAACTTAGGGGTTCCCAACTCGCCTGTCCAAAAGGTGTTTGGCATGAAAATCTCGTTGAAAACCATGCCTTTGGCTGCAACGCCAAAAGTGTTAATCCCTTCATACACGTATTGAACACGCAAAGTCTGGATATTGTCCTCTTTTATCTCAGTTGCGGTGAGTGATGTGCCCAGATCAATCGCAAATTCCTGAGCTATAGTGCGAAATGTAAGCGATACCCCAATAATCAGCATGATCACAAAAGGCATCACTTTGCTAATGATTAAGGAAAAGGTAGAGTTTTTTCTCATGTTAAGTGTTGATTTGCAGGATGTTAGAAAAATTAGCTTTTATACTCCCCAAGTAATTCTGCATACAAAATTACTTGTTATATTACTAACTGTTTAAAAAAGTCAACAAAAAGTGAATTTTTTTGAAAAATAATAAACGGGTTTAGTTGAGCCAACTGTTAACATAGTGCTATTTCGTGGGCTTGATGCTCCCGGCTTTAATTTTTCGCGAAGGCAACCAGGCCGCAACAAAGCCAATAACGGTTACTGTTGTGGAAATATAAAGAAAGTCGAGCAATTGCAATTCCACAGGATAGTCGTCTACCACGAATGAACCGCCGCCTGCCTGCAACGGGATAATTCCAAACTGCATCTGGAGCCAGCAAACAAACGCACCTGCAAGCATCCCAAGCAGCGCCCCTGAAAGAGTTATCATCATGCCGCTGGTGACAAAAACTTTCCGAATAAGAGGCGTATTGGCCCCCATGCTCTGAAGAATTGAAATATCCTGTTTTTTGTCAATAATTATCATCGAAAGAGTTCCAATATTGTTGAATGCAGCCAGGATAATTATGAATGACAGGATAAGAAATATAGCCAACTTTTCGGTTCGCATTATTTTGTAGAGCATTTCCTGTTGCTCAAAACGATCTCTCACCTTAAACCTATCGCCCAACAGCGTACTGATCTGTTCTTTTATTGACTCTGTTCGTGTATGTGGTTCGAGGCTTATTTCAACAGATGTAATCCGGTTTTGATAGTCGAACAAATCCTGTGCAAACCGCAGGGGTGCTATAGAATATCTTGAGTCGAAGTCTTGCTGTACCGAAAAAAAACCGCTTACAAACAATGAACGGCTGTTAAATGCCTGCTCCGGAAAGGGGCCGGGTAGTAGGCCACGACGGGGAGCATAAGCTACAATAGGAGATAGAGCGTCGTTCAAATTTACTCCAAGAACAAAGGCTAATCCGTAGCCAAGTACGAGGTGATTGACTTCACCTTGTTCAAGCACTAGTTCACCTTCAATCATACGTTGATTCAGCTCTTCGTTGAGGACGAAATCACTACTTACACCCTTTAAAACAGCAAGTGTCTGTTGCTGCTGATACTTAAGCAGCACGGTTTCTTCGAGCACTTCAGTGTAACGCACAACACCGGGAAGATTCCTTATAACATCGGATGGTAGCTCATCGGGCGAAAATGTTTTCCCTTCAGCTAACTCGATCTTCAAATCTGGGTCGAAAACATGAAATAACGACTTTACCAATGTTTCGAATCCATTAAAAACCGATAGCACAATCACCATAGCCATGGTACCAACCATTACCCCCATGGCTGAAATCAATGAGATGATGTTGATAATCTTGTGGCTTTTTTTTGAAACCACATACCGGCTGGCAATATAGAAGCCGAGATTCATTTTGCTGTGATGATCGGTGTATCTGTCTAAAATATGCTGTTCATCAATTGCCTATTTCGCTACTGGCTCAGAGGTTTTGTCATTTGTGTTCGCATTTACCACCAGGAATTCATTTCCACGCTTTTACAATCAGTCCTGTACCACTTTTATGCCGCAACTTCAGGTCGGCAAGATTCAACAAAAGGCAGAATGGAAACACTGCGAGGTAGTAGAACGGTAGAAAAAAGAAAAATAATTTAGATTGTCCTAAAAGTATTACTGGATACTTCATTGAGAGCCGCCACGATAGGTTTCCAGGCTTCCCATATTGATAGCGCCCCTCTGCTTTAGAAAAACCAGCATTACGCAACTGAATGCAAATTTCTTCAATGTTATAGCCCTGTCGTACATGTTCTTCTATAAACGATTTTTCTTCATCTTTTCTTACATCCGACCCTCCTTTATCCGATGGCGTTGAGATGAGTAGCATGCCTCCACTCCGCAAAGAGTTGAAGAAGTTCAGGAAAACACTTTCATCATCGTCAATATGTTCCATTACATCTATCGCAATAATCAAATCGAAACTATCGGGTCGCACAAACCGCGTTAGATTTCCTGTCTCAAAAATTGCATTAGGAACATGCATTTTTGCAAAGAAGTTGTTGCAATCGGCAACCTGCTCTTCCTTTAATTCAATCCCTGATATTTTCCAATGCCTGAATCTTCGGGACATAAACCAGCTATACTGACCAAATCCTGATCCTGCATCAAGAACGTGGGCATGTTTGCGGCGCTTTCCCCAACTCCGCAACTCTTTGCGGACGTGCCACGATCGTAGCAGCAATAAATCGAGTAATTTGTAAAACAGTATTCTCAAGGTCACTTTTCGACCTATTGCTTTCCCAAGTAAGCGTTTTATCGGGTCGTAGTGCATGCTTATTTGAATCAGGTTGAATTATTTTTTCAACAATTCGTCAATCCGGTCAATATAATCAAGCGAATCGTCAATGTAAAACATCAGTTCGGGTACGCTTCTCAACTGGTTTTTCACCGAATGTGCCAGAGCGTATCGTATTTCGCGATTATGAGTATTGATTTTTGCAAAAACAGCATTCTTATCACCTGTTGCAAAGATGCTTACGAACACTTTGGCCACAGATAGATCTTTACTCATCCGAACATGCGTAACTGTTATCATCGCCTGGTCAAACAAACTTCTCGACGAGGTGAGAAAAAAATCACCAAGTTGCCGCTGTAAAAGCCGGGCTACTCTGTTTTGTCTGATAGATTCCATGGCGCAAAGGTACGGGTTATTTTATAGTACTTTTGCCTTGTAGTAAACCTAATTATTTAGCGATGGAACCATTAACAGGGCGGGAAACACTAAAAGAAGCGGTTCGAAAACTTGCTGACCAGGTTTTTGAGCGGGTGGTTCAGTTTCGCCGTCATCTGCATCGCTACCCCGAACTATCTATGCAGGAACATGCAACGGCCGCTTTTATAACTTCGAAGCTTGCAGAATGGGGAATTCCTTTCATTGCAGGTGTTGCCGGCACAGGGATTGTTGCTACGGTTCATGGTGCGAACCCAAACAGCCAACTGATTGCTTTACGCGCCGATATGGATGCGCTTCCGATCACTGAAGCAGGTAATGTTGATTATCGTTCAGAAAATAACGGAGTTATGCATGCCTGTGGCCATGATGCGCACGTGGCTTCCTTACTTGGAGCAGCCTACATTCTGAATCGCTTGTCCGACCGTTTCGAGGGCAGTGTTCGTTTGCTGTTCCAACCTTCGGAAGAAACCTATCCCGGAGGAGCTTCGATGATGATTGCCGAAGGTGTACTCGAAAATCCGGTTCCCACAGCCATATTTGGCCAACACGTATTCCCGTTGCTCGAAGCTGGAGAAGTGGGTTTTCGGAGCGGCAATTCAATGGCATCAACCGACGAAATCTACATCACCGTGAACGGAAAAGGCGGGCATGGCGCTACACCAGACCAAGTAACCGATCCAGTGCTGATTGCTTCCCATCTTCTTATATCGCTGCAGCAACTTGTTAGCCGGAAAGCGCCGCCGATGGTTCCAACCGTAATATCGTTCGGTAGGTTCATTGCCGAGGGTAGAGTGAACATCATTCCCGACACAGCCAACCTCGAGGGCACTTTTCGCACATATGACGAAAACTGGCGCAAAGAGGCTCATGCACTGATAAAACAACATGCCGAAAAATTTACCGAAAGCATGGGAGCCTCATGCAATGTGCGCATCGAAAAGGGATATCCCGTACTGAAAAACGATAACATACTCACAGAACGAGCAATTCAATACGCCACTGAATATCTCGGACACCAAAAAGTGAAACAGATTGAGCCACGAATGTCGTCGGAAGACTTTGCATGGTATTCACAGATTGTTCCGGCCTGTTTCTACAGGCTCGGAACAGCAAACCAACATAAAGGAATCAATGCTAATCTGCATACAGCAGCTTTCAATATTGACGAAGAGGCCCTGCGAACCGGCACAGGGCTTATGGCATGGATAGCACTATGCGAACTTAATGCCGCTTCCGGATGATCGCATCCAGTTCAAACCAAGCACAACCCAGTGCGTATAAAAAACAAAAACTACAACTCCTTCTGAATGGCATTTTCTAAAAGGAATATGCTCATTATTTGAAGTACAAAAGCGAAAAGTATGGAAACACAATTGAAAAAATTCATCAAAAGCTACGAAGAACGTATTCAACCACTCTATACCGAAACAAATCTGGCATATTGGAGAGCATCTAATTCTGGCAAACACGAAGACTGGGCACTCTGTGAAGCAGCCCAGTTGAAACTCACCGAGCTTCATGCCAGCAAGGAAGATTTTGCAACCCTTAAAAATATCAGGGATTCTGATACTGTAAGGGATGAACTTCTGCTTAGGCAGCTTAACACCTTGTATAACAGTTATATCTACAACCAGGCCGACATAGGGAAGCTGAAGGAGAAAATCAGGCTCGAAACTGAAATCGAACAGAAATACACCAACTTCAGAGCTAAAGTAGGAGGCAGGCTTATCGCCGACAATGAAATTGAAAAAATACTGAAAACATCTACCGACAATAATTTGCTGCAGGAAGCCTGGCTTTCACACAAACGAATAGGACCTCTGGTGTCAGAAGAAATCAAATTATTGGTAAAGCTACGCAACGATATTGCTCAGGAACTGGGATTCGATAACTACCACGAAATGCGATTAAGACTCAATGATCAAGACCCAAATGAGGTAGCGCAACTATTCGACGAACTTGACGAGCTTACCCGCGATTCGTTTGCAAGCTTAAAACAGGAGATTGACCACCATCTTGCCGGTATGTACGGGGTTGAACCACGAAACCTGAAGCCCTGGCACTATCAAAATCGGTTTTTTCAGGAAGCACCTCAGATCTACAACCTGGATCTTGATCGTTATTACGCCGGGCAAGATGTTATAGAGTTAACCCGTAAGTTTTATTCCGGAATCGGCCTAGACATTGGAAACATCATTGCAAAAAGCAATCTATATGAAAAGCCCGGTAAAAATCAGCATGCCTATTGCACTCATATCGATCGCAAAGGTGATGTGCGGGTACTGTGTAATACCCGCCCGAACCATAGTTGGATGAACACCAATCTGCATGAATTTGGCCATGCTGTGTATGAATTGAACCTCGATTTCACACTACCGTTTGTATTGCGCGATCCCGCTCATACCTTTACAACCGAGGCGATTGCTATGATCTTCGGCAGATTTGCAGGCAATCCGGTTTGGATGCATGATATGGGGATTATTACTTCAGAAGAGGTGAAAAAAATTGAAAAGGAGTGCTTCAACAATCTTCGCCTCGAGCAAATGGTGTTCAGCAGATGGTCGCAGGTAATGTTCCGGTTCGAAAAATACATGTACGAGAATCCTGCTCAGAATTTAAATTCCTTGTGGTGGAAGCTTGTCGAAGAATACCAGCTCCTTACTAAGCCAGAACATCGCGATGAACCCGATTGGGCTGCAAAGATTCATATAGCGGCGTATCCATGCTACTATCACAATTATCACCTTGGAGAATTGCTTGCCTCACAACTGTTTTTTTATATTACAGCTAATGTTATCGGCTCACATGATTTTCGTAATCAGAGTTTTGTGAACCGGCCTGAAATAGGGGACTACCTGAAGAAAAATTTGTTCAGGCCTGGCAGCCAGTGGCATTGGAGCAAAATGATTGAAAAGGCCACTGGCGAAAAACTTACAGCCCGATATTATGCAAGGCAGTTTGTTGAATACTAATCTTGTAAAAAACAATCAGACACCTCCGGAAAGCACTACAGCAATTTGCTTTGAGTGCAATAGATTTTGTTTCTGACAGTTAGTTAGTATTCGCCAGCACAAAAGTTTCAGAATATGGAGCAACGACCCAGGTTTCCTTATCTTCACGAGGTTTTTAACAGCATCACACATGGTATTGGTGTTTTGCTCAGCATTGCAGCGTTGGTTCTGCTTCTTGTATTTGCCGTCATCAGGAATGGAGATGCGTGGCAGATAGTAAGCTTTTCAATTTACGGCGCCAGCCTGATCATACTATATCTCTCCAGCACTCTTTTCCACGCAATTCAAAGGCCCAGAACAAAACGCTTTTTTAATCTGTTGGATCACGCATCAATTTTCATACTTATAGCTGGAACCTATACGCCATTCTGCCTCGTTCCGCTGCGCGGCCCATGGGGATGGACACTCTTTGGCATCATTTGGGGCCTGGCTATTGCCGGTGTGCTGTTCAAAATCTTTTACTACTCGGAAAGGTGGCGTATTGTCGGTACCATTATCTACATTGCCATGGGCTGGCTGATTTTGATTGCCCTTAGGCCACTTTTACAGAATGTTCCTGAAGGGGCGCTTCTATTGTTGCTTGGAGGTGGTCTCTCCTATTCTTTTGGCGTAATATTCTACCTCTGGCGTCGCTTCAGATTCAATCATGTTGTATGGCACCTCTTTGTGCTGGGTGGTAGTATCTGCCACTTCTTTGCAATCTTCTTGCATCTGATGCCTAAAGCTCAGTGATTCGGCTGTATTCTTGATTGTGAAGCAGATACAGATTTCTGGTGAGTTTATTAAATAAAATTGCCGGCAGGTAAGCTGTTCGTCAAGGCAATTATTCTAAATTTGCCGCACTTTACCTTTTTAACTTATAATAATATGTTACACGAACCAGCACACCAGGAAACTGGAATTGATTATGCTTCAGGTAAAAAGAGCAAATTAGGGGTTATCCTCTTTCTCGCTTATGCAATCATTTACTTCGGTTTTGTCCTTATCGGAGTTTTTTACCCGGAATTGATGGGTACTTACATCATTGGCGGGCAGAACATGGCTGTTGTTTATGGCTTCGGCCTAATTATCCTTGCAATAGTCATGGGTTTCGTCTACCATTTTATTTGTTCAGGATATGAAAGGAAAATGAATGGAGGGGAGAAGAAATGATTTACGATGCTTCCGTTGTGGCGATAATTTTATTCGTTGTTTTCGTTGGGCTTGTATTGGCTCTCTCATTCTATTTCGGAGCTAAAACCAAGACAGCATCACACTATTACGCAGCAGGAGGAAATCTCCACTGGGGTGTCAACGGAGTTGCCTTTGCTGGCGACTATCTTTCTGCGGCCTCGTTTCTTGGCGTTTGCGGAATGATAGCATTTGCAGGATTTGATGGATTTATATATTCTATCGGATTCCTTGCCGGTTGGGTGGTTGCTCTGTTTATAGTTGCCGAACCGCTTCGGCGTCTTGGAAAGTACACCTTCACCGATGCTCTTGATAGCAAATTTAACTCTCGTGGTATTAAGTTGGTGGCATCCATAAGCACGCTTATTGTATCAATCTTTTATCTTATTCCCCAAATGGTAGGAGCAGGCGATCTGGTAGTCCCATTACTCGGGTTACCACACTGGGTGGGAGTGCTGATTGTTGGATCAATAGTGATTGTGATTGTTGCTTCCGCTGGTATGACCTCCACAACATATGTACAGTTTATTAAAGGAGGATTGCTTATCGTTTTTACAACTTTTATGACCTATCTCATTCTTCATAAAGGAATTAACATTCCTCCACAACCCGACTATGTTGCCCCCAAAGTTATCGAAGTGCCGCTGTCAAACGGCCAAATGGATTTTACTGCCATACATGGATTTGAGTATATTGACCTGGTCGAGGTAGGCGACAATCATATCGTGAAACTAAAGCATGATGATGCTGTAAGATGGTACAAGGTGGATTCCACCACTGATAATAGCGCTTTTATCACCGAAACACTTTCAAAAACCGTTCGCCCAACAGGGGAAGTCTTATATAATGGAAGACCAAAATATGAACGGAAGTTTCGACAGGTAGGTCACATGCAAAAAATCATTCATAACGGTGAGGAAGTTTACAGAACCGGCCCGGTTGGCGCATTTGAATTTTTGCGAATTATTGAACAAAGCGATGTGGCATTGTTTAAAAAGCTGAACTTCGATTATGGTGATGAAAAGGTTACTGTTTGGTATCAGGCGGTTATTTCGGGAAGGGAAGTAATGAGACCCGGACTTTTGCTCAACATTGGTCGGGATGCTTCCATTTGGGATAAAATCAATTTCGTGTCATTAATGTTTACACTTCTTCTCGGAACCGCCTCATTACCTCACGTATTGATACGATATTACACGGTTCCAAATACCCGTGCAGCAAGAAAGTCAACAATAGTTGCAATTACGGCCATCGGATTTTTCTACATACTTACCATGTATCTGGGCCTTGGCGCAATGATGAACGGCGTAATTGACCCCGAAAGCAGCAATATGTCTGCTCCATTGCTTGCCAAATCTTTTGGTGTTGGTGTATTCGCCGTTATCTCTGCCTTAGCATTTGCTACAGTTTTGGGAACCGTCAGCGGCCTTATTGTTGCATCATCCGGCGCAATTGCTCACGACTTTTTCGACAAATACCTTAACCTGAAAATGGACGATAAAACCAAGGTGTGGGCAGGAAAGCTTGCTGCGTTTGCAGTAGGTGCAATTGCAATTATTCTTGGTATCCTTTTCAAAGGTATGAATGTTTCATTCCTTGTAGCTCTGGCTTTTGCCGTGGCCGCCTCAGCAAACTTACCGGCAATTGTTATGATAATATTTTGGAAGAAAACTACCGCTAAGGGTATTATCGCTTCTATAATAGTAGGAATTCTGACATCTATAATACTTATTCTGCTATCGCCCAGTATGTACAGGCAGTTCGGATTGCCAGTTGAAGACGCGATTATGCCAATCGACAACCCGGGAATTATCTCCATTCCTCTTTCGTTCATTACCCTGATAGTAGTATCATTAATGACACAGAAGAAACAAACAGAAATCGAACAACGGGTTTAATTGTGCGGTTTTCGTTATGTCAACTCTACCACTCATGGTGTTACTGAAACAAGCACAGAACACTTTGATTAAAAACACTTAATCGCTTAAGCATTGTCAAATGCTTAAACTGGGTTTAGTTCTTTTATCCCTGGAAGTGGCATCGCATTCGTATCTTTACTGTTGCTTAAGTTTTGGAGCATGAAACAAAACAAATTGTTGACAAAAATCGCCAGGCTTTTCAAAACAGTTCTGATTACCAGTGGGGCCATCTTTTTCATGCTGGTAATTCTTGCTTTATCACCCATCCCATATCGTATACAGCAATGGTTTGCAACAGGAGTAAGGAGTGAGTATTGCGAACCGGCAGCAATCGTAATGTTTGGCGCTGCTGGTATTCCAGGTGGGGAGAACATGGTACGGCTTTACCATGTAGCCGCAGTCCACAAACGTTTTCCATACATCCCGATTTATATCTGCCTTCCTGGCGAACCCGAGGACGAAAACAGCACTCTGCGAAAAATTGTCAGAGAGCTGAAAATGAGAGAAGTGCCGGATACGCTGATTCGGTTCATACACAAGGGGCTAAACACCCGCTCACAAGCCTTGGAACTGGCTACTCATGAGAACGGAATTCTTCTGGAGCATTGCCTTACGGTTATCACATCCCCCATACATATGCGGCGGTGTTTGCTTTCGCTGCAAAAAGCCGGATTTTATTACCTGAATCCTCTCCCTGCAGTTGAGATACCCCTCGAAAGCGAAATGCGTTTCGACAGAACCAAAGCAGGTGGTTATCATAACTTAAGCGTTAGGCTCACCACTCAATCGCTAACACTACGCTATAGCTTCTGGGGCAGGTTACAACTCCTTATCGAATCTTCACGGGAGTTTACCGCTCTGACTTATTACTGGCTGAGGGGATGGATTTGAGATTAAGAGCAAGGCGTGATTGAATTGCTCTTGTTGGAAGTTGGTTGAAAAACCATTATAACTTTAGCTTTGCCCGAATCTCCCTGAGCATGACCTCGGTCATGGAATCGAGGTTGTATTCGTAACGCATGCCCCATTCTGCCCGTGCTACTTCGTCGTTTATGCTGGCTGGCCAGGAATCGGCAATCGCCTGACGGAAATCGGGTTTGTAGGTAATCTCAAAGTTGGGAATGTATTTGCGGATTGCCGCAGCCAACTCTTCAGGATTGAAACTCATCCCACCTACGTTATAGCTTGATCTAACTTTGATTGACGCTGCAGGCGCCTCCATAAGGTCAATAGTCGCCTTGATTGCATCGGGCATAAACATCATTGGCAAAGTTGTATCGCCTCGCAAAAAACACTCATATCTAAAGTTGCGGATGGCTTCATAATAAATTTCCACAGCATAGTCGGTGGTACCTCCTCCCGGCTCGGTCTTATAAGAGATAAGTCCCGGATAGCGAAGCGAACGTACATCAACACAGTAGCGTTTGTTGTAATACTCGCACCATCTTTCACCTGCAAGTTTGCTGATGCCATAAACAGTGTTAGGCTCCATTACAGTTAATTGCGGCGTATTGTATCGTGGGGTAGAGCGCCCGAAAACTGCGATGGAACTAGGCCAGAACAATTTCTTTAGTTTTACCTCACGAGCCAATTCCAGCGTATTAAGCAATGCAACCATGTTGATATTCCAGGCCTGCATTGGAATTTTTTCGGCGCTCCCCGATAATAAAGCTGCAAGATTGTACAAATGAGTTATCTTGTGGCGGATCACAAAAGGATGCAGCCGTTTTTCGTCGAGTACATCAAGAATATCAAATGGGCCGCTCTCCCGAACCTCTTCGGGTGCTTCTTTTATATCGGTGGCAAACACATTTCCGTTGCCATAAATCCGGCGCAACTCCAAGGTAAGTTCAGTGCCAATCTGTCCCGAACAACCAATTAATAAAATTCTATCCATGTGGTAGGGTCTTAATAGCGTGGTAAAGGAGGAATATAGCTCTTATCGTACTTCCCGGCAATAAGTTTGTCTCTCACATCACAAAAAGAACTTATTGTGTACTCAACATCTTCGAGTGTATGAACTGCAGTTGGAATTAACCGAAGCATTATAATGTCCTTTGGAACCACTGGATATGTAACAATTGAGCAGAACACATTAAACTTCTCGCGCAGATCGTATGTTAGTTGTGTCGCTTCGGGGACGCCTCCGGATAGAAATACCGGTGTAACAGGCGATTCGGTGCGACCCAGATTAAATCCTTTTGCCTTTAACCCACCCTGAAGGGCGTGCACAATTGTCCAGAGTTTTTCACGAAGCTGAGGTTGAGTTCTGAGTAGTTCCAACCTCTTTAGCGAACCAACCACCAGCGGCATGGGAAGCGATTTTGCATACACCTGCGATCGCATATTATAGCGTAGATAATTCACTATCTCTTTTTTGCTTCCCACAAAAGCGCCAATACCGGCCATAGACTTTGCAAATGTGGAAAAGAACACATCAATCTGATCCTGAACTCCTTGTTCTTCGGCAGTTCCAACTCCATTTGGTCCCATGGTTCCAAAACCGTGGGCATCATCAACCAGCAACCGGAAATTATATTTTTTCTTCAGCGCAGCAATTTTATCGAGTTTACCCAAATCGCCAGCCATACCAAACACCCCTTCGGTTATCACAAGTATTCCGCCGCCGGTTTGTTCCGATAAACGCCTGGCATGTTCGAGTTGCTTTTCGAAATTATCAATATCGTTGTGTTGAAAAACAAAACGTTTTCCAAGGTGCATCCGCAGCCCGTCGATAATACAGGCGTGCGACTCGGAGTCGTATACTACCACATCTTTACGATCGAGAAGGGCATCAATTATTGAAACCATACCTTGATAGCCAAAGTTTAAAAGGTAAGCGTCCTCCATGCCAATAAAATCTGCCAGTTCCCTCTCTAATTGTTCGTGGTATTGGGTCTGACCCGACATCATACGCGCCCCCATCGGATATGCAAGACCCCACTTGGCTGTTGCTTCGGTATCGGCTTGCCGTACTTCAGGATGATTGGCTAACCCAAGATAGTTGTTCAGGCTCCATACAAGTCGCTCTTTTCCCTGAAAAAACATCCGGTTCGAAATTTCACCCTCCAGCTTGGGAAACATGTAATAACCGTATCCCTGATCGGCCCATTTGCCTATTGGACCATAATTTTGTAATCGACGTTCAAAAATGTCCACAACTTCAAATTATTGGTTTATAATTGGCAAAAATAGAAAAATGTTCACATTACACAAGCTGCCGTGATTGTAGAGCAAATCAATCTACTAAAAACTTGGCTGGTTTTCGTACTTTTGCCCTCGCACAGAATTTTAAATCATGCAGCAACTCAGGATTTATAATACATTATCACGAAAAAAAGAAACGTTTGAACCGCTTCATCCGCCGTTTACGGGCATGTATGTTTGCGGTCCAACCGTTTATGGCGATGCCCATTTGGGTCACGCACGGCCGGCTATAACCTTTGATGTGATTTACCGTTACCTGACACACATTGGTTACCGTGTACGCTACGTAAGAAACATTACCGATGTAGGCCATCTTGAGAACGATGCCGATGATGGCGAAGATAAAGTTGCGAAGAAGGCGCGCCTCGAACAACTCGAACCTATGGAGATAGTTCAGCGCTATTCCGACAGGTATCATCACAACATGCAGCAGCTTAATGTATTGCAGCCGGGCATCGAACCAAGGGCGTCGGGACATGTTATTGAACAAATCGAAATGATAAAAAAAATCCTGAGCGCAGGTTTTGCATACGAGGTGAATGGCTCAGTATATTTCGACATCGAAAAATATAATAAACACCATCACTACGGAGCGCTTAGCGGTCGCAGGCTCGACGATTTGATTGCCAATACACGCAACCTTGAAGCGCAGGACGAAAAACGAAATCCCTTCGATTTTGCCCTCTGGAAAAAAGCTCAACCAGCGCATATCATGCGATGGCCTGCCCCCTGGAGCGAAGGATTTCCTGGCTGGCACATCGAATGTTCGGCAATGAGCATCAAATATCTCGGCGAACATTTCGATATCCACGGCGGGGGAATGGATTTATTGTTCCCACACCATGAAGCCGAAATAGCGCAGTCGCGTATTGCTACAGGGCATGAAACTGTTAAGTATTGGCTGCATAACAACATGATAACTATCAACGGACAAAAAATGGGGAAATCGCTGAATAATTTCATAACGCTCGACGAAATATTCAGCGGCAATCATCTACTCCTCGAAAACCCTTACAGCCCCATGACAATCCGCTTCTTTATCCTGCAGGCACACTATCGCAGCACGCTCGATTTTTCGAACCACGCCTTGCTGGCTGCCGAAAAAGGACTAAAACGACTTATGACAGCAATAAAAACACTTAGTAACCTTACACCTTCCGGCGATCCGAAACCGGAGATTGCCGATATCCGTCAAGGGTGCTATAACGCCTTGAATGACGACTTTAACAGCCCCGTTGCTATTGCCAACCTGTTCGAAGGCGTTCGCATCATAAACTCGGTTAACAGCGGCGATGATACTATCGCTGCAAGCGACCTTTCGCTTTTAAGAGAAACTTTTCAAACCTTTGTTTCAGATATTCTTGCACTAAAGCCTGAAGATAACCAGCAAAACGAAACCATCGGAAAACTGGTCGAAGCAATCATATCTATAAGAAACCACGCCCGAAATACCAAAGATTTTGCCACCTCCGATACGATCCGCAATGAATTGAAAAAGGCTGGCATAGCCCTGAAGGACTCGCACGAGGGAACTACCTGGGAATTACTTTAAAAACTGGCAGTTGCCTCGCTTTTCATAAAAAACCACAAAAAAATACGATGTACAGAAACGGATTATTTTCAGAGAGTTAAAGCCCTCGTTACCCAAACTGACGTAACTATCGGTTAATATATCTTTAGTAGTCCAGTTCACAAAAATATCCATAAACACTTAATGTCATGAAAATCAAAATCTTTCTTTTAGGGGTCATTCTGACAAGCTTTTCTGTTGCTGCTTCAGCACAGGATTATCAAACTTCTTTAGGGTTACGCGGTGGGTTCGCACAGGGCATCACATTCAAACATTTTATTTCTGAAGATGTTGCTATCGAAGCTCTCGCCGAAACACGGTGGCGGGGGTTGCTGCTTACCGGTTTGATTCAGCGGCATAGGCCTGCACTTGATGTTCAGGGGCTTAACTGGTATTATGGCGGCGGCGCTCATATAGGCTTTTGGGCATATCACCGTAATAATCCCTGGTGGACACGCCATGAGGATGAAAGCTACCTCGTGCTTGGACTTGACGTTATACTCGGACTCGAATACAAACTGCCCGATCTTCCGCTTGTAGTTGCAGCCGACTGGAAACCAGCCTTTAACTTTGTGGGAGTTGAAGGATTCTGGGGCGATTTTGGAGCTGTTTCGCTGCGATATATATTCAGATAGCAATAGCGGTAAGCCAATAAAAACCCAGTCTTAACCAAAAACCAACCCAAAAACGCCTGTAATTTCTGCCACAATTAAATGTGTTGCGGCCTGATCGTCTTGGCAATCATATTTCCAGGCTCATCAAGCTTAATCTCATCAAAGCCTGCTTCTTACATGTGCAACATAAGCTCTGCCAGAACCTTATTTTCCTGAGGGCTTAAGGATTTTACCCTGCAGAACTTCGATAGGTTTTGAACAGTATAGCTAATGAGATCATCTAACTTGCATACTATCTTCTAAAAAATGTTTTTCATTAAACGATACTACCGATTGGATTTAGTTCATTTGGGACAGAGACTCTAACCGTGCCATAAAGTTAAGATGGCGTATAGAGTGAACTTTTTCTGTAGCGAATCTGTTAGTATATGGTAAAAAACGTTATTTTTGCCGGTAATCACATAAATAGAGATGAAAAAAGTGTTAGGAAGGCTTTTAACATTTACCACCGTGATTCTCATGATTGCTCTCACGGCGGGCATCTCTGTTTATAGCCATTATTGTACCTGCACAAGTAATCAGAAACTCTCCGTACTCGTTTATCAGGGATGCTCCGATAATCATTGCAGCGATTCTGAAACACACAAGGCTGATGTTTCATGTTGTGCTACTACCGAAAATCCGGATCATGGATACGATGCAATCTGCTATGCACACGATTGCTGCATCACTGAGGAGAAAGTGGTTCAAATCACCAGCGAATATCAGCCCTCAACAATTCGTTTGTTGCCTTTACCATTGCATCTGCCAAGTAATCAAACATTTATACTCGCGTTTAATCCAGATTTTCAGCCGAAAGAACCTTTTGGCATAGATCAGGCTCATAGCCCGCCCCACCAATCGAGCCGCCATCTTCTCATTTTTTTACATCAGCTCCGCATTCCAGAACCGGTTTGTTAGAATTTTCCATGTAATCAATTGCATGGATTACGATTTTGACTTTATTAATAAAATTCTAACAACTAAAACACGATGAACAACTTAAAGGGCTTTTTTATAATAATACTGCTTGCTGTATTTTCTAGTGCGTCGGCACAGAACATTCGAGGCATAGTATACGAAATTGACCAGCGTGGTAGCAGGAATACGCTTCCTGGCGTAAATATATACTGGTCGGGAACCCAAACTGGAACAGTAAGCGATGTACGAGGCAATTTTCAGATCTTCAGAATACCTGATAACGATCGGCTGGTCTTCAGCTATGTTGGTTATAAACCCGACACTATCACCATTAGCGCAACAACCAGAATTGAGGTCATTCTTACAGCTTTGGTTGAACTTGAGGGTGCCGAAGTTGTAGCACGCCATCCGGGTATGCATATTTCGACGATGCATCCAATTATTACACAAGTTATTACCCAGGCAGAACTTCAAAAAGCTGCCTGCTGTAATCTTTCAGAAGCATTTGAAACCAATGCCTCAGTTGATGTTTCATTCACTGATGCCATTTCTGGCGCCAAGCAAATACAATTGTTAGGAATACCGGGCAAGTACAGCCAGATCATGTTTGAAAACATCCCAAATCTCAGGGGGTTATCGTCAACCTATGGCCTGATGTATATTCCTGGCCCTTGGATGGAATCCATTCACGTGAGCAAGGGCACTTCATCTGTGGTTCATGGATTTGAATCTGTTACAGGGCTGATAAATGTGGAGTTTAAGAAACCAGAAAACAGTGAGCGGCTGCATTTTAACATGTACACAAGCAATGCCGGACAGTTGGAAGTTAATGCCAACAGCGCACATCGTTTCAACGACCGTCTTAGTACAGGAATACTGGCTCACTACAGCTTTTCTGATTTCAGGCTCGATCACAACCACGACGGGTTTATTGATCACCCGCTCATCAGGCAGCTAAATGTTATGAACCGCTGGAAATATTTCACCGATAATATCGAAACACGTTTTGGCGTCAGGTTATTAACCGAGAACAGAATGGGTGGACAAAGAATGCCTGCATCGTCAAACCATCTACAACCTTCCAATCCCTGGCTGATGGATGCAAACAACACTACCGGAGAAGCATTCGCTAAAATTGGTTTCATTTCCCAGTCGCGGGCAGCTACAAGTGTTGGATGGATTAACAATGCGCATTGGCATAGAAAAGATGCCTTGTTTGGAAGCAACAATTACTTTGGCGAACAGCAGAGCTTATATTCGAATTTGATCTTTCAGTCGTATATAAACAACACCGCACACACGTATAATACTGGTTTAAGTATTGTACATGACCGTTTTAATGAACGGCTTAACGATAGCATTTTCGACGTAACTGAAACCGTTCCCGGGGCGTTTTTTGAATACACCTACAACAATTTCAGAGGATTAACACTAATTGCAGGAATACGAGGTGATTATCACAGCCGGTTTGGGTTTTTTGCAACTCCACGTTTTCATATAAGGTTCGAAGCCGACACTAATACCATTATCCGTGCCTCGGCCGGAACAGGAGCGCGATCGCCAAGAATTCTGAGCGAGAACATACACTTGCTTGCCAGCTCCCGCCGAATCATAGTACAGGAAGAACCACGTATGGAAAGAGCTGTGAACTTCGGTATGAACATTACACGTCATTTCAACCTTGCTGGACGCAGGATGACAGTTAACGCCGAAGCTTACCGAACCTATTTCAACGATCAGGTTGTAGTTGACCTGGATAAAAGCCCAAACCAAGTTGTAATCTATAATCTTGATGGCGAATCGTGGTCTAATTCCTACCAGGTTGAAATGCTTTGGGAGCCAATTGACCGGCTCGAAATGGTACTTGCTTATCGCTGGATGGATGTAAGAGTAACCCAGGAAGGCGAACTGGTTCGCAAACCACTGGTCAACAGATATAAAGGAATAGTAAATCTGTCTTATGCAACAAACCTGCGCCGGTGGCAGTTCGATTTCACAGCTCAGTTTAATGGCAACACACGCTTGCCCACAAGGAATCATCCTGAAGAATTCGAGCTGCCGGAATACTCACCTGCTTATACTGTAATACTCGCACAGGTATCGCGGTTTTTCCGTGATTGGAATGTATATGTGGGCGTAGAAAACCTAACAAATTTTGTTCAAAAAAACCCAATAATTTATTACCACGATCCTACCTCCCCCTGGTTCGATTCCTCAATGATATATGGCCCTATCCTAGGCAGAAAAATATATGCTGGAATACGATACAACATACCGTAAAAACATCTTCAACATATGACTATGAAAACATCAATCAAATCAGGTCTGATTTTATTAATTAGCCTCCTGGGAACTGTTATAAAAGCTGATGCCCAGCAACCTCCAAAGATTAAGGAGGTGAAAATTCTGACAAATCTGCACTGCACGTCGTGTAAAGCAAAAATTGAAAACCACATGGCTTTTGAGAAAGGAGTTGTTGCTGTTGGAGCCGATGTTGAAACCAAGGTGGTTACCTTAAGCTATCGCACCAGCCGGACTGATGCCGAAGCACTTGCTGAAGCAATCCGCAAACTGGGATATACGGCCGAAATCCTGCCAGAGGATGAGAAAACCCTCGATAAGGGAAAAGATAAAAGTAATCAGAAGTAGAGTTTTTCTTCATCCGGAATTGTACTCCAGAAGTTCAGCTCATCAAGCTCATTTCTGAACACCAACCAGTCAATTATCTGGAGAGCGGTTTCGTTGTTGAGTTTCTCCATAGGAAAACGGACAACAACGTGTAGTCTGTGTTTGTTTGCCTCTTTACCTGATTTGATGTTTTCCCCCTTGTGGTCGAGCCGCTTGCGCTCAAGCCTGTTCTCCTTCAGTTCAAAGTCAACATAACCGAGTTGCTTTGATACGTAAAGATACATCACTCTGATATGCTTGGTGTGGCCAAACTGCAGAAAACGCCACAGCGAAAACACTCGCTTTCGTTCGCGCCGGCTGCCAGTGAGTATTTGCAAACGGTTGTTGAGCTTCGTTTTTTTAGCCTGGATTGTTAGTTTGGAAAACGTGGGGCGCATCGGCTCGGGAAGAGCAATTACCCTGTTTACCAGATTTTTAAGCGTTGATGTGAACCGGTCATAATCAGCCGAATGCTTTTGGTAGTTGTCTGCAATCATTTGCTTTTTGCGCTCTACTTTGAGAGCAAAGCGTTCTGGTTTTTGCCGCTGACGTTCAGCTATTTGTTCGCTTTCTTCAAGCCAGTGTCCCATAGCAATGCGTGTTTGTTCGTTAACATTTGCAAAGATATAATTCCCTCCACGTCGGCCATAATTCTTCTAAATAAGATTATTGTTTCACTGGAATTTAACCAGCAAATTAAGCATCGCCCAAATGATATCACTTAATCGGGGTTTATTAATAGCTCATTCGTTGGCTGGTTGTTGGGGTCGAAATGCAATCATGACTTCTTCGAAATCAAATTATAGTATCTGTGCATTATTTTCTCAATCTAATTGACTCGAATGCAACATTTTTTTCCAATCCAGTCGTTTTAGGTTTAGAATAATGTTGACATGAAAAAGCATAATTTAATATCTTTGCCAACTTTTTACTAACAGTTTCAATCAATGAAAAACAAGTATATTGATCTCATCGAGCAAACGTTCGATTTTCCCACCGAGGAGTTTAAGGTGATTGATAATGAGCTGAATTTTCATGGGATCCCATTAATGGATATCATCAAACAATACGGTACTCCTGTGAAAATCAGCTATCTTCCTAAGATTAGCCAGCAAGTTCAGAAGACCCATCGATTATTTAACGTTGCAATGGCTAAAGCTGATTACGAAGGTGAATATCATTTTTGTTATTGCACCAAAAGTTCGCATTTTGCATTTGTACTTGAAGAAGCGCTGAAGAACGATATTCACATTGAAACCTCATCGGCCTTTGATATCAACATCATTGAGCAGTTAACCGAAGAAGGCAAGTTCGACAAGGCCAAATATATTATCTGCAACGGATTCAAACGCCCGCAATACATTGAGAACATCATCAATTTAGTAGAGAACGGGTTCGAAAACGTAGTTCCTATTCTTGATAATAAGTTTGAATTAAGCCACTACGATCAAGGGATGACGAAGAAATGCAAAATAGGAATCCGGATTGCATCGGAAGAAGAGCCTAAGTTCGACTTCTATACCTCGCGACTGGGAATTCGATACAATGAAATTATCCCGTACTATCTTGAGAAAATAAAGGGAAATCCTAAGTTTGAGCTGCGGATGCTCCATTTTTTCATCAACACCGGTATTCGTGATACTGCTTATTACTGGAATGAATTGCATAAAAGTGTCAACCTCTACTGCGAACTAAAGAAGGAATGTCCTGAACTTAACTCAATTAACATAGGCGGCGGCTTTCCTATAAAAAACAGCCTTTCATTCAGCTACGACTATGAATATATGGCTGAGGAAATTATAGCACAGATAAAAGCTACATGTCGTCGCAATCAGGTGCCAGATCCGGATATATTTACCGAGTTCGGTTCCTATACGGTTGGCGAAAGTGGCGCTGTTCTTTATTCGATAATTGACCAGAAGCGTCAGAACGATCGTGAGGTTTGGAACATGATCGACAGTTCGTTTATGACCACACTCCCCGATACATGGGCTGTAAACCAAAGGTTTATCTTGCTTGCTGTTAACAATTGGGATATTGAATACGAAAGGGTGTTTCTTGGCGGCCTAACCTGCGACAGCATGGACTACTACAACAGTGAAGCCCATTCAAACGCCATTTTTTTGCCAAAATTGAAGGAGGATAAACCTCAGTACATAGGTTTGTTTCACACAGGGGCTTATCAGGAATCAATCGGTGGATATGGAGGAATTCAACACTGTCTCACACCTGCACCAAAGCACATTATCGTGGATGTAGACGAAGAAGGGGAGTATTTCACTAAGCTATTTGCTAAAGAACAAAGCTATAAATCAATGCTTAAAGTGTTAGGGTATTAAACCCGGGCAAAAAGTTTGTATTTTAGCCTTCCCGTTTTGTGAGTATAAAACAAAAATCCGAATCATGAATTTCGCCGATATTCCAGACAAGTTTTCCAGTTTAGAAAATTCAAAAATTGTGATCCTTCCCGTTCCTTACGATGGGACAAGTACATGGATCAAAGGTGCAGATAAGGGGCCGCAAGCCATTATCGAAGCATCGGCCAATATGGAGGTGTATGATATTGAGACCGACACTGAGGCTTATCTTGTTGGCATTCACACTGCCGAACCGGTTGCCGAAAACAGGAGTCCTGAGCAGATGACCAAAGCCGTTTACGACCGTGTGAAGAAATATCTGGATAAAAACAAGTTTGTTGTTACCCTTGGGGGCGAGCATTCCGTTAGTATAGGTGCGATTAAGGCACATGCTGAGCATTTTGAAGGGATTACAGTGGTGCAGATAGACGCCCATGCCGATCTTCGCCAAGAATATATGGGGTCAAAGTATAATCATGCTTGCGTTATGGCCAGGGCAAAAGAGCTAGCCCCCGTGGTTCAGATCGGGGTACGTAGCATGAGCGTAGAGGAACGCAGCGCTATTGATGGCCGTCAGGTTTTTTACGCACAAAATATTCTTGAGAATAAAACCTGGATGTATGACATGCTGAACGAAGTAGGCAAAAATGTTTACCTCACTATTGATCTTGATGCACTCGACCCATCAATAATGCCATCAACCGGCACTCCAGAACCTGGCGGATTGAACTGGTATCAGTGTGTTGAAATTGTTAAAAGAATCAGCGAAAAAACTAACATAGTGGGGCTTGATGTGGTTGAACTTTGCCCTAATCCTACAAATAAAGCTCCCGACTTTTTGGCCGCAAAACTTGTTTACAAAGCCCTCACATACATATTTCACGAACAGTTGGTCGCCAGGTGATCTAACACCGAAAAACTAAAATCAATATAATAATGAAAAAAAGCGATTTGCTCCAAAATCCCGTACAACACATCGACATCAAGTCGTTCGATGCAACTCCGGTGATAAATGCCATGCGCGAAATGTCGTTCACTTCGCGCGATACTGCTTCCGCAACCGACCTTTACAGCCTTATGATTAACGATCCGCAATGCTCGGTTATTCTTACTCTAGCCGGAAGCACAAGTGCTGGCGGATGTATGCAGGTTTATGTTGACATGGTTCGTCATAACATGGTTGATGCCATAGTTGCAACCGGAGCTTCAATAGTGGATATGGATTTTTTTGAAGCGCTCGGATTTAAACACTACAAAGGAAATCCCGCTCTCGACGATAAAATACTCCGCGAATTATATATTGACCGCATATACGACACCCTTATTGATGAAGAACAACTTCAGGTGTGCGATCACATCATTTATGACATTGCTAATCTTTTGGAAGCCAGGCCTTACTCGTCGCGCGAATTCATATTTGAAATGGGGCGCTGGCTAAAGGAAAACCCACAAAAAGCTGTTAAAAAAGATTCGTTGGTGCAGGTATGCTACGAACACAATGTCCCGATTTTCTGTCCGGCTTTTTCTGATAGCAGCGCAGGGTTCGGACTTGTAAAACACCAGTGGGAAAATCCAGGGAAACATTTATCAATAGATTCGGTCAAGGATTTCCTCGAGCTAACACAAATAAAGATGGCTGCTGAAACTACAGGGTTATTCATGATTGGAGGAGGAGTTCCGAAAAACTTTGCGCAGGACACTGTAATTTGTGCCGAGATTCTTGGGAGAGATGTTTCTATGCATAAATATGCAGTTCAAATAACAGTTGCCGATATGCGCGATGGTGCTTGCTCGAGCTCAACTCTTAAGGAGGCAGCTTCCTGGGGTAAAGTTGACACGGTGTATGAGCAGATGGTGTATGCCGAAGCTACATCAGTGTTGCCACTTATGGTGAGCTGCCTGTATCATAAAGGCGACTGGCGCAAACGGCGAAAATTTGAATGGAGTAAAATTTTCCAAAGGTAAAACTCATTGCGAAGTTGCCCAAAACCGCTGATTGGTTTAGGTTTCTGTCTACATTTGCCATCATCATCCTATTTTGTGGTAAATGAAGCATTTGTCTCTAATTCTATTCTTGCTGCTACTGTCACCCGGAATTAGTTCTTCGCCGTTGCAGCATGTAATTCGGGCAGATGGTTCAAACCCTGATGCAGGAAACTGTACAATACTTGTACAACTTCCAAGGGTTGTAGTTCAGCATATCGAAGCAGCTATCGAACTCACTTTTAAGTGCGATTGCAACACTGCAACAGGCCAGCATTGGGTAGATGTAAGAATCAGCGGCATTGACACAACCCTGTTATTTGCTGATGGCAAAGCCACCTTTGAACACAAATTCAACAAACGCACAACGCTAAACGTATCTGTTGGAGATATAAACGCTTCGGTGTATGTGCGTCCTGTGCCATTATGGATGTCAGTGTTACCAACAGTGTTGGCCATTACTATGGCTCTATTGTTTCGCGAGGTTATTTCTGCCCTGTTTATCGGTTTATTGAGCGGCACATTTATCATCTGGTACTTTGGCGGAGCAGGGATTTTTGTATCGCTTTTCAACGGAGTACTAACTATTATTGATACATACATCCCCAATGCTATTCTCGATCGCAACCATACTTCCATTATTCTGTTTTCGATGCTGATTGGGGCTATGGTGAATCTTATTACACGCAACGGCGGAATGCTGGGAATAGTAAAATGGATTTCACGCTTTGCCTCAAAATCACGCTCCGGACAATTATCTGCCTGGCTGATGGGGCTATTGATTTTTTTCGACGATTATGCCAATACGCTGGTTGTTGGCAACACGATGCGCCCAATTGCCGACAAATTGAAAATCAGCCGCGAAAAACTCGCCTACATTGTTGATTCTACTGCCGCCCCCGTGGCAGCGGTGGCTTTTGTAACTACATGGATAGGAGCCCAGTTGTCGTATATTGAGAGTGGTTTACAAACGCTTCAAATTGACGAGAGCCCTTATAGTGTTTTTATTCATTCACTGCAGTATGCCTTTTATCCTTTCTTAACAATTGCATTTGTTGGAATAATTATCCTTTTAAGAAGAGAATATGGCCCGATGCTGCTGGCTGAACGAAAGGCTAAGGCATCTATTAGCAACTCTCTAATAACAGATAATGCTGAAAGTCAACATCACAAAGCACGTTGGTATAATGCAGCCGTTCCGGTTTTTGTTTTAGTGAGTGGAACAATTGCAGGTCTAATTATTAGCGGGTTAGAAAGTGTGTATTGGGTGCAGGAATATTCCTTTTCGCGAAACCTGTCGCTAATAATTGGTCAGGCAGATTCTTTCAGGGCCTTGCTTTGGTCGTCGCTGGCAGCGGTTGTTGTTGCTCTGATTCTAACACTAAGTCAGAGGCTACTCTCTCTTCGCGACAGTATTGAAAGCCTGATGGATGGCTTTCGTGTGATGATTACTGCCATTGTGATCCTAATTATGGCCTGGGCTATTGCAGACTTAACGAAAGACTTGCATACAGCGGATTTCATTTCGCGCCTTATGTTAGTGTTACAAATATCTCCGGAATGGGTGCCAGCAATAACATTCATCGTTGCAGCCGGGGTGTCGTTTTCTACCGGTACATCGTGGGGAACTATGGCAATACTTTATCCGCTCATTCTCCCTTCAACATGGTTGATAACACAAGCCAGTGGTTTAGATTACGACTCATCACTGGCAATATTTCACAACGTAGTTTCATGCGTACTCGCTGGATCGGTGCTTGGCGATCATGCATCACCAATAAGCGATACAACCATACTTAGCTCTCTCGCTTGCTCTTGCAACCACATTGAGCATGTGCGCACACAACTGCCGTATGCTCTCACCGTAGGAATTGTGGCCATTACGATAGGCACAATCCCCTCAGCTTTTGGAGTTCCCGCATATTTGCTTTATCCATTGGCTCTGATTATTCTAACAGCTATTATTCTTATATTTGGGAAAGTAACAGAACCTTCAGTGTAACTATCCTATGACGGAGTATCAGATTATTTTGCTCATCGCATCAGGAGTGATAGTAGGCTTTATAAACACTCTTGCCGGCGGAGGTTCGATAATATCATTAGCCATAATGATGTTTTTGGGCTTGCCTCCTCAAGTTGCCAATGGAACAAACCGTATTGCGGTTTTGTTTCAAACGTTGGCTAGTGCCGGGTTGTTTCGTCACCATAAAATGTTGGAATTCCGCAGCGCTTCACGGCTTGCAATTCCAGCAGTGGTTGGTTCGGTGGCAGGCGCACAGTTGGCGGTTGACATAAATGAACACATTTTTCGTATTACAATAGCAGTTTTGCTGATATTTGTAATGGTGGCCATGTTTGTGAACCCAGGCCAATGGATCGCAGGAAACGAACAAAAAGTTGAAAAAAAAACAGGCTGGGTTAGGATTATTGTTTTTTTCGGAATTGGTCTCTATGGAGGATTTATTCAGGCAGGTGTAGGATATTTTCTGTTGGCGGCAATAGTATTGGGAGAAGGTTATAACCTTGTGAAAGCCAATGCAATAAAAGTGTGGATAGTGCTTCTCTACACCCCTTTTACACTGGGAGTGTTCATCATCAACGGACAAGTGGCTTGGATGTTTGGGCTTACCCATGCAATCGGTAACATTATTGGGGCACTTATTGCAGCACAAATGGCTGTTAAGCAGGGGGCAAAGTTTGTACGATGGGTAATTGTTGTATTTATTATTGTTACTGCCGCCGATCTTACTGGACTGATTAACCTAAACGATTTGTTATCAAAACAATAATTTACTATTTTCACATTAATTACTTCAGCATCATGAAATCTTTTAACCTATATGTCACCATCAGTTTATGCACGATGGCGGTTGCATGGCTATTGGAAGTTAGCGTTTTTGCCCAATCACCCAGGTATGTTTTGATTGTTCATGGCGGAGCAGGCAATCTCACACCTGAAAATACTACAGCAGATCAGATTGAGGCTGTTTTTTCCGGACTACAAAATGCTCTAGATACAGGTGAAACTATACTGAAAGCTGGCGGCAGCGCTCTTGATGCCGTTGAGGCAGCAGTACGGGTGCTCGAAGATGATTCGACTTTCAATGCAGGCCGGGGTGCAGTGTTAAACGCTAAGGGAGAAGTTGAACTTGACGCAGCTATCATGGATGGCAGCAATATTAAAGCCGGTGCCGTTGCGGGAGTTCAAACAGTGAAAAATCCTGTTACACTCGCACGCAGGATTATGGAGGCTTCGCCGCACGTAATGCTAATAGGAAGCGGAGCCGAAGAGTTCGCAAAACAACAGCAATTGGAAATTGTTGACCAAAACTATTTTAAAACCATACGACGTCGCAATGAACACTGGCGCCTCATACAGCAGCAAGAGCAGCAGGAAAGCGGAGGAACCGTTGGAGCAGTCGCGCTTGATTCGGAAGGAAATCTTGCCGCTGCTACTTCAACTGGTGGTATGGCAATGAAACGTTATGGCCGTGTTGGCGATGTACCCGTTATTGGAGCCGGAACATACGCAAACAATAACAGTTGCGCAGTTTCAGCAACCGGCCACGGCGAATTTTTTATCCGCAATGTTGTAAGCTACGATATCGCAGCGCTGATGAAATATAAAGGAATGCCGCTGAAAGAGGCAGCCCATTATGTGATAATGGATAAACTCGCTGAACAGGGAGGTAAAGGTGGCGTGATAGCCGTTGATAGAGAGGGAAATTTCTCTATGCCATTCAACACCTCTGCAATGGCTCGTGGTTTTGTTACATCCGACGGTAGAACCGGAAAATTAATTTTTAGGGAGTAGATACGAAAATGTTTGAATTGATTGAGAATAGGCCTGTTGTTGAACGCGTGATCCTAATCGGATTGATAACTAACCACCAGGAGGAATTGCGATGCGAGGAGTATCTCGACGAACTGTCGTTTTTGGTTGATACCGCCGGAGGAAGTGTTGTCTCGCGCTTTGTACAGCGTTTGTCTAAACCCGACGGACGCACGTTTCTGGGCAAAGGGAAATTGAATGAAATTGCCGCCTATATAAAAGCCGAAAACATTGATACCGCTGTTTTCGACGATGAACTAAGCGCTTCACAGCTTCGAAACATCCAGAATGTGCTTCAGTGCAAGACACTCGACCGAAATAATCTGATTCTTGATATCTTCGCCCGACGCGCCCGTACGGCTCACGCACGCACACAAGTAGAACTTGCACAGTATGAATATCTGCTGCCCCGTTTGACCCGAATGTGGACACACCTCGAAAAACAACGCGGCGGAATTGGACTACGCGGACCTGGAGAAACAGAGATTGAGACCGACCGCCGGATTATCCGCCGGAAAATCGCCTTGCTTAAAGAACAACTTAAACTCATTGACAAGCAAAAAGCTACACAGCGTGGAAACCGGGGTACAATGGTTAGAGTGTCGTTGATCGGGTACACTAATGTCGGAAAATCAACCCTGATGAATGTGCTCAGTAAGTCTGATGTGTTTACCGAAAACAAACTTTTCGCAACCCTCGACACTACAGTGCGAAAAGTAATTATCAAAAACCTCCCGTTTCTGCTTTCCGACACTGTTGGTTTTATAAGAAAACTACCTCATGCACTGGTCGAATCTTTTAAGTCAACACTCGACGAAGTGCGCGAATCCGATATCCTGCTGCATGTTGTTGATGTCTCGCATCCCTGGTTCGAAGACCAGATTACCGTAGTAAACCAGACGTTGAGCGAACTTGGTGCAAGGGACAAAATAATTATCCTGGTTTTTAACAAGATCGACGCTTTGAAAACCGATAATGCCTCCTCCTTATCCGAAAATGGAGACCCGGCTCAAAGTCCCGATAATTTACGCAACCATTGGGTGGCTAAGGGAAGCAATGCCGTTTTCGTTTCTGCTACCCTTCAGCAGAATCTTGATGATCTGCGAGATTTGTTATACAGAACAGTAAAGCAAGTGTACACAAAACGTTATCCTTACAATAATTTTCTGTTCTAACACCATGCTGTTTCAAAGATTGATAAACACAAAAGCTCTCAATCCAATAAGAACTCAGCATTCACAACACCGGAAAACTTTGGCTTCAGCCCCGTTTTAACCCGGGAGCTTCGCTGAACTTGCAGCCGCCATGGCCGAAAGCTCTTTATCAATGTGGAATAACCCACCTCTTTCTTCGCCTGCAAGGCTTAGCTTATCGAGAATGGTCTTGATAAGACTTTCTTCTTCAAGCTGCTCAGTAACATACCACTGCAAGAAGATTGCTGTTGTGTAGTCGTCTTCCTCTATAGCAAGTTTTAACAGAAGATTGATGCGGGTAGTAACCAGCCGTTCATGATTCAGGGTATCCTCGAAAATCTCCTTAAGCGAACGAAACTCAGCCGGAGTTTGTTCGAGAGGCAGTAAACGGGCATAACCTCCACGATCGTTCAGATAATGCACAAATTTGAGCATATGCATACGTTCCTCATCGGAATGTTCAAACAAAAAAGCAGCAGCGCCCGGATATCCATTGGCTTCGCACCATGAAGCCATAGCCAAATAAATCCGCGACGATTGTTCTTCAAGTTTGATTTGCTCATTGATAGCAGTCTGCATCTTTTCGGATATCATAATATTTTATTTTTGTTTGTTAATCCAATTGGTTTCATTTTCTTAAACAACTCAATCGGGTAGATGTTTAACCAAAAGGAAACATTTTCATTTATGCGCAACGCATGACCATTATATCCAACGACGACGAGAGCTTTATGCTCCTTGCCTTAAAGGAGGCTCAAAAGGCGCTTGATGCTAATGAAGTGCCCATCGGCGCGGTGATTGTGAGTAACGGCCGTATTATTGGACGCGCCCACAACCTTACTGAACGGCTCGGCGATGTTACTGCCCATGCCGAAATGCAGGCTATAACTTCAGCCGCGGCCAATCTTGGGGGCAAATATCTTGCAGGTTGCACCTTGTATGTTACTGTTGAGCCTTGTCAAATGTGCGCCGGTGCTCTATTCTGGACCCAAATATCACGCATTGTTTATGGTGCGCCGGATAACAAAAGGGGATTCACCCGTATTGGTAGCCGGATGCTTCACCCTGCAACGATCCTGCAGGGTGGTTTAATGCAAGAGGAATGTGCTTCGCTAATGAAGCAATTCTTTAAAAATAAGCGATAAAAGAACTCATTCCCGAAACAAACAATTAAAGTTAATGCGACCTCTTTTTATTGCGATCCAAGCAATTCTTCGAGCTTTTTGTGAAGATCACTTCCTTTCAGATTTCGGGCGATGATGATCCCGTCGGGATTGAGCAGAACATTCGATGGTATTGAGTTCACACCATATAAAGCCGCCGCATCATTAGCCCAGAATTTTAGATCCGACACATGATTCCACGCAAGTTGGTCGTCGTTTATTGCTTTAATCCAATCTTCGCGCCGCCGGTCGAGCGATACACTGAGAATATCGAAACCCCGCTCATGGTAAATACGATAGGCTTCAACCTTGTTCGGATTTTCGGCCCTGCACGGCGGACACCATGAAGCCCAGAAATCTACCAAAAGATAGCCACCCAAAAGCGAATTTAACACAACGGAGCTACCTGTTGTATCATTCATTGTAAAAATTGGTGCCGGTTTGCCTATCTGCACTGTATTCAATATCGCGATCCTTTCATTCAGTTGTTGCACATATTCCGAACCGGCAAGCGACGGTTCAAAACCTGCACTGTATGACTCCAACTGCTGAATCGAAAGCATAGAGAGGTTTCGAAGTGCAACATGAGCTGACACAACCGAATTAAGGTTTTCAGAAATGAAATGGTGAACGAAATTTTTCTTTTCCTGCTCAATATCTTCGTACTGTTCTGATAATTGCATTGCCAACTCCTGATTGCCTGCTTCATTAGCTTCAATATAGCGGTTGCGCAATTGGCTCAGGCTATCGTTAAATTTACTCTCCTCGTTCCGAAAGCGTATCAACAGGTCGTGGCTTGATGATCCCGTAACCTCGGCAGTTCTAAGCTGGCCATCTTTTACACGGATGTTGGTTTTGCCTGGCTCAAGAAAGAACGTCAGATTACCGCTTAATCCTTCGGCCCTTAGAAACTTGAGTCGGGGGTAGATTAGTGTTCCTGCGAACTTAAAATGACCATTAGCAGAATAAAGCGAATCGGTTGTGATAAAATTCCCCTGTTCGCGATATTGGAGAAATATCCACCCGCTGTCCAAACCTTCAATAAAACCCTCGGCAATAAATTCTCGTGGTCTTGGCTCTTTCGAAAGATCGCAGGCTGCAATCAGCAATATCGTTGAAAATAGAAGTGTGACGGAAATTTTCATTGTGATGTGTATTTAGTTGTGAGTTATCCAGTAAACATCAAAAGTAGTGATTTGCGCAGGTAATGCAGGTTAATTTATGATTGCTTTGTCCGGGATTGAAAAATAGAGCAGGCAATAAAAATCACTAGCAGGCTGAAACCCGTACTAAGTAAGGTTCTCAACAATGTGAGGTGAAAATTTCTAAAACTCATTAGTTCGAGTGTAAAAAGCGATAAATGGTGAATAAAAACGAGTGTCAGGGTATATCCAAAAAACGAACTTATTCCCATCTCCCTCAGGTTGGGATATTCGCCGGATACAAATTCGGTATGCGGATAATACCACCGTAAAACCCATGGTCGGAGAAAACCCATAAACACAGTTGCGGCCGCATGCATGCCGGGAGTATTCATGAACAGGTCGACGATATATCCAGCAACAAAACTGCAACCAAGCAGAAGCCATCCAGAAACGTTAAAAGGCAAAGAGAGCACGATCAGCACATATACAAACGGGTTCATATATCCACCTAAATGGAGATTGTTGAGTACGAACACCTGCAAAAGCAGTAGTCCGACGAACCATATAATGTATTTTATTGCCAAGCTCATTGCTTTTCAATTACTGACAACTGCTCTTGACGCATCATGTTTTTAACAATATATACATACGTAAGCCGGTTAAAATCTACAGCATATTTGATCGAAACGGTAAAGAAATGGTCTTCCTTGCCGATATGGTAATCCTCAACCGTTCCTACCGAAACACCGGGTGGGAAAATAAGTGAGTGCCCGCCAGTAACCAACGTATCACCTGAAGCAAATGTAACGTGTGTGGGAATGTAATTTAATCGGCCCAAACGATAATTGCCTCCCGGCCACGTAACCGAACCATGATGGTCGGATTTATTCAATCGTACGTTGAGCATGGAGTTGCTGTTGAGAAGGCTCATTACCCAACTGAAATGTTGAGAAACATTAACCACTACGCCAACTACACCTTCTGATGATATCACGGCCATATCTTCCCTAATGCCGTGCCTTCGTCCTTTGTTTAACATCAGGTAGTTGTTTCGAAGGTTCACGGTATTGCTTACAACCGTAGCAGGAACAACCTGATACTGCATCCGGAAAACAGTATCGGTTTTGTTGAATGGTTCGGGATCGGCCTGCGCCAACAGGTGTTGGAGTTGCTGCCGAAGTCGTGCATTCTCTTCAGCCAGTTGTTGGTTTGTATGGGAAAGATGAAAATATTCTGTTACGCCGCTGAAACCCTTGTATGTTGAACCTACAATGCTGCTAAGGCTTCGCGAAACCAACGATTGATGAAACCACGAGTGATTCAGGATCATAGTAAATGCGAGCACCTGTAGCAGCACAAAAAGAATGAAGAACTGGTATCTCGACAGGAAAGCGAATAAGTTTCGCATGGCTTCGCAGCTATAGTAGGCGCATTACACTTATGTGTCGTTTATTTGATAAGAAAGTTGAATTTATTGTAGTTTTTCAATGCTATTCCCGTTCCTCGCGCTACGGCTCGCAGTGGGTCTTCGGCCACATGTACCTGTAATTTTGTTTTATTTGCGATGCGTTTATCAAGCCCCCTAAGTAAACCTCCTCCTCCTGCCAGATATATGCCTGTTTTAAAGATATCGGCGGCAAGTTCTGGCGGCGTCATCTCAAGTGCGTTTAGAATAGCAGCTTCAATTTTCGAAATTGATTTATCCAGAGCATGGGCAATTTCAACATAGTTCACCATAACCTCTTTCGGGATACCTGTGAGCAGGTCGCGACCGTGAACTGCATAGTCCGGTGGGGGGTTATCAATGTTGCCCGTGGCGGCACCAACTTCAATTTTGATAGCTTCGGAGGTTCGCTCACCAATAACAATGTTGTGCTGTTTTCGCATGTACTCTTCAATGTCGACATTAAATTCATCGCCGGCAATACGAATTGATTTGTTGTTCACAATGCCACCGAGAGCAATTACGGCAATTTCGCTGGTGCCTCCACCAATATCTATTACCATGTTTCCGGCTGCTTCCATAACATCTATTCCAATTCCTATCGCCGCAGCCATAGGCTCATGAATCAGGCGAACCTCTTTGGCGCCAGCTTGTTCGGCCGAATCCTTTACTGCCCGCTCTTCAACTTCGGTGATGCCCGAGGGTATGCAAATCACCATCTTAAGTGCTGGAGGAAAGATTGATTTTTTTTGGTTAATCATTTTAATCAATTCACGCAACATTAGTTCAGATGCGTGAAAATCAGCAATCACACCATCGCGCAACGGACGGATAATCTTTATGCTATCATTCGTTTTGCCAAGCATCATCTGTGCGCGTTTGCCTACTGCAATAATTTTTGAAGTGCTTCGCTCTATTGCAATGATTGATGGTTCATCAACAACCACCTTGTCGTTATATATGATAACAGTGTTTGCAGTTCCAAGATCAATAGCTATTTCCCGGGTTAAAAAAGAAAAGAGTCCCATGTATCAGCGCCTTTTGGTATTTTATAATAACTTTTTACTCTAATGTTTGAAATGCCTGTGTCCGGTAAATACCATGGACATATTATGTGCATTGCAGAATTCAATTGTCTCATTATCGCGCAGCGAACCACCAGGTTGAATTAAGGCAGTAACTCCGGCACGGTGCGCCAACTCAACTGAGTCGGAAAATGGAAAAAACGCATCCGAAGCCAGCACTGCTCCACTCAAATCAAACCCGAAAGAAATGGCTTTCCCAATGGCTTGCTTTGTGGCATCAACCCGTGAAGTCTGCCCCGTTCCGATTCCGCACAACTGAAAGCTTTTCGCTAATACTATTGCATTCGACTTGGTATGTTTTACTACGCGATTAGCCCAAATGAGATTCTCAACCTCGTCTGGCTTGGGATTACGGTTAGTAACTACCTTAAGTTCGGATGCATTTTCATGATAAGCATCCTTATCCTGCCATAATATTCCATTTAGCACGGTTCGGAACTGTACAGACTGAAAATCAATTGACTTCTGCTGCAAAATTATTCTATTTTTTTTCGATCTCAGTAGCTTTAATGCTTCACTTTGGTAATCAGGTGCGAAAATAACCTCAAAAAACAGTTGATTTATTTCAGCAGCAGTTTGCTCGTCAACCGTGCGGTTCAGCACAATAACTCCTCCATATGCCGAAATGGGGTCGCAGGCTAACGCATGAATCCATGCCTGTAAAAGTTTGCTTCGCGTGGCAATGCCACAGGCATTAGTATGTTTGATAATTGCGGCCGTTGGTTCGCTAAACTCCGACACAAGTTCAATAGCCGCATCAAGATCAACCAAATTATTGTAACTCAACTCCTTTCCATGCAATTGAGTGAAAACATTTTCAAGGTGCCCAAAAAACTTGCCTTTCTGATGTGGGTTTTCGCCATATCGCAGCGATATTGACGTTGGTTCGCTAATTTTCAATACATCAGCGGTGTTATTGCTATTAAAATAACCAAAAATAGATGTATCGTAATGTGAGCTTACATCGAAAGCATGCATGGCAAGCATACGCCGCTGATTCAAAGTGGTTTGCCCGTTACTGTCTTCAAGAATACTTAGTATTTGGGGGTAAAGCTCTCGGGCAGGTACTATGACTATATCGGAAAAGTTTTTAGCTGCCGCCCTGATAAGCGAAATGCCTCCTATATCAATTTTTTCAATAATCTCTTCATCTGTACAACCTGATTTGATTGTTTCTTCGAATGGGTAAAGATCAACGATTACAAGGTCGAAAAGAGGAATGTTATATTGTAGTATTTGCTGTTGGTCGGATGGATTATCGCGCCGGGCAAGAATCCCGCCAAAAACTTTTGGATGCAGTGTTTTCACACGCCCTCCAAGTATTGATGGGTAATCGGTTAGTTGCTCTATGGCCTGGGCCTCTACTCCAAGGCTTCTGAGGTAATCAAGAGTACCACCAGTGGAAAAGATCATTACATTCAGGCGTTGTAGTTGCCTAACCACTGGCATAAGCCCCTCTTTATTGTAAACCGATATTAGCGCACGTCTGATTTTCCGATCCATTACAAAAAATTTACTCCATTTCTACGTTTCACAGAGAGACAACACGCAAAACGCACACATATTCAGTTAGTTGCAGTTCGCTGATTTGCAATGCAAGTTTATTAAAAATACCATCGCCGCAAGCGGTAGCCTCCACTTTTTCATAGTATTTTTACATTTTATTTTTCCATGCCTTTTGCGTGTTCGTACCGAGGGCATTTAGAAGCCATCAAATTAATCAACGATGCTGTTTTTGCGATTACTTCACGAAAGTTTCCGGTTCTCGATGAATGCTATTGTGGTCAACAAAACCAGAACGGTTTTGTCGCTTTTAGGCATCACCATTGGCATTTTTTGTATTATTTCCGTGTTCACTGTATTCGACAGCATTGAACGCACGATAAGGGGGAGTGTTGAGTCGTTGGGGAGCAATGTTCTATTTGTGCAGAAATGGCCATGGGCTATGGGAGGTGATTATCCATGGTGGAAATACATAAAGCGCCCCGAACCCACGCTGCTGGAGTTGAACGAAATAAAACGCAGAAGTCATGCTGCAGAGGCTAGTGCTTTCACAATGGCAGTCAACCGTTCTGTAAGCAATAATGGCAATAGAATCGAAAATGCATCCATTGGCGGCGTTTCGCACGAATACAGCAGGGTCATGGCGTTGGAAATAGCAGAAGGTCGTTATTTTACCCCGATAGAATCGGCAGCAGGCCGAAACGTTGCTATTATTGGCGACAACATTCGGCAAAACCTGTTCCCAGACGGGGAAGCTATAGGGCAAAATATCACCGTATGGGGTAGAAAACTTGATGTGATTGGAGTTCTTAAACGTGAAGGCAATACCCCCTTTGGTAATTCCTCTGATGACCAAGTGCTTGTGCCGGTGAACTTTGTACGCAACTTCTTAGATCTTAGAAGCGGTAATGTAAGCACAACTATTATGGTGAAGGCCAAACCAAACGTTACTAACGAGGAGTTGGCAGCAGAACTTACCGGCATACTACGGTCAGTAAGAAGGTTGCACCCAGGAGCAGAAAGTTCTTTCGCTATAAACGAAACCAGTTTAATCAGCAAAGGTTTCGATGCGCTGTTTAATGTAATTTCGATTGTTGGATGGATTATTGGTGGTTTTTCGTTGCTTGTGGGAGGTTTTGGGATCGCTAATATTATGTTCGTTTCGGTAAAGGAACGAACCGGTATTATTGGCATTCAAAAATCGGTAGGCGCCAAAAAATGGTTTATACTAATACAGTATCTGTTTGAAGCCATTTTTCTTTCGCTACTCGGCGGAATAATCGGGCTGATAATAATCTATATTGGAACCCTTCTTTTTACGCATCTCCTTGATATGGAGCTGGTTTTAACTGCTGGAAACATTATCCTTGGGGTATCTGTTTCTGCGGTTATCGGGCTTGTTTCGGGTTTTGTTCCGGCATGGTCGGCTTCAAGGCTTGATCCAGTTGAAGCAATGCGAACTACAATTTAATCCGAAATAATCAACAGAAAGCCCGTTAGGGCCGAACTATTGACTCCATGATAGTAACCCCGATTTAGTGTTTGAGGATAATCCCGAGCTAGTGTTTGTTCAGTGCAATTTTTATTGCGCTGATTACAAACACTTATTCGGGATTAAAACAATATGCCAATAATTAGAACGGCAGGTAATTTTACCTGCCGTTCTAATTTGTATGTCGGGCATGATTCTTTTACTAGCGAAGTGCAAGTCTTCGTACACGC
>CAYGGZ010000007.1:0-50003 GCA_964349765.1 uncultured Bacteroidales bacterium
GCTTTCTATTGATTAATTCGGGTTTAACCCCGAATAAGTGTTTGTAATCAGCACAGGAAGAATTTTGCTCAACAAACACTAAACCGGGATTACCCTCATGGAATCAATAGTTCAGCCCTACCGGGCTTTCTATTGATTAATTCGGGTTTAACCCCGAATAAGTGTTTGTAATCAGCACAGGAAGAATTTTGCTCAACAAACACTAAACCGGGATTACCCTCATGGAATCAATAGTTCAGCCCTACCGGGCTTTCTATTGATTAATTCGGGTTTAACTTTCAACCGAAAAGACGATTCTTGCACGAAACAGCGTTATTATCCGTTATCAACCTTTACTTTAAACGGTTTCAATCGTATGTCCGACAATTTCGGATTTTTTAAAGTTCTACTTTTTTTTCTGGCGATAGAGTCTCAACTATATGCTCAACAGCCTGTTGCAGTAATACATGGTAGGGTTTCGGATCATTCAGGAAATCCGCTTGAGTTGGTTAACGTGCGCATTTCCGACTCAGATTTTGGTACCGTAACCGATATTCGGGGTAATTATGAATTTGCCGTTCCGGCGAAGCGCGGGTTGGAAATAGTGTTTAGTTTTTTAGGCTACTCCGAAGAGAGGCGCCTGGTGAATCTTACAGCGGGCGAAAGGAGGCATCTCGATATTGTTTTAGCCGAATCAGTCACGATGCTTCCCGGTATGGTGGTTGAGGACAAACATATCCGCACTACAAATCTTACCCGGATCGATCCTCGTATTGCGGTGTCAGTACCGAGCATATCCGGCGGCATCGAATCGCTTATCAAGACAATGCCCGGTGTATCGTCGTCGAATGAACTGAGTTCGCAATATTCAGTAAGAGGGGGCAATTTTGACGAAAACCTGGTTTATGTGAACGATATTCAAATATACCGCCCTTTCCTTATTCGTTCGGGACAGCAGGAAGGTCTTAGCTTCATTAATTCCGATCTGGTTTCATCTATTCTCTTTTCGGCAGGTGGGTTCGATGCCCGTTATGGCGACAAAATGTCGTCGGTTCTCGATATCCAATACCGACGACCAACCGAAATAGCCGCATCGTTTACAGCCAGCATGTTGGGTGCAAATACCCACTTCGAAGGAGCCTCAAAAAACGGAAAGTTAAGCTGGCTCACGGGATTTCGTTATAAATCGAACCAATATATTCTCCGTGCAATGGAGACCAAAGGCGACTACCAGCCATCGTTTACCGATTTTCAAAGCTGGATAGGATATCGTTTTAATGAACAATCAGAGCTATCATTTCTGGGAAACTTTGCACGTAACAACTACCGCGTGGTACCCTCCGATCGGGAAACTGCTTTCGGAACACTAAACGAAGCATACAGGTTCAGGGTATATTTCGATGGACAGGAGGTTGCCCGTTTTGAGAATTTTATGGGAGCGCTTAGCTATAGCTATCAGCCATCCGACCGGCTCAATCTGAGATTCACCGGATCGGCATTCCGATCGCTCGAAAACGAAACATTCGATCTGCTCGGACAGTACTGGATCGGGCGGCTCGATACCGATCCAGGCAGCACAGAATATGGTGAGGTGATTGAAGCCATCGGCGTGGGGTCGTACCTGAATCATGCAAGAAATTCGCTTGATGCGTTCGTTCAAAGTATTGAACACCGTGGCATATACGCCGGAGAACTTACTTCGTGGCGTTGGGGGCTTAGATTTCAACATGAATCAATATACGATCGTTTGAACGAATGGGAGATGATTGATTCGGCAGGTTACTCCATCCCTCACCCGCCAGATTTTCCTGGAGTTGGTAACGGAAACCCTCCCTTCGAGCTTTTTAATTCGTTGCAAACGCAGATTAACCTCACTTCTACCAGAATTACCTCCTTTGTTCAAAATACAACGGAATTCGGAAGCTTGCAACACAGATTTCACCTGACAACAGGCGTCCGGTTGAACTACTGGGATCTAAACAACCAATTGCTTTTCAGCCCTCGATTCTCACTTGCATGGGATCCCAACTGGCAAAACGATTTGGTTTTTCGGATATCGGGAGGATATTATTTTCAACCTCCATTCTACCGTGAGCTTCGCGACATACGCGGCAACCTCAACACTAATATCAAAGCCCAGGAAAGCATCCATATAGTTGCCGGAAGCGATTGGAATTTTTTCGCATGGGAACGACCTTTCAAGTTTGTAACTGAGGTGTATTACAAGCATTTGACCAACGTTATTCCATATGAAATTGATAACGTACGCATACGATACCATGCTCACAATAATGCAAGCGGGTATGCAGCCGGCATTGACTTCAAAATCAACGGAGAATTTGTTTCTGGTATAGAATCCTGGGCAAGTTTGTCGGTAATGCAAACCAGGGAAGATATTGAGGGCGATTACTATTATCGGTATTTTGATGGCGACGGGAACGAGATCAACCGTAGAATAGAGACACCCGTGGCCGATTCTTTGATCGTTTTTCCTGGATTTATTCCCCGCCCTACCGATCAGCTTGTGAATTTTTCGCTTTTTTTTCAGGATTACTTGCCACGTAATCCAAGCTACAGAATGCACCTCAAACTTTTGTTTGGCAGCGGATTACCTTTTGGCCCTCCAAGATCGCCACGCCATTTGCATGTTAATCGAATACCTCCTTACCGTAGGGTTGATATAGGATTTTCAAAGGAGATTATTGGCGCCGAAACACGCCTTCGCAAGGCACATCCGTTGCGAAGCTTGAATTCGCTTTGGATAAGTCTTGAGGTGTTTAACCTGCTGCAAATTAGCAATACAGTAAGTTATATATGGATCAGCGACATTAATAACCGAAAGTATGCTATTCCCAACTATTTGACCCCAAGGCAGATAAACCTTAAAATTCAGGCATCATTCTGATTAAAAAATGTTTTGCGTTTCTGTGAGAGCAATCTTACAGATAGTTGCTAACAGATTTTAACAAGTTAAATTTTGTTAGGCCGTGTGGTTCAACAAAGGTTAATTGCTATTAAGGATAGAAAACATTATATTTGTTGTGTTGTTTAAGTAAAAAACTCAATCAATCTAAAATATGGAAAATAACTCTGGTAACATTGGCAAATGTCCCGTAACAGGGGCAACCAAAAAACACAATGTGGGCGCTGGCGGCACAAAAATCCGCGACTGGTGGCCAAATCATCTAAAGCTGAATGTATTGCGTCAACATTCACACCGCTCGAACCCATTAGGTAAGGATTTCAACTATATCGAGGAGTTTAAGACCCTCGATCTTGCAGCTTTGAAGAGCGACCTCAGCAAACTGATGACCGATTCGCAGGATTGGTGGCCAGCCGATTTTGCGCATTACGGTCCTTTTTTCATCCGTATGGCCTGGCACAGTGCCGGCACTTACCGCACCGGCGACGGCAGAGGTGGCGCAGGTTCAGGACAACTGCGCTTTGCACCGCTCAACAGTTGGCCCGATAACGTTAACCTTGATAAGGCACGCAGACTATTGTGGCCTATCAAACAAAAGTATGGCAGTAAAATTTCCTGGGCCGACCTTATGATCCTAACCGGCAATGTAGCATTAGAAAGCATGGGACTTAAGACCTTTGGCTTTGCAGGTGGACGTGAAGATGTGTGGGAGCCCGAAGAGGATGTTTTCTGGGGAGCCGAAACAAAGTGGTTAGATGCCGACAAACGGTACTCCGGCGAACGCAATCTCGAAAATCCACTTGCAGCAGTGCAAATGGGTCTCATTTATGTTAACCCTGAGGGTCCTGACGGCCACCCCGACCCAATTGCAGCAGCCAAAGATATTCGCATAACTTTTCAACGAATGGGAATGAATGATGAAGAAACAGTTGCGTTGATTGCCGGCGGTCACACATTTGGCAAAGCTCATGGCGCTGGAGATGCCGTTCATTTAGGTAGCGAACCCGAAGCCGCAGGATTAGAAGAACAAGGTCTGGGCTGGAAAAACACATTCGGCTCGGGCAAAGGCGCAGATACAATCACAAGCGGTTTGGAGGTTACCTGGACAAGCACTCCTGCAAAATGGAGCAACAACTTTTTCTGGAATCTTTTTGGTTATGACTGGGAACTCACTAAAAGTCCTGCAGGCGCTCAGCAGTGGCGGCCAAAGCATGGCGCGGGCGCAAATTCTGTACCCGACGCCCATAATCCCAACATACGGCATGCACCAGCAATGCTAACTACCGACCTTTCGCTTAGGTTCGACCCTATCTATGAGAAAATCTCCAGACGGTTCTACGAAAACCCCGACCTCTTTGCCGATGCTTTCGCCCGTGCATGGTTCAAACTCACTCACCGCGATATGGGACCAAAATCACGCTATTTCGGACCGGAAGTCCCCGCCGAAGATTTGATCTGGCAAGATCCTATACCTGCCGTGAACCATAAATTGATTGCCGATTCTGATATCACAGCTTTAAAAACTAAAATTCTCAACTCCGGATTATCAGTTTCTCAATTGGTTTCAACAGCCTGGGCCTCAGCATCAACATTCCGCGGTTCCGATAAACGCGGGGGAGCAAATGGTGCCCGCATACGGCTTGAGCCTCAAAAGAACTGGACTGTGAACAACCCGGTACAGCTTTCTAAGGTGCTGCGAATACTCGAAGCTATTCAGCAAAGATTCAACAACTCGCAATCAGATGGCAAAAAAGTTTCGCTCGCCGATCTGATTGTACTTGCTGGTTGTGCCGGTGTTGAAAAGGCTGCTAAAGATGCAGGTTACGCGCTAACTGTTGCGTTTACTCCCGGACGTATGGATGCTTCACAAGAGCAAACAGATACAGAATCATTCAACGTGCTCGAACCTGCTGCCGACGGTTTCCGCAACTATTTGAAAACCAAATACAGCATCCCAACCGAAGAATTATTGATTGATAAAGCCCACCTGCTTACATTATCTGCACCTGAAATGACAGTGCTTATAGGCGGTATGCGAGTGCTGAACACAAACTTCGATAATTCAAGGCATGGAGTATTCACCAAACGCCCTGAAACACTCACCAACGATTTTTTTGTCAACCTTCTTGACGTCAGTACAGTTTGGAAGCCTGTTTCTGAAGACAAGGAATTATTTGAAGGCTGCGAACGCAACACCGGCACTGTAAAATGGATTGCTACCCGTGCCGATCTCGTATTCGGGTCTAATTCCGAGCTTAGAGCATTAGCCGAAGTTTATGGAAGCTCCGACGCTCAGAAAAAGTTTGTAGTGGATTTTGTGGCGGCATGGAACAAAGTTATGAACCTCGATCGCTTTGATCTGAGTTGATTTTTTGCAGTATTGCCCGTTGCAAGCCCCCATTTACGAGGCTAAAGTTAACATGCTTGTAAATCAACTTATCATAAACATCAAAGTTGGTTAACAGACCCATAGTGACATATGAGATGTAATGGGGGATGGTATAGTCGTGTGATTGTCCTTCACTACATGACCGATTCCGGCATGAATTGATAATGAACCTACCATTCCCAATATTTAATCGGTTGTGTTGTTGCTCGTTTGTAAGCACATCTCACAAATGAATACAACAATCGCCTGCAAAAAATTACTTGTATCTGTAATTCACTCAATAGATTCTCCGGTAGGCGTAGCAGTTAACTGATGGCGGCTACATCGTCAACAATAAAATACATGCTGAACAAATCGGCATCTGCATTGTTTGTTTTTTATCAGTATGAATTTAGCGAACCAAAACATCAACTATATTTTTAAAATTATGAATCTGAACACAAAAGCGAAAGATGCTATTTTTCATCAACTTCCTTATGCTTACGATGCATTGGAACCATACATCGACAAGATGACGATGGAAATTCACCACAGCAAGCACCACAAGACTTATTACGATAAGTTCATGGCTGCTGTGAACGATAACGGTTTAGGTAATATGACCTTTGGAGAAATTTTCGGGTCGGTTTCAAAACTGCCGGCTGCAATTCGTAACAACGGAGGCGGTTATTACAATCACCACCTTTTTTGGAATATGATGTCGGGTAATGGCGGTGGAGTTCCCGAAGACAAGGTGATAGAGGCTATCATAAAACAGTTTGGCTCGTTCGAAGCATTCAAGGTAAAGTTCAACGATGCGGCTGTCAATCGCTTCGGAAGCGGCTGGGCCTGGCTCAGCGTTAAAAACGATGGCAGTTTGTGTGTTTGCTCAACGCCTAATCAGGACAGCCCTTTGATGGATGTTGCAGAATGCCATGGCGTTCCAATTCTGACTGTTGATGTGTGGGAACATGCATATTATTTAAAATATCAAAACCGTCGCGCTGATTACGTTACAAGTTTTTGGAATGTAGTGAATTGGCAAGAGGTAAGCAATCGTTACAACGAAGCTACAAAATAACCGTCCAGGTTAATCAAACTGGCCTTCAATAAGCGCATCATCAGCTTGTTGTGGTAAGGTAATCCTCAACCGCGGCTCCTCTGTCATAGCTCGTCTGATAGCAAAAATGGCTTCGGGGTTGCGTGCCCAGCTTCTGCGTGCGATGCCGTTGTTCACGTCCCAGAAAAGTAAAGATTTAAGCCGCCGATCGGCATCGGGCGAACCATCGAGCAACATTCCGAAGCCTCCGTTTATTACTTCGCCCCAGCCCACTCCACCACCATTGTGCAGCGAAACCCATGTAGCGCCGCGAAAAGCACCACCGATTACATTTTGTACTGCCATGTCGGCGGTAAACTGCGAACCGTCGTAAATATTGCTGGTTTCCCTGAATGGCGAATCGGTTCCGGAAACATCATGGTGGTCGCGCCCAAGAACTATAGGCGCCTTGATTCTACCGGCAGAAATGGCCTTATTGAAAGCTTCTGCAATGCGCATACGGCCTTCGGCATCTGCATACAAAATACGGGCTTGCGAGCCCACAACAAGTTTATTGTCACGGGCGCCGGAAATCCAAAAAATATTGTCTTTCATTTGTTGTGAGATCTCAGGCGGAGCGTTGTTCGAGATGGTTTGCAGTACCTCTGTTGCGATCCTGTCAGTTTCTTCGAGATCTGAAGCTAAGCCTGATGCACACACCCAACGGAACGGTCCAAACCCATAGTCGAAGCACATTGGCCCCATAATATCCTGCACATACGATGGATATTTGAAGCTGCCGTCAGGTTTTGTAACATCAGCACCAGCGCGGGCAGCTTCGAGCAAAAATGCATTGCCGTAGTCAAAGAAATACATCCCACGGCTGGCCTGCTTATTAATGGCTGCCACCTGCCTGTGCAGTGAATCTTGAAGCATTGTTTTGAATTTTGCCGGATTTTTTATCATCAATTGGTTAGCCTGGTCAAAAGTTAAACCTGCGGGATAATATCCGCCAGCGTAAGGATTATGCAGTGAAGTCTGGTCGGAACCTAAATCTACATGTATGTTTCGCTCCACAAGACGTTCCCATAAATCAACAACGTTGCCAAGATAGGCAATTGAGTGGGCTTGCTTTTTTTGCATCCACAGCAAAGCGAGGTCAATGGCTTTATCGGAGCTATCAACGATTTCATCAACCCAACCCTGGCTGTGTCGCTTGCGGGCAGCAAACGGGTTTATTTCAGCCGTTAAGCTAACTACCCCGGCAATATTTCCAGCTTTTGGCTGGGCACCACTCATTCCTCCAAGGCCGGAGGAAACAAAAAGCTTGATTAGGTTGTGTTTGTCTGCGCCGGTAATCCTACGGATCGCATTCATTATGGTTATGGTTGTGCCATGAACAATGCCCTGAGGACCGATATACATGTAAGAACCTGCAGTCATCTGTCCGTATTGCGTTACGCCGAGTGCATTGAACCGTTCCCAATCGTCGGGTTTGGAATAGTTTGGAATCATTATCCCGTTGGTAACCACAACACGTGGAGCATCGGCATGGGAAGGGAATAGTCCCAACGGATGGCCAGAATACACAACGAGTGTTTGCTCATCAGTCATAGTAGCCAAATACTGCATAGTTAGCAGATACTGCGCCCAATTCTGAAAAACAGCTCCGTTGCCGCCATACGTAATGAGTTCATGCGGGTGCTGTGCTATGGCAGGATCTAAATTGTTTTGTATCATCAGCATAACAGAAGCCGCTTGTATCGATCTGTACGGGTAATCGCTCACCGGCCTCGCATTCATTTCATAATCAGGCCGGAAACGATACATGTAAATGCGTCCATATCTCTTTAATTCCTGAGCAAATTCGGAAGCCAGCACAGCATGGTGCCGGGGATGAAAATACCGAAGGGCGTTTTTCAACGCAAGTTTTTTTTCAGCTACCGTTAAAATATCCTTGCGAACCGGTGCATGACTCACAGTTGTATCATACGGTTTGTACTCAGGAAGCTCTTCGGGAATTCCCTGTAAAATAGCTGTTTTGAAATCATTGCATAACATAAGTGCGCTCTTGAAAATAGTGCGTAAAGATAGAGAGATTTGAGATGAACATTTTGAGCAGTGCCTGGTTAATCTGGGACAAAGCATTCATGTGCTTTTTTCACATTTATTCAAGGCTCGGTTCTGGCAATTATTGTGCGATCCGGTTTCATGCTGAATTGTAAATTTGCAGGCTACTAACTCACAAGCCATTTTGATTATCGCTTTGACACCGACAACACTAAATGAAAGAATATCGAAAATTCCATTCCCCGATAGTTAAAAAGGCTCTGATAATCGCTGGATTGATTGCAGTATTGCTGGGAACTATTGGTGTGTTTGTTCCTGTACTTCCAACTACGCCTTTCCTTTTGCTTGCTGCCTGGTGTTTTGGCAGTAGTAGCGATCGGTTTTATCATTGGTTGATGAACCACAGGTTGTGGGGTAAATACCTTAGCGATTATACAGAAGGAAAAGGAATACCTTTTCGGATAAAAGCCGGAGCCCTCACACTGTTATGGGCAGCTATTCTAAGTTCTGCTTACTTTGCAGTTGAAAATACTTTAGTGAGAATTATACTTATAGTTATTGCCTTGGCCGTTAGCACGCATATCCTGCATATAAAAACACTGCGTAAATAGCATTCGGGCCGGCAACCAGAAAAATTACCGGATTGTTTCAATCAGTGTGCGATCAACAGAACTATTTTCAATCCATCCTGTCCACACAAGGCTAACGCCTACGGCATAACGATTGCTTATCTGTTCGCCAAAATAGTAGCGATACACAGGCATATCGCCGAACAGCGACAGCATGAAATTTCCTGGCAGCGTTAGCGATACCATTGGCGTTGCAAGAACAACATGGCTACCCTGGCTTGCAAGTCTTGCCCCTGTGGGCGATTGATCACTGCTTCTGAATTCGTTGCGAAACAATAAGTTACCCAAAAACAAACGGTTCATACGACCCGAAACCGACAATGTTGTAGTGTGTGCATCGCCAAAAATGTAGTCAATGTAATTAGGTGCATTGAATTCGTATCGTTGCTGCAGTGTCATTTGAATACTTTTCCATGCTTTATGCATTTGCACAAAAAAGAGAGCACCAAATGCTCCTGTTGAAGGTTGAGCTTCAGTTGGTAGTTCCACACCTCTCACCTCCATTGCCCTTGTTGAGAATGGATATCTTAGTCCTGCGGCAACATCAATCTCAAACTGGTTCTCAGGGTTTTCATAAACAGCATAACGAGTTGTAATGGTTCCGTTTGCAAATCCATACCCGCTTCTTGCAAGCTGGTTCAACTGGGGATCGGCAAAATGCGTTTGTTTTTCAAAGAAAAACCCTGCCTCGTGATCAATAGTTAAGCGCGGGGTTATGCCGTATGAGAGCGTGAAAGAACCATACTGATAATTTAACTGCGAATACATCCCGTAGTTAATCAGGCGAACACGGCCACGGAAATAGGTTTCAAAATTCCCGGTTTTATAAACCAATGCTGCCCGCACTTGATTTTTTTCAAGTGTTCCTCCTACTGTGGTGTTATTAAACGGATTACCCATCGAACAACATTGTGCCTTTGTTGGGTTTTCGCCGCCCAGCAGCACCATTAAACCAAGTGCAACTGCAATCAACTGCTTCATCATAATCGGCCAATTAATCATAAACCCTGATAATAATTTCTTTTGACTCCGAATTTCCTTTGTTGTCCCTTACAGTGCAAACAACTGTAAACAAATCGGCATGACACATCGTAAAAAATACTTCAGCGCCAAAACCCAGAATATTAGCAGGTGGGTTTGAGCGCCACTGGTAAGTTAGGCCTTGTCCGAAGGCTGTTGCCCTAATCAGCGCAAGCTTTCCTACCTGAACTTCAGGTGGATCGGCTGAGAGCGATTTAAAGATAAGATTGTCGGTAATGGTCAGAGTCAATTGCTGGGTGATTACTTCGCCAGCCTTATCGGTAACAGTGCAAACGATAGGATAAATTCCTACAGTTGTAGTGTTAAAAGTTGCAAAAGCGCCTTCGGTTGTTAGTTGCCCTCCGCTGGGGCTATGCCACTGAAAAGTAACGTCTTGGCCTGCAGCATTGGCTGTAAGAACTACATCCTTAGCAGGCGGAGCAATAGTATCGGTAGCCGAAATGCCGTTAAACACTAATTCAATTGTAACATGTACAACAACACTTTTTGTTATAGTATCGCCATACTTATCACTAACCAGGCAGGTTACAGTATAAAGCCCCGGTTCAATTGCATTAAACACCGCTGTCGAATCGCTGCTTGTAATTTCACCTCCGTTGCTACTCCATACAAACTGCAGGCTATCGCCTGCGGCCCTGGCAATGAAATGCACGCTGTCGGTTAGAGATACCACCTGCCTGCTTTGATGAATCTCATCGAATGATAAAACATTTCTCCGTCTTACAAACGGATTTTCCTCATACACTATCTCTTCGATATTACAACCCGACAACAAAACACTAAGCACCAGTATAACTCCGGTAACTTGTAAATTTATTTTTGAACTCATAAAGGTTTGGTATTTAATCAGTCATATATTCACTAAGCTACATTAATGCATGTTTTGAATTTTAATTATACTAACGCCAAAATGTATGCTATGTTATTACAAAGTTACAAATAATTCACTAAGTAGTAAATGCTCCCTGATATGCTAACAGCCAATTCGTAACTGGTAAAAAAACAAAAGCAATCAGCCTTTGAGATATTTGAATCCAGTTCCGGGATATGTTGCTGATGTTCCGAGAATTTCTTCGATACGAAGCAGTTGGTTGTATTTAGCAACCCGTTCGCTGCGGCAAGCTGATCCAGTTTTTATCATGCCGGTTTTGAGGGCTACGGCCAGGTCGGCAATTGCCACGTCTTCGGTTTCACCAGAGCGGTGGCTCATGATGCTTGTATAACCATTCCGGTGAGCCATTTCCACAGCTTCGATAGTTTCGGTAAGCGTTCCTATCTGGTTCACCTTGATTAGAATGGAGTTGGCAATTCCGCTGTCAATTCCACGCTTCAGGCGCTGAGTGTTGGTAACGAACAGATCATCGCCAACAAGCTGAATCTTCTTGCCCATTTTGTCGGTCATTAGTTTCCAGCCAGTCCAGTCGTCTTCTGCCATTCCATCTTCGATTGATATGATTGGGTATTTTTCGACCCAATCAAACCAGTAATCAACCATTTGGGCTGGAGTAAGCTTATCGCCCGTTGATTTATGAAGATGATACATGTTACTTTCTGTTATAAAAAATTCAGATGCAGCGGGATCGAGGGCAATAAAAATATCATGACCAGGCTTGTATCCGGCTTTTTCGATGGCTTGCAAAATTACTGTGATTGCCTCCTCGTTCGACTTGAGGTTTGGGGCAAAGCCACCTTCATCGCCAACATTAGTTGAGTAGCCTTGTTTTTTCAGAACATTTTTCAGGTGATGAAAAACTTCGGCACCCATTCGTATTGCCTCGCTAAAACTTCTTGCCCCAACGGGCATAATCATGAACTCCTGGAAATCAATACTATTATCAGCATGCGAGCCACCATTAATTATATTCATTAGCGGTATAGGAAGCAAGTTTGCGTTCACACCTCCGATATAGCGGAACAGAAAGTGGCCAGATTCCTGGGCTGCGGCATTAGCTACTGCCAGCGATACACCAAGTATTGCATTTGCGCCAAGATTAGATTTGTTTGGTGTGCCATCGAGCTCAATCATTTTTCGGTCAATCTCGATCTGATCCGACACATAGCAGCCTTTTAGGTTCTCATTCAGGATTGTATTAACATTACTCACTGCTTTCAGTACTCCTTTTCCAAGAAACAAGGATTTGTCGCCGTCGCGGAGCTCGGCTGCTTCATGAATACCGGTTGATGCCCCGGAAGGTACTGCCGCTCGACCCATTATGCCATTACTGGTATAAACATCCACTTCGATTGTCGGATTGCCCCGCGAGTCTAATATCTGGCGGGCGCTGAGGTTCATAATTGTGCTCATGGTGAAATTTTTTGTATGTGGTTTACTCTTTATTTGTTTTTCTTATTATTTACAGCGTGGTTAGCTGTTTTATTCGTCCGGATTAGATAAAAGCGCTATAAACTTGCACCTCGTTGCCTCTAAAAACGAAAAGGACAATACAGTGGTGCTGTGTTATCCTTTTCGTATTTCTACCCATCGGGATACATCTTAGTCCTTTGCTTTGGAACCGCTTTTCGGCCCTTTCGGTCTTTGATCCTTTATGGGAGATTTGCTCACTTTACGTGGCTCGGTGCTGGGTTTTGATTTCTCCTTTTGGCTGGTACTTACAATTTGGGATTTCTTTGTGGTGGAATCGGTTGCCTTCTTTTTACCAGTTCCCCGACGCTGACGTCCGGTTTTGGTTTTAGTGTCCTGTTTTGCTCCTAAAAAGCTCTCGCTGTAGTCAACCAATTCGATTCTGCACATATCAGCATTGTCGCCAAGACGGTTTCCGGTTTTCAGGATACGTGTGTATCCGCCAGGTCGCTCGCCAATTTTGGAGGAGATGTTTTTGAAAAGTTCAACAACAGCTTCTTTGTTTTGCAGATAGCTGAATACAGTTCTGCGCGAATGTGTCGTGTCGTTTTTCGATTTGGTTATCAACGGTTCAACGTAGGTACGCAATACTTTGGCTTTGGCAACTGTTGTGCTAATGTGTTTATGCATAACCAGCGACGAGGCCATGTTCGACAGCATCGCTTTCCTGTGAGTGCTTTTTCGCCCTAATTGATTTATTTTCTTGCCGTGTCTCATCTCTCTTAGTCCTTATCTAATTTATACTTTGCGACATTCATCCCAAACTCAAGCCCTTTCATTTTCACTAATTCTTCAAGCTCAATAAGCGACTTCTTTCCAAAATTGCGAAACTTGAGCATGTCGTTTCTATTGTAGGCAACCAGGTCGCCGAGGGTTTCCACCTCAGCGGCTTTCAGACAGTTGATTGCCCTTACCGAAAGAGCGAGATCCGCCAGTTTTGTTTTCAATAACTGACGAATATGCAATGTTGTTTCATCGAACTCCTCTGAAGCAACTTTCTCTTCAAGGTTGACTGTGATTTTTTCGTCGCTGAAAAGTATGAAATGATGTATTAAGATTTTTGCTGCATCTTTCAGAGCATCCTTTGGCGAAACAGAACCATCGGTATGAACCTGAAATATTAACTTTTCGTAGTCGGTTTTTTGTTCAACCCGAAAATTCTCAACTGTGTATTTAACATTCCTTATTGGTGAATGAATAGAGTCAAGAGCAATTGTGCCGATTGGGTGATTAATATCCTTATTTTCCTCGGCGGTAACATAACCCCTGCCCTTGGTGATATTAACTTCAAGAATGAGTTTTACTGAAGGATCCATATTACATATCACAACATCAGTATTTAGCACTTGAAAAAAGCTGAGATATTTGTTCATATCGCCAGCTTTAAAAACCTCCTGATCTGAAATGGTTATACGGATTTTTTCATTGTCTTCCGTACCATTCAATCGCTTGAAGCGCACTTGTTTGAGGTTTAAAACGATCTCGGTAACATCTTGAGTAACACCTTTAATGGTGGAAAACTCTTGTTCTACACCGTCAATTCGTGCTGACGTGATGGAAAATCCTTCGAGCGAGGAGAGAAGCACCCTCCGCAGCGCGTTGCCTATGGTTAGGCCGAAGCCTGGTTCAAGAGGACGGAATTCAAATGTTCCTTCGAATTCGTCCGACTCAATCATAATAACCTTATCGGGTTGTTGAAATGATAGAATGGCCATGCTGTTACTTATTGTGTTATCACTAAATACATTCAGGGATTATTTTGAGTACAACTCAACAATGAGCTGTTCTTTGATGTTTTCAGGTATATCCTGCCTTTCAGGATAGCTCATAAATTTTCCTGTCATAAGATTATGATCCCATTCAAGCCATGAATATGAACTCCCGCGGCCTGATAAAGAATCTGTTATTGTTTCGAATGTTTTTGAGCGTTCTCTTACGGCAACAATATCGCCGGGTTTGAGCATCATAGAAGGGATGTTTACAATCGCTCCATTCACAGTAATATGTTTGTGGCTAACAAGCTGCCGCGCTGCTCGTCGCGAAGGAGCAATGCCAAGCCGGTAAACAACATTATCAATGCGCGACTCTATGAGTTGAAGTAATACTTCACCTGTGATGCCTTTTGAGGTTGCAGCACGAGAGAACACATTGCGAAACTGTCGTTCGAGAATACCATAAGTATATTTAGCCTTTTGTTTTTCCATTAGCTGTAATCCATACTCCGAAACTTTGCCGCGTCGTTTGCTGTTGCCATGCATCCCGGGGGGATAATTTTTCTTTTCAAATGACCTGTCGGGGCCGAAGATAGGCTCCCGAAATTTTCGGGCGATTCTTGTTTTTGGACCTCTATATCTTGCCATAAGTAGTAATTGTTTGCTTTATGTTTTCTTGATTTCCTGCCGATTCTTTTCGGAAAGGCTAATTTATTTGATGATTATACTCTGCGACGTTTTGGAGGCCGACATCCGTTATGCGGTAATGGAGTGATATCCACAATTTCCATCACTTCGATACCGGAAGTGTGAATGGTTCTGATAGCAGATTCTCGCCCGGCGCCAGGTCCTTTCACATACACTTTCACTTTACGCAGCCCTAGTTCGAAGGCAACCTTTGAACAGTCGGATGCCGTCATTTGTGCTGCATAAGGTGTATTTTTCTTCGATCCTCTGAAGCCCATCTTTCCTGCCGATGACCATGAAATAACCTGCCCGGCATTGTTGGCCAGAGTAACGATGATATTGTTGAACGAAGCCATGATGTATGCCTTTCCCGAAGGATCAACCTTCACGACTCTCTTTTTTGTTGTTTTTGTGCTTTTTGCCATCTCAATCTATTTCAATAAAATTACATACTGGTTCAACAGTTGAATGATTATCCTTTGGTAGCCTTTTTCTTGTTGGCAACCGTTTTCTTGCGGCCTTTCCGCGTGCGGGCGTTATTCCTTGTACTTTGACCGCGCACAGGCAGCCCTATTCGATGTCGGATTCCCCGATAGCAACCAATATCCATCAGCCGCTTTATGCTCATTTGCAACTCAGAGCGTAAGGAGCCTTCAACCTTGTACTTTTCGTTGATGATGCTGCGGATTTTGTTTTGTTCCTCGTCATCCCATTCCTGAACCTTTTTATCAAAGCTCACGCCGGCTTCGGTTAAAATTTCGCGTGCCGAATTGCGACCTATTCCATAAATATAGGTTAGGGCAATTTCGCCTCTCTTGTTCTTAGGGATGTCTATACCTGCAATACGTGCCATAAATATTTGTATCGTTATGGTTATTATTTCTTACCTATCCCTGACGTTGTTTGTACTTGGGATTTTTTTTATTGATAATGTAGATTCGCCCTTTTCGACGGACAATTTTGCAGTCGGGGGTTCTTTTCTTAACGCTGGTTCTGACTTTCATTCCTTCTGTTTTTTGTAGTTATATTCGCCAACCTCAGTCATAATTTATTTGTAGCGGTATTTGATCCTTCCTTTTGTCAGATCATAAACTGACATTTCAACCTTCACTTTATCTCCAGGCAGAATTTTAATATAGTGCATCCGCATTTTCCCCGAGATATGGGCTGTGATTACATGCCCATTTTCGAGTTCGACACGAAACATGGCGTTGCCGAGCGATTCCCGCACAACTCCATCTTGTTCAATTGCCTGCTGTTTAGCCATTCTGCCGTCGTTAGTGACTAATTCTTACAAAACACTTTTTCAATTTCCGTAAAGTCCGACAATATGTCGGCGCAATCATTTCTTATAGCAACTGTATGTTCAAAATGAGCTGATGGCTTCCGGTCGGCTGTGCGTATAGTCCATCCATCATTCTCCTTCACCACATATCTGCTGCCCAGGTTAATCATTGGCTCAATTGCTATCACCATTCCTTCGGAAAGGAGGGTGCCGTTACCTCTTTTTCCATAGTTAGGAACTTCGGGATTTTCGTGTAGCGATTTTCCAACACCGTGCCCAACAAGCTCCCTAATTACCGAATATCCATGTTGTTCGACGTATGTTTGAACAGCATTTCCGATATCTCCGGTTCGTTTCCCCGCAATGGCACACTTTATTCCTTCGTAAAGGGATGCTTTGGTTGTAACCAGCAGCTTTTTAACTTCTGGTTTCACATCACCAACCTCAAAAGTGTATGCCGAATCGCCGTAGAAACCGTTGAGCCACACGCCACAATCAATCGAGACGATATCGCCATCTTTGAGGTGGGTATTGTCTGGAATTCCATGCACCACCTGCTCGTTAACCGAAACACACAACGTTGCAGGATAGCCACGATATCCCTTGAAACCAGGCTTCGCACCGTGATCATAAATAAATGACTCGGCTATATTGTTGAGTTGAAGCGTGGTAATTCCCTCCCAGATATGTTTTGCCACTTCGGCCAATGTTTTTCCAACAAGTAAAGAACTTAGTCGTATTAATTCTATCTCTTCGTCGGTTTTTATATGAATCATCTAATATTATTGTCAATAGCTCATTAGCTGCTCATGCTGAGTGCCGATCTTCCTTTAATTCTGCCAGATTTTGTAAGGCCATCATAGTGACGCATCAACAGATGGCTTTCTATTTGCTGCAGTGTGTCGAGAACTACGCCTACCAGGATTAAGAGGGAGGTTCCTCCAAAGAATTGGGCGAATTGAACGTTTACCCCAATCAGGCTCACCAAAGCAGGCATAATTGCTACGAAGGCGAGGAACATAGATCCCGGTAATGTGATCCGCGACATAACGGCATCAATAAATTCGGCGGTTTTCTTTCCAGGTTTAACCCCAGGAATGAAGCCGCTGTTTCGTTTCATATCTTCAGCCATCTGGTTGGGGTTCACAGTTATAGCTGTATAAAAATAGGTAAATGCAATAATCATCAAACCAAATACCAGGTTGTACCAGAACCCATTCATGTTCGAAAATGTTGCGAAGAACCCTGTCATGGCTTCTGATTCTGCAAATCCGGCTAGTGTTAGAGGCAAAAACATAATTGCCTGTGCAAATATGATAGGCATTACTCCGGCTGCATTTACTTTTAGCGGGATGTACTGACGCACTCCGCCATACTGCTTGTTTCCAACGATACGTTTGGCATACTGAACGGGTATACGTCGGGTGCCTTGTACAAGCAAAATACATAATAGAATAATAAATATAAGGATCGCAATTTGAATTACAAACACAACCAGGCCGCCTCCTTGCTCTTCGACTCTTGAAACGAATTCGGCCATAATGGCAAACGGAAGTTGGGCAATAATTCCTATCATGATGATGATCGAAATCCCATTGCCGATACCTTTTTCGGTGATACGTTCGCCAAGCCACATCACAAATAAAGTTCCCGCAATCAGTATGATAATAGTTGAAACCCAGAAGAAGAGAGAAGGGGCTGTTATTGCCGGATCGAACGGTGTAACGGCTTCGGGTGGCATTTGTGCGATCATGTTTCCGATGTAAGCCGGCGCCTGAAAACCTGTGATTACCACGGTCAGGTAACGTGTTATCTGATTGATTTTTCGTCGTCCGCTTTCTCCTTCTCGTTGAAGTTTCTGGAAATATGGGATAGCCATACCTAGCAACTGAATGACGATTGAAGCTGAAATATACGGCATGATACCCAGAGCAAAAACTGATGCGTTCGAAAAAGCGCCTCCCGAAAACATATCCAACAGGCCAAGTAACCCTGAGTCAGTTTGCTGTTGGAGGGCTGCCAGGTAGTCGGGATCAACTCCCGGTAAGACTATAAAGCTACCAAGTCGATAAATCAGCACAATGGAAATAGTGTACAGGATTCGCCGACGCAATTCCTCTATCTTGTAGATGTTCCGGATAGTTTCAATAAACCGTTTCATTAGGGTTGTATTTTATTAACTGTTCCACCTGTTGATTCAATTGCCTTCGTTGCAGAGGCTGAGAATGCGTGAGCAGTTACATTCAATGTACCGGTAATTACACCCCGACCCAAAATTTTAATCAAGTCTTTTTTGCCCACAAGGCCAAACTTTACAAGGATTTCCGGGTTGATTTCAGTGATGTTCTTCTCAGTGGCAAGCCTTTGCAATACATCAATATTTATACCACTATACTCTACCCTGTTTCGGTTTGTGAAGCCGTACTTTGGTACCCTACGATATAAAGGCATTTGGCCGCCTTCGAAGCCCTTTTTTCTGCTATAGCCGCTGCGGCTTTGGGCTCCTTTGTGTCCTCGGCCGGCAGTGTCGCCGCTACCCGATCCTTCGCCTCTGGCTATTCTTCTCTGTTTTTTTACCGAGCCTTTGGCCGGTTTTAGATTGCTAAGATCCATAATACTTTAGGTCTTTAACTGTTTTAGGTCGTTTCAATTTCTTCAACTTTAATCAGGTGGTTTACCTTACTAACCATGCCCGCGATTTGTGGTGTTTCAATATGTTCAACAGCTTGCTGCATTTTGCTGATACCCAGCGCCTTGAGAGTTCGCTTTTGTCGTTGTGTGTAGCCTATACCGCTTTTAACCTGTGTTATTCTGAGCTTTTTCATTTCATTGAGTTTTTACGATAGCATTAGCCATTGAACACTTGTTCGATTTTGATACCACGAAGCCGGCTCACAGTATGCGGGTCTTTCATCTTGATCAAAGCATCAATTGTTGCCTTAACTACTGAGTGTGGATTAGATGACCCTTTTGATTTTGCAAGTACGTCCTTTACACCTACACTCTCGAACACAGCGCGCATGGCGCCTCCGGCAATCACTCCCGTGCCAGGCGCAGCAGGCTTCATATATACGTATGCTCCACAGTACTTACCGTATTCATCGTGAGGCAGTGTGTGTTTTAGTATTGGAACCTTGATAAGGTTTTTCTTGGCGTCGTCAATACCTTTGGCAATTGCCGCTGTTACCTCTTTTGCTTTTCCAAGGCCATATCCTACAACTCCGTTTTCGTTTCCAACAACAACAATAGCTGAAAAGCTGAAAGTTCGACCTCCTTTGGTAACCTTTGTTACACGGCGGATACTAACCAGGCGGTCTTTGAATTCAACGTCGCTGGATTTTACTCTCTTAATATTCGGGTTTACCATATTTTTAAAATTTAAGGCCGGCTTCTCTCGCAGCGTCGGCCAACGATTTAATTCTTCCATGATACAGGTAACCATTGCGATCGAACACAACAGCCTGAATACCGGCTGCCAGTGCCTTTTCGGCAATCTTATGCCCAACAAGTTTTGCAATCTCTGTTTTAGTTGCCTTTTGTTCGACAATGCCAGAGGCTCGTGATGATGCCGAAATCAGTGTGTGCCCGGTGAGATCATCAACTACCTGGGCATAGATCTGCTTATTACTACGAAAAACAGTGAGGCGGGGCCTTTGGGAAGTACCATGCACAACCTTGCGCACACGCATCTTGATCCTGTTTCGTCTAAAATCCTTCCTTACTTTGATAGCCATTTTCGTTATCATTTAATACCCGGCTCAGAGAGCCAGACACATTAATACAATTTACTTACCTGCAGTTTTACCGGCTTTCTTCCGCACCTCTTCCTTGCTGAAGCGAATACCTTTACCCTTGTAGGGTTCAGGAGGACGGAGTGACCTAATCTTTGCAGCCACTTGCCCTATCAACTGTTTATCAATTGATTTCAGAATGATAGTAGGGCTTTTACCACGTTCAGTGATAGTTTCTACCTTGATTTCGGGAGCAAGCTCCAGAATAATATTATGCGAATAGCCTAATGAGAACTCCATTAACTGACCTGTTGAGCTTACTTTATAGCCCACGCCAATCAACTCCTGCCGTATAGTAAAGCCTTCCGACACACCTGTCACCATGTTGGCTATCAATGCCCGGTACAATCCATGCAAACTGCGATGACGCCTTTGGTCGGTGTGCCGTTTAACATGTATTTCGTTGTTCTCAATTTCGACGGTGATAGCTGGATCTACAGCTTGTGTTAATGAGCCAAGTGGCCCTTTAAGCGAAACAACATTAGCGGTGCTTACCTTTGCCTCAACTCCGGCAGGTAGCGGTATGGGAAGTTTTCCAATTCTCGACATTCTTGTTCCTCCAATAGTTAGCTTACATAACACAATACTTCGCCGCCAATTTTCAATTTTCGTGCGTCTTTGTCAGTCATCAATCCTTGTGAAGTGGAAAGAATGGCAATACCCAAGCCATTCATTACCTTGGGAAGGTGCTGAAAATCGCAGTACTTGCGCAACCCAGGACTGCTGATCCTGGTAAGTGTTGTTATAGCGGATTGTTTTGAGGATGGGTCGTATTTGAGGGCGATTTTTATCGCTCCCTGTGGGCCATCCTCTTCGAATTTGTAATTCAGAATATACCCTTGTTCAAAAAGGATTCTAGTGATCTCCTTTTTAATGTTTGATGCAGGAACTTCAACAATCCTGTGATTGGCCAGCACGGCGTTCCTTATTCGGGTCAAAAAATCTGCAATTGGATCGGTGTTCATTTTTGTTATAGTAAATTAATATCAAATCCAGTTTTCTACCAACTTGCCTTAGTTACACCCGGAATCATACCATTGAGAGCAAGCTCTCTGAAATTTATACGGGAAATTCCGAAGATGCGCATATATCCCTTTGGACGGCCGGTAATCTTGCACCTATTGTGTAAGCGCACGGGTGAAGCATTTTTAGGAAGCTTTTGCAGGCCAATATGATCTCCGGCCTTCTTTAGGGCAGCCCTTTTATCTGCATATTTGGCTACCATACGCTTGCGCTTCAATTCCCTTGCTTTAATTGATTCTTTTGCCATATCTATTTTTGATTTTTGAATGGAATTCCAAATTCTTTCAACAGAGCCAAGCATTCTTTGTCGTTTCGTGCTGTAGTAACAAATGTGATGTCCATTCCATTAATTTTCGCGACTTTGTCAATGTTAATTTCTGGAAAGATAATTTGTTCCGATACTCCAAGCGTGTAGTTGCCCCTTCCGTCGAACGCTCTGTCGTTTACTCCACGAAAGTCGCGAACGCGAGGCAGTGATACAGAGATCAGCCTGTCGAGAAATTCGTACATACGTTCGCCCCTAAGCGTAACACGCACTCCGATGGGCATTCCGCGACGCAGTTTAAAGTTCGAAATATCTTTTCTCGAACGTGTAACAACTGCTTTTTGCCCTGCAATCATTGTCATTTCCGATACTCCGGTTTCAATGAGTTTCTTGTCGGCAATAGCATCTCCAAGTCCTTGGTTAATAGATATCTTAACTAGTTTTGGAACCTGCATCAGGTTTTTGTAACTAAACTGTTTCTGGAGTGCAGGAACGATTTCGCTCTTATATTTTTGATTAAGTCTGGGTACGTAGCTCATTATTTAATTACCTCCCCTGATTTTTTAGAAACACGAACTGTTTTTCCTGTTTTTTCATCAATTTTCCGACTAATGCGGGTAGGCTTCCCGCTACTATCAATTAGCATCAGGTTAGAAACCTGTAGTGGTGATTCTTTTTTTACAATCCCTCCCTTGGTGTTTTTGGCGTTTGGGCGTGTATGTTTTGCCACCATTGCTATCCCTTCAACGATAGCATTATATTTTTCAAAGTTAACATCTAGCACCCTACCTTGTTTTCCGCGGTCGTCGCCAGAAATAACCATTACGGTATCGCCTTTTTTAATATGCATTTTTTTCTTTGTCATGACTTTACACTATTAAAGCACTTCGGGTGCAAGTGAAACGATTTTCATGTACTGTTTTTCTCTTAGTTCGCGAGCAACCGGCCCAAAAATACGGGTTCCGGATATTTCACCGGCAGTATTGAGCATCACCACCGCGTTGTCGTCGAAGCGGATATAGCTACCATCACTACGGCGTATCTCTTTTCTGGTGCGAACCACAACGGCTTTTGCAACGGTTCCCTTTTTTATGCTTCCCGATGGCACAGCGTGTTTCACTGTAACAACGATCTTGTCGCCGATGGAGGCATATCTTTTTCGTGTACCGCCCAGCACCTTGATGCAGAGTACCTCTTTTGCGCCACTGTTATCGGCAACATTTAATCTTGATTCCTGCTGTATCATAACTATTTAGCTTTCTCTATGATTTCTACTAATCTCCAATGCTTATGCTTGCTGAGTGGCCGTGTTTCCATGATACGAACCTTATCTCCAACATTACATTGATCGGTTTCGTCGTGTGCATGGTAGCGTGTTGATCTCTTTACGTACTTCCCGTACTTGGGATGCATCACCCTGCGTTCGATCAGAACCGTGATGGTTTTATCCATCTTGTTGCTTACTACAAGCCCTGTTCTTTCTTTTCTAAGATTTCGTTTTTCCATTTTCGAAAATGTTTTGTGTGCTATTGAGCCTGCGTACTGTGTTTTCTTTTTTTAAGTTCGGTAAGCAGCCTGGCAACCGTCCTTCTGTATTCTTTAATTTTATTCGGGTTTTCAAGCGGCGACACGGCATGATTCAACCTTAGCCGGGTTAGATGCTTGCGCTCTTCCTCCAGCCGTTCAAGCAGGTCGGAAGTAGATAGTTCGTTAATAACTGATTGCTTCATTATCTTCTTTTTTTTTCTTAGGCAGTGCTATTTGCAGCTTTTATACAGTTTCTTCAGAATAATCACGTCGAACAACAACTTTAGTTGCAATCGGCAGTTTTTGGGCAGCCAGGCGCAACGCCTCTTTGGCCACCTCAAACGAAACACCCTCGGCTTCAAATAGTATTCGGCCGGGCGATACCCGTGCCACAAAGTACTCGGGTGCTCCTTTTCCTTTACCCATTCGAACCTCGGCGGGTTTTTTAGTAACCGGTTTATCAGGGAATATTCGAATCCAAATCTGACCTTCGCGCTTCATATAACGGGTCAGAGCTTGCCGGGCTGCCTCAATCTGGCGTCCGGTCATCCAACATTCTTCAAGCGACTTCAGCCCAAACGATCCGAAAGCAAGCTGTGAACCCCTTTTGGCGTTACCCTTCATCTTGCCCTTTTGCTGCTTCCTGTATTTGGTTTTCTTTGGCTGTAACATTATTTTAGCTGGTTATGGTTATTCTATGCTTAAGTGAATTATCGCTGATGGCGGCGCTGCCTTACGGGCGATTTAGATCGCGGAGCTGCCTGGGTTTTAGGTGTTATTTCAGTCATGGGCGACAAATCTCGCTTTCCATATACCTCTCCCTTACAGATCCAAACCTTAACACCGATACGTCCATAAGTGGTGTGAGCCTCTGCCGTTGCATAGTCAATATCGGCTCTTAGAGTGTGAAGAGGTATGCGTCCCTCCTTAAATTGCTCGCGACGTGCCATTTCAACTCCTCCCAATCTGCCTCCAACATATACCTTTATACCCTCGGCGCCAATACGCATGGCCGAAGAGATTGCTGTTTTGATTGCCCTACGGTAAGAAATCCTACCCTCAATCTGACGGGCAATAGTTTGAGCAACAATTACAGCATCTGTTTCAGGTCGTTTGATCTCAGATATATTGATCTGAATCTCTTTGGCAGTTATCTTCTTAAGCTCTTCTTTCAGTTTGTCAACTTCCTGGCCGCCTTTTCCAATGATAATTCCGGGTCGGGCTGTGTGAATAGTAACAGTAACCAGTTTCAATGTTCGTTCGATGATAATTCTCGACACGCCTGCTTTTAACAGACGCGCATTGAGATACTTGCGAATCTTGTCATCTTCAACAAGTTTTGCTTCGAACTGTTTTCCACCATACCAGTTCGAATCCCATCCGCGGATGATTCCTAGCCTAAGACCGATTGGATTTACTTTTTGTCCCATTCAACAATGAATTAATTTATTTGCTGCAGCGGCGAAATCTATATTTAAAAACTTTACGATACTTTAATCTCTTTAGCTTCATTTTCGGTTTCTTGTATTTTGTCCTTGGCATCATTGCGGCTTCCAAGCACAAGTGTTACATGGTTCGACCGTTTGCGTACCCGATGAGCACGCCCTTGCGGAGCAGGTTGGACACGTTTCAGCACTCTGCCGCAATCAACCATAATCGTCTTAACAAAGAGTGCGCTCTCCTCAATGCGAGTGCCTTCGTTCTTCGCAACCCAGTTATCGATGGCAGAAAGGAGTAGTTTGTGCAGGCGACCGGCGGGATGTTTAGGCGTTGTTTTCAGAATTCTCAGAGCCTGCTCTACATCGGTGCCACGAACTAAGTCTGCCACTAATCTCATCTTCCTTGGTGAAGTTGGACAGTTGTTCAAACGAGCAGAGGCAATTTTACTTCTCTCCTCTTTTCTGCGTTCAGCGATATTATGTTTTCTTGATCCCATGGGTTTCTCCTTTATTTTTTGCCTTTATCTTTACTTCCAGCATGTCCCCTGAAAATACGGGTGGGAGCAAATTCACCCAGCTTATGACCAACCATGTTCTCGGTTATATACACCGGTATAAACTTGCTGCCATTATGCACAGCAACAGTTTGACCAACGAAATCGGGGATTATCACCGAGCTTCTTGACCAGGTTTTTATCACCGTTTTCTTTTTGTTCTCAAGCATGGCGAGGATTTTTTTCTCGAGCTTGTAGTTTACATAAGGGCCTTTTTTAAGCGAACGACTCATTTCAAATTGGCTATTTAGTAATGATGCTGTTGTTTATAGTTGACTATTTTTTACGTCTTTCGAGGATATACTTGTCTGATCCCTTCTTTTTCGAACGTGTTTTGTACCCTTTTGCGGGTATGCCTTTGCGCGAACGTGGATGACCGCCTGAGGCTCGTCCTTCACCACCCCCCATAGGATGGTCAACTGGGTTCATGGCAACTCCTCTGGTACGCGGGCGGCGCCCCAACCACCTGCTTCGCCCAGCCTTACCCGACTTCTCGAGGCTGTTATCAACATTTGAAGCCATGCCCACAGTTGCCTTGCATGTTTGCAGTATCATCCGGGCCTCGCCTGAGGGTAATTTGATGATTGCAAATTTTCCATCGCGCGACATCAACTGTGCCGATGAGCCGGCGCTACGTGCCATTTTGGCGCCTTGCCCGGGTCGGAGTTCAATGTTGTGAATCACTGTCCCAAATGGGATCTCACTCAAATAAAGCGCATTGCCAACCTCAGGTGCAACACCCCGCCCTGATGCAATTTGTTGTCCTATTTTCAGGCCGTGAGGTGCAATAATATACCGCTTCTCGCCGTCGGCATAGTTAAGTAATGCAATGCGTGCGGTGCGGTTCGGATCGTATTCTACGCTTTTTACAACAGCAGGGATCCCATCCTTATCGCGCTTAAAATCAATTTGGCGTAATTGTTTCTTATGACCACCACCGATATACCGCATGGTCATCCTGCCTTGGTTGTTCCGGCCGCCGGTTCTCTTTTTCGGAACCAGCAAACTCTTTTCGGGCTGCGTGGTGGTAATATCGTCTGTTGCGCTTATTACCTTGAAGCGTTGACCGGGTGTTGTAGGATTGAATTTCTTTAAAGCCATCTATCCTGGGTTCTAAATGTTGCTATAAAAATCAATTGTTTGTCCTGCGGCTAAAGTAACTATAGCCTTCTTAAAGGGCGAAGTGCGGCCGGCGATAAAACCGCGCCGTGTATAGCGTGTCTTGTTTTTGCCAGTGTAGTTCATGGTATTCACCGCGTTGACCTTTACTGCGTACAAGTCTTCTACGGCTTTTATGATCTCTATCTTGTTGGCTGTGCGCCGTACAATAAAGCCATAACGCTGCAGTTTCTCGCCTTGTTTGGTCATTTTCTCAGTTACTACCGGTTTAATAATGATGCTCATCGTAATGAGGTTTTGTTGTTATCGTTTGCTCTGATTAACTTATTATTGTTTCTATCTTGGGAAGTGATCCTTCCAGCACCAGCATCCGTCCGGCATGGAGAATATCGTACGTATTAAGGTTTTCGGCCTGAATAACACGCGCATCGGGCAGATTCCTGGTTGAAAGTACCAAGTTCCTATCATTTTCATGCATTACAAACAATACCCGTTGGCCTTCAGTCTTAAATAACTTCAGTATCTCAACTACCTGACGTGTTTTGGGCGATTCTATGCTAAAGTTTTCTACAACAGTGAAACCCTCGTTTTGAATCTTATAAGCTAATGCACTGCGACGGGCAACTTTTTTCAGCTTTTTATTGAGCTTAAAGTTGTAGTCGCGAGGTTGCGGTCCAAATATTCGGGCGCCGCCCCGAAATAGTGGCGATTTCATGCTGCCGGCACGGGCACCGCCAGTGCCTTTTTGGCGTTTAATTTTCTTTGTACTTCCCGAGATCGTCGATTTTTCGAGTGTGCTATGTGTGCCCTGACGTTGGTTCGCCAAATACTGCTTCACATCGAGATAAATAGCATGATCGTTCGGATCAACGTTGAACAGTTCGTCGTTCAGAGTTACTGTCCGACCAGTACTTTCGCCTTTTATATTAAAAACTGTTAGCTCCATCTTTCAACAATTACGTATGAACCATTGGGTCCGGGAACCGAACCTTTTACGATTATCAAATTTTGCTCAGGCAATAATTTTATGATCTGAAGATTGATTAGTTTAACACGTTTGCCGCCCATACGCCCTGCCATACGAATTCCCTTAAAAACTCGCGATGGAAACGATGAAGCGCCAACCGAGCCGGGGGCACGAAGGCGGTTGTGTTGTCCATGGCTGCTTTCGCCAACACCGCGAAAATGGTGCCGACGAACAACCCCCTGAAATCCTTTGCCCTTGCTGAAACCTACCACATCAATATATTCACCTTCCGTAAATACATCAACGGTAATTACATCACCGAACTGCTTTTTGTATGAGGGTTCGAAACGGGTGAATTCCGCTACATATTTTTTAGGAGTTGTTCCTGCCTTTGCAAAATGCCCCTTCTCAGCTTTGGTAGTGTGCTTTTCCTTCTTCTCATCATAGGAAAGTTGCAAGGCGTCGTAGCCGTCTTTCTCTGCGGTTTTAACCTGAGTAATAACGCAGGGGCCGGCCTGGATCACGGTACATGGAATCATTTTTCCAGCGTCGTTGAAAACACTGGTCATCCTAATTTTTTTTCCAATTATTCCTGACATTTCTTTTTAGTTATTTGTCTGATTTCAAAGCTCTTTCGCAATCAACTATACCTTTATCTCCACCTCAACACCACTTGGCAATTCAAGTTTCATCAGTGCATCAATTGTTTTCGAGGTCGTGCTGTATATATCGAGCAGTCGTTTGTAGGTACAGAGCTGAAATTGTTCTCTTGATTTCTTATTTACAAAGGTAGCCCTCAGCACTGTAAAAATTTTCTTATTGGTAGGTAATGGAATAGGCCCGTTAACTACCGCACCGGTCATTTTCACGGTTTTTACGATTTTTTCGGCTGATTTTTCTACCAGATTGTAATCGTACGATTTCAGTTTTATTCTGATCTTCTGGCTCACAATTTTTGATATTAATTTAAGTGTTTATTATACTTTAACAATATATCCTTTTACTTTCACGATTACCTCCTCCATCATCAGGCGTGGTATTTCTGCGTAATGTGAAAACTCCATTGTCGAAGAGCCACGTCCACTTGTTATGCTTCGCAGCGTAGTAACATAGCCGAACATTTCCGACAATGGAACTATAGCCCTGATTGCGTGGTCGAGTCCTTTGCCTTCGATCTGTTCAACACTGGCACGTCGCCGGTTCAAATCGCCGGTTACATCGCCGACACAAATTTCAGGACAAACTACTTCGAGCCGCATAATAGGCTCAAGCAGCACAGCGCCTGATTTCTTTCCTGCTTCCCTGTATGCAACTTTGGCTGCAATCTCGAAAGCCAGGGCATCGCTATCAACCGGATGGGTAGATCCGTCGAGCAAAACAACCTTCATACTATCCACAGGAAAGCCTGCCAGCACACCGTTTTGCATTGCAGTATTGAAGCCTTTCTGAATAGAGGAAATATATTCTTTTGGTATGTTACCGCCCTTTACTTCATTTATAAACTGCAACCCGCGCGTACCTGGTTCTGAGGGTCCGAAGCGAAAAACTATATCGGCAAATTTGCCTCGTCCGCCAGTTTGTTTTTTATAAACCTCGCGATATTCAATCGTATTAACAAAGGCTTCTTTATAAGCAACCTGCGGAATCCCCTTGTTAACTTCAATCTTGTATTCCCTGCGAAGGCGATCGCTTATGATGTCGAGATGTAACTCGCCCATCCCGCTGATTACGGTTTGACCCGTTTCTTCATCTACTTTAACCCTAAAGGTAGGATCCTCTTCGCTCATTTTGTGAAGGGCAATATCGAGTTTATCAACATCTTCCTGAGCTTTAACTTCGATAGCCATTGAAATAACCGGCTCGGGGAAGTTAATTGATTCGAGCAAGATAGGATGCTTCTCGCTGCTAAGAGTGTCGCCTGTTCGAATATTCTTAAATCCAACGGCGGCGCAAATGTCGCCCGCTTCAGCATATTCAATCGGATTTTGATGATTTGCATGCATCTGAAAAATCCGTGCTATGCGTTCGCGTTTGCCAGTTGTAACATTAAATACGATTGATCCTGAGGCTAGTTTGCCGCTGTATATTCTCAAAAATGCTATTCGACCTACATAGGGATCGGTTGTTATTTTAAACGCAAGTGCGCTGAATGGCTCTTCAACATCAGAATGACGACATTCTTCTTGTTCAGTATCCGGATTGATTCCCTTCATTGGTTCAACATCGCAGGGATTCGGCAGATAGGCAACTATGGCATCGAGTAGATGCTGCACGCCTTTGTTGCGAAATGAGGCACCACAAACAACAGGAGTAACGCGCCGGTCGAGTGTGGCCTTTCTCAGCGAAGCCTTAATCTCATCTTCTGATATGCTAGCCGGATCGGACAGGAATTTTTCCAGAAGGTCTTCACTTTCCTCAGCAGTACCTTCAATTAAATGTGCGCGGTACTCGGCTACCATTTCAAGCATCTCTTCCGGGATGGGGCATTCGTAAAATTGTGTTCCCAGAGTTTGATCGTCCCAAACATAGGCTTTATTTGCAACCAGATCAACAACGCCATGGAATGAATCTTCGCTGCCGATAGGAAGCTGTAACGCGACCGGGCGGGTATCAAGCCGTTCTTTTATTTGCTCGATAACGTGAAAAAAATCGGCACCAGGACGATCCATTTTATTTATGTAGCAGATGCGGGGAATACCGTATTTGCTGGCTTGCTTCCACACGGTTTCTGATTGCGGTTCAACGCCACCAACGGCGCAAAACAGAGCAACGGCACCGTCGAGAACGCGAAGCGAACGTTCTACCTCCACCGTAAAATCAACGTGCCCGGGAGTGTCAATAATGTTTATTTTGTACTGCTTGCCGTTGTAGTTCCAAAAAACCGTGGTTGCAGCAGAACTTATCGTGATCCCACGTTCTTGCTCCTGGATCATATAATCCATTGTTGCCGCTCCATCGTGTACTTCGCCCATCCGGTAATTCACGCCAGTATAATACAATATGCGCTCAGTTGTTGTGGTTTTACCCGCATCAATGTGAGCCATAATGCCAATATTGCGTGTATGTTTCAGTTTGTCGGTCATTAAATGATGCCTGAATTACCGGTTGTTAATTTTAACTAAAATCTGAAATGGCTGAAAGCTTTATTGGCTTCAGCCATGCGATGTGTATCTTCTCTTTTCTTGAACGCTGCGCCCTCTTCTTTAAATGCTGCCACGATTTCGGCGGCAAGCTTTTGACCCATCGTTTTTTCATGCCTTTTGCGGGCGAAACCGATAAGGTTTTTCATACCGATCGACATTTTGCGCCCGGCAGGTATTTCGGAAGGTATCTGAAAGGTGGCTCCTCCTACTCGGCGGCTGCGTACCTCAACAGAAGGAGTAACATTGGCCAGCGCCTTTTTAAATACTTCCAGCCCGTCTTCTTTTGTCTTGTCGACAACTATATCCATGGCCTTGCAAAAAATTTCATAGGCAATGTTTTTCTTACCTGCCTCCATAATATTGTTAACGAATTTGGTTACAAGCGGATCGCCAAATCTGGGATCGGGCAGGTTAATTCGCTTTTTGGGTTTTGATTTCCTCATTTCTATAACTGGTTGAGATTATTATCCCTATAGAGTTTACTTCTTTTTTGCAGTGATTGGAGTTTTAGCCTTCGGACGCTTTGTGCCATATTTCGAGCGGCGCTGTTTTCGTCCATCAACTCCAGCAGTATCAAGCGCACCACGAATAATGTGATAGCGAACCCCTGGAAGATCCTTTACCCTACCTCCGCGTATCATCACAATTGAGTGCTCCTGAAGGTTGTGACCTTCGCCAGGGATGTAGGCATTAACCTCCTTAGTGTTGGTTAGCCTGACACGGGCAACCTTGCGCATGGCAGAGTTAGGCTTCTTGGGCGTGGTAGTGTAAACCCTTATACAAACGCCTCTGCGTTGTGGGCACGAATCAAGTGCTGGCGATTTACTCTTTTCTACGATCGCTTTACGTCCTTTTCTGACAAGTTGTTGTATTGTAGGCATAATTGCTTTTAAATTGTCTTTTTTAAATATCGTTGGCTCGAACCATGTATATTTTCCTGTATTACCTGTGCCGAAACCTTATCTTGTTTAAAAAACCAAACTATCCCGGACAAAAACCAGGTCGGTAAGCAAGCGGTAAATCTTGAGTGGAATTGAAACTGAGCGAAAAACAGGCAGACAATCAGGCATCATCGTTCAGATAAATTGGCCGGGTCATGCCATTTGCGATGCCGTGAAACCTATAATTGTCTGACTTTCTCAGGTTTCCTATTCCTACAAAACTTTACAGCTTGTAAGTCAGGGTTTTTTATTCCCCTAATCCGACCCCAATTTTGCGGGTGCAAAGATAGAAAGAATTTTTAATAACAAAACATCCAGAATGTTTTTTTTCAAAAAATCCTTGCTCTTCAAAAGAAAGGGTACACTGATCAGCAATTTTTAAATTTACGCTATAACATCAGACGTGTTGGGTTAAATCTGTTTTTTGACAAAAAACATCCATCCTTATTGCTAATTCCCATTTTATTATTATTTTTGCAGCCTCAAAACGAATCTCCGAAACAGAAAGGCAGTTCAACTGCATAATGTAAAGGAGAAAGGACGGCACGAAGTTGAAGGGGACATGAGTCCCCTATTTTATTGATAATATAATCAAATGATTGATAACAAGCTTCTCGGCAATATAATCAGCGAGAAACTCGAAAGTTCTCCTCTGTTTTTAGTGGAGTTTGCATCAGACCACGAGAACAACATCAGAGTAATCATCGACGGCGACCACGGCGTTACTATAGATGACTGTGTTGGCTTATCGCGGCATATTGAAAATCGGTTGCAACACGAAACAGAACAGTTTTCGTTGCAGGTTTCATCGCCTGGTGTTGGCCAGCCGCTGATAATGGCACGCCAGTACAATAAAAATGTTGGAAGAAAACTCAAAATCACATTGAACGATAATACAGTGCTAACCGCAACATTGATAGCAACCGATGCCCAAAGCATAACAGTGCTTCCTGATACAAAAGGGAAAAAACAAACAGACACTGTTACAACTCAGATAGCCCATGCTACAATCAGAAAATCAATCGTTTTAGTAAGCTTTAAATAATTTGAAAATCATAATGTTAAAATAAACAATGGAACATCTCAAATTGGTTGAAACCTTCTCAGAGTTCAAGGAGTTCAAAAATATTGACAGGGAAGTACTAATGCGCATTCTCGAAGATGTGTTCAGGCACATGCTGATAAAGAAGTATGGCAGCGACGACAACTTCGACATCATTGTAAATATTGACAAGGGAGACCTGGAAATATGGCATAACCGCATAATAGTTGAAGACGGAATGGTAGAGGATGCTGGCACCCAAATCGCCTATTCAGAAGCTATCAAGATTGAGCCTGATTTCGAGGTGGGCGAAGAAGTATCGGAGGAAAGGAAGCTAAGCGATTTTGGCCGCAGGGAAATTCTTTCGATCAAGCAAAACCTGATGTCGAAAATTGCAGAATACGAAAAGGAAAATGTGTTCAAAAAATACAAGGAGAAGATTGGTGAAATAGTAACAGGCGAAGTATACCAGGTGTGGAAAAAGGAGATGCTCGTACTTGACGACGAGAATATTGAGCTTGTGATGCCCAAAACAGAACAGATTCCAAGCGACTTCTACCGCAAGGGCGACACAGTCAGAGCGATTGTTGACCGCGTGGAGATGAGAAACAACTCCCCTTTGATAGTTCTATCACGAACATCGCCTGTGTTTCTCGAACGCCTATTCGAATCCGAAGTGCCGGAAATCTACGATGGTCTGATCACTATCCGCAAGATCGTGCGTGTTCCCGGCGAAAGAGCCAAGGTTGCTGTTGAGTCATACGACGACCGCATCGACCCGGTAGGAGCCTGTGTGGGAATGAAAGGATCGCGCATCCATGGAATTGTTCGCGAATTGCGAAACGAAAATATTGATGTCATTAATTATACCTCAAACCTTTCGCTATATATTCAACGGGCACTCAGCCCTGCAAAGATCAGTTCGATCACCATTGACGAAGCAACCAAACGTGCCGAAGTGTTCATGAAACCCGACCAAGTGTCGCTCGCTATTGGAAAAGGCGGCCACAACATTAAACTTGCTGGCAAACTAACAGGCTACGAACTTGACGTATTCCGCGACACCGAGACCTACTATGAGGATGTTGATCTGGCCGAATTCAATGACGAGATTGAATCATGGATAATTGATGAATTGAAAAAGATAGGATGCGACACCGCTAAAAGCGTGTTAGATATCAGTATTGAAGAACTTGTAACACGAACCGACCTTGAAGAAGAGACAATTCGTGAGGTCATTCGGATTCTGAAGGCAGAATTCGAGTAAATCCAATAACTAAAAAAGTAATTTTACACGCCAACTTTGGCAGGATAAACAAAGGAGTACTATGTCGGAAGGAAATATTCCAGTAAGATTAAGCAAAGCAGCCCGTGAGTTTAACATAGGGATTTCAACCATTGTGGAATTTCTTCACAAGAAAGGCCATAAGGTTGACAGCAATCCTAATGCCAAGCTCACCGATGCGATGTATGCCTTACTGGTTAAGGAGTTTCAATCGGAAAAAACTGTTAAGGAAACCGCCAAGAAAATTGAATTTGAATACATACATCATCATGCTCCCAAGGTCGAAGTACGAAAGGCTACCATTTCCGACGACGGACAAGATATAGTTACGTTAAAAACTACTCCCGCCGAAGAGGTCGCTGTACCAAAGGCGGAGTTGGCAACTGACATTGAGCCTGTTCATGAACTCCCGCCTGCCTCCCCGACGATAGAAATCCCATATCCTCAGTCAGAAACACCTGCAATAAGTACAGAAGTTGTAGAAATAGAATCAGTTGCAGAAATTCCGGTTCAAATCGATGAAGTTCCCCTGAATGAAACACCACCTGATTATAAGGTTGCACCGGCCGAAGGAACCACGGGTCTGAAAATTATAGGAAAGATTGATCTAGATTCGCTTAATACAAGAACCAAACCCGATCGTAAAACCAAAGAAGAAAAGCGACAACAGCGTGAAGGGCGTAAAAAAGTGGTTAGCACACCCAAACAACCTGTACAGCAGCCCAACGAGCAAACAGCAAACCAATTGCCCGCTCCTAAGCCTACGCAACTAACGATCGAACCGCCTGTTGCAACGCCCAGGGATGAAGAAGACCCACGCTTTCATAAACGTGAAAAAATCAAACTTGAAGGGCCAACAATCGTCGGCTCGATTCAACTCCCAGAACCTAGAAAAAGCGAAGCACGAAAGCCTTTAGCTCCTCAATCTGATGAAAGAACCGCCAACCGAAAGAAAAAACGCAGGCGTATAAAGAAACAACAAACCACCAGTTCTGAACAGGACACAAGAGTTGCAAGGCCTGAACCTTTAAAATCCAAAGGGCGGGTGATACGCGAAACAGTCAAACTACAACCATCAGAAGAGGAAATCCAACGACAGATCCGCGAAACATTACAACGTCTTACATCCACGGGGAAATCGAAAGCATCGAAATACCGGCGTGAAAAACGACAGCTCGTAAGCCAGCACCGACAGGAGGAACTTGAGCTAATAGAACAGGATAAGAAGAATTTGAAAGTTACCGAGTTTGTTACTGCCAATGAGTTGGCAATCATGATGAATGTTCCTGTGAATCAGGTTATAAGCACCTGTTTTAGCATTGGTATTGTTGTTTCCATCAATCAGCGACTTGATGCTGAAACCCTCACACTGGTAGCCGAAGAGTTTGGCTATAAGATTGAATTTATTGCTGTTGATGCTCAGCAAGCCATTTTTGAATCCGAAACTCCAGATTCCCCGGAAGATTTAGTCGAACGACATCCGATAGTTACGGTAATGGGGCACGTTGATCATGGTAAAACATCCTTGCTCGACTACATTCGCCATACCAACGTGATAGCTGGTGAAGCCGGAGGAATAACACAACACATCGGGGCTTACCTTGTTACACTCGAAAATGGCCGTAAAATAACTTTTCTCGACACTCCCGGACATGAGGCTTTTACTGCAATGCGGGCAAGAGGAACAAGAGTTACCGATGTTGCAATTATTGTTATTGCAGCCGACGATAACGTGATGCCACAAACACGTGAAGCTATTAATCACGCACAAGCCGCAGGCGTACCTATTGTGTTCGCAATTAACAAGATAGATAAATCCAACGCCAACCCGGAGAAGATAAAGGAGGAGCTTTCGAAGCTGAATATTCTTGTTGAAGACTGGGGCGGGAAATATCAGTGCCAGGAAATTTCGGCAAAAAAGGGAATCAATATTGAACAATTACTTGATAAGGTTTTGCTTGAAGCAGAGATACTTGACCTGAAATCCAACCCAAACCGGATGGCAAAAGGAACAGTTCTTGAATCCTCACTCGATAAAGGAAGGGGATACGTTGCTAAGCTAATAGTACAATCCGGGACCTTGCACAACGGCGACATCGTTTTGGCCGGAACAACATACGGTCGGGTAAAAGCCATGTACAACGAGCGTAACTTACTAATCAAAGAGGCCGAACCATCCACGCCAGTGTTGTTGCTCGGTCTTGCGGGTGCCCCTCAGGCCGGTGACCAGTTCTCCGTTATGGCCGACGAACGGGAAGCTAAGAATATTGCCCAGAAACGACAGCAACTGCAACGCGAACAAGGCCTGCGTACTCAAAAGCACATCACTCTCGATGAAATAGGCCGCCGTATTGCCATTGGCGACTTTAAAGAGCTGAATATCATAGTTAAAGGCGATGTTGATGGGTCGGTTGAAGCTCTTTCCGACTCATTACTGAAGTTAACAAACAAACAGGTTCAGGTAAATGTAATTCACAAATCGGTAGGCCAAATCACCGAAAGCGATGTACTCCTTGCCAGTGCGTCAAATGCAATTATCATAGGGTTCCAGGTGCGGCCTTCACCGCAAGCAAAGAAACTTGCCGAACAGGAACAAATTGATATCCGGCTTTACTCGATTATCTACCAGGCCATTAACGAAATCACAGCAGCTATTGAAGGTATGCTCTCGCCTGAGTATATCGAAAAGATCACTTCAAATTTGGAGGTTCGTGAAGTGTTCAAAATTACTAAAGTTGGAACGATAGCCGGCTGTATGATGCTCGATGGAAAGATTAACCGTCAAACAAAAATTCGCATAATTCGCGACGGAATTGTTATTCATAGCGGGAAACTGGGTTCGTTGAAGCGATTTAAGGACGACGTTAAAGAGGTGGTTTCAGGGCAGGATTGTGGCCTGAACATCGAAAATTTCAACGACATAAAGATCGGCGATATAGTTGAAGGCTACGAGATGATTGAAGTAAAGAAGAAACTTTAATCCATGCAATGCATCACTGTGAAGGAAAGCCTTCCTTCGCAAGGGTTTGTGTGCGTCCTGGCCCGGTTGAAACAATAGCTATATCTGTTCCGGTTGTTTTCTCAATAAAACTTATGAAGCCTTTAAGAGTAGGCGGAAGTTGATCCAACGATTCAGTCGCGGCTATATCCGACTGCCAGCCTGGCATTTCTGAATAGATCGGTTCTGGGGAGTTGTATTGAGCTTGCCAGCCAAAACGTTCAATTATCGCATTTTGAACACGGTAAGCCGTGCAGATTTTTATAGCAGGAAATACGCTCAGCACATCCGCCTTCATCATGATCAAGTTGGTAACTCCGTTAAGCATGGCAGCATAACTAATGGCCGGCAAATCGAGCCAACCGCAACGCCTTGGCCTTCCGGTGGTAGCGCCAAACTCTCCGCCTCGTTGCCGCATCAACTCTCCATCGCTATCGTGCAACTCTGTGGGAAAGGGTCCGCTTCCAACTCTTGTGCAGTAAGCTTTGAAAACACCAAATACCTTTCCTATGCGACCCGGAGCAACGCCAAGTCCGGAACTTACACCCGCGGCTATTGTATTGCTCGAGGTAACATAAGGATAGGAGCCAAAATCAATATCGAGCATGGCACCCTGTGCGCCTTCGGCAAGTATCTTCTTCCCTTTCAAAAGAGCATCATGCAGCAAGTATTCGGTGTCACCGATACGAAATGAGCGGAGTAGATCTAATGACTCGAGCCATTGTTTTTCGTATTCCTGGAGTGTCAAATTTTTGCCAACCCTAATTTCTTCAACGTTGTTGCAATAAAGTGAAGCAAGTTTCAGATGGCGTTTTTTACTTTCCGAGTACATTTGCATGAAGTTAGAAGCGAGAAGGTCGCCTGCACGAATTCCTTGTCTGGCATATTTGTCGGTGTATGCAGGCCCGATGCCTTTCAGCGTTGATCCTATTAACCCAGTTCCGCGCGACCTTTCCTGTGCTGCATCGAGCAATATATGAGTTGGCAGAATTAAATGTGAACGGGCAGAGATAACCAGGTTTTGAACCGGGTCAAACCCTCTTTCGCGAATGCGGATTATTTCGTCTCTGAAAACAAGTGGATCAACCAGTACACCATTTCCGATGATATTTGTAACTTTTTGATGAAATATTCCTGAAGGTATGGTATGCAAAACATGCTTTTTCCCTTCGAAATGCAGAGTATGACCAGCGTTAGGGCCTCCCTGAAACCGGGCGATCATATCATAATGTGGTGTAAGGAAGTCAACAATTTTCCCTTTTCCCTCATCGCCCCATTGTAGTCCAATCAAAACATCAACTTTCATAGTGTAAGTGTAATTGATTATTTATCAGCACAAAAGCCGAACCAGTATTGCAACTCTCGTAGCTGAACTGCGATTTAAATTAAGTTTCAATGAAAAATTCGAAGCGTCCTTAGTCGCCATCATTGCTCCTCGTTGCGGATTGTAAATTTAGAAAAGAAAAGCAAAGTCCGGCCACTAACGCTACAAAAAAAATGATCATATGAAACTTAAGATAGAAAACACTGATTGTTGGGTAAATATTTCCTTTAGGCAATTTATCAGGCTTTCAATTTTTCTTTCCATAGAAAAGCAACGAATGTCCTGTGATGGTTACATTCAGTAGTTTTTCAACAGCAAGTTGTATTTCCTGTAGTCTGGGGTCGCAAAATTCAAGAACCTCGCCATCAACTACATCAATAAAGTGGTCATGCTGTCCGAATCTGAATGATTTCTCATAGAGGGCGGCGTGGTTTCCGAACTGATGCTTTACAACGAGGTTGCAATTTTGCAGTAGCTTAATTGTATTGTAGAGTGTTGCTCTGCTTACCTGATATTTATTGTTTTTCATCCTGATATAAAGCGTTTCTACATCAAAATGCCCTGCTGATGAACTTATTTCGCGTAAAATGCCGAATCGTTCCGGAGTTTTGCGATGGCCATTATTTTCGAGGTATTCTGTAAAAACTCTCTTAACCGACTCAAAAACAAGCTTATCGGATTCCTTTGGTCGTGTCATAATTTTGAATTGATAAACGGCTATAAAAGTATAAAATAGTCATTATTTAGAACAAATAAAAATTGCTTTTTGTTTCCGGGGGATCATTTTCTGCCATAACGCATTGAATACCTTTTGTTATGAGCATTTCATATTTATGAAGATTTTTCGGCCATGCGATCAATTCTCATGACCCGTTTGATGTCGCGTATTTCCCGCAAATCGCGGATAATATGATTTAATGCATTAGTATCGTTGACGTAGAGCATTAGTGAAGCCTGCCAAAACTCTCCTGAACTGTCGAGCAGGAACGACTTTACATTGGCTTTGTGTTTTTCGCTTGTTAGTTTAAATATTTCGAGTAACAGTCCCTGCCGGTCAATTCCTGAAATCCTAATTCCGGTGAGAAACGAGATATTTTCAGTCGATTTCCACTTTGTTTTTACTATGCGGTCGCCAAAGCGTGAGCCTAACTGAATGGCTTCGCTGCAGCTTGTTCGATGAATGGTTATCATACGGTCAGGTTCCAGAAAGCCGATCACATCATCGCCTGGAATCGGATTGCAACACGGCGAAAGGTTGTAGTTTACTGTTGAAATATCGTCGCCAAGTAGCAAGGCTTCCGGAGTACTTTTTACTTTTTCGCGAATCATTGTGCTAAGACTCTTATTTTCCTGTGCGCGTGAACGCGAAAAGGGCTTGAGGATAGAACCAATCAGCGAGCTCCGCGATAACTCCGTAAAGCAGGATTTTACCTCGCGCTGTGTAACTTCGCCTTTTGCAACAGCATAATAGAGATCAAGCGGACCTGAAAACTGACAAAATTCCAATAAGCGGGTTAGGTTATCGCGTGTCATATCAACCCCGGTACTCCTGAATAACTCTTTCAATTTTTGCTTCCCTTCCGAAACAAAGTCTTTTTTTTGTTCACGTAAGGACTCTTTAATCTGTAATCTTGCACGAGCTGTTACTACCCATTTTAGCCATTCCTCACGTGGTTTCTGTTTTTTTGAGGTAATTATCTCTACCTGATCGCCATTTCGCAGTTCATGGTGCAGTGGAACGAGGCGATGATTCACCTTTGCAGCAATGCAAGTGTTGCCGATTTCGGTATGGATAGCATACGCAAAATCAAGTGCAGTTGATTTCTGAGGTAGTGTACGTTCGTCGCCTTTGGGTGTATAAACGAAAATCTCATCTTTGAACAGGCTGAGCTTGAAGTCGTCGAGAAAGATAAGGGAATCGGATTCCGACGACTTGAGCAGGTCGCGTATGCGGATAAGATATTTATCGAGTGCAGTCGGTTCGCTGCCATTTCCATTGTTTTTGTCTTTGTATTTCCAATGGGCGGCATACCCTTTTTCTGCTATGTCATCCATACGGCGCGTTCGTATCTGAATTTCGACCCATTGGCCAGTGTGGCTCATTACTGTAGTGTGAAGCGACTCATAACCATTAGCCTTAGGGGTTGAAACCCAATCGCGCAATCTGCTTTGTTGTGGCCGGTAGCGGTCGGTAACGATGGAATAAACCCTCCAGCAATCAACCTTTTCGTTCTTGAGTTCCGATTCGATGATAATCCTAACTGCAAAAAGGTCGTAGATTTCTTCGAATGGAATATCCTTCTCTTTCATCTTCGACCATATAGAATGTATTGACTTTTCTCGTGCTTGAATTTCATGAACCATTTTTTTCGCAGTAAGCGCTTCTCTGATAGGATGAATGAATTCGGTGATGAATTTTTCACGGTCAACTTTGTTTTGCTTTAGTTTGCGTGATAAGGTGGCATATATCTCCGGTTCTGTTACATGTAGCGAAAGGTCTTCAAGTTCGCTTTTAATTGCATATAGACCAAGTCGAAGGGCAAGAGGTGCATATAAATATAATGTTTCGGCGGCAATTTTCATTTGTTTGCTTGGCGACTGGGCATCAATGGTGCGCATGTTGTGTAAACGATCGGCAAGCTTCAAAAGGATCACACGAACATCTTCCGAGAGCGTAAATATCACTTTCCGATAGTTTTCGGCTTGCTTCGAAGGATTATGCGCCTCGGGCATCTCCTCAATCTTTGTTAAACCGTCAATTATTGAGGCTACTTTCTTGCCAAAATGGGCTTCGATATAGTCAAGCTTATAATCTGAATCTTCAACAACATCATGCAGTAAGGCGCAAATCACCGAAGTGGTTCCCAAACCGATTTCTTCGGCTGAAATTCTGGCAACCTCAAGCGGATGATAAATGTATGGATCGCCATCCTTTCGGCGAGTGTTTTTGTGTGCGTCAATTGCCAGGTTGAGAGCTTTTCGTATTTGTTTCCGTTCAGCATCAGTTGTCGGTTTTATAGCTCGTATAAGATTCCTGTAACGCTTTAAAATCTCTTTTCTCTCAGCTTCAAATCTAGTTTCGGACATGTTGCCTCCTGAATAAGATTGGTTTAGTGAATAATATTGGTTAACCTCGTTTTCACAAAATTAAATAATATCGCATTGCATTTCACACAGAAAATTAACAATAAATCACCGCCATGGAAGAGTGAACTCGAACTGCATCACGAAATTATCATGGAAATTACGCATTGAATAAGGGCCAAGCCTATAGAAAAATCCCAGCCCTACGCCTGAAAAATCGGTGACCAGAATATTCTCAATTATCAACCCTAATTCGTAATATCCTTTTTCGGGCGTTTTAATATCAATAGAATGATCCTCTTGCCTGAACGACCGAAAACTGCCGGTGAGAAATTTTGCAGCCAACGCCAGTTCAGGTTGACTGAAAGATGAGGTGTATAGCCTTGTACGAAAACGGTGGATTAACGATAAGGAAACATAACGGTCAACAGTAAATTCTCCGAACCTGATTGTAGAGAAAAAACCAGGGGCGTGAGGTGCGAACCGACCGAAATTACTAAAACCTGAGTAATACTGCATCAATGGCAACTGGCCATTTATCAGCCCGGCTCTTAGTGTTATCTCTGGTTGGCCTATGTGAAGGAAATAATGCGAATAGGTTAGTTTAAAGTCAAATCTGTTGGAGGTGAAGTTGCTGCCTGCAAAATCCCTTAAACCGCGGCTGTATCGCAGCCATACAACAGGGTAAATGGTTCCAAGTGATATACGGTTACGTGTTGTTTGTAAAAACTTTTCGCGATAGGCAAACCGAAGCGAAAGCGATAGATCGGCAAAATGGTATTCTTGAAGAAGCGGCTGAGTGTTGCCGATAAGATGGAAATATTCAAATCCCGGGTTGCGCACATAGCGGCTTAAATCAACCCTTGCAAGCGTGTAAGGCAAAACCCTGTATTGAAAAGCGGTTTGCCACAACCGGTTGTAATCCAATCGGGGAATCAATAATGATCTGAAATGAAACGGGTTAGCTTCTGAATCAAATTCAAAAGGATCAATCCTGCCGCTTTCAACCACATCATTTTGGTAAGAGATAAACCATTTGCCGTCGCGTTCCGGTTTTACAGGTATCGAAATTTCGCCACCATATTTTATCCGGTTATCGCCGAAGCCATAACCAACATATCCTCCAATAGAAACACGCGTGCTGAACCGCTGATTTGTTCTCAGACCTATGCCCAGATATATTTTCTCAACCTCGTTGTATCGCAACAAGCGGCGGATGGGAATATTGATTTTCCCAAACGGTATTTCTCCACCAAGCATATACTCACTTACAACGAGCAAGTTATCGAAGTTGTGTTCACGACCGATGCTGTCAACAAAATAATATGTTTGGATTTCTTTCTCAGTGAGAGGTGATATCCTAAGCAAGTTCCATTCAGCATCAGATTGTTTGGTCGCCTCCGGGCTTACTGCAATCTTTACCTCATCGAATTTTCGCCTATCCAGCGAAGGATTAACAACTACATCACGTATATAACTCCTCCCCTTTCCAACGGGATTTAATCCGTTTACTTCTACGTTTCGGAAGATTAAATCAGTGTTTAATTGCGACGGAAACCAATATTTCCCATCCACAAGTTCATATTTTTGCTGTATTCGCACCCCAATGCTTTGACTTTCAGCAGGTTCGGCAATAACGTGTTGAATGGCATATCCATTTGAATTAATATGGATTACACCTTTCAAGCCATCGAAGCCTCTATTGGGCAATGGACTGTAGGATATCACCCAAGTAGTGTCGTACGACCCGTCAATGAATAAGGTGTCTTCCAAAATAAACCGGTAGCGCGACAGGCTCCCTCTGCTTATTGGATTGATATAATTTTTGTCGCTGATACGAATTACTTCATCATAAAACGAGGTGCTCTGCAATTGAGAGATTAGGAAAACAAATAGTGGATCGCTGAAACCCGAAGCACGTGTTGCTACTACGTTATGGCGATCGTGTCTGGGATACAGGAAGCTACGCTCTACAACACTTTCCAGGATAAAAAAATGAGACTGATCAAGAAACTCCAGAAGGTTAATCATTGATGTATCGGTAACCAGTGAGTCAATGGCTCTAAGCGAGTCAGAATCGAGGGTAACAACCATTTTATCGTGGGATGTGTAGGTAAAGGCTGGTATCTTTTCATAGTTGTTGAGGTCTCTGTTTCGAACCGCATTGTTTATGATTCGGTGAGCCGGGTTGATGCCAGCATAAACTATCAGTTCGGGAAGGAGCAGTGCGGTACGTTGGAGTGCGACCTCAATTTCGGCAGGCCATGATTTAATGTACTCCGTATGACCAATATAACCCAAATAGCTGAATTGTAAAGTGCGAACCGGTTCAGAAAACAAAATATCGAAACGGCCATCAATATCGCTTACCACTCCCCTGTTGGTTTGATTGATTACTACATGCACAAAAGCAAGGGGAGCGCCAGATACAGCATCGGTTACCCTGCCCGATACAGCGTATTGAGCATGTAAATGTTGTGACGCGACCAGAACCAGAAAGAAAAACAGCCATCTTAATGCATACGGGAAACTACGACGGCTAAAAGCATCCCGGATGAAACCACCTCTATTATGCCAGTTCATGTGTTTGCAAAAATATTATTCGCAGTTAGTATAGCTGATCATCAACATCCTAAATTATGACTAAACACAATAGAGGCAATCACCACTAAGAGTTGCATAAAACATAGCTGAACGATCGGCTTTTTTGCAAAAATAATGATTCTGGACATATCAAGGACATCAGGGTTAATCGGTTAATAATGTGGCCGGTGCAGTTGATTTAGAAAAAATCAAGATTAATTCTCAATCAGAGGTTCGTTTACGAAGCCGATAAATAAGATGGCGTTTGTATATTTTTCCCGTATTGCAAAAACAAATGGCCGGTTCACATCGAAATCAATTGTTGTGGGCACGGATACTAGAATTATATCCACTGAAGTAACGGCAGCAGCTTCGGTACCTTCCTCATTGACTTCAACAAAAGTTTTATGTTTAACCCTGGAAATTGCCAGCCTTTTTTCGGGATTTATCCCGCTGAAATCAGCAAAATCGGTAAATGCTATTCCCATCCCCATTGAAGCAAGTATCTCGTTCAACTTTTTCTCATAGGCAAACCTAAACTTTGGCAGTTTGATATCAAGAAGAGCTGGCGATAAGCTTCCGGTTATCTGCTGCCATTCCATGTTATTTATTCCGGCAAGCAGATCATTTACAAGAACACCTTCATCGGGCAGCAGAATAATCATACTGTAATTCCCTCTGCCGTAAGGTAGTTCAGCAGCCATAAAATTTTCGCCCTGGTAGAAGGGGAAAGTATGGTTTTGTGTCATAAACGGGACTGTTTTTGTATCGCCCGAATACAGATAGAAAGGCCTTTGTTGTGTTTCGGAGGGTTTAAACTCCGACCGCCAAAGCCCTTTGAAATAAATAGCATTGATAAGAAACATAACATGTTCGGGTCTGATTTCGTCAACTATTTCCGGAATTTTCCCCATGGTTTTGTCATTCACCCATTTGTTTATTATTTGCCTGGCTTCGGGCGAGTCGAAATCTAACGGTTTTACCTCTGCATTGTAATATTCTGCATTTAAGTCAATAAAACTCTGCTCTACAGCAAAATTGCTCCTGTACCAGATTGAGTTGGCGATTTCAGTAGTCACCTTTGGATCAACCGAAAGTAGTTCGTCCATCAGATTTTTGAACGAAGTATTGATTTCACTCATACTCATATCGCCAAACTGCATAGCCTCCCGCATTGCGTCGTTTGTTTCCGCTCTGGCACCATTCAGTGTCATTGACAATGCAAGTTGAATACTCAGGGGAGAAATAAATACATTGGTACCGGGTTGCTCGTCTTGTGCCAACTCATTGAGCAGAATGAGGCCAAAACTATTACTGGCGCCCACAATTTCTTCCTGCTCGGCAGTGATTGCGATTTTCTTAGGCGAAAGCACAATCTCCTCCTTGTCGCTTGATTTGTTGCAGGAGAGTAAGACAATAGAAGTAAATAGCATGGTGGCTGCTGTGTAATGGCTGAATTTTCTCATTGTACGAAAGGTTTTACGGTATAACGGTTTTTGAAAAGTTGATAACTGCATAAGAAGATGAAGAAACATTGAAGAGGTTGCTTGGCAACCGGTTATTTTTCAAGCATACCGATAAGCCCGTATTAATCAACAGAAAGTTGGTTAGGGCTAAACTATTGATACCTGAGGGTAATCCCGATTAAGTGTTGTCAAATGGATAATCTGGGTTAATGGTTTCTACGATTTTTTCTAAATTTGTTGCTACCGTTACGGAAAAGGTCCGGAAAAATGAAGTTTGAGAACCCACATTTATTTTTTGCCAACACTATGTTATTTGCTTTTAGTTTATTATTATTGCAACGTCATAATGTACCAACTGAAATCAGGTTTTAAAAAACAGCAATAAAACGTGATGTTGTAAACTGACCCAAACAGTATAAAATCAGCGAAAACAATGGTTTTAACCCTAAATAAGATACCGCACAGAGTCGCCGGACGCAATGGCTTGGTTTTTATTTATTCTGCCGGGGCGCAATACAGTAAAGGGAATGTGCATAACCTGCGCCACTCCGGTATAAAAGCCACAATGATTTACACACATGTATCCAACAAAGCCATTAACCGGATAAAAAGTCCGATGGACAGGTTAAATCTGGAAATAGAAAATAAGAGTGATGAAAAAAAAAGTTTAATAACTTTGGGGGATTGAATAGTTACCGCCAAGCCTAAGAAAGACAGCGACAGACATAATCTAAAAGTAAACCATTGTGAAAGGACAGAAAAACGAAATATTGACACGACACGAAAGCCGGCCCGATGGTTTTTATTTTTTTGCCACCGCACATTTTTTTAATTCAATTTTATACCGACCCGCAAACGGCACATTGGCTTTTTCCCCACATCACAAGTTAACATTTTAGGCAAAAGTCAGAGGCCGTTTCTGCCAATGCACCGCTAAATAATGATGTTTCATATCCTTATTGTCAGGTTTATCCTGACGGTTTAACTATGAATGATAATATTTTTCACAAAACAAGACGATTATCAAATTATCTTTCGTATCATTGTTGTCAGGTTTAACCTGACATTGTTACTATGAAGAATAAATACATTTCAACGCAATCTAACGAACTTCTATCCTATTTCAATGGACAGAACAGGAATTGCTTTGATTATTCTTTAGCATATAAAGCCCTGCCCGACTCTAAATCAAGTGCCGTTAGAGAGCTTCTTAGCGACATGACAAAAAGGGGGCTTTTGATGCGATTGAAAGAAGGTGTTTACTATATTATTCCTTATGAACAAAATGCGGAAACCTTTATGCCCGATTGGCATTTGATTGCAGAGCAATTAGTGAATGATGCCAAACATTACATTGGATATTATTCTGCCTTGCAAATTCACAACCTGATTACACAGCCATCTTTGAAAGAACAAATTGTTGTGTCAAAACAAATACGACCATCGGAAATAAAAATCAAAGAAGTTGCTTTTCAATTTATTTACCACAACGAGAAACACTTTTTTGGTGCAAAAAAAATCTGGATTGACAGTTTTAATAAAGTGTTGTGTTCCGACTTAGAAAAAACCTTTATTGATTGCTTATTCAAACCTGATTATGCAGGTGGAATTGTTGAAGTGGCAAGGGCAATCTACACTTCAAAAGACAAAATAAAATTCGATACACTTCTTGAATACGTCAAAAAGTTTGATTCTCAAGCTGTACTAAAACGATTGGGCTTTCTTTTAGAAATGCTTGACATCAACACAAAAATTATTGCTGACTTGCAAAAACTGAAAACGGCTTCGTATGTGTTGCTCGATACTGAATTACCCAAAACAGGCAAGCGAAACAGCCGTTGGAGCATTCAGCAAAATTTAGAAATGGAAACCATTAAATCTGCTATTTACACATGATTAAGCCCGGAGAGATACAGCAAAAAGCAAGAGCCGTTGGGGTTCGTGACCAGCAGATTGAGAAGGATTATATCCTTTCATGGATTCTTTTTGGCATTGCCAAACATGACCAACTTTCAAAAGCAATCGTTTTCAAAGGCGGAACTGTTTTGAAGAAAGTATATTTTGAAGATTATCGCTTTTCGGAAGACCTTGATTTTACCTTGCTAAATAGCGATGCTTCGACAAGCTCAGCACTTGTAACCAACGAACAAATTTTTGAATGGTTTAGGAAAGTATTTGAATTAATCAGGGAAGAAGCCAATATTCCGCTTGAAGTTATTGACAACAACGAGCATGAAGATGGCGGTATTAATTTTCACATCAGCTACATTGGCCCGCTTGGCGGACGAGGTAACAACAAACGGGTAAAAGTGGACATTTCACGCAGTGAGAAATTGGTGTTTGAACCTGTGATGAAAGAGGTGTTTGTTGACTATTCCGATTTGCAAGAACATCAACTTTTGTGTTATCCATTAGAGGAAGTGTTAGTAGAAAAAATGCGGTCGGTAATGCAGCGAATGCAAGCCCGTGATTTTTACGACATCTGGTATTTGCTGGAAGCACATGGCATGGATGCAGATTTTTACCTGAACGAATTTGAAACCAAGTGCAAAGACAAAGATTTATTGCACACCGATTTTCCGAAAAAATTAACCGAACGTTTGCCTCAATACAAAGGAAGGTGGCAAAGTTCTATGAGTGAGCAAATAAAAGACCTGCCCGACTTTGACCAGGTAGAGCGTGAAGTAAAAAAACACCTGAAGAAATTGAGAATTGGCAATGAATAATTGACAATGAAACAGCAATTAACAATGGAAAATGATGAATTGAAAACAAAAAGGCCTAATGTAGTTAGATATAATAGTTTGGCTTTTGCTATAGCAGTAGCTGAACCTTGCAAAGAACTACAAGTGAAAAAGGAATTCATTCTATCGAATCAATTGATGCGTTCAGGAACGGCCATTGGTGAATTGGTAAGAGAAGCTGAGCAGGTTGAAAGTTCAAAGGATCATAAACTTTCTATCGCATTGAAGGAAGCAAACGAAACAGATTTTTTGGCTGGAAATTCTCATGAAAACGGACTTAATCAACTCAAATCAATTTAAAGAGTTTAATGAAAAAGCGAAAGAGCTCATCAAACGCCTAACAAGCATTATCAAAACAACCAAATCTAAAATTAACCATTAAACATTATCAATTTTCAATTAACAATTACAGCATGAGTCAAAAACAACTCGAAGATTATCTCTGGGGAGCAGCCAATATTCTGCGTGGAATGATTGATGCGGCTGACTTTAAACAATATATTTTCCCACTGCTTTTTTTTAAACGCATCAGCGATTTGTGGGACGAAGAGTACCAAACCGCACTTGATGAGAGTGGCGGCGATTTAAGTTATGCTCAATTTGCCGAGAACCACCGATTTCAAATTCCCGATGGATGCCATTGGGAAGATGTAAGAAAGAAAACCGTTGATGTGGGTGCTTACCTTCAAAAAGCATTGAACGGCATTGAGAAAGCCAACTTTGAAATGCTGCATGATGTGTTTGGCGATGCCCAGTGGACCAACAAACGCCGTATGAGTGACGAAAAAATGCTTGACCTGATTGAGCATTTCAGCAAAATGAAACTCACCATTGCCGAAGTGCCCCACGACATAATGGGCGAAGGCTACGAATACCTGATTAAGAAATTTGCTGACGACAGCGGTCATACCGCAGCCGAGTTTTACACCAACCGCACGGTGGTAAAACTGATGACCCAAATTACCGACCCCAAAAGCAGTGAAAGCATTTATGACCCTACTTGCGGCAGTGGTGGTATTTTGTTGAGTGCCGCTTTGCACCTGAAAGAGCAAGGCAAAGAATACCGAACACTGAAATTATACGGACAGGAACTCAACCTCATTACCTCAGCAATTGCCCGTATCAATATGTTTATGCACAATGTAGATGAGTTTTTGATTGTGCAGGGCGACACCTTAGACAGCCCGCAAATATTGGAAAATGACGAACTGAAGAAGTTTGATGTGGTAATGGCCAACCCGCCATACAGCGTAAAAAAGTGGAGCCAAAGCAAATGGATGAACGACCCCTTTGGACGCAATATTTGGGGAACACCACCACAGGGTTGTGCCGACTATGCTTTTCAGCAACACATAATGAAAAGCCTTAACCCCGAAACCGGGCGTTGTGTGGTACTGTGGCCGCATGGCGTATTGTTCAGAGACAGTGAAGCCGAAATACGCAAACGCATGATCGAAGAAGATTATGTAGATGCCGTAATTGGCTTAGGCAAAAACCTCTTTTACAACAGCAGCATGGAAAGTTGTTTGCTGGTATGCCGCATGAAAAAGCCGAAAGAAAAAAAAGGCAAAATTATTTTTATTGATGCCAAAGAAGAATTAAGAATTGAACGCACCAATGCCTGGCTGGAACCACAGCACATAAAAAAAATAAGTGAGGCTTATTGGAAATGTGAAGATAACGAAGGTTTTGCCAAAGTAATAAGCAACAAAGAAGTGTTGGAGAACAATGGCAATTTGAGTTTGCAGTTGTATGTGAAACAGGCAGCAATAGATAACGTACACAATACTGAAGATTTAATAGCTGAAATTAAATCAGGGCAAAAGCAAATCAATTCCTCATTGGAAAATCTATTTGCTCAACTTAAAAATATCGGAATAGAAGCATGAGCACCTTTTCTCAGATATACATACAAGTTGTGTTTGCTGTAAAAAACAGAGATGCACTAATTGCTACTTCCTGGGAAGAAAGATTATATCAATATATAACAGGAATAGTGCAAAACAAGGGTCAAAAAATGTTGGCCATTAACGGTATGCCCGACCATATTCATTTTTTTATAGGAATGAAACCGAGTTGCTGTTTGAGTGATTTAGTGAGAGAAGTCAAAAAGGCAAGTAATGAGATGATTAATGAAAACAAATTGTCAAAATTCAAATTTAATTGGCAGGAGGGTTATGGAGCGTTTTCGTATAGTCATTCGCACATCGATAACGTAGTGAAGTATGTTATGAATCAGAAAGAGCACCATACAAAGATTTTGTTTAGGGAAGAGTACATTGATTTTTTGAAAAAATATGAGATAGAATACGATGAAAAATATTTGTTTGATTGGATTGATTAACCCGATGCCAAAAGCATCCAAGGTTTATAACCAAATGTACGGGCAAAATATGAAACCAGATGCCGTAGGCATCAAAGGTTTTTAGCCCGAATGTGCGGGTGTTATGAGTTCGACCCCGACGGGGTCGCAGATGGTGAATGATTGTTTTGTTATAAACCTTGTATCCCTTCGGGATATGAAAACTGGTGTCAGAAAATAGACGCCGAAGGCATCAAAGGTTTATAACCAAATGTACGGGCAAAATATGAAACCAGATGCCGTAGGCATCA
>CAYGGZ010000007.1:50103-86384 GCA_964349765.1 uncultured Bacteroidales bacterium
TATGAGTTCGACCCCGACGGGGTCGCAGATGGTGAATGATTGTTTTGTTATAAACGTTTTTATCCCTTCGGGATACGAAAAATATCGGAGTTGAAATATGAATAAACCAGTTATTAATAATAGCCTCTACTCCCAAATTGCACAGCTTTTGCAGTTGGCAAGAAATACTGTTGTTCGTGCGGTAAACCAAACAATGGTTTATACTTATTACGAAATTGGTAGAATCATAGTGGAAGACGAACAGCAGGGAAAAGAACGTGCAGCTTATGGAAAGCAGGTTTTAAAAGAATTATCAAAGCGGCTTTCGACTGATTTCGGTAAGGGATTTTCCGAAAGAAATTTGGAACAAATGCGACTGTTTTATCTTACCTATCCAATTTCGCAGACGACTTCTGCGAAATTGGATAGCGATAAAAACGATGATGTTTCAAGTTCCGAAATACCGTTACAGAAATTAGAGAAGTCGCAAATAAATACCATTTCAATTTACGAAACGACTTCTCGTAAATTCAACCTCTCCTGGTCGCACTACCTGAAACTGATGCGCATTGAAAATCCTGATGAACGCCGCTTCTATGAAATTGAATGTGCTGCCAACAACTGGAGCTTGAAGGAATTGCAACGACAATTCGATTCTGCACTGTACGAAAGACTTGCCCTAAGTCGCGATAAAGCTGGCATAAAACAATTGGCACAAAAAGGACAACTTATTGAAAAACCAACCGACATTCTGAAAGACCCTTACATTCTCGAATTTCTCAATTTATCCGAACAACATCAATATTTCGAAAGCGATTTGGAAACTGCTATTATTGATAAGTTAGAACATTTTCTGATGGAACTTGGCAAAGGTTTTACGTTTGTAGCCCGCCAATTTCGTATGACCATTGATGAAAAACATTTCAAGGTGGACCTGGTTTTCTTTAATCGTTTGCTAAAATGCTTTGTAGTTATTGATTTGAAAATTGGCGAACTCACACACCAGGACATTGGCCAAATGCAGATGTACGTGAACTACCACGACCGTGTGGTGAAACTACCCGACGAAAACAAAACCATCGGCATTGTACTTTGCAAAGACAAAAGCCAAACCCTGGTTGAATTTACCCTGCCCGAAAACAACGACCAGATTTTTGCCAGCCGCTACCAAACCGTATTGCCCGACAAACAGACATTTATCAACCTTTTAAATGAAAGCGAAGCATGAAGTTGAGAAAAGATAAATGGGAAAATAAATATATCGAAGATGTATGCGAAAATATATTTGCAGGTGGTGACATGCCTAAAAATAATTTTTCAATTGCAAAAACAGTAGTGTTTAATACTCCGATTTATTCAAATGGTGAAAAGGATAAAGGACTTTACGGATATACCGATATTAAGAAAGTAACTAAACCAAGTATTACAATATCAGCAAGGGGAACAATAGGGTATTCTGAAATAAGAAAAGAAGCTTTTTTTCCGATAGTGAGATTGATAGTATTAACTCCAAATAGTAAACTGTTAGATATTTACTTTTTACGTTTTGTTATAGGAAATTTGAGTTTTGCTTCAGTAGGGACTTCAATACCACAGCTAACTGTTCCCATGGTTAAACAGGTTCAAATCCCCCTTCCCCCCCTTTCCGAGCAAAAACAAATAGCCGCCCTGTTTCAATCCATAGAAACGGCTATGGAGCAGGTAGATGGGCAGGAGAAGAATTTGAAGGCGTTACGCAAATCATTAATCAATAAACTCACAAAGCAAAAACCTGAATTTGGAAATTTATTAAGCAGCAAGAATTGCCAATCAACCACCTTTGGCGAAATAGCAGAATGTGACAAGAAATATCCCGAACACGAAAAGGAAGTAGAACGCTTTGTTGGTTTGGAATGGATTGAAGCAGACAATTTTCAATTACAAGGTTATGGCTTGGTTGCCAATGGAACCACATTTACGAAACGCTTTGCAAAAGGCGATGTATTGTTTGGCAAACGCAGAGCCTACTTAAAGAAAGTTGCTGTTGCTGATTTTGACGGAATTTGTTCAGGCGATATTTTGGTAATAAGAGCCAAAGCCAAAAAGTTGTTGCAAGGTTTATTGCCGTATTACATTTCGGCAGATGCTTTTATTCAACATGCAGTTAGCACTTCGGCAGGTTCACTTTCGCCAAGAACAAAATGGAAAGATTTAGCAGAGTTGGAAGTTTCCATTCCTGATTTAAAAATACAATCAAAGATTTTGGAAGTGTTCAATCAACTTGAAAAAATACTTTCGCAACTCAAACACCAAAAAACAACCTTGAAGCATTTGAAGCAGAAATTGTTAAATGAAATATTGTCTTAAACTATGATTTTTAGTGATTAAATGAATACTATGATTAAAGAGCAATATCCTGAAAGCGAACTGACAGGCAAAATAATTGGCTGTGCTATGGAAGTGCACAAGATACTTGGCAATGGATTTCAGGAAGTGATTTATCAAAGAGCCTTAGCTATAGAAATGCACAGGCAGCAATTAGAATTCAGCAGAGAGCATGAAATGGAGATATTTTATAAGGGAGAAAATATTGGAACAAGAAGAGTAGATTTTTTTGTGGAAGGGAAAATAATGGTTGAGTTGAAAGCAGTGATACAATTAGAAGATGTTCACCTTGCTCAGGCAATCAATTATTTGGAAGCATACGGAATGAAAATCGGACTGCTGATAAATTTCGGAAGCCAAAGTTTACAATTCAAAAGAGTAATGAAGCCAAACAAAAAATCATAGTCAATTAAAAAATCATAGTCCATCAAATAATCAAACAAATCATAGTTTAGACAATGAAGGCAAATGACATAAAAATATTCGAAGACAAGAAAGTCAGAACTGTTTGGGATGCTGAGCAGGAGAAATGGTATTTGGCGATTGTAGATGTGATTGCCGTTTTAACCGATAGTCCTAATCCACAGGTGTATTGGCGTGTGCTTAAAAAGAGGTTGAAGGATGAGGGAAATGAAACCGTTACAAATTGTAACGGTTTGAAAATGCTTGCACCTGACGGCAAAATGCGATTGACCGATGTTGCCGATACCGAGCAGCTTTTTCGCCTCATACAATCTATCCCTTCGCCCAAGGCAGAGCCGTTTAAACTCTGGCTGGCGCAAGTTGCTGCTGAAAGATTGGACGAAATGCAAGACCCCGAACTCAGCATTGACAGGGCATTAGAACAATACCTGAAATTGGGTTATTCCGAAAACTGGATTAACCAACGGCTCAAAAGCATAGAAATACGAAAAGAACTGACAGACGAATGGAAAAAACGTGGATTGAAAGAAGGCGTTCAGTTTGCCACACTTACCGACATCATTACAAAAGCATGGGCTGATAAAACCACCAAAGAATATAAAGTGCTGAAAGGTTTAAAAAAAGAAAACCTTCGGGACAACATGAGCAATACCGAACTGATATTGAATATGCTCGCAGAAGCTTCTACCAAAGATATATCAGAAGCTGTGCAGCCCAAGGATTTTGAAGAAAGTAAAAAGGTGGCGAAGCAAGGCGGCAATGTGGCAAAGGTGGCTCGCAAAGAACTGGAAGCAAAGACAGGTAAAAAAGTAGTGTCGCCTTTAAATGCAAAAAAAAGTCTGAACCATGATAAAAAAGGATTAAAGGATTAGCATGTTTTTGTACGAAGATATAACCAGAGAAATTATTGCAGCTTCTATGAAAGTGCATTCTGAATTAGGAAATGGATTTCAGGAAGTGATTTATCAAAAAGCATTGGAGATAGAAATGCCTTATGAAGACTTATCGTTAAAAAAAGAAATGGAAATGCCAATCTTCTATCGTGATGAACAGATTGGAAAAAGAAGAGTATATTTTTTGTTGAAGATAAAACAATGGTTGAGTTGAAAGCAGTGATACAATTAGAAGATGTTCACCTTGCTCAGGCAATCAATTATTTGGAAGCATACGGAATGAAAATCGGACTGCTGATAAATTTCGGAAGCCAAAGTTTACAATTCAAAAGAGTAATGAAGCCAAACAAAAAATCATAGTCCATTAAAAAATCATAGTCCATCAAATAATCAAACAAATCATAGTTTAGACAATTAATAGTTCAGACAGATGGCATTTAACGAGCAAAATACCGTAGAGCATTTTATCATTCACCAACTCACAGAGGTGAACTTAAATGCCGTGCAAGGCAATCCCGCATGGGCGGGACAAGTTGTAGTAAAAGAAGATGCCGTAGATTACGACATGGTAAAATGGAAATACATTCAAGCCGATTTGCTGCAACGCGATATTACCGAAGTGTTTGTTGAAAAGGAATTGAAAGAAGCCCTTTGCCGCCTCAATCCTGCTATTGCTGCTAATCCAGACAAAGCAGAAGAAGTTATTCATAAACTCAGAGCTATTCTCATTACAGTAAACAATGTAGGTTTGGTAAGAGCAAATCAGGAATTTGCCCGATGGCTTCGCAACGAAGTAACCCTGCCAATTGGTAAAAACAACGAACATGTTGCCATTCGCCTTATAGACTTTGAAGAATTGAAGAACAACAGTTTTGTGCTTTGCAATCAGTTTAAAATCAGAGCCAGAGAAACCAAAATTCCCGACATTGTAATGTTCGTCAACGGAATACCTCTGGTAGTTGGCGAAGCCAAAACACCTGTGCGACCCGCTGTTACCTGGTTTGATGGAGCACACGATATTAATGTAGTGTATGAAAATGCTGTTCCGCAATTGTTTGTGCCCAATGTGTTTTCATTTGCTACCGAAGGCAAAGAAATATTTATCGGCGGCGTAAGAACACCGTTGGAGTTTTGGGCACCGTGGCGATTGGAAGATGAGAAGGATGAACTAAGTCGTTTCATCGGTTTGCAGGATGTATCCCACCAATTAACGCATTTGCTCAAGCCATCAACGCTGCTGGATATTTTGCAGTATTACACTGTTTACGCCACCAACAGCAAGAAGAAAAAAATAAAAGTGGTTTGCCGCTATCAGCAATACCAAGGAGCCAACGCCATTGTAGAACGGGTAAGAGAAGGTAAAATCAAAAAGGGATTGATTTGGCATTTTCAAGGTTCGGGTAAATCGTTGCTGATGCTGTTTGCTGCTCAAAAATTGCGGAAGCAACAAGACCTGGACAATCCAACGGTAATGATTGTGGTGGACAGGGTTGATTTAGATACGCAAATCACCGCCACCTTCAACACAGCCGAAGTGCCCAATATGATTACCACCGACAGCATCAAGGAACTGCACAAGCTATTGGAACACGACACACGGAAAATCATCATTACGATGGTGCACAAATTCAAAGAAGCTTATCCCGACATGAATAAGCGGAAAAACATTATTGTGATGGTGGACGAAGCTCACAGAACGCAGGAAGGTGATTTGGGTCGCAAAATGCGTAACGCTTTACCCAATGCTTTTCTGTTTGGCTTAACCGGAACACCCATCAACAAAGCCGATAAAAATACATTCTGGGCTTTTGGTGCCGAACAAGACAGTGGCGGTTATATGAGCCGTTACACTTTTCAGGAAAGTATCAGAGATAATGCAACATTGCCTTTGCACTTTGAACCACGTTTGCCTAATTATCACATTGACAAAGAAGGTTTGGATGTTGCCTTTAAAGAAATGGCAAACGACCTGAGTGAAGAAGACAGAAACAAACTCAGTCAGAAAGCCGCAAACATGGCGGTATTTTTAAAATCGCCTGAACGGGTAAAAACCATTGTTGCCGACATTGTAGAGCATTTCAAGGCACACGTTGAACCCGAAGGTTTAAAAGCCATGATTGTAACGCCGGACCGTTATGCTTGTGTGCAATACAAAGAAGAATTAGACCTATTAATCAACCCCGAAGCCAGCGAAGTGGTCATCAGTTCATCAGCCAACGATGATTATGATTTCAAACAAAAGTGGGCGATGGACAAAGACAAGCAGGAAAAAGTTGTAGAAAAATTCAATGATGCTGATTCGCCTTTGAAATTCCTGATTGTAACCGCCAAACTGTTGACTGGTTTTGATGCTCCAGTTTTGCAAACCATGTATTTGGACAAGTCGTTGAAAGACCATACACTTTTACAAGCCATTTGCAGAACAAACCGCCTATTTCCGAATAAAACTTTCGGCAGGATAGTGGATTACTTTGGTGTATTTGACGACACAGCCAAAGCCCTGGCATTTGATGAAGAAAGTGTAAAATTGGTTATCACCAACTTGCAGGAACTGAAAGACAAATTGCCTGAATGGATGGAAAAATGTTTAACCCATTTTACGGGCGTTGACAGGGCCATTTCAGGTTTTGAAGGACTTTCGGCAGCACAAGACCGCATCAATACAAATGAAAAGAGAGATGCCTTTGCAATAGATTTCAGCAGCCTGACCAAATTGTGGGAAGCACTTTCACCCGACCCTGTTTTAAATCAGTTTGAAAAAGATTACAAATGGTTGTCGCAGGTTTACACTTCGGTAAAACCATCATCAGACGACAATGGCAGATTGCTATGGCATGCTTTGGGAGCACAAACGACAGCCTTGATTCATGAGCACATTCATGTTTCGGACATCAATCATGAAATGGAAGAAATGATTTTGGATGCCGAAGTGATTGACGATTTGATGAACAAGAAAGATCCGAAACAAGCAGAGAAGGTTTTGAAAATTCTAGTTAGTCGTTTAAACAAATACGGTAACAATCCAACCTTCAAACGACTAAGCGAAAGACTGGAAGCTATTCGGGACAAAGCAGAGAAGGGGCTGATAAACTCAATAGAATTCATCAAAGAACTTTGCCAGTTAGCCAAAGAAACCTTGCAAGCAGAGAAAGGCGTTGAACCGAAAACTGAACAAAAAAATGCCAAGGCTGCATTGACAGAATTGTTCCTTGAACTGAAAACAGACACCACACCAGCCATTGTAGAACGCATTGTAAACGATATAGACGAAATTGTTAGAGTGGTTCGCTTTGACGGTTGGCAAAACTCGACAGTTGGAGAAAGAGAAGTAAAACGGGAATTAAGAAAAGTGCTTTGGACAAAGTATCAAATCAAAGACGAAGACTTATTTAATAGAGCGTATGACTACATTAAGGAATACTATTAAGAGCCAACGCACAGGAGTAAGCACATTTGCAAGCCGCACAGACCAACCACAGACAAAAATCAGCTGCAATGCATACACTAAAACCGTTGACAGGAAAGCGTTTCAACTACCTGGTGGGCAGCAGGCCAGCTTGTAGCACGGGTTTTGTAAAATAGCGGTTGACGTGCTTCTATGAAAGTTTAGTGCAAGGTTAACGTTCAGTTTTTTTATTGAACAGTATCCACCCGTATATTCCATATTTAATTCTCATGCAGGAGTGGGCGACTATTCCGAACTAAACCATGCCCCCATTCCGAAGCAAACCCTGCCACTTTTTTATGGTAAAGATTGCTTCAAATGGTTTGTGGTGGTTAATCACAGCGACTGACATTCCGGCAGAAACCCGGCCACTTTCAAAATTAGGACGAACATGGATTAATGATTCGTTTGGAGGGAAAACTTATAAACGATGTCAAACAAAACGATCAGCACATTACAAGTCCGATGCATTATACAATTAAAACAGCAAGGCAAATCGAACCGTCACATAGCTCGCGAGATCGCTTCGCTATGTTCACCCTCTGGAATTTGCACACTTTTGCAATCCGTTGTAATAAATTTGTATTTTCGAACTTTTTCAACAGCTTGCAACAAGTGCGTGCTGCATGCTAATGCAGGACACACACAGGTGCTTGGCTCAATGGCGGGTGAAGTGACTAATTGAAAATTTTACTTCGCATCAATCCCGATGTGTCGGGATGGTGTATTTAAAGTTTTGTACTCCGAAACCCGCCCGAACGCAAAGCCCGAAACCGTTAGCGGTCATGGAAGGACAACACACAAACAACAGAGAAACAATGCTTGAAAAAGATATAGAAAACTTAATTGCACGACACCCGGACATCATTTTCCCAAATGCTGGTTTCCGACTTGTTGGACAACAAATCAAACTTGGGAAGTGCTTCGCAGACATAATTTTTGAGGACAAGCACAATAGAAAAATTATTGTGGAAGTTAAACGAGGCATTCTCTCCCGTGACGCTTCAGGACAAGTAATGGAGTATTACGGACTTCTAAAAACAGAAAGCCCCGACAGTTTTGTTGAACTTGTTTTGTGTGCTAACATCATTCCTCCTGAAAGAAAAAAGTTTCTCGAAACAATTGGAATTGAGTGTAAAGAGTTGGGCATAAATTATCTCAACCAACTTGCCGTCCAAGTAAATTACCAGTTTGTAAATGCGCGACAGACGGATCAAAAGCAACAAGCCACGACAAATTCTGCCCTTCCGTCTGCGGACAACATTTGGATATTTCAAGCGAACCCTCAACACTATGACATTATGAACGCACTTGCAGACGATGAAATTGGCGATAGTATTCATTGGCTTGTAAACCAACACAAGTCCGACATCTGCAAGGGTCACATTGGCATGATTTGGCTTTCAGGTAAAGAGGCTGGTATTTATGCAATCACCGAAATACTGACCGACCCTAAACTAATGTCAGAACCTTACCCTGAAAGAAAATATTGGGCAGACGCTACTGACAAAGAAGGCGAAAGGACAAGAGTGAAAATGAAGATTATTAAAAGTTTTCTTCACTCTCCGCTGACAAAAGAAACCATTTTGAAAACCGATGGCCTTCAAGGAATGAGAATATTACGACAACCCCAAGGGACAAACTTTCGTGTGACGACAGAGGAGTGGAACATAATCAAGACACTAAAATGAAGGGACTGGACAACGAACCGCCAACGGGGTTAGTGATGTGGTCGGAAAAAACTGGACAGGAAATTAAACCTTACTAATTTTATGTCCTATGAAACAGAACAGACGAAGATTTAATGCAGCATTTAAGGCTGAAGTGGCCATTGAGGCAATAAAGGGTTTGAAGACCATCTCAGAGATAGCACAGCAGTACGAGCTACATCCGGTGCAGGTTACGCAGTGGAAGAAGGAGTTTTTGGCTCGTTCGGTCGAAGTGTTTGAGTCCGACAGCAAGCATGAACAAGAGCTTGAGCGGTTGCGCAAGGAGCGGGATAAATTGTTTCGTGAGATTGGTGAGTTGAAGTTTGAGAACTCCTGGTACAAAAAAATTACTGTAATGTCCGTTGAACAGAGAAAGGCTATGGTTGACCAGCAAGATAATGTAAGCCTGTGAAAGCAATTTTGTATGGTTGGGTTGTGCCGCAGCACCCTGTATTATGAACAGCGACAGATAAGTGAGCTGGATTTGTCAATGATGGCTGTGCTTGACAAGCTGCATCTGGAAGAGCCCATACGCGGCACATGATATTAATGAATTGAAAAAGGAATGGGATAAATAATATACTAGTATGACTAGACAAGACGCTGAGATAGTTTTACAGCGAACATTTAAACTGAGTCGTTTTTATGATGTACAATGGACCACCATTGAAAAAATTCTAAAAGGCGAAAGAGTTCTTCTTATTGAAAAAACTGGATTTGGTAAGTCCCTATGTTTTCAATTTCCGGCAGTTTTACATAAAGGAACAACAGTAATTTTTTCTCCTTTGATTGCTTTAATGCGTGATCAGGTCAAGAAACTTAATTCTCTTGGCATTTCGGCAAAATGTGTTAATAGTGAACAAACACCGGAAGAAAATTCACAAATTATAACTGATGCAAAAGCCGGTAAAATTAAAATTCTTTACATAGCACCCGAAAGACAGGAAAATTCTGAGTGGATTGAAGCAACCCGCCAGATGAACCTTTCAATGGTAGTGGTTGATGAAGCACATTGTATTTCAGTTTGGGGTCACGATTTTAGACCAGCATTCAGACGTATTATAAATCTTGTAAACCTTTTACCTAAAGGATTACCTGTATTGGCGACAACAGCAACAGCAACAAAAAAGGTTGAAGCGGATATTGCGGAACAAATGGGCAGTAATTTATCAATCATCAGAGGAAACTTAATGAGAGATAATTTTAAACTATTTGTTATTAAAGTCAATTCAGAAGATGAAAAATTAATTTGGCTTGGTCAAAGCCTCGAAAAATTGCCAGGTTCAGGAGTTTTATATACTGGTACAAGGGTAAATACTGAAATATATTCAAAGTGGTTTGAATTTTTGAAAATATCTTCAATAGGTTATAATGCTGGACTGGATCCCGAATCAAGAATAGCTATTGAAAACGGTTTAATGAAAAATCAATGGAAGTGTGTGATTTCAACAAATGCTTTAGGGATGGGAATTGATAAGCCTGACATTCGCTTTATCATTCATACCCAAATACCTCAATCGCCAATACACTATTATCAGGAGATTGGAAGAGCAGGTAGAGACAACCAGCCCTCTTTCATAATTCTTTTTTACAATCCTGAAGACAAAAAACTTCCTGAAGCGTTTATCGAAGGTGGAAGGCCATCAATTTCTAAATATGAGAAAGTGATTACTGCTGTTAAAAGTGAAATGTTAGGTGAACGCGATTTAATGAGAAGAACAAATTTGAAGAAGAATCAAATCAGAGTTATCAAAGCTGATCTGATGGAGCAAAAAATCATTCGTGAAGTTACTGTAGGTAGAGGTAAAAAGTTTGAATATATTACTGGTGCGCCACAACTCAATACAAAAGCTTTTGAAGAACTACGTGCAAGTAAAACTCGTGATTTGGATAAGATGATTGAGTATGTCGAAACAACTCAATCGCGTATGAAATACTTATGCAATTATCTGGGCGATTCATCAACCAATTCTTTTGCTAATTGTGATAATACTGGATTGAAAAATATTACTGTTACGGTCAATGATGAATGGGTTCAAAAATTACAAGCATTTCGTGAAGAATATTTTCCTGCCCTTGAAGTTGAAACAAGAGGGACAAACTTAATAAATGGGGTTGCAGCTTCCTATTACGGTGTTTCAAATGTAGGAAGTGCATTGCATCGCAGCAAATACGAAAATGGTGGTGATTTTCCTGATTTTATGTTAAAACTAATCTTAAAAGCATATCGAAAAAAATTTGGTCAGGAAAAATTTGATCTAATTCTGTATGTGCCACCTACTAAGTCGGGTGACTTGGTCAAGAACTTTGCGATGAAAGTTTCGCAGGTATTTAACTTTCCGATTTCACATAATTTAATAAAGCAAAGAGCAACAAGTGAGCAGAAAGTATTTGAAAACGCTTATTTGAAGTCGGACAATGTAAAAGATGCTTTTATGATTAAAACTCCAGATGAAGTTAGAGGAAAAACCATTTTATTGATTGATGACATTTTTGATAGTGGTGCAACTATTAAAGAAATTGGAAGATATTTAAGTAATTTAGGTGCTTTAAAAATTGCACCTTTAGTAATCGCAAGAACAGTAGGAGGAGATTTAGCATGAACAAAGAAGCAGCATACTGGATAGCATTGGCACATTTGCCACGATGGGGTCATTTAAAAATTAATAACCTCATAATAAAATTTTACCATGAGAATAAACTCTCGATTGAAGACTTTTTTCACTTAACTGAAAGTGATTGGAAAAATCAATATGGTATTGAATATAAGGAAATAGAAGATTTCAGGAAAGCAAAATCTGAATTGGCCAATAATGCCTTTTTAGCAGAATCATTGAACAATGAGGGCTATGAATTAATTCCGATAACTTCACCTGAGTATTCAAAAACTCTAAAAGAAAATCTGAAAGCCGCACACGCTCCAGCCTTATTGTATGTAAAAGGCAACAAACAAATAATGCAAGAAAAATCAATTGCAATTGTTGGCTCTCGTAATGCCTCTGACAAATCTTTGGAATTTACAGATAATATCGCCAAGTTAGCAAGCAAGGAGTATAAAGTTGTTGTAAGTGGCTTTGCCAAAGGAGTTGACAAACAAGCATTGGATTCGGCAATTAATTACAAAGGACAAAGCATTATTGTTTTGCCACAAGGTATCATGACTTTTGGTTCAGGTTTCAAAAAGTATTATAGGCAAATTGTTGATGGTGATGTTTTAGTTTTAAGTACTTTCTTTCCAAAAGCTCAATGGAAGGCAGAATTAGCGATGGCAAGAAATCCAATCATATACGGACTTGCTGATGAAATTTATGTTGCAGAATCTTCTGATAAAGGCGGTACTTGGTCGGGGGTTGTTGATGGTTTAAGAAAAAACAGAAAGATATATGTTCGGAAACCTGAACCAAATGAAAATACTGCTAATAATTTGTTAATACAAAAGGGAGCGATAGCGGTTGACTTCAACGGTAATCCATTGATTTATTATAAACCGTCTTTAGCCGAAGTAAATCAATTTAGTTTAAATGAGCCAACTGTAAATTGCGAAAATAAAATTCTGGACTTATTGAAAACAGGCGAATATGCTGTTAAAGATATAATCAAAAAGTTACAACTGGCTTGGTCGGAAAAGAAATTAAGGGACTATTTGAAAAACAAAAAAGAAGTTGAAACGATTAATAAAAAACCATTGCGATACACAATGAAAGATTCAACAATAAAGCAGAAATCATTATTTGACTAATGCCTACCCTATTGCAAACTCATTACCAAACCAACACAAGACCAACCATCCCGCCAAAGGCGGGACAAAAGAGCTTCCTCCTTTCCCACACAAGAAAAATTGAATTTTAAAAAACCCCCTCCCTTTCTGAACATTAAAAACCTCACAAACCAACCCGACAATGACAGTGAAACCTAACAACTACAATAGTTTAATGCCACGGTGGACAAGAAAGCCAGTTGTTACCAGCGTATTGTCTCAATTGGCAGTGGCGTGCAAACTTGGAGCCTTGTGCATCTAATTGACTATTCCGGACTAAACCCTGCCACTTTTTTTACAGTAAAGATTTCTTCAAATGGTTTGTGGTGGTTAATCACAGCGACTGACATTCCGGCAGAAACCCGGCCACTTTCAAAATTAGGACGAACATGGATTAATGATTCGTTTGGAGGGAAAACTTATAAACGATGTCAAACAAAACGATCAGCACATTACAAGTCCGATGCATTATACAATTAAAACAGCAAGGCAAATCGAACCGTCACATAGCTCGCGAGATCGCTCCGCTAAGTTCACCCTCTGGAATTTGCACACTTTTGCAATCCATTGTAATAAATTTGTATTTTTGAACTTTTTCAACAGCTTGCAACAAGAGCGCGCTGCATGGTCATGCAGGACACACACAGGTTTTGCGTTAGTGGGCGGATAGTGCGAATAGAAACATTTGAGCAATTAATAAACGTTGGTGCTGTCAGACAGTTTACGGTTTCAAAAGCCCACCAACGCAAAGCCCGAAAACGTTGGGGAGCATAGTAAGTGCCCCTTCAAACGTGATTGTAGAGAAAAAAAAGGGGAATTTTTTGACAATAAATTCGTATCTTTCGACATTAAATGATTGACAATGAAAGCTAAGGAACTCATAAAAGAAATACAGAAACTACCTGTCAGAAAGCGGATTTATGTGATTGAGCGTTCAATGCACTTAATACGGAAACAGGAAGAAGGAGTCCAGATGAAAAAAGCAGCATACAAATTGTATGGAGACTACCTCACAGACAAAGAACTGACTGCATTTACCAACCTTGATTTTGAGAACTTCTATGAAACAAGGTGAAATCTGGTTGATAAATCTTGACCCGACCGTGGGAGCCGAGATTAAAAAAACAAGACCGGCGATAATAGTGAACGACAATACACTTGGGAAATTACCGCTGAAAATCATAGTGCCGATAACCGATTGGAAAGACAGATACGAAATTGCCCCATGGATGACAAAACTGGAGCCCGACAAAGAAAACGGATTAACAAAGGTTTCTGCGGCGGATAGTTTTCAAATCCGCTCAGTTTCGCAGGAGAGATTTGTAAAACAAATAGGGACTGTTTCCGAGACAATAATGGATGAAATAAGGATTGGACTTGCGAAAGTTCTATCCATTGACAGTGAATAACTACGCCGCCCAACATCGGTTTGGCGCTAGTAGAGCTGAAGTGCTAAATTGAGCATTTGGAATTCTAATTAACATTTGTGCTGACTTGAATATTTGTGCCTTGATTTCCCCACCATCTCAGAGCCGAGAAACGTTGTGCTTAATTGTATGCCGCAGCACCAAAGCCCTGAAAATAGGAAAAAACATGCTATCTTTGGATATAAATACTTCAACCCATGGATGATAAAGTTAAATATTGGCTTGAGCTCTCAGATTATGACCTTGAAACAGCATTGGCAATGCTAAACAGCAAGAGATATTTATATGTTGGTTTTATGTGTCATCAGACTATTGAGAAAATATTTAAAGCCTATTACACATCTATAAAATCCGAAGCAGCACCCCATTCACACAGTTTATCTTATTTGGCAAAAAAAGGAGAGTTCTACGAACAATTCTCTGAAGACCAGAAAGACTTTATTGACCAGATTGAACCTCTAAATATTGAAGCGAGATATCCGTCACATAAAGAAAGATTATTGAGAAGTCTGACTCACGGAAAATGCCTTGAAATCATTGAACTCACAAAAGAATTGCAACAATGGATAAAAGAGAAGCTATAAAAAAAGTCATGCAATATAAATTGTTGCTTGGAAATCACTTTGACCTTGAATCAGTTTATCTTTTTGGCTCTTTTGCAAATGGAACAAACAGGGAAGATAGCGACATAGATGTAGCAGTTGTTGTAAAAAATATTTCAGAGGACTATTTTGCTGTAAACCCTTTGCTTTGGAAACTAAGAAGGCAGGTTGATGATAGAATTGAACCGATTTTAATTGACAAGAATAATGATAAATCTGGATTCCTGGATGAGATTAAAAGAAATGGAATCGAAATAGCATAACCAACAACTAAGCGTAATATGATATACCTGACAACTGCGGGTTCAGTGCAGGTTTCGGGGTTTCTACTTCTAATAAACTTTCATGTAACTTGACAGGACAGTGCTTCGAAATCGGCAACAAAAACATGCCGCCAAACCGTTGGCGAGCAAGGCTGAAAAACCAGCGATTAAACGAACTATCTTGATTTGATTTTATATTTTTGGGAAAAACATTAATTATGGATAGGAAAATTCAAAATATCGAGATATATCATAAACTTGTTGACTCAATAGGGATTACAATTGAAAACGCCCGACAAAGAGCAATTCAAGCAGTAAATAATGAATTACTGAAAGCTAATTGGGAGATTGGTAAATTCATTGTTGAGTATGAGCAACATGGAAATGAGAAAGCCGAATATGGGAGTTCATTACTGACAAATCTTTCGAAGGACTTAAAATCAAGATTTGGCAAAGGATTCGGCAAGAGCAACATATATTTAATGAGGCAATTCTACTTAAAAACATCAGATTTTCCAGGCAGTGACTGGAAAATTGACATGGACGCATTACGCTGAATTACTTGCTGTTTCGGATGACCATGCAAGAGGATTTTATGAAAAACAAGCGGTTAATGAAAACTGGAGTGTACGAGAATTAAAACGGCAAATAAGTTCGTCATTATTTGAAAGATTGGCATTAAGCCAGGATAAAAGTGGAATCCTGAAGCTTTCAGAAAAAGGCGTAATTGTAGCAGAACCTAAAGATATTGTGAAAGACCCCTATGTGCTTGAATTTCTTCAGATTCCCCAAGAATACCGAATGACCGAAAGTAAATTGGAACAGAAAATTATAGACAACCTTCAAACATTTCTGCTTGAATTAGGGAAAGGATTTTCCTTTGTGGGCCGACAATATCGGATAACTTTAGACAATGACCATTACTATGTTGATTTGGTATTTTATCACAGAATCTTAAAGTGTTTTGTATTAATTGATTTGAAAATAAAACACGTTAAACATCAGGATATTGGACAAATGAACTTGTATTTGAATTATTTCAAGTCTGAGGAAAATACCGAAGGAGATAATCCTCCAATCGGGATAGTTTTAGGTGCTGATAAAAATGACATCTTAGTGGAGTATGCTATTGGTGGAATTTCCAATAAGATTTTTGTTTCAAAGTATCAGCTTTATTTACCTGATAGAAAAGTATTAGAACAGAAAGTAAAAGAATTGATAAAAGAATAAAGCCCAGCCACCAACAATTAAGACTTAAACGCAGCCGCAATCACCAGACTGCTGTTTCAGAATTATGAACCTGCGGCTGCGATTTAAGTAGGCGTTGAAAGGAAACTCCAGAATTGGTGTAGCCTTTATGGGGTTTCAATGATTGGCGGTTAATCCGGATCAAATTGACTCCCCTGGAACGTATCCACCCGTATATTCCATATTTAATTCTCAGGTGGTGAAACATGTCCGGAAAAATGAAGTTTAAGAACCCACATTTATTTTTTGACAACACTATGTTATTTGCTTTTAGTTTATTATTATTGCAACGTCATAATGTACCAACTGAAATCAGGTTTTAAAAAACAGCAATAAAACGTGATGTTGTAAACTGACCCAAACAGTATAAAATCAGCGAAAACAATGGTTTTAACCCTAAATAAGATACCGCACAGAGTCGCCGGACGCAATGGCTTGGTTTTTATTTATTCTGCCGGGGCGCAATACAGTAAAGGGAATGTGCATAACCTGCGCCACTCCGGTATAAAAGCCACAATGATTTACACACATGTATCCAACAAAGCCATTAACCGGATAAAAAGTCCGATGGACAGGTTAAATCTGGAAATAGAAAATAAGAGTGATGAAAAAAAAAGTTTAATAACTTTGGGGGATTAACTAGTTGGCACCAATAAAAATTAAAAAATGGAATATTTTATAGGAATAATTGTTATTTTGATGGTTGTTATTTTAATAGTTCAAATAAAAAATCAAAAGAAATCAAATAACAATCAAACATCTAAAAACAAAACAGATAATAGTTTTTCGTATTCTGACAATCCAAATACGATTGAAATCTCTTCTGAATACTATAAAACATCTGACAAAATAAATAACCAACAAGTGAAGAAAATAGATGTTACTTTTGACTTACTTGAAAATGCCGAAAATGAAAATGGTTATTTTTTGTTTGTTGATATTGAAACAACAGGTTTACCCAAAAATAGAAATGCAGACCCAGAAGATATATCAAATTTTCCATTCATTGTTCAAATTGCTTGGTTAGTTTTTAACAAAGAGCAACAAATGATTGAAAAACACGATTTTTTAATTAAGCAGAAATTTAAAATTCCTCAAAAAGCAATAGAAATTCACGGAATCACTGATGATATTGTTGCAAACAAAGGTTTTGATCCAATATACGTTTATGAAAAATTGCAAAAATCAATAAAAAATTCCAAAATTGTGATTGCACATAATATTGATTTTGATATACCGATAATTCAGAGTGATTTCATTCGCAATGGATTAATAAAGCCGTTTCAAAGAATGAAAAAAATATGCACAATGAAGCGTTCAATAGAATTTTGTGCAATAAGAAATTATTACAATAATGGATATAAATATCCAACTTTAATGGAATTAGTGAAACAGTGTTTTTATCCCTATGCAACTTCTTTGAGTAGCCCAGACATTCACGATGCAAATGTTGATGTAAGATTGACAGCAAAGTGTTTTTTCAAATTATTAGATGAAAAAATAATTGTAATAGAAAAGCCACAAATAATAACACAAAATAATTTTCAGACAGAACAGAATTTTATCGATAATATAAATTTGACAAAAGAAAATTTAAGTCAAGAAAAAAAAGAAGAGTTATTAAATATTGCTGATGCTCATATGAAGAAAGCCACAAAATTAATAAAATTTAATCCTGAATTGGCTATTGATACAATAATTACAGCAATCAATTTATTTCCCGAAACTGTTCCTGATTATTTTTATAAATTAGCATATTATTTACAATTGGTCGGTCAGCATAAACAATGTTTTTCAGTTATAGATATGGTAATAAACGATTTAGACAAATCAGAATATTCAATGTATAATATGCGTTTATCAATTGCTTATGAAAAATATTGCACTTATAAATATTCAGAAAAAAACTATAAACACTATTTATTTTATTATTTCAAATGGTTACATCACAAAAGCCTTGCTTTTGCTTGTCAAAATAGAATGACTGAACTAAATGAAATTTTAAAGAATAAAGATAAACTAATACATTTAGCACCAACAAAAATAAATGGTGCATTAAAGAATTTGAAATTAGATAATCAAAAAGATTTACTCAATAAAAAAATAAACGAGTATTTTGAAATAATTAAAGACAAATTGATTACAATTTCAAGAACAACAAAAGCACATGAAAGAAATTTTGCATTTGAAGAAATAAATTATTTACATGTGGCTACCAAAAAAATAAATTCTCAAAATACAGAATTTCTTGAATGTTACGAAATTTTAAATAATTCTTTTGAAGATGAATATTTTAATATGCATTTAAATCCAATAATTAACAATTTAAAAATTATGTTATGATAGATAAACAAGGGAAAAAACGTTGTTTTATAATTTAGCATCAAATGGATTAAAGATAGACCAAGGTTTTTTGACAGAAGTTCCAAGTACTGATAATAGTGGTGTTGATTACCTAATTGAATATATTGAAGATTTTATAGGCGATGAGAAAATACCAATGGATTGAAAATAATTTAGAAACAGAATAAAATGGTGCTAACATGCAACACTCGACAATGCAGGGCTTTGGTGCTAAATTGATACTTTTGTGCTTTTTAGAAACATTTGTGCAAAATTAAAACAGAAGTGCTGTAAATCCCTGCGCTGCGGCAAGCGGCAGACCGTTAAATGAAATTTCGGGCATGAAAAGGAGGAAAGATGATGAAAATAGAACCGTCCCTTTTTAAATTTTCTCATGGATGGGAACAGTGGGTCGCGTCCCTCCGGTTTGACAATACGTTGTCTATTACGCTGACATGGAAAGTGATCGCCTGAACCAACTCATCGAAGCGCTCGAAGATGCGGTCGATTCCGCAAATCCTCTCAAAACCAAGTGGCGTCCTATTTGGGAACAGATAAAGAGGATAAGCGTCGCCTTCAAGGATACCCGCTACCCGACGAGGAATGAGAGGCAGGAAAGGTGTAACCACTTCCAATCCTTGGTCCAAAAGGTTAAAAAGATGCAGGCCGAGGAACGCGACAAGTGGGACGAAAAATCGCATGTTTCCAAACGCCATAAAGACGAAATCCTCTCCTGCGCGGCGGCGGCGACACCTTCGGGGCCCCTTTCTGATTTCATTTTTTCTCTCGTGACCCTGCCTGTCTTGCCCGTCAAAGCGGCTCTTAATGCCATCCTGCCCGGTGGCGAAATAGACGAGAAGCACGAAGAGCTCAAGTCATACTCAAGGAAGCTTCGGGAGGGCTGGGACCTGATTTCCGAACACAAGGACGAAATGACGGGTCACGACAAGAAAGAGGCGTTTCAGGCGTTGAAGGAAGCGCAGGAATCTCTCAATGCTGCCTGGGAGAGCTGGAAGCAATCGAAGTCGCAGACCAAAAAGGCGTGGGACGAACATTTCAGGGCAAAACGAGAGGATTTCGAGGATCGGGTTAGAAACAGGATAGCAACCCATAAGGAGAGTCTGGAGAAACTTTATTCAGTTCTTTCGAAGTGCGAGGCGCACCTCGATGATCTCAGAAGCCAGCGGGGCTCCGCCTGGTCAGACAGTTTCAGGGATCGCGTGGAGGGTTGGATGGACGAGGAAAGGGATCGGATAGAGAGCATCAAGGAAAAGATCGCGAGAATCGAAGGCTGGCTTGAGGAGGACCGCGGTAAACTGAAATAGGAAGGGCCGGGTATATTTATAGAATGCCCGACACTTCATTTAATCGAGTAGGCTGCCCCACCAGCGTTAGCTGATGGGGAGAACCTCTCAAACCACTCCCGAAAGTTCGGGATAAATTCCCGTACGGGTCTCGTATACAGAGGTTCATTAAGATGTGGGGCAATTCTCTGGTAAAGTTCAAGCATGGATTCATAACCTCTGTTCTTTAAGCGACTATTGCGGACTAAACCCTGCCACCCTTTCCGGAGCAAACCCTGCCACTTTTTTACAGTAAAGATTTCTTCAAATGGTTTGTGGTGGTTAATCACAGCGACTGACATTCCGGCAGAAAACCGGCCACTTTCAAAATTAGGACGAACATGGATTAATGATTCGTTTAGACGAAAAACCTTTAAACGATGGCAAACAATACGATCAGCATGTGTATCCACCCACCTATTCCATATGTAGTTCTCATGCAGGAGTGGGCATGGATTATGAAAGGTTGTCAGAGTTTCAGTGTTAGAGGGAGTAAATCAACAAGTTTGTTGGCGGATTAATTCGGGATTAGCTTGTTTTTTTCTATTACACAATTAGTAAAATGCAGTAATCCACTGATTTATTCTGATTTTCTTGTCCTCACTTTTACAGGTTCGGGGGTGCCAGACTGCAAAGACTTGTAAAGAGAAGCCACTACATCCTGATATTTCTCGATAATTTTTTTTCTGCGCAGTTTCAAGGTTGAGGTTAGTTCACCGGTGAATGGACTCCATTCGTCGGCCAGAAGCGCGATTCTATTAATTTGCTCTGAACTGTTTAGCTTTTTATTCAAACGTTTAACCTCATTCTCTATATGCTTTATGATCTCAGGTCGGTTTATCAGCTCAGTCTTTTGCGTCACATGAATTTTCTGCTTTTTAGCCCATTCAATTAGAGAAGTGAAGTTGGGAATGATAAGGGCACTGGCATATTTCTGATTTTCGCCAACAACAATAATCTGCTGGATATAAAAGCTTTCCTTCATTTTGTTTTCAATCTGCTGAGGCGCAATATATTTTCCGTTCGAAAGCTTGAACATCTCCTTTTTTCTGTCGGTAATTTTCAGGAACTGGCCGTCGAATTCTCCGATATCGCCCGTATGAAACCATCCGTTTTCATCAATTGCACTTGCTGTTTGATCGGGATCTTTATAGTAACCCAACATCAGGTTAGGTCCTTTGGTAAGTATTTCGCCATCTTCGGCAATGCGAACCGAAACTCCTTCAATCAAAGGGCCTACAGTGCCAAGTTTAACCTGGCCAGGTTGAGAATAATTTACAGAAATTATAGGTGATGTTTCAGTGAGGCCATATCCTTCGAAAACCGGCAGTTTGGCTGCCCAGAAAATTCTGCCCAACCGTGGTTGCAATGCGGCACCTCCGCAACCAATAAACGTAATATTCGGGCTAAGCGCTGCTCTCCATTTGCTGAAAACAAGCTTATCGGCAATAGCTAATTGCAACCTGTAGAAGATTCTATGTTTTCCATAAGGTGTGTATTTGCCCGCCAATCGTACAGCCCAGGCGAAAATAGCACGTTTGGCAGGGCTTAAAGTCCTGGCTTTAGCAATGATTTTCTCATATACTGATTCAAGCAAACGGGGTACTGTAATAAAGCCATCTACCGCCAGGTGTTTGATATCAGTAGCAATTGTGCTCAGGCTCTCGGTATAGTAAACGCTGACTCCCAGATATTGATACTGGTAGCTCACCATGTGTTCGAACACATGCGAAAGTGGAAGAAAACTTAGAACTTTATGGCGATAATCAAGATGCTGGCATTTTGATGATGATATTGCGTTGCTCATCAGATTTTTGTGCGACAGCATTACTCCCTTTTGATTGCCTGTTGTACCGGATGTATATATGATTGTGAGCAGATCATCTTCAGATATTGAAGCCTTAATGCGTTCTATGTTGTCGTTAAGACTGCTGGAATGGGTTTCGCCAAGGGCCGTAATGCGCGACCAATGCTGAGTTCCTTCCACCTGGTCGAAAGTATAAATACTTTCGATGGCTGGCAAAAGGTGTTTTACCTCTGAGAGCCTGTTGTAGAGGGCTTTGTCAGAAACAAGCACCATTTTTGCATCCGAGTGATTAAGAATATAAACCATCTCCTCGGTTGTGAGAGTAGGATGAATGGGAACATGAACTGCACCTATCTGCGCCATACCCATATCCATGAAATTCCATTCCGGCCTGTTGCTGGTAATAGTGGCAATTTTATCACCTTTGGTTATTCCAAGGCTTAGCAAGCCACCGCTAACATGGTTGGCGATTTTAATATACTCCTGAGTAGGGTATTCACGCCATATTCCAGACTCTTTGTATGCAAGTTTGAATTGCCCGATTGTGTCAGGCATTGTTTTGAACCTGTCGAGCAGGTCGAAAATTCTCGTTTCGGGCATAAAAACATTAATTTGATAAACCGGCAAAAGTATATAAATAAATTAAACAATAACGTACTGCACTTATCCTTTAACAACCATAAGAGGTTGGAGTTCAATTGCGATCTCCACCAGGTCGCTCTGCTGCTCCATTACGCGGCTAATATCTTTGTATGCGCCGGCGGCTTCGTCAAGATCGGTATGGGTTCGCAAAGCATGCACAATACCGGCAGATTCGAGCTGTTGTTGTTCCTCTTTCAGATTGAGTCGTTTGCGGGCTTCGTTACGACCCATCTTGCGTCCAGCGCCGTGCGCACAACTTTCGAAACTGAGTTTTGACCCTTTTCCCTTAACGATGTAGCTTTTGTGACCCTGACTACCGGGAATGATGCCGGTTTGCCCCGCTGCTGCACGGGTTGCACCTTTACGATGCACCATTACCTGATGCCCGTAATGCTGTTCGGTGGCAGCATAGTTGTGCGCTATGTTTATCACCTCCTGACCTTCGTATGGCAGGAAGTTGCAGCCGGTTGTCTCGTTCAACAGGCTACAAATATGCGATGCAAGCAGCTTCCGGTTCGCAAAAGCAAAATCAACGCAAAATGTCATCTCCTGTATATAGGTTTTCCCTTCCTGAGTGTCGAGAAAGAGATATGCAAGCTGTTGTGAGCGGGGAACTGCGCTTTTCTGCTTTTCGTTTAACCTGACAGCCAGTTGGTTGTAATGATCGGCCACCTGCTTTCCGATATTCCGGCTTCCGGAATGGATCATCAGCCAAATGTAGCCATCGCTACCCTTTTGAAGTTCGATAAAGTGGTTTCCGCCTCCGAGTGTTCCAATCTGATAAAGAGCTGGTTCGTATTCCCTGCGAACCACGGGCATCTTGTCGATATCGAATCCTTTCGGCATGAGATTTTCATCCTGCCTGCGCTTGTGATGTGAAAAACCTAACGGAATGGTAGTGCGGATGGACTGCTGCAGTTGTGCAAGTGTTGCGTTATCAATATTGGCAAGATCAGTACGTATGGCGCACATTCCGCAGCCTATATCAACCCCTACTGCATTTGGTATAACCACTTTGTTTGTGGCCAAAACACCGCCTATGGGCATACCGTATCCTTCATGGCAATCGGGCATGATTGCAATGTGTTTGTATGCGTATGGAAAAACCGCCAGATTTTGAATTTGCCGGAGTGCTCCAGGTTCTATATCATCGCCCCAGAGCAAGACCGGTAGCTTTTCTGTTTTTATCCTCTTCATCTTTTTTAATCGGTAATCTGTCCGGTATAAAAGTAATAAAAATCTATCAGTTTCAAAATAAACCCAGATTAAGCATTTGACAATGCTTAAACGATTAAGTGTTTGTAATCAGCCCAATAAGAATTGCGCTGTACAAACACTAAATCGGGGTTACCCTCATGGAACCCAGATTACGCAATTGCATTGCGTAAACGATTAAGAAAATGTAATTCAGCAATTTAAAATTGCTTCAAACATTTTCTAAATCGGGGTTAAACCCAACTAAATCATATAGTTCGGCATTGCATGCCTCCTAATGATTAATTTGGGCTGAATCAATAGTTCAGCCTTAACGGATTTTCTATTGATTAATTTGGGGTTAATTATCTGCTTTTAGCAGCACTTATATAGTGGTTATACCATGCCACGCCAGTAACACTGGCATTTACTATCAATAATGCAACGGGGCTGTCTTCATCCAGACGGCCCCGTTGTTGAGAAGAGTTTCCGGAAATTAAAACAATTTGCCGATCAGATCCACAACTCTGGCAGAATAACCCCATTCGTTGTCGTACCATGCAAGAACCTTCACCATTCTGCCATTCACCATGGTGCTTTGTGCATCAAAGATGGCGGAGTGCGGATTATGAACCACATCAACCGAAACAATTTCGTCCTCGGTGTATTCGATAATTCCCTTCATCGGACCTTCAGCAGCTTCCTTAATGGCTTTATTGATTTGATCTTTTGTTACCTCTGTTTTAAGGTTGGCAACAAAGTCAACGAGCGACCCGGTAGGAGTTGGAACCCTAATTGCTAAACCATCGAGTTTCCCGTTCAATTCGGGAATTACCTTCCCAACTGCTTTGGCAGCGCCGGTGGTAGTAGGTATTTGTGATAATGCGGCAGAGCGTGCGCGGCGAAGATCGCTATGAGGGGCGTCAAGAATAACCTGGTCGTTTGTGTAGGCATGAATGGTGGTCATAAGGCCATTTTCAATCCCAAAACGGTCGTGTAACACTTTAGCAATCGGAGCTAAACAATTGGTTGTGCATGAAGCATTTGATATGCATTGGTGGGAGTCTTTCAAATCCGAATCATTAACACCAATTACAATGGTAGCGTCAATCTGGTCTTTACTCGGAACACAGAGGATCACCTTTTTCGCTCCGTTTTTAAGGTGATCGCCATATCCGCCTTTTGAGCTTTCGCGGGAGCGAAACACACCTGTGCATTCTACAACAACATCAGGAGTAACAGCCCAGGGAATGTTAATGGGAGCTTTCTCGGCAGTGACCGGAATCTTAACTCCATTAACAATGATATTGTTCTCGTCGTATTCTACCTTTCCGTTGAACCGCCCCTGCGTAGAATCGTACTTAAGAAGGTGGGCTAAAACTTTTGTGCTGGTTAGATCATTGATTCCCACCAGCTCCATATTATGCCTTTCATAAGCAATCTTCAAAACATTGCGGCCAACACGTCCAAATCCGTTGATGGCAATTTTTATTCTGTTCATTGTTCTTACATTAATTTGGTTAAGCGGGCGCAAAATTACGAATTTCTTCTGTTGGTTGTTTGAAAGTAATTATGGCTTATGATTTCGCTTTTGTATTAATTTTAGTGGTTTAGCCCCGAATAAGTGTTTGTAATCAACACAATAAAAATTGTGCTAATTACAAACCTAGCTCGGGATTCTCTTCAAACACTTACTCGGGATTACCCTCATGAAATCAATAATTCAGCTCTAACGGACTTTCTATTGATTAATTCAGCTTAATTTTGAGCTATCTATCACTACCACAATGAAAGAAAATTTTCAGAGCAAAGCGCTTGAGGCCAACCTGGCCGAAACCCGCTATAAAGATATTGCGATCCCCTTGCCGCTGCAAAAGTTCATAGCGATATCGTCAGAATATTATGGCATTAATAAACGGGCACAGGAGTGTGTTATCGAATACCTTCATCCGTTTAGCAACAGGCTGTTTGTTGTAGAACAACTACGCGAAATAGTTATTGCCGACTTCTGGTTTTACTCCGGATTTTCCGACCCAGAGAAAGCATTCGAGCAACCCCTTGAACTTTACAATAATCTTTTGTCGGAGGCTCTGAAGGACGATTTGGCTCGCATTGTTGTTCGTACATTGCTCGAAGTTGCTGCCAAATTATACGATTCCGGCCCAAAATATTATCCGATAATACATCAGGTGATTGCCATTTTGCACACGCATTTAGCTAAGCACGCCTTTTCTTTTATTTCTTCTACGGCTGCAGTAGTACGCTATTTTGAAAAAATTGCCGGTAATGACTCCTTTTCAGAAGAAACCTCCTCGCTTATCCGACGCATTCTTTCTGCAGGGATTGACTTTTGGGAAGAGACTTCGGAAATCGAAAAATGGTACGAAAGCCGGAAACATTTGCTGCATAATGATTTTAGCGAGACCTTACGTTTGGCTGGCCGTACTTTTTTTGACGAACAGCGCAAAAAACTTGCTGTAACAAGAACATGGAAGGAACTAACCACCACTATTGCCGATTTCGATCAGATTGCAGCACTGCTTGTTTCGCTCTCCACAAAACCGGACAGCTTTATTGATAAGTTCTACTATACCTTCTACCTGTTGCATCTTCCGGGACTTAAACCCATGAAAGACCGCCTAATCTGGAGCATCAACAGGTTGCTTCGAAGCGCCGTTGACGAGGTAAACAACGATCAGCTTTACGATTTCATCAATACAATATTTGAACTTTGCAATGAGCTTCGTCAAGAACACATGGCGGCTGTGCTTGATTGCATCCTCACCTTAGGTAAGCGTGTGATTGACCGCGATCAAAGCGATGATAAACATTTTGTAAATCATTTCGAAAAACAGTTGATTGATTTCGGATTTGAAACACCAGGAGTAGTTTATGTTACAAACGACTGGCAGATTAGTGTGAACGAAAACCACATTAAAAACATACGGGTATGGCTCGAACTTATCGAATACTCGCAATCGGTTATGGAAAAACTGCTTTCGGCTTTGATTGTCAACCTTCGACTTGGGGGCATTTTCATCAGCGATACCGATCTGTTTCAACGCGAGATTACAAAGGTGCTGAATTCGAATATTGCGCCCTACTACAAAAAAGTAAAACAACTAACACGGATTTTTCCGGTCTATTTTCATGAAATAGGCGCCGAAGGCGACATCCGGAATGTTACCACACATATGGACGAGATCAGCGGACGCCAGGACCGTTTGATTCATTTCCTTCGCAAGCAGGTTCACACCGAAAGCAATAACACCCTGATTGACCTTACGCGGCGCATCTTTAAATTCTGGCACGATGCAAATCGTGATGCCCTACAGCCCTTTCTACCTGCCGACGTTTTCAACTCGATTGACACACAGAGCGAACTCTTCAGCAACGTACACGATGCTGTGAATAAACTCTGCAAAACAGCCGGAATGGACTTCCCTGACCTGCTTGAAGCCAATCACAGCGAATTTCTCGACTGGCTAAATAAAGTATTGCCACCAACCCATCGCGACTATCTCAGGTTATCCAGCATCCACAGCCTTTATGGTTTACTTAAAGAAAAATACTCGTTCGAAACAGTAGATATTATCCCCATTCTACGACGCTACTCATACATTGACCCTGCCGACATTGAACAATTTGGCATCACCCTGCGTAAACGCAACTACGAAGAAGCGTTAAAACTGGTTTATCGCTTCATGGAAAAGCTCAAAAAAGTGATCTTCAACCCCGAAACCAGTCAAAGCTGGGAAAATATTTACCACAAGCGGCATATTGCTATCGGAATTCCTTCGATGTACGGCACTTACCGCGAACCTAAGTTTGAAGCATTAGGTCTCACTTTCAGGCTTGAGCAAATCGCAACCAGACTGATGGAGAAGATCGTTGATCAGATTAATCTCGATTACATATCTGCCAAAACACTCAACCGCATACTCGAAGTGCTCGACTATTTCCAGGAGGGGTTGGAACTTGACGGAATATTTAATCAAGGCTTCAACTCAAATCTCGCTATGCTGCGTTATGCGTTAACTTCACGCAGCTTTTCGCTCAACCAGTATATTAATATTTTCCAGTTCATTGCCGATAATGTAAAGACAACCATTGACAAGTACTTTCTTCGTTCGTATGAGTATCCGCTAAAAATCGTAATACCGCAATTGTTTATCGGAAGCAAAAATTACGACGAAAAAGAGATTCAGCAAATCATAAACCGCAAATCAGAGGAATTTTTCCGGGAGGTAATTACATCGGCTTTTCTTGTGCAGCCAATGGACAATTTTATCGCCCGCATTCTCAACTCTTTGCGAACCATGATCGATCAGCTTCCCCCCGAAATCATCAGCGACATTATGTCGTATAATTCCGACCTGGTAATCTGTTCGCTTTCCGAAGAAACCAGCCGGATTGACAATCAGATATTTTTGGGGTCGAAAGCATTTTTTTTGAAAAAACTATGTCTGGCAGGGTTTCCGGTACCGCCAGGTTTTGTGCTCACAACTGAAGTTTTTCGCCGGCGCACTGCAATCGACAACCTTTCGCACATAAGCAAGGAAATGGACGATTTGATCATCAAACAGTTGCGCAAGCTCGAGAAAATTACCGGTTCCCAATTTGGCAACCCCCGAAACCCATTACTGCTATCGGTTAGGTCGGGAACCGCAATCTCAATGCCTGGTGCAATGGACACTTTGCTGAATGTAGGAATGAACGATCAGTTTGTGGCGGAATTAAGCCGCCAACCAAATTTCGCATGGACATCATGGGATTGCTACCGCCGCTTTCTTCAAAGCTGGGGAATGGCAGCAGGAATTCACCGCGATGTTTTTGATGGCATCATGAACGATTACAAGGAACGATATTCGGTGGATCTGAAAATGTATTTTCTGCCCGAACACATGCGACAGATTTCACTCACTTACCGCCGGGCATTGAGCGATTACAATGTATACTTCGAAGAACATCCATTCAAACAGTTAAAGCACACCATCCGCTGCGTATTCGACTCATGGGATTCTGAACGTGCCAAAGTTTACCGGCGTCATCTTGAAATAGCCGATGAATGGGGAACTGCTGTTATTGTTCAGAAAATGATTCTTGGAAACCTGAACTCCAATTCAGGCACAGGCGTAGTGTTTACACAAAACCCCATGCGCGAACGCCCAGGAGTGCATTTTTATGGCGATTTCACACTCTGCAGCCAGGGCGAAGATATTGTGGGAGGTTTGGTAGCCCCGCTTCCGGTAGGTGAAACACAACGTAAACAGTTGGGAATGGAGGGGGTATCGTTGCAAACATTGATGCCGGATATCTATAAGCGCATTCATCAGATTGCCACAAACATGACCGAGAATCATGGTTACAGCCCTCAGGAGATTGAATTTACATTCGAATCCGAAAATCCGCAAGACCTCTATATTCTACAAACCCGCGACCAGGATTTGCAGCAGTCGGCAAATATTGCACGCTTCCGAACCTCACCCGACCAGATGCAACTGAAAGGACGAGGCATAGGCATTGGAGGAGGAGCAATGAATGGTATTGTGGCTATGTCCATGGCACATTTAAAACAACTTGTTCTTCAATTTCCCGGCGAAAAACTTATCCTTGTGCGACCCGATACGGTACCCGACGACATCGGGATGATTTTTGAATGCGACGGACTACTTACAGCCAAAGGCGGCGCTACGTCGCATGCCGCTGTAACAGCAGTAAGGCTTGGCAAAACATGTGTTGTAAGCTGCAACACCTTACTCGTAAACGACCAGGCCGGCACGTGTACTATTGCCGGCGAACTGTTCAAGCCAGGCGATAAAATTGCTCTTGACGGCCGGCTTGGCAACATCTACCGCGGACACTACCCTATCGAAATCTCAGGCGTAAAACCCAGAAACCCTTAGTATTTATCACCGCTTCATTTTTAGACTCAGGGCATTCTGAAAAATCGTACTTTTGCACCGCCAAAACAGGCAATAAATGGTTAATATCCACTACCGGCAATGAAAAATATCCGCAACTTCTGTATCATCGCCCATATTGATCACGGTAAGAGCACTCTTGCCGACCGCCTGCTTGAACTTACCGGAACCATATCGCAACGTGACATGCAGGAGCAAACACTCGACAGCATGGATCTTGAACGGGAGCGAGGTATTACAATTAAAAGCCACGCCATCAGAATGGAATATATGCTCAATGGCGAAAACTACATCCTCAACCTGATTGATACACCCGGCCACGTAGATTTTTCCTATGAAGTTTCACGCTCAATCGCAGCCTGCGAGGGGGCTATTTTAGTTGTTGACGCCACACAGGGCATACAGGCACAAACCATATCAAACCTCTACAAAGCACTGGATCAAAACCTCGAAATCATACCGGTTATGAACAAAATGGACATGGAAAGTGCCATGCCCGAAGAGGTTGAAGACCAAATTGTGAATTTAATCGGCTGCAAACCAAAGGATATCATCCGTGCAAGTGCCCGAACAGGAACCGGAATAGAAGAAGTACTACATGCAATTATTCACCGTATTCCGCCACCAATAGGAGACACTGAAGCACCACTGCAAGCCCTGATCTTCGACTCGGTGTTCAACTCATACCGCGGAATAATTGCCTATTTCAGAATAATAAACGGCACATTGCGAACCAACGAACATGTGAAGTTCGTTTCAACAGGTCTTGATTATCACGCTGATGAGATCGGAATCCTGCGTCTTGACCGTATTCCGTTTCCCGAGTTGAGTGCTGGAGCAGTTGGATACATAATTTCAGGGATCAAAAATTCTTCCGAAGTCAAAGTAGGCGATACAATTACCCATGTCGAACGCCCGTGCCTCAAGCCCATCGAAGGATTTACAAATGTGAAACCTATGGTGTTCGCAGGTCTATATCCTGTTGATACCGACGATTACGAAGAGTTGCGTAACTCGATCGAAAAATTGAAGCTAAACGATGCAGCCCTGAGTTTTGAACCAGAATCATCTGCAGCCTTAGGGTTTGGCTTCCGTTGCGGTTTCCTTGGCTTGCTTCACATGGAAATTATTCAGGAACGTCTCGACCGTGAATTTGATATGGATGTAATCACAACGGTTCCAAACGTTTCCTATAAGGTTTACACAACCAAAGGCGAAATGATAGAAGTGCACAACCCAAGTGGACTGCCTTCTGTTACAACTATTGACTACATCGAAGAACCATATATCAGTTCGCAAATCATCTCGAAATCCGAGTATGTAGGATCAATAATGAAACTCTGCATCGACAAGCGGGGAACCCTAAAAAACCAGGTTTATCTTACCAGCGACCGCGTAGAGGTATCCTTCGACCTGCCGCTCGCCGAAATAGTTTTTGATTTTTACGACAAACTCAAGAGCATTTCGAAAGGATATGCTTCTTTCGACTATCACGTTTCGGGTTATCGCACTGCCAACCTTGTCAGGCTCGATATCCTTCTGAACGGCGATATGGTAGACGCCCTTTCGACGCTTATTCATCGCGATAATGCCTACAACTTCGGCAAGCGCATGTGCGAAAAACTGAAGGAACTGATCCCAAGGCAGCAGTTTGATATTGCAATACAGGCTGCAATAGGAGCAAAGATCATTGCCCGCGAAACAGTAAGAGCGCTACGTAAGGATGTAACCGCCAAGTGTTACGGCGGCGACATCACTCGTAAGCGCAAACTACTTGAAAAGCAGAAGAAAGGGAAAAAGCGAATGCGCCAGGTAGGCAATGTTGACGTGCCTCAGTCGGCTTTTCTTGCAGTGCTTAAGCTGGATTAGAAACACTCCCCAGCATTCCCGGTTTGAGCGGCATTATATATCAAAAATCAGTATTGTATGAGAGGAAAACACTATTACCGTCTCGTTACAACGATATTTCCTGATGAGGCAGGAATCCCGACCGAAATGGGCTGTATTACGGTGTATTTCAATATACAGAAATATTTTTAGTTATTGAAATCAATAGTAAAATCATTGATAGCTTAAATTAGCAGTAATTTTGTCGACTATTTATAAAAGAAGCAAGCAGGAACGGGCATGGTATTTGTCGAAATTCATCTGCAGTTGTATCTAAAAACCATTACATATGACAATCAAACATTTAGCCTTTTTAAGCAAAACCAAAGCATGGCAACTACATGTTTTGAGTATTTTTCTATTAAGTGGCATGTCGTTGTCGGCACAAATTGCTGATCCTCGCACTACAATCCAGAAATTCAATGCGGCCTTTCATCTGATCAATATCGCATATGTTGACAGTGTTGATCAGTCGAAGCTGATCGAAACCGCCATAATCGAGATGCTCGAAGAACTCGATCCGCACTCAACATACATAAGTCGTGAAGAAGTAGAGCGTGCCAACGAACCGCTGTTAGGCAACTTCGAAGGTATTGGCATTCAGTTTCAGCTATTCCACGACACAATCGTTGTGATCTCGCCTATTCCCGGAGGTCCGAGTGATAAACTGGGGATCCTGGCGGGCGATAAAATCATCAGGATTAACGAAGAGAATTCAACTGGTTCGCAGATTACAAATTCCTGGGTTTTAGAACGTCTTCGCGGCAACAAAGGAACTAAGGTTGATGTTCATATTCAGCGGCAAGGGCGCAAGGAGCTGATGCATTTCACAATCATCCGCGACCGCATCCCTATCCATAGCATAGATGCCACTTACATGATCGATTCCAATACCGGTTATATCCGTTTGAACCGGTTTTCGCGCACTTCGATGCAGGAATTTCAGCAGTCAATTAATCAGCTCCGCCAACAGGGACTTCAAAACTTAATACTTGACCTTCGTAATAATTCCGGAGGGTTTTTGGATATTGCTGTAGATCTCTCCGACGAGTTTCTTGACCGTAACAAACTGATTGTTTACACTCAGGGATTACGCAGTCCCCGACAGGATTTCCGTTCCACGGCGCTCGGCAATTTTCAGCAGGGCAGGCTGATAATACTGATTAATGAAGGGAGCGCATCGGCAAGCGAAATTGTTGCCGGCGCTGTCCAGGATTGGGATCGTGGTTTGGTGATGGGGCGGCGTTCGTTTGGAAAAGGATTGGTACAACGACCTTTCGTTCTCCCCGACAGCAGCGTGATCAGATTAACCACCGCTACGTATTTCACGCCATCGGGTCGCAGTATCCAAAAACCATACGACCAGGGAATTGAGGCATACCATGATGAAATACAACAACGCCTGGCCCACGGCGAAATGGTTTATGCCGATAGCATACAATTTCCCGATACGCTTCAATTTCTTACTTCACGAAACCGGATTGTTTATGGCGGAGGCGGGATTATGCCTGATATTTTCCTTCCGGCCGACACATCAGCCATCACACCCTATTACACTCAGATTTGGCGTAAGGGAATTATCAACAGTTTCGTTATGAACCATCTGAACGCAAACCGCCGGAGGCTGCAGAAGGACTATGATGACTTTGAACACTTCTATCACAACTTTTTAGTTGATGAAAAGCTGATGGAACAGTTTGTATCTTTTGCAGAAACAGAGGGTGTGCCTCGCGACCCTGAAGGTTTGGCAATATCAGGAAACTACATCGCCGTCCTGCTCAAAGCATTTCTTGCCCGTAATCTGTTCGACCTGAATGCCTACTATAGAATAGTTTCGAAAATTGACCCCGAACTCCAGCAGGCGATTAAAACAATAAAGCAGGAGGAAACCTTCAAAGACATATTGGGTTTCAAATAGTTACAATACGACCGCAATCAATTCCAACAGGTCACCAACCGGTTGCTGTTCAGCCTCAAAATTATAGGGTTTGTGATCGTACGGAAAAAGAGGAATCCATACATTTGTTTACTGAAATTTTCAGCGTTCGGAATCTAATAACAACTCTGAATTATGGTAAACCTCTCAACCAAGTACATGGGATTGGAGTTACGGAATCCAATCATTGCCGGAAGTTGCGGCTTAACTAACTCTGTTGAAAACATTAAGGAACTCGAAAAGGAAGGTGCTGCCGCCGTAGTACTCAAGTCGCTGTTCGAGGAGCAAATCCGCCATGAGATCAGCAGAGCGGTAGAACAGAATGAGTTTGCCGGGGGGCCCTATCCCGAAGCCTATGACTACATAGGCAATTACTCGAAGTTGCATCACCTCGAAGAGTATCTGAACCTTATACGAAACAGTAAGAGATCGGTTGCTATCCCGGTAATCGCCAGCATCAATTGCGTGAGCGCTGATGAGTGGACATCGTTTGCAAAACAAATCGAAAATGCAGGAGCCGATGCCCTTGAGTTAAATGTGTTTGTGCTGCCGGGCGATCCTAACGTATCGGGCGAACAAACCGAACAGATCTATTTCAGAATAATAGAACAAGTACGACAACAGGTGAACCTTCCTATCGCATTAAAGATAAGTTACTATTTTTCGGGGCTGGCAAAAACCACTCTTAAATTTTCATGGACAGGAATAAAGGGCATTGTGCTGTTTAACCGTTTCTTTTCGCCCGATATCAATATTGATAACATAAAAGTGGTTCCAGGCAACGTTTTCAGCTCTCCCGATGAAATCACACTTCCTCTTCGGTGGGTTGCATTGCTCAGCGACAGGTTGCATTGCGATATTGCGGCATCAACCGGTATTCATGATGGCAAGGGGATGATAAAAATGTTGCTGGCAGGCGCTAAAGCTGTGCAGATTGCAACCACATTATACCGCAACGGATTTGGCCGGATTGGAGAGATGCTCGAGTTTATGGAACGATGGATGGTAAAACACAAATACACAACCACAAATCAGTTTATTGGTAAACTCAGCCTCAAAAATTCCGACACGCCTGCTGCTTACGAACGGGTGCAGTTTATGAAACACTTCGCTGGCATTGAATAGTTAGTACCCTCTCATACGTATTGTTTCAACTGCTGGCCATAGAAATTGGCAAACAATGGGACAAATAGTTCCTCATTTTTGTAATATACAGGCCAATTAGCAGTGTAGGTTTAATGCCGATTGATTATTTCGATATTAACTGCCTTATATTCAAAGCGTTATTGAATTGTTCCCTGAATTCAGAAATCTCATAAAATTTCCTGAAATTTGCAGCCGTCAGAACATTGCTGTAGTGGATATTGTTAGTATATTCAGAAGCAGCAATGATTCGTATTGAAAAACAGGAGATTATGTTTACCTGTACACTGTACAGGTAATGCATGCATGCTAAGGAAAATCAACTATTTAAACATAACATGCTAACTATTTTACTTTTTATCGTCGGATTTGTTATTCTGATTAAAGGCGCCGATCTGCTTATTACTGGTTCGGTCTCGCTTGCCCGCCGAATGAAAATATCATCCATGATCATCGGTTTAACGATTGTATCAATGGGAACTTCGATGCCAGAACTTGTTGTAAACATATTTGCCAGTGCCCAGGGACAAAGCGAGATAGCCATTGGCAATATTTTTGGCAGCAACATATCCAATGTACTGCTTATTCTGGGGTTAAGTGCTATAGTGCGTCCATTGCTACTGCAGCATAACACATTGATTGCCGAAATCCCTTTTGCACTGCTGGCAACCATGCTTGTCGGTTTTTTTGCCAATACCATGTTTTTCGACGATCCGGGTATTTTATACATCGGAAGAGTTGAAGGTGGAATTCTTCTGTTCTTCTTTCTGCTCTTCATGGCTTATATTGTTTACTCCACACAAAATTCTTACAGTACTAAAGATAAACAAGATATAGCTCCTTCACTGCCAAAATGGAAAGAGTGGTTATATATTGGCCTGGCAATAATTATGTTGTTCATTGGAGGCAAGTGGGTTGTTGATGGGGCGGTTGTTTTGGCCTCAATGCTCGGCATGAGCGAGGGTTTTGTGGCATTGACTATTGTTGCTGTTGGCACCTCTCTGCCTGAGTTAGTAACTTCGATGTTGGCGGCAGCAAAAAAAGAAACTGATATTGCGGTAGGCAATATAATCGGGTCGAACATATTCAACCTTTTCTGGATATTGGGAATTAGCGCAACGATCAAACCACTTCCATTAGCTTTAGAGAACAATTACGACATCCTGGTTATGATCGCATCGGTGGTTATGATTGTGCTTGCCATGCTATTAAATCGCAGCCATTCTCTGAGTCGTTTTAGCGGAGTGGTGTTTGTGCTGTTTTATGTAGCTTATGTGGTTTACCTTGTTCAGCGTGGCTAATAAACACCACAGGCTGCCATTGATGTAACGACAGCCTGTACGAGCTAAGTCGGCCCCTAATAACTATTGTGCAGTTGCCTATTGTGGGGTTACTGCTGCGGGCGCTTCTTCTTCTTCTTCTACTTCTACTTCTTCTTCAGCTACCTCTTCGGTTTCCTGTTCGGGTTGCTCTGCCCTTTCGGCTCGTGGCGGGCATGCGGCAAAGAGGAACAATGCTGCAACAACCAATACAATCCATAGTTTTTTCATCGTTTTTGAGATTTGGTTAATTTAAAGATATTTTTCCAAAGATACATAATTCCTGTCGGCAACGCAACTATTTCTCAAACAAATATTTGCTTGTCATGCATCTAACCCGAATTAATCAATAGAAAGCCCGGTAGGGCTGAACTATTGATTCCATGAGGGTAATCCCGAGTTAGTGTTTGAGGATAATCCCGAGCTAGTGTTTGTTTAGCACAATTTAGATTGTGCTAATTACAAACACTTATTCGGGATTCAGCACAATTTTTATTGCGCTGATTACAAACACTTATTCGTGGATTTATCCCGAATTAATCAATAGAAAGCCCTGTAGGGCTGAACTATTGATTCAACCCAAATTAATCATTAGGAGGCATGCAATGCCGAACTATATGATTTAGTTGGGTT
>CAYGGZ010000008.1:0-79973 GCA_964349765.1 uncultured Bacteroidales bacterium
GAGCATGCACGGTGGTGTGAGAGGGCGGGGGAGTAATCCCCCTACCTACTCGATTCCTTAGGCTAACACTAATCCCTGCGGGCAGGCTTGGTGATGAAGTAAAGAGAGGCAATTAATAACAACAGATAGGCAAATAAATCAAAATCAAACCCTTGCTGAAATATGTCGAATAATATTCTATAAAGGCTCCCCACGAAAACCAAGAAAAAGCCAAATGGTTTGAAAATCCTTCGGGAGATAATCAGAACAATTACTGAAAGGCCAATAAAAACGACTACTAGGGTTATCTTTATTAATCCCGACCAGAACACTTGAGTTGTATGCGGTTCAATAAACCCCTCGAAGAAGAATGGAAATATAAAAGCAATTATTCCAATTCTGAGGAGGTTGTCAATTATGCGGAATAGAGTTTTTTCTTTTGCCATACGGGGATGAGGTTGGTTGAGAGGATAGTTTTATTGCTAAACTACTGTATTACAAATATTTGAAACCGATGGTTTTCCTTACTTCCGCTATTGTTCTGGTTGCACTTGTCCGCGCTTTTTGCATTCCTTCCACAACGACCTTGTGAAGATAATCTGGGTTTTTTTCGAGGTCGTTTATTTTTTCCCTGAAAGGTGCTGTAAACCTGATGGTATCTTCGGCAAGTTGCTTTTTAAGATCGCCATAACGGATAGTGCATTTTTCGTATTGCTCCTCGAAATAATCTACAGTTGAGCGATCTGACATTATCCTGAGCAGAGAAAAAAGATTTTCGACTGGTTGCGGCTTAGGTTGCCCCGGAGTGGTAGGACCTGAGTCGGTTACGGCACGCATGATCTTATGTCTGATTTCTTTAGGGCTGTCGCACAAGTAGATAGCATTTGCTTCACTTTCCGATTTACTCATTTTTGTGCTACCGTCGAGGCCCGGTATTTTTACCAGATTTTCGCCGAAGTTATAAGCTACGGGAATCGGAAACACTTCAGTATGGTAAAGCCGGTTGAACCTGTTTGCAAAAGAGCGGATCATTTCCAGATGTTGTTCCTGATCCTTGCCAACGGGAACTTTGGCGGCTTTATGAACCAAAACATCGGCGGCCATCAGTGTGGGGTATGTGAGTAATCCTGCGTTAACATTACCGGGTTGTGTTCTAACCTTCTCTTTGAAGGAAGCAACACGTTCGAGTTCTCCAAGATAGGCGTTCATGTTTAAAAGCAGATAAAGCTCGGCCACTTCCGGCAGATCGCTTTGAACATATAATATTGCTTTTTCGGGATCTAATCCTGATGCCAGAAAGTCAATCAACACACTTCGTACATTGCCTTGAAGGTCGGTGGGTGTTGGGTGAGTGGTTAATGAATGATAATCAGCAATAAAGAAGTAGCACTCGGCTTCATATTGCATGCGCACAAAATTCTTTATTGCACCGAAATAATTCCCCAAATGTAGATGCCCAGTGGGACGGATTCCGCTAACAACTATTTCCATAATTCAAAAATACTGATTTGCAAATGTTGGTGCGAGCCAAATTATAAAACTAAACTGATGTGGGCAGGAAACTTATACCTCAATTTCATCATCAATTTTGTTAAAGAAGTGATATTCAAGGTAATGATAAAAACTAGAGGCTCTCAGCCGAATCCATTTTTTGTAACGTATGAACCACATCATACGCAATGATGGAAACCCTTGACGTATAAAAGCATATAAATACGGGTGAACAGTTAGAGTTATGTAGGCTTCGTTTTGGTCGCGAATCAGGTAACTAAGGTTGTTTTCTATTTCATCAATTAAGATAATGCTTGATTTTACCTGACCCGACCCGTCGCAAGAAGGGCACTTTTCTAATACCTGAATGGCCATTTCGGGTCGCACTCGTTGCCTTGTAATTTGCACAAGTCCGAATTTGCTTGGGGGGAGGATGCTATGCTTTGCCCTATCTTTTGTCATCTCATCGCGCAATCGTTGAAAAAGTTGCCTGCGATGATTTCCCTGAACCATATCAATAAAATCTACTACGATGATGCCGCCCATGTCTCTGAGGCGAAGCTGTCTGGCAATTTCTGAGGCAGCTTCCAGGTTGGTTGTTAGTGCGTTGGTTTCCTGTGTGTTGTCGGAGTTTACACGATGGCCACTGTTTACATCAATCACATGTAATGCTTCGGTGTGCTCGATAATCAGATATATTCCGCTTTTTATGGTTACAATTTTACCAAAGGCGTTTTTAATCTGCTTGTCGATGCCGAAGTGTTCGAATATGGACAACTTACCTTTATAAAGTTTTACGATATCAACTTTTTCGGGTGCAATCGTGCGGATATAATTTTTTACCTCTTCGAATACGGTGGGATCGTTCACATGAACATGATTGAACGTATCACTAAGCATATCGCGAAGTATTGCCGAAGCTCGTCCCAGTTCGCTTACAATACGTTGAGGTGGATTTGTTCCGGGCAATTTCTCAAACGTGGTTTTCCATTTTTCCATTAATTGGGTCAAATCAGCATCTAATTCTGCAACCTTTTTATTTTCGGCTACCGTTCTGACAATAACTCCAAAATTGTTCGGTCTGATGCTCAGAATCAAACGCTTGAGCCGGTTGCGCTCTTCTATACTTTTTATTTTTTGCGAAACCGAAATGCGACTTGAGAAAGGAACAAGCACCAGGTAACGTCCTGCAAAGGCCAACTCGCTGGTGATGCGGGGTCCTTTTGTTGAAATGGGTTCTTTGGCTATTTGAACGAGAATGTGCTGATTAGGACTCAGTACGCTGTTGATCTTACCCGTTTTTTCAATGTCGGGGTCGAAAGGAAAACCTTCGAGTGAAGGCGTGGTTTGCTTTCCGGTGATTGTAAGGCGAATAAATTTGTTGAGCGACTGAATTTGTGGACCCAAGTCGAGATAATGAAGAAAGGCATCTTTTTCGTATCCAACATCAACAAATGCAGCATTAAGTCCAGGCATGATTTTTTTTACTCTTCCCAGATAGATATCTCCAACCGAATAGCTGTTGTTGCGCTTTTCCTTGTTCAGTTCAACAAGAATTTTATCTTCGAGCAGAGCAATGCTCATCTCAGAAGGTAAGGAATCAATTATCAGTTCCTTATTCACTTAAATTATCATTTTAAGAATAAAGCTCGGAGCTTATTCGGGTTTATACCGTTTTGAATTATATACACGATTGTGAAAACCTTGAGGCTGAATCAAATCCGAATTCGGTTATAGCATTGTTGCCTATGCTATAAAAATATCCGGTTAGGTATTTTTGATTCAGCCTCAGGGTGTGCTTAATTTACTTCTTTTTGTGTCTGTTCTTTCTTAAGCGCTTTTTACGCTTATGGGTTGCCATCTTGTGCCTTTTTCTCTTCTTTCCGCTTGGCATGATTAGATTTTGTTTTACTATTATTGAGCTCGAACTATTTAACCTTGTGCTTTACCTCGTTTACGAAGGTTTTAGCAGGCTTAAAGGCCGGAATGTTGTGCGCAGGTATGATGAGCGTGGTATTCTTTGAAATATTCCTGCCAGTTTTCTCGGCACGCTTTTTAACGATGAAACTGCCAAAACCACGTAGATAAACATTTTCGCCCTTAGCCAGTGAGCCTTTTACTGCTTCCATGAAAGCTTCTACTACGCTTTGTACAGCTACCTTTTCTATGCCAGTTTTATTGGCAACGTCGGTTACAATTTCTGCTTTTGTCATAATGCTTAGTTTTAATAATTTGGTAATAAACCGGTTAATGGGGTGCAAATATATAAACTTTTGATCAAGTGATACATAATCTCAAGAAATTTAATAACTACAACTTAACTATTTTTGCACCCTTCGATTGTTGGCAGCGCAATTGACACTGGAATGCTATTCGGAAAGGTTCGCCATTTATCTTCCGGTCAGGTTTTAACGTTTTCGGGAAGCTTAAAAACTGTTTCACGCCCGATTCTTACGGAGGATTGCTCAATTTTTCACTCCGCAATATTAGTGTTACCGATATGAGTATTAAAAAATAATTGCAATGGTTAGGATAGGAAATACTATATTAAGGAATAAACCATTGGTGCTTGCACCTCTTGAAGATATAACAGATGCGCCTTATCGTTTGATTTGCAGGCGTTTTGGAGCAGATTTGGTTTTTTCGGAGTTTATTTCATCGGATGGATTAGTGAGAAAATCGGAGAAAAGCTCATCTAAACTGCACATTGATCCGAGCGAACGACCAGTAGCATTACAACTGTTCGGCGGCAATCCCGACACGATGCATCGTTCAGCGTTAATAGCCCAGGAGTCGGCTCCTGAGCTCATTGATCTTAACTTTGGATGTCCTGTCAGGAAGGTTGTTGAAAAAGGATGTGGTGCTGCATTGTTGCGGGATATTCCGCTGATGTTGAAAATTACCAAAGCTGTGGTTAATTCGGTTAAGATACCTGTAACCGTAAAAACACGCTTAGGCTGGGATGATGCAAGTAAGAACATAGTAGAGATAGCGGAACAGTTGCAGGATTGTGGTATTGCAGCTATTACGATTCATGGTAGAACGCGTGCCCAACTTTACAGCGGACAGGCTGATTGGTCGTTGATAGGCGAAGTCAGGAACAATAAGCGTATGCATATTCCAGTTATTGGCAACGGTGATATCACAACACCTCAGAATGCAGCGGATGCCTTCAGTAAATACGGCGTTGATGCTATCATGATAGGAAGAGCGGCTATAGGAAATCCGTGGATATTTCAAACCGTACGATATTATCTCGATACCGGACAACTAACAGCCGATCCTTCAATTCAGGAACGAGCAATAGTGTGTTTGAACCATTTGCAGCAGGCCGCCCAATATAAGGGGGAGCGGCGCGCAGTGCTCGAAATGCGACGGCAATACTCCGGGTACTTCAGAGGAACACCTGGTTTCAAACAACAAAAAGTACAACTTCTTGCTTGTAACAGTTTTCGTGAGGTTGTGAAAATCCTGGCAGAGATAGCTGATCAGCCTTGTTGAAGATAAAAAATTAATTGTAGTATTTGTTTTTCAGAATATTATTACTTTAGCGTCTTTCCGCTTTAATAAAAACCCGATGCACCCATTCAGAATATTCGTTCTAGAGGATGATGTGATTTTTGCGAGAATCATAGCTCATCATTTATCGCACAATCCTGATTATGAAACAGAAATTTTCAGCAACGGCAAGGATTGTTTAAGTAATCTGTACAAGAACCCATCTGTAATAACGCTTGATTATAATTTGCCAGGGATGACTGGCCTTGATGTAATGAAAAAAATCAAGGAATTCAACCCCGATTTACCTGTGGTCATTGTTTCCGGCCAGCAGGATGTTTCAACAGCGGTCGAATTGCTTAAGCAGGGGGCGTATGAGTATATCCTGAAGGATCAGGATACCAAAGAACGGTTATGGAATATTATCCGTAACATCTGGGAACACGAAAAGCTTAAGAGGAAGGTGTCGTTTCTCGAAGAGGAAATTGGCAAGAAGTACGAGTACGGAAACATGATAAAGGGAAACAGTGCTGCGATTTTAAAGGTTTTTAACCTGATTGAAAAAGCAGTCAGAACGAATATCACTGTATCTATAACAGGCGAGACAGGAACAGGTAAGGAATTGGTGGCAAAATCTATACATTTCAATTCTGCACGCAGAAAAAACAGTTTTGTAGCTGTGAATGTTGCCGCGATTCCGAAAGAATTAATTGAAGCAGAATTGTTTGGCTACGAAAAGGGATCATTTACCGGAGCTATTAATCGTCGTATCGGCAAATTTGAGGAGGCGAACAAAGGCACCCTATTTCTCGATGAAATCGGCGACATGGATTTGAATATGCAATCGAAACTTTTACGGGCGCTACAGGAGGAAGAGGTTACAAGGATTGGAAGTAATACTCACATTAAGCTTGATGTAAGGGTTATAGTTGCAACTCATAAGAACCTGATTGACGAGGTGAAAAAGGGAGCGTTTCGCGAAGACCTTTACTATCGTCTGCTTGGAATGCCCATAGCCCTGCCACCGTTACGTGAACGCGGAAACGATATAATTCTCCTTGCCCGATATTTTGTTGAGGAGTTTTGCACTAAGAATAAGATAAAAAAATTAGTTGTAACTCCTGGAGCATTCGAAAAACTTAAAAAATACACTTTCCCTGGAAATGTGAGAGAGCTCAAAGCAATAATGGATCTGGCGGCGGTAATGGTTGAGGGCGATATTATTGATGCTGATGATATTAGCTTCAGCACATCAGGAGCTATGAATCACTTAATGCTCGACGAAACCACGCTCGAAGAGTATAACAGACGCATAATAAAACACTTTATGAAGAAATATGACGATAAAGTGCGAGTAGTTGCTCAAAAGTTGAACGTAGGTAAAACTACCATCTACAGGATGATGCAAGAGGGTAAGTTGTGATGTCTGGTGATCATTTTATAATGTAATACGTAAGTTCAACTGGGAGTCGAATAAATCACAAATTGTTGTTGGGTTATTCAGATGAACCGCATTCCAGCCTGCTTTCCGGGCGCCTTCAACGTGCATCGGCGTGTCGTCAATAAACAAGGTTGTTGCTGGGTCGAAATTGCTGGCTTTTGCCACAGCATCAAATATATCCCTGTTGGGTTTACGCATTCCTAAAAGAAATGAATACCATGCCTTATCAAACAGCGAATCTAATTCGCGCCCATTATAATCACTCCGGAAATCGGAAATAAAAAAACGGTAATGGATTTCGTTTGTATTGCTCAAAAGAAATACCCTATAGCGATTCCGTAGCTTATCAATAAGTGCTACCCTCTCCGTCGGTACCTTGCCAATCATAGCATTCCAAGCTGTATCGAACTGATGATCATCAACATTAGAGATATTCAGCGCTTTGAGCGATTCAAGTCGAAAGGTTGCATCGTTTAAAGAGCCTTTTTCATATTCATGCTGTATCTCAGTAAATCGTTCAAGGTCTGGCTCGGCCAAACCATTGCTTGAATGCAATTTTGCAAATGCCTCATATGTGAGTGGTATGTTGAGGTCAACAACTACCCCGCCAAAATCGAAAACAATTTGTTTGATATTCCTTTGTTTTGTCATGGAATTTTTGGTAAGTGATTGTAGTCTGGTTTCATTATTGTAATTTTGCAGCCCTGTTTTAAAACAGATTGTTTTTACAGCAAATCCAGCGCCTATAGCTCAGACGGTTAGAGCAACTGACTCATAATCAGTAGGTCCCTGGTTCAAGTCCAGGTGGGCGCACTCCTTAAGCCGCTAGTATTGTTAACTACCAGCGGTTTTTTTTATTGACAAAAATAGACTTAAAGGTGAGGATCGCACACAATTGAAGCAACAAATATGCCTAATCTCGTATCAGAACAATTCGTGCTTCGCCTCCTTAATGCGGACATGGTTATTATTTGTATTTTTGGCGGAAATTCAAAAAGCCCCTGTTAATGGTGTTTGAACCACAATATATTCCAGGAAGTTGCAGTTTTAAGTGTTTTACTAAATAATCCATTGAGTTATGAAGAAAGCCATTGTCATAATACTGCTTGTGTTTAGCTGTACTGCTGCGGTTTTTTCCCAACCAATTAGTCCGTACAATTTACGGAACCTCAGGTTTCAACTTGAAATCACTAATGATATATGGATGAACAGTCCTGAAAATCTGGACATCAAATCACTGAACCGAGGTGTGAATTTGCATTTGCTATATAACCATAGATTTGGAGAATCGGGGTTTGCGGTTGCGGCAGGCCCAGGTCTTTCGTCGTTTAACCTTTACTCAAATGGAATACTCCAACTCAACGAGGCTGGAAGTTCTGAGTTTTGGACTATCCCTGATACAATTACCTACAACCAAAACAAACTAAACCTCACATTACTCGAGTTTCCGCTTCAAATAAGCTACACAATGAAAAATCATATCAGCTTCTCTTTAGGCGGTAAAGCTGGCATGTTAATCAGCGATCATACAAAATTCAACGGGTCAGACTATTTGAATCTTGATCCTGCCACGCCTTTGAAAGTTAAATTTCACAATCATCCTAACCTGATGCAATATCGCCTAAGTGCGTTTGGAAGTGTAGGTTACAAATGGATCAACCTGACCTGCACCTGGCACTTTACCGGATTATTCAAAGAAGATACCGGACCCGACATGTTTCCGATAACCATCGGGATACTGGTGCGTCCATACTGATGCTTGGGAATTGCCGAGGCTATCTTGCTATAATATTTTAACTCTGTCGGTTACAGTTAAACCCTCAACAACTTCTACGTTAATACCATCGGAGAGTCCAAGTTTTATTGGCCGTTTTTCGAATGATTGAGAGGTTGTTTCTACTTCAACGAACACCGAGTCGTTTTCGAATAGAAGTAATCTTTCGTTAATAGCAAGCACGTTTTCGCGCTTATCAAGTACAATATCGGCGTTGGCACTGTAGCCGGCTCTTATGAAAAAGTTCTCCTTTAGTTTAAGTGCAGCCCTTATTTCGAACTGAATAGCACCACTTTCCTCAACACCTTTAGGAGAAATGTGTTCAAGCACAGCTTCAAATTTCTCATCCGCGATTGCCCCAATTGTTAAGAATAACGGTATGCCTTCGCGCAGTTTTCCTACTTCCGACTCGTCAACTTTGCCCTTGAAAACAATTTGGCCCATATCGGCTATAGTTGCTATGGTGGTTCCGGCGTTGAAGTTATTTGTTTCAATAACCGAATGGCCTACTTCGACCGGAACTTCAAGAATCATTCCATCAATTGTAGAACGGATTAGGGTGGTTGATGTTTCGCCACCCGTTGTTGCAACACCTTCACGAATTAATTGCAGGTTGTTTTCGGCCGATTGCAGTTCCTCGAGTGCGTTGAGGTAACTCAATTCATATTGTTGATACTCTGTTAGGGCTATCACTTGATCTTCAAACAACACCTTTTGCCTTTCATATGCCCTGCGGGTGTCTTCGAGACTGATTCTTGCTCGATTTACGCGCGATTCTGCATTGTTAAGGTTCACCATGTTAGGAATAATCTTTACCCGGGCAAGCAAGTCGCCTTTGCGCACGCTTTGTCCGGGTTCAACAAAAAGTTGTTCAATAATTCCAGATATCTGGGGCTTGACATCAACCTGCTTACGAGGAACAACCGACCCGGTAGCCACCGTTTTCTTAATTATATCGGTATAGAAAGGAGTTTCGGTTGCAAAAGTTACCGGTTTTGATTTTGATTTGTTGTAGAGATAGAAGAGAGTGCCTCCAAAAAGGCCAACTACAGCAATGATTACCAAAGTTCTGAATAGTGTTTTCATAATTAATCAATTGATATCTGAGTAAATTAATGTTAGGATCATTCGTGCCTAAGGGCGTCAATTGGTTTAATGCTTACTGCTTTTCGTGCTGGTATAAGTCCTGCCAAAGCTCCTGCGACCACAAGGATAAAAAGCGATTTTAGTGCCGTTGCGAAGTGTATTTCGGGATTATAAAACATTTGCGACTCATTGCCCGATTGAGCCAGGGCAAAATGTATCAGTTCGACCAATCCGACGCCGGCAACAAGGCCGAAATAGCCAGCAATGATTGTAAGAAACACCGACTCCATGATTATTTGAGAAGTGATTTTTAGTGGCGATGCTCCAATGGCACGTTGAATTCCTATTTCACGTGTGCGCTCTTTTACTACAACCAGCATTATGTTGCTGATGCCAATTACCCCGGCAAAGAGGGTTCCGATGCCAACAATCCAGATAAGAACATTAATACCTGTAAACAAACCCTGCATCTTGTTGTATTGCTCTTCCATGTTGAACGACCCAACGGCCTGTTTGTCGTGAGGAGCAATATTGTGCCGGCGTTTAAGCAGGCTTATTGCTTTCTGTTCGACCTCGGAAACCTTTACATCAGGTTTGGCGGTTAATGCAAACCAACCAACAACATCTCTGTAGTTATAAACATGTTGTAATGTTGTAAAGGGTAAGTGAATACTCTGAGCTTTATCGCCTCCAAAATTAACATCGGTCGAACGGGGCTCAAATACCCCAATTATTTTAAAATAAACATTTTGTATTCTTATGTACTCACCAGTAACTTGCTCACCATGATTGAAAAGCATATCCCGAACACGTGTTCCAATCACCGCTACTTTGCGTTTTAGGTCAATGTCGGCCTGGTTTATAAATCTGCCTTCGAGCATATTAACGGGGTCAATTCTATTCCATTCGGGGTAATCGCCGTAGATGAAGAAGGCACCTGTTTTCTCGCCACGAACAACATTGTTGCTTCCTTCGCCTCCCCAGGCTTGGATACGGGGTGCAAGAACCGCTATTTCGGGAATATGAGAACGAAGAGCTGTTATATCGGCATTCCTGAAATTCCACCAGCGTCCGCGCGGCAATCCATTATATGATTCGGTGGTTGACATAGTCCACATAAAGACACTGTTAGTTGCAAAATCGCCAAATCCGCGATAGACGCCGTTTTTCAGTCCAGTTCCTGAGCCAAGCATGATTATAAGCATGAATATCCCCCAAAAAACCCCAAATGCTGTGAGGAATGTTCTGAATTTGTTTTTTCGGATGGCGCTTAAGATTTCCCACCATCTTTCGAGGTCGAACAGGAACATAAGTATCGTATTATTCGTCTCTTAAAGCTTCGATTGGTTTAACAGCGGCAGCCCTTCGTGCTGGTATAAATCCGGCTATTGCACCTGAAAAAATTAACACTATGGTTGCGCTGATTGCTGTTGAAAAATCTGCTTCGGGTCGCAAAAAAAAGTCTGACTCTACATGCTTGGAGAGTAATTCCAGGACACCTACTCCGAACATTAACCCTATGTAACCAGCAAATGCAGTAATCATAATTGATTCCTGAAGGATAAGACTAACAATGCTCCAAGGCGTTGCTCCTATAGATTTGCGGATTCCTATTTCACGTGTCCTGTCCTTTACAACTATTAACATAATGTTGCTCACACCTACAATACCTGCAATTATGGTTCCTATTCCAACAATCCAGATAAATATTCTTATGCTTGAAAAAAGTTGCTGGAACTGCATATAGTTTTTCAAACTATTCCAACTTCCAAGCGCCCGTTGGTCTTTAGGGTCGAACCGGTGTAGTCGTGCGATTTGCTCCCGGATGTTTTGTTCGGTTAAGGTGCTTTCATCAATAGAAGCATTTGCAAGAGTAAGCTGAAATTCATGAATCCGCGTTAGATTGCCAAATACCCTCTGGGTGGTTGTAAGAGGGGTATAGATCAATCGCGAATTTTGATTATTTTGATTATCGTCAGTGAAAATACCAACCACTTTGAAAGGAATTCCATTAATGATAATGTACTTGCCAATAATTGCCTCGTCGGGATTCTTGAAAAGTGCTTCGCTTACCTGTTTACATATAACGGCTGTTTTGCGGTAGTGGGTTAAGTCGGGTTGATTGATGTATCTCCCTTCAAGTATTTCGAGTTTTTCAATATTGTAATATGCAGGGAGCACTCCCCTCACAACATAAGAGCCTGACTGATTCTGATACGATACTCTTGCATTGTGTAAATTGAAGCGGGCTGAGGCATGTTCGATCAAGGGAGTATTCTGGTAAACCGCATCGTAATCAACCATTCGAAGCCGTACAAAACGTCCTGGTTGCATACCGGCGTATGGGGTGCTTGTTTGCCCTGGCCAGAACCAGATGGCATTTGTTGCAGATGAAGCAAATTGATTTTCGACCCCATTTTTAAGTCCATTACCTGATCCGAGTAAGATAATAAGCATGAAAATACCCCAGGCCACACTGAAGCCTGTGAGAAAAGTCCGCAACTTATTCTTTTTAATTGTGCTGAATATTTCCTGCCATTTATCGCGATCGAACATGAATGAAGCCACTTATTGGTTTAGAATAAAAGGTGATGAGTTGTCCATTGCGGGATATTTTACAGATTTAGGTACTACTACTGGATGTGAAATCCTGGGTAGGTGTTTTTTTGATGTTGATTAATCTGGCTGTTTCCATTGAATTGGTCATTTTCGATTCGTCCGTCGTGCAACTGGATGATTCGCTGTGTTCGACGCGATATGTCGCGTTCATGAGTTACAATGATTATGGTGATTCCTTCGGCATTGATCTGGTCGAACAGGTCCATCATTTCCATAGAAGTTCGACTGTCCAAAGCGCCTGTAGGTTCGTCGGCAAGAATAACTTTTGGTTTGGCAATCAGCGCTCTGGCAATAGCAATTCGCTGTTTTTGTCCGCCTGAAAGCTCGTTTGGCAAATGTTCCGCCCATTCTGAAAGCCCCATCTTGTGGAGGTATTCCATTGCCAGCCGGTTTCTCTTTCGACGCGGAACATTTTGATAATAAAGCGGGAGAGCCACATTCTCCATCGCATTCTTAAATGAGATTAGATTAAACGACTGAAAAACAAAACCAATATAGCGGTTTCGAAGTGCTGCTGCTTTTGTTTCATTCAAACCCTTGATTGTTATTCCGTCGAGGAGATATTCACCTTCATCGTAGGTATCAAGCACGCCGAGAAGATTCAAAAGGGTTGATTTACCAGAACCCGAAGAACCCATAATCGAGACCATCTCTCCTTTCTCTATTTCAAGGTTTATACCTTTCAAGGCATGCAGGCTGTTCGAACCTACAGCGTAGCTTTTATGAATGTTTCGAAGGGTTATCATCGTTAAGTTTTTCCTGTTGAGCGGTTTATTGCTTAATTGTTGCCATTTTAATCTGGAGCGTAATGTTTTTGGTAATTATCAACCGTGTATTACTTACACAAGCAAACTGGCGCTCTGGACAATTCGGCAAGTGGGGAATAAACCACGATCATGTTTCAATAATCATTTTGATGATATATGACAATAGACCTGTGAAAAAGTTACAATATGAACCAATGTAATCAGTTTTTAATTAATGTTTCGCAATGTGATTGGGATCGGACCATAATAAGTTGTAAATTCGGATCAACAAAACGGCCTAACAATACAAACTCAAATTCAATACCTCCACTAATGAACCGAAAAACGGCAATTGTTTTACTCTTAGTTGTTTTATGTTTGGCATGGCTAATAACAACTACATATCTTTTGCGTGAAAGGACATACTACCGGCGAGCTCTATCAGAGGAGAGGAATCTTAATATTCAGTATTTGAGTCTGTTGAATGAGTTTATTCCGATAACAGGAATTGATGATGAAGGCAACCAAACTACCCGGTTTTATATTCAGACTCAAACAACTCTCTCGCTTCATCAGCAACTCGAACTGATAGCATCAAGCCTTTCGCAGTACTGTTTTTCCAATTTGCCGGTGGTAGTCAAGGAAATTAAAGTGCTTGACAATCAACGCATAGCTGTGGTAAATTTGCGGGAACTCCAGGATTTTTCGATTAGAAAACCGGGAGAAACCCCTTCGTGGCGTTATGGATACTTTCAGGGCAGCCATGGGGGTAAAAACACAACTGTTTTACTTATCGAATCGTTTTTACAGCCCAACCACCCGCTGCCATGGATTGACGGAGCTATCTTTCTTTATGAGGGGCAACCCATCAGCGGCTTTGATCATATAATAGGGCTGGATGGTATTGTTTACAGAAACAACCTGTAGCAGATCGGGTAGTAATTCTATTGAGGGAGTTGGAATCAAATATCCTTATTTGTAAACGACTTGATAACCATTTCGTTACCGTCGAATTCGCCATAGGTGAAATTAGTTATCCAGTCGCCAATTATCACAAGTTTTGCTTTATTGTTTAATGCGATATTGGTGGGCTCATGTAGATGCCCAAACACGAAATAGTCAATATCAGGAAGCTCGGAGGCACATTTTACGGCATATTGATACATCATTTCATTTTGAATCGGCAGGCCTCCGTTCTTTGCTTTCTTTACATTATTGGCATGTCGGCTTCGTCGCGAAAAATAATGTGCTATTCTTGCCCCGATGTCGGGATGCAACCAACTAAACATTCGCTGAATTACATGATTTTCGAAAACCATTTTCAGGAGTTTATACCCCAGATCGCCTGGCCCTAATCCGTCGCCATGAGTAATAAAGAACCGCTTATTCCCAAGCTCGGCTAATCCTCTTTGGCGGTGCAGGTGAATACCCAACTCCTTATTAAGATATTCAAATGCCCATATATCGTGGTTTCCTCTGAAAAGATGAACAGGGATTCCAGAATCACTTATTGAGGCTAACGTACCCAATAACCTCACAAATCCTTTAGGGACAACAGTCCGGTATTCGAACCAAAAGTCGAAAATATCGCCAAGTAGAAATATGGCAGTGGCATCGTGGCGGATAGAATCAAGCCAGCTTACAAGTAATTTCTCGCGATTGAGGCTCTGAGAATAGTTTGGAGAACCAAAGTGGAAATCGGAAGCAAAGTAGATCTTTTTGCCTTGTTCAACCTTGTACGACAGAAGGGAGTTCTTATGCATGAAGGTGTAAATGTTTTACAATGAGGTTAGTAACTCTTTGATTATCATAGTTACTTTAGGCTCTACCTTTGTGGCGGCAGCAATTACTTCACTGTGAGAGGCTTCAACAATTTTTCCCAAAACCCCCAGATCGGTAATCACGCTGATGGCAAAACAAGGAATACCCATCTGCCTTGCTACGATTACTTCCGGAATGGTCGACATTCCAACGGCATCAGCACCAATTATCCTCATGAAGCGGTATTCAGCAGGTGTTTCGTACATTGGACCAGATACCGCAGCATAAATGCCTGTTTGATATTTGATGTTGTTTCGTCGTGCAATTCTGATGGCTTTATGAATCAGGTCTGCGTCGTAGGGTTGGCTCATGTCAGGAAATCGGGGGCCAAACTCATCGTGATTTTTACCAATTAATGGATTTGACGACATCAAATTAATGTGATCGGTAATGATCATCATGTCGCCAATTTCAAAATCAGGATTAACGCCTCCGCTTGCATTTGAAAGAATTAACAACTCAATACCCAGAAGTTTCATCACCCTGATAGGAAATGTAAGCTCCTGCATCGAATAGCCTTCGTAATAATGAAACCTCCCTTGCATTGCAATGATGTTTTTATTACCCAGCCTTCCGTTTATCAGCATTCCTTTGTGCCCATCGACCGTCGAAACAGGAAAGTGGGGAATTTCGTTGTATGGCAAAGCAATGGAATCTTCAATTTCAGAAATTAATCCGCCTAACCCGGTGCCAAGAACAATTCCAATATGAGGTTTTTCTGTAATTTGGTTTAGAATATACTCAGCGGTGGCTTTTACCTCTTTCAACATAGTTGGAAACTTGACGATTAAATGCCTCCTCATCGTCTGCATGAAATACAACTTCGATGGGTAGATATTGCACCGGCAAATGTACAACCAAATCTTTTACCGGCGAAAATTTAAGCCGCATGGCATCTTTTTCAGTAGTTATCAGTAATTTGGACTTTAGGTGGATTTGTTCCCATGTTAGCCGGATTTTAGCAAGATCGGCAGCAGTGTATTGATGATGATCGGGATATGTCATGGCTATCAATTCGATACAGTTCCGGCGCAAATACTCCTCAAGAGGATAGGTATTGGCAATTCCGGCAAAAAGCAGGATGGTGTTTATCTTTTTGTTTCTTTTAGATAAGCAGGCATTTGGAAAAAGAGGAGTCAAATTGCCGTACCGAATATAAGAAAAGTAAAGTTTCTGGTGGGGTAGGGGCTTTAGCAGCGAATTGATTCTTTGACGAGTGAGTGGTGAAAGTATCTCTGGACATTTGGTTACAACAATTATATCGGCACGGGCTGCTCCTGCGATCCTTTCTCGAAGAGTGCCTACGGGCAACAAATAATCCTCTCTATAGAGATTAAAGTAGTCTGTAAGCAAGATTGAAAGCCCTGGTTTAACAGCACGGTGCTGGAATCCATCATCCATCAGAATTACATCAACAGAAGGATAACGGAAAGCTATTTCATTAATGCCGCGAACCCTTTTTTCATCAACTGTAACTACAATATTTTCGAATTTTTGAACATACTGAAGGGGTTCGTCGCCAATCTGGGTCGTGTCGGAAAACTGATCGCCCCTGATGAACCCTTTGCTTTTACGACCATATCCGCGACTCAATGTTGCCACACGGAATTTAGCACTCAAGAGCCGGATGAGATATTCTATATGAGGGGTTTTTCCGGTGCCACCAACACTTAGATTGCCTACGCTAATAACCGGTAGGTTGGATGATGTTGAACTATACCATCCCCAATCATACAGGAGATTTCGAATCGTAGTGCATACTCCATACAGTAATGCAAACGGAAGCAAAAAAAGACGCGATAATGACACGGAAAAATAATTTATATTGTATTTTCAATAAGTCAACAAAATTTAAAAAAACTGGCTGCAAGTTACAAATTTTGAATAGATTCCAGCCGGTTAAAACAAAAATAACAATTAAATAATCACATGGTGAGCACTTGCAATACGATGCAACTACTCTATCTTTGTAATGAAACACTTTTAGTGCGATAAATAATTTTAATCCGATGAAAATCAAAGATGTGATTGAGTTTATTGAGGCGCGTTTTCCGCTTCTAATGCAGGAGGATTACGATAATTCAGGCTTGCAGGTTGGAGATTCGGAAGATAGGATTACCGGAGCTTTGGTTTGTATTGATGCAACCAATGAAGTGATTGATGAGGCTGTTGCCGAAGGCTTAAACTTAGTAATATCGCACCATCCATTGATTTTTGGTGGAATAAAACAAGTTAGCAATAATACCCTTGCTGGCAGTTCTATCATCAAGGCAATTCGAAACGGGATAAACATATACAGCATACACACAAATCTTGATAACTCAAATAGTGGTTTGAATAAATGGCTATGCAACGCATTGGGGATCGCCCGGCCAAGGATCCTTCGACGCAAAACATCAGTTCTTAGGAAAATTGTAACATTTTGCCCTGCCGAACACGCAGGAGATGTGCGTACAGCGTTGTTCAACGCAGGAGCCGGCACAATTGGAAATTATGACTGCTGCAGTTTTAATACAAAAGGACACGGCACCTTTAGGGCACTCCCAGATGCAAACCCTTTTGTTGGAAACATGAATCAGTTACATTTTGAACCAGAAGAGAGGATAGAGGCCATTTATCCGGTTCATAACGAGCAAGCCATAATCCAGGCAATGATTGAAGCCCATCCTTATGAAGAGGTGGCTTACGATATTCTTTTACTTGGTAATGCCGACAACTATTCGGGAAGTGGAATGATAGGCGAAACTGAGGAACAGCAGGCCTATTCATTTCTTCAGAAAGTAAGCCGGGTTTGTGGTATACCCTGTATAAGGCATCAAGGCGATTTGAATAAAACCATTTCCCGCGTTGCGGTTTGTGGAGGTTCTGGAAGTTTTCTTATTGCTGATGCAATCTCGCAAAAAGCTGACATTTTTCTTACCGGCGACATAAAATATCACGATTTTCGCAGCAATAGCTCAGAAATGATTTTGGCAGATATTGGTCATTTTGAATCGGAACAATTTGGCAAAGATTTGCTGCTTCAGATGCTTAACGAAAAATTTACTACTTTTGCCGTTCGAAAATCCGAAAGAGACACCAATCCCGTTGGCTATCTATTCAATGCTGAATAACAGTACTTTCAACGAAACACTAATTCAATGACAGCAGATACATCTAAGAAGATAAAAGACAAGGCTCCTGCAATTACAGTTAGCGTGCAGGCCGCTCAGGACGAGTCTGAAGAATTAATCATCTCTACTGAGAAAAAACTTGTGGCATTGCACAACTTGCAACAGATTGATTCGCAGGTTGATAAAATTCGAATTATTCGCGGCGAACTTCCTCTCGAAGTCGAAGACCTCGAAGATGAAGTAATAGGTCTTGAAACACGAATTTCCAACTTTGATACAGAAGTAAAAAATCTGGAAAAGAGTGTTGTTGATAAGGAGAACAGCATCAAGGAAAGCAAAGCAATGATAAAAAAGTATCAGGAGCAGCAGATGAATGTACGCAACAACCGTGAATACGACTCGCTGACGAAAGAGATTGAATTTCAGGAGCTTGAGATTCAAATTTTCGAAAAACGAATTCGCGAATACAAATTATCAATTACAGGAAAGAGCGAAGAAATCAAGCAGGCACGAACCATATTAACCGAACGGAAAGCCGACCTCGACATAAAGCGAAACGAACTGGCCGATATCGTTGCAGAAACTGAAAAGGAAGAACTACAACTTAAACAACGCAGTAAAACGAACCAACAGTATATCGAAGATCGCCTGCTATCAGCATACCAGCGTATTCGCAAAAACGCACGCAACGGTCTTGCAGTGGTTATTGTTGAGAGAGATGCTTGCGGGGGCTGTTTTAGCAAGATACCTCCTCAGCGTCAGTTAGATATTAAAATGCATCGAAAAATTATCGTTTGCGAATATTGTGGCCGTATCTTAATTGATCCGGCTATTGTGGAGAAAGCCTTACAAGAATCATGATTGTTCGGCTACTGCCTGTTGATAACCCCACCTCTCCGCCAGCTTTTCAGCATATTTATTTAACCCAGATTAAGCATTTAACAAAGCCTAATCGGGATTACCCTCATGGTATCAAAAGTTCAACCCTGACGGACTTTCTATTGATTAATTCGGGTTTAATTATCGTATATTTTGTAATCATACTGATGATTGCAGCTATACCGGCTGCGCCTCTGCAAGCTGCAAACAGAACGCCCCATTACGATTTCAATGCAAACTGTATCAGAGCATACAACGAAATACTCGCCCTTCGGTTTGATGAAGGCAAGCGGATTATTAATGCTGAAAGGCTGCAGAACCCCTCGAACAGAATACCAGTGTTACTTGAAAATTACCTTGACTTTTTAAATCTTTTTCTGAATGACGATCCGTCGCTTTTCAAACGTTTAGAATCAAACCGGTCGGATAGGTTAAACCTCCTTTCAGAGGTTGCGCATCCCTCGCCATGGCAACTGTTTGCTCAAGCAGCGGTTAGTTTTCAATGGTCGTTCACTCGTGCCAGATTTGGAGAATTTGCTGCAGCAGCTTTTGATCTAACCCGCGCCTACAATCTGATCGAACGAAACAAAACCATGTATCCCGATTTTTATCCCAATTATCTAATCAGTGGTGTTCTTAATGTTGTGATAGGCGCAATGCCCGATCAATATCGCTGGCTTACTGGATTAGTGGGAATGCATGGCTCTGTTGAGGAAGGCCGCCGTGAATTAAATGCCCTGGTTCAACATTTTAATAAGGACAATCAATTGTCGTTTCTGATGATTGAAACCCTTCTCTACATGTCGTTTATTGAGATCAGTCTTATGGACGAAGATGGAGAACCGGATAGAATTGCTGCAATACTTGCAAAGGAGTATCCTCAAAACAATCACCCTTTGATATGCTATGTGCGAGCCAATACAGCCATCAGAATGCACCGCAACGAGGAGGCCATAACAATTCTTAACCTATGCTCCCCTTCGCCAGGAACACATCCTTTACCTTACCTTGATCTGTTACAGGGAGTTGCACTTTTGAACAGGCTAGATCCAAAGGCTGCAACCTATTTTCATTCGTTTACTCAAGTATATAAAACAAGATCGTTTGTTAAAACTGCTTTCGAGAGATTGGCTTGGATTGCCTGGCTTAATGCTGATACGGCAGGCTATCAGCGTTATATGAGTGAGGTTCTAACCAGTGGAAAAGATGTTGCCGATGAAGACAGAATAGCCAAACAGCAGGCTTTATCAGGACGGTTTCCAAATCGTGGACTTCTGCGCGCACGCCTACTTTTTAATGGTGGTTATTTTGAACACGCATTAGTGAATCTTGATGAGGTAAGCAAAAACAACCGATTATATTCCTTACGCGATAGCGTTGAATACCACTATCGTCGCGGGAGAATTTTTCACGAACAGAATCAGTACAATGCCGCAATAATTGAATATCTTAACACAATCAGGCTGGGAAGGAGTGAAAAGTGGTTTTTTGCTGCAAATGCTGCCCTGCACATTGCAATCATTTTTGAGAACCGAGGCGATCATGAAAAAGCAGAAGCATACTATAACCAGTGCCTTTCAATGCCATTTACTGAATATAGGACAGGAATTATGCTACGTGCAAAAGCCGGTTTGGAACGATTGGGAAAAAACAGATGAGGCAGACCCGTAGGTTTGCCTCATCTGAAAACAAGCAACACGAATATAGAGAACTGAAGTAGTCAAAATCTCCAACCAAAGGTTAGCAAAAATAATCTGCGACTGAAATCAATAGATGATCTTGGCAATTCGAAGTCATATCCATCTCCGGTAGGAACCCAATAGAGGAAACGATCCTCTGAAAATCTGTTTGATACAAATCCTAAATCAATAAAATATCCTTTCTCTCGAACGCCAATTCCAAGGGAGTATTGACTGCCAGCGTCATTGTTAACGCCTTCCTGGTAAGAACTTCCAAAAATAGCATAGCCTCCGCGAAAGTAAAGCTCGTTTAATCTCCATTCTGTGCCGAAACGGAAATTGTGGGAGGAGGTATAGTTAGCACGTATGGCACTGTTTGCGTCAAAAAACTTGTAATCATCCGAATTGAGCCGTGCCTCCGAGTAATCTATGAGTTCATAATCGGCAGAAATAAGTCCTATATTGCCAAACAGCACTGTAGCGCTACCTATGGCCCGGAATGGAGTTGTGAGTTCGTAATCGAAAGAGCCTTCGGGCGAAGAAACTGATTTTTGAACCGATTCATTATCTATCACAAGATCTGACGACATCCGGCTTCTCCAACTGTCGGACATTGAAGGGAAAAATGTGGGTGTGTGGATTGCACCGCCCAGCCTTAGCCAATCGGTAGCTCGAAAGATGGCTCCAAATTTGAGATTAAACCCCGTTCCTCTTGTCTCCAGATTCTCAATACGCTCAAATTGGTTGAAGGCATCAATCTGATTGCGGGTATCGGTTTCTCTGTAAACTATTTCGGAGCTATAGCGAATATATGGGATGCCTAATGAAGCGCCAAGGTAGAGTCTGTCGTTGTAGTTGGCGCCCAGGCTGAACAAAACTTCGTTCATTGAACCGCCTGTAGAGATGGTTTTCATTTGATTAATGCCACCTCTGTAGGCATCAGTATCATACAGCAGGTCTATGGGGTCAGTTTCCCAGATTAACAAGGCATCGTATGCTAACTTAGTGTCGAACCTGTTTAGATTTTCGGGTCGCGTTCCGTCGGCCATATGCACATATCCGGTCATCATCGAACTGTTGTTGTTGAACCCTTCTATCCAGATTCGATTATTAAAGTGGTTGATTCTATTTAAGGAAATTCCGAATTGAACCATTTTCCATGGCGAAGCGCTTTCTTTCTGCGAAAGATCTCTGACAAATACAGCCCCTAACTGCCCTAATCCTAAGCCGTATCTGTTATCATCCCGGGTTTCGCCCTGAAAAACTGCATCGGTGTTAAACAAAGAAAGAAAAGGTGTGAATGCAAACTCAGAACTGCGATATAATCCGATACCGGCTGGGTTATATCCTAACATTGACATATCGGCCCCTACCGAACCCATTGCTCCGCCCATTCCCATGTGCCGGGCGCTTCCTGAGGGGAAAAGTCGTGAGTAGCGTAAGGCATCTTCCTGGTTCTGCCCGTAGGTAATAAACGAGGCAGCTATCATAAGAAGCGCCAAAGATATTTTATAGTTCATAATAACGTGTTTGTGATCGTTTATAGAAATAATGATTAAATTTTGCTGATCCTATCTGCCTCCACGTCCGCCGGATGAAGATGATGAGCGTCCACCTCCCGATGATGATCCTGATCTTGAAGAAGGTGGCGGGCTACTATGTCCGGAACTTGGCCTGGAAGGCGCTGAAACGGAAGGAGCGCTGCTTGGGCGCGGGCTTGCCGATTGCTGCCTTGGAGGCGAAACGGATGGAGTGCTCCTTGGGCTGCTGCTACCCTGGCGCGAGGGAGTTGATACATTTCTGCTGCCTGAACCCGGCGATTCGCTGGATGTTGCTGGCCGGGCTGGTGGAGTAAACCGACGGTTATCGGGCTGTTGTGGAGGCGCGGCAACTGGTGGGCGGCTTGGTTGTGGCCGTGGCTGCACCTGCGTGGGCTGGCCTGACGACGGACGCTCTCTGCCGGAGATTGCCGACTCACGAGGGCTTCTGTATGCCGGCGACGTATACTCATCACTCGACGAAGGCTTCGTATATCTGGGCGAGGAATATGGCTGAGGCTGGCGTTGTTGCGGTGTTGTCTGCTGATCGCTGCGAGTGGCCGGCCGTGTAAATTGAGGTTGTGGTTGCCTGGCACCTGTACGGTTATTTACAGCGGGGGGAGCCACTCTGGTAGGTTGTTGTGGAGTTGTGCGAACCGCTGCCGGAGGCTCAGATTCAGTTGCAGGTCGCAACTTGTCCGGAGTAGTGGTTCTGCTTCCACGGCCTACATCCTGGGTGGATGGAACTGTGGTTTGAGCCGGAGCAACACTGCCCGAAGGTTCGAATCGCGAACCCCTTGGAGTAGCTGTAGTTGCAGTTGGAGTTACACTGGTGTTTATAAGCTTTCCTTCATGACCTCCAAATGTTGGAGGTCTGCCGCCTCCAAATCCACCAGAGCCACCGGTGTTACCCGCAAAACCACCCCGCGGACCATAGTAATAGGAGTTGGGGTCGTGGGTGTTCCTGTACCACATATTTCCTGCCCATATACCATGCCAGTACCCATCCCAAAATCCTCCACGGAAACCAGGACCGAATGGTCTATGACCCCATGGACTATGCCATGCATGGAACGACGACCATGGATGATGAAATCCCCACGACCAGCCCCAGGAGTGATGTGGCCAACCCCATGATAAATGAGGCCAACCCCATCCAAAACCATAATGGAACGGGGGATACATTTGATAACCGCAATAAATGCTTGTACCCCAGAAATAGGGATTGTGGTTGTACCAGTACATATTGGTGAAAAAATCGTGATAAAAAGGGAAAAGCCCTACGTGACTGTGGAATCTTCGAATCCGACTGGCGTAATGGTAATCGTGAAAATCGCCATAGAAATGGTTGTTGATTACTATCTCATCTGTTGGTTCGAGGTAGTATTGTTCGGCTTCAGCATATTGCACTGCTTCAGGATCGGTATAATAGTATTCCTGTTCGTAAACCTCCTCTACAACTACTTGTTGTTGTGGCTGCTGTGGTTCTTGCCGAACATTTCTCACCACCACCTCCCTGACTACAACCTGAGGGTCGCCAGGCCGGAAATACACATCGTCGTGTGCCATACCAATTTGGTTTGTGGTAGTGCAAGAGCTCAGTAAAAGAGCGACGAGAACTAAGATAAGAGCAAATGGTTTCATGGTTCTATCCTCCATGTTTGATTCGTTATTTTGTAATTTATACAGTTTCATGCAGGGTTTATTATTAATTTTGCCGCTTCCGGCTAATTTATGTTAAGAAATCACAAAATTCATACCACAATACGGGAATGGCCAAAGATTTTTCAAGCAAAGAAGAAAATTATTCGCAATGGTATAACGACCTGGTGATCAAAGCCGGGCTGGCAGAAAATTCGGCAGTGCGGGGTTGTATGGTTATAAAACCATATGGATATGCGATATGGGAAAAAATGCAGTTTGCGCTCGACCGCATGTTTAAAGATACTGGACACCAAAATGCCTATTTCCCTCTGTTTATTCCCAAATCGTTTTTCAGCCGTGAAGCAAACCATGTAGAAGGTTTTGCCAAAGAATGTGCTGTAGTTACCCATTACCGGCTTAAAGGTGCACCCGACGGAAAAGGAGTTGTGGTTGATGAAAGTGCCAAACTTGAAGAGGAGTTAATCGTCAGACCAACTTCCGAAACAATAATTTGGGATACCTATCGGAACTGGATACAATCTTACCGCGACCTTCCGCTTCTGATTAACCAATGGGCTAACGTGGTGCGGTGGGAAATGCGAACACGGCTTTTCCTACGTACAACAGAATTTCTTTGGCAGGAAGGGCACACTGCTCATGCTACGAGGGAGGAAGCAATTGAGGAAACTGAAAAAATTCTCGATATCTATACCGAATTTGCACACAACCACATGGCAGTGCCTGTTCTGAAAGGTGTTAAATCGCAGAACGAGCGGTTCGCAGGTGCAGTTGAAACATATTGCATCGAAGCGTTGATGCAGGATGGAAAAGCACTTCAGGCAGGGACATCTCACTTTCTTGGTCAGAATTTTGCCAAAGCATTTGATGTTAAATTTTTGAATAAAACCAATCAGCTTGAGTATGTTTGGGCAACCTCCTGGGGCGTTTCAACCAGGCTGGTTGGAGGTTTAATTATGGCGCATTCCGACAGCAAGGGGTTAGTGTTACCCCCAAAGCTCGCACCAGTGCAGGTAGTGATTGTGCCTATTTACCGCAACGATGAACATCGTGCTGCGATTGCTGAAAAATCCATGGAGATCAAAAAGGCTCTTGAAGCCAAAGGAATTTCAGTTAAATACGATGATCGCGATACTTTTACACCGGGCTGGAAGTTCAATGAGTATGAATTTAAAGGTGTTCCTGTACGGATCGCAATAGGGCCACGTGATCTTCAAAATAATGCTGTTGAAGTAGCCAGACGCGATACGCTCGAAAAGACGGTTATCCAGATGACAAACATCGAAGTAAAAATCGCGAATCTGCTTGATAATATCCAGCTAAATATGTTACAGAAAGCCCTGTCGTTCAGAGAAAACAATACGCATGTTGTAAATTCCTGGAGTGAATTTACTGAGACCCTCAACGCCAAAGGTGGTTTCCTGCTTGCCCACTGGGATGGAACTCCCGAAACCGAGCAACGGATTAAAGAAGAAACCAAAGCTACTATAAGGGTTATTCCTCTTGATAACCGGCCAGAAGCAGGGAAATGCATCTATACAGGCAACCCATCAGCACAGAGAGTCGTTTTTGCCATTGCTTACTAACTTCAGGGCAATCCAGTCTTAATTGACCACTATACAATGAATGATACCCTCGCTGCTTTCGCACGCTTACTGAAAATAATGGATGAGTTGCGCGAACAATGCCCATGGGATCGCAGCCAAACAATCGAATCGCTCAGGTATCTTACACTTGAGGAAACTTATGAACTGTCGGGTGCAATACTCGAAAATAACCTTGATGATATCAGAAACGAACTAGGCGACCTGCTACTGCATATCGTTTTTTATAGCCGGATAGGAAAAGAAAAGGGCGCATTCGATATAAAAGAGGTTATTGAAGGGATCAATCAAAAACTAATTAAACGGCATCCTCACATATATGGCGACGTAGTAGTAAGCAATGCCGAGCAGGTTAAAAGCAACTGGGAAAAGATAAAACTGCACGAAGGTAACCGCACTGTGTTGGGCGGTGTTCCAGCTTCCCTGCCAGCGCTGGTTAAAGCATACCGGATTCAGGACAAAGCCCGTGGTGTAGGCTTTGATTGGGAAGAATCCAATCAGGTATGGCAAAAGGTACTTGAAGAGCTAAATGAGCTCAACGAAGCAGTTTCCCTCGGCGATAGTAAAAAGAAACAGGAAGAACTGGGCGACTTGCTATTTGCACTTGTGAATTTCGCCCGGTTTATTGATGTTAACCCCGAAGATGCTCTTGAAGGTTCAAACAGAAAATTCATACGACGGTTTAACTATCTCGAAGATAAAGCCAGAGCAACAGGCAAAATGTTGAAGGATATGAGTCTCACAGAAATGGAACAGTTCTGGAACGAAGCCAAAAATGGAGAGTAGTGCAACTGTATATTCATGATTAGGGCAGGTTATTAACACTCCATCGTTGATAGTTTTCTTATTCTTCACTTAGTCTTAGCGTGTTTCTGATTAGATTTGAACCAGTTATCTTTGTTATCGAACATTAATGTGCGATGAACAAATATAACGCACAATGTGTCAGCTTGTTGCTGTAATTGGCTTATATTAAGGATGATATGAGTGAGGTTTTGATAATCCAACCTCTTTTCAGAATGAAAAAATGGCTTGTCGGATGGTTAATATTCCTATCGGTTGGTAGTTTTTCGCAAACCAGGTTTGAGGAAATTAATGCCAACCTTAAAGGAGTTATGAACAGTACGGTGAGTTGGTCGGATATTGATAACGATGGCGACTCCGACCTGATGATTTCCGGTTTGGTTGTTAATGGAGCGGATCACCAAATAATAACACACTTTTACCATAACGACCGCAACAACCGTTTTGTAAATGTTCCGCTCAACATAGCCGGTGTATTCAATGCGTCGGTTGACTGGGCTGATTTCGACAACGATGGTGATGATGATCTGCTCATAAGTGGACTCACAAGCGGCAATAAGCCCATAACACGGGTTTATCGTAATGAGCGTACCTGGCGCTTTACCGACATGAGGCTCCCGCTACCAGGTGTGAAGAGCGGGTTTTCGGCCTGGCTTGATTTTGATCGCAACGGCTCACCGGATATTGTGGTTTTTGGAACAAATGAAGCAAACGAGCCTGTAGCTCTTAGCTTTCGCAATACCGGAGTGAACCAATTCACCCCGGTTGCAATGGGACTCATTCCGCTCTCGGTTTGCACAGGAGTTGTGGCTGATTTCAACAACGATGGTTTCTCCGATATCCTCGCCACAGGAAGATTAGCTTCGGGAACATTGGGTACAATCCTGTTCTATAACGACTGTGGACAACAGTTTGTTCCCTTTGCCACAGCAATCCCCGGACTTATTTTTGCATCTGTAGCATGGGCCGACTTCGACAATAACGGAACTGCAGACGTGATAGTTACTGGACAAACAGATAACGGACAAAAGATGTCGGCAGTTTATCGAAACAGGGGTACGGGAAATTTTGAAGCAACGGCTTCGGTATTACCTGGCGTTCGTAGTGGCTCGGTTAGTTGTGCCGATTTCAATAACGATGGTTTGGCTGATATCTTGATCACAGGTGAAACCGAAACAGGGAATATTATAACTCAACTTTTCCGAAACAGCCACAACTTTGAATTTACTCCTGAAGAGCAGCTTTTTCACGGTGTTTATCTCAGCGATGTAGCCTGGAGCGATTTCAATGTTAACAACGCTCCAGGATTCGCAATTGCTGGCCTTGATGAAAAATTCAATTTTGTAGCCAGGATATACCGAAACCAAACACCGCCGGCATGCCGCAGGCAGGAAGAACCTATTATCGCTACACCCACCCCACCACGCAACGAACTTCCCGTACTCCATACCGATCCGTTTATATTTTCCAGAATGCCCGACACAAGAAAAGCACGAAATTACCACTATGTGTATTCCTCCTGCTACTGCGATCCCATAAGCAGGGAGTACGACGGAAGACTAAACGTGTTTATAAGTGATGTGTTCTATTTTGCAGGAGAATATAAACTTCAGGAATCATACAACCAGCAACTCGTTATAAATAAACCGAACTGGCCTGGCATTGATATGGGCTACCTATCGGTGGGGCTTTCATCGCGAAGCGAAGCAGAAACATCCCGTCGGCTGGTGATCGAAAAATATGAAGCCGCAGGGTTCAAGGTTCATCAGTTAGACTGGTGATCAATAGTTTCACTCAATAATCTTTATTTCAGCCGCCTGAAGTACCTCATAGGTTTCGGAGTTATACACAAATGCTACAATGCTGCAATGGTTTGGGTTCCAAGAGCTATGAAGGGTTATCTGACTTGTAAGAACTGTAGATGTTCCTGGCAAGGCCTGAGCGTCAATTACCTGTCCCCAGGTGCCATTTACTGCTCCTCTAAACACATGACGGTGAACATAATCGTGAATTATATCGGGTCCTAATTCCACAATGGCGTTTTTTTGCGGCGATACAATACTGTCTTCCACAATCCACACTGATAAGTTAATTGGGTCAGTGATGTGTTGAAGGAAATTGATTTGGGTCGAAATATTACAAATACGCGTTTGTGAATTGTATTGAACAGTAATCTGCAAAGCTGCAACTGGCTCTGCGGCAAGTGCGATGCTCACCTTTCCGGCAAACTCATCCGGATTCAGCAATAGTTCAGGAGAGCCATATCCTGTGCGGTTTACCATTCCCCTGGGTATGATGCCATTGATGCCAAAAAACTGATCATAAGTAGCTCCGGCATCAGTACGATAATCTGCAGTAAATGGAGTGCCTGGCGAAACGCGGGCATAGAACCCGGCATGAACCGCCACAGCAACTACTCTCTTTCCATAGGTTGCTAAGATATTGTTAACAGCAATAGCACCTCTCGGGCAGTTCGGACATTGATGGCCTGTGTACTCTTCGAGCAACACTATTTTTTCAGCAATGACTGTATCATTTCCGCCGCCGGTTGGTTCAAGGAAAGGCCCTTCGAGTTTATCGCAGGCGCTTATCATGAGCAGCGTAACACCGATGATAGAGATCAGTAAGGCGAAACGTTTCATAACACTGTGTATTAAAAAGAACTGGTAACTGTGAGCCGTAATCCGTTGCTTGCAGGTACGAACCGGCAAATACCACCGACACAAATCACACCTGCACGCTGCCTACCATATGAGAATGCAATTCGTGTTGTATGGTGTGTGTATCCGGCCGATATGTTGTAATAGTGGATACGGGAGTCTTCGTCGGGATTACCGTAGTTGAACTCATTGCCAACACTAAAAAACCATCTGGGAGCGAAAGTGATTTCGGTTAGAAACGACGCCCAGTCGCCCTTGTCCTGATTTGTGCCAAGGTGCTGAAGTTCTGCTCTCAATGCTCTGGTGGGAGTGAGCCTATACTGCACATCAGCTACCCATGTATTTGCAAAAACATTCGGACTTCCGAGCTGCCCCTGAATGACTTCGATGTTATAAAACAAGTTAAGGTATTGCAAAGAGATTTTCAGGTCATTGGTTAAGCGTCGGGAGAAGAGAATACTGATCTCATCGAAGAATTTCCTGTCGCCAATATTGAAAAGCGCCGCGCTATACCCCATAGTACCTCGTGTCCCGATGGGAATAGTATCGGCAATGGCCTTGCGGTTCAGATCGTGAACTCTTGCATAATTCACCGCAATGGTTGTACCGTATTTTCCTCCTAAGTTTGAGCCGCGCCGAAGTGAATAAATCAGTTGTCCCTGAAAAGCTATTTCGCCGTTGGGTTGTGTGGCATACGGATACATAGCCGCAAGGCTATAAGTGTGTTGTTTGGTTAACGGAGGCAGGAAATTGATGTCGAGTACATTGCCAGTTTCGGTGCGTCGTGATTTGAAGCTCATGTTATCGGTGTGTTTTGCCGCTAACAAAAGACTAAATCCTTGCCGGAAATATGAAGCAGAAACATACATGGCTTGCCCGTACTTATAAATAAATCCGTTTACTACTGAAGGGTCGTTTATTTTTCGGGCATACTCTGCCGCTAGAGCGTAGTTGCTCCCCGAAATATTAACTCTTCCCGAAGCGGCTGCTACGTTTAACGGGAGTTCGAATCGTAATCCGGGAGAGTGCAGAATAAATTCATCTTTCTGATATCTGCTTACCATTCCTCCGCCAAGCGATATTTGGGTGGTTCGCTCCGATAAATTTCTAAAAATGCTATTCAGATGTAGATCAACATCAGCACCACGAATTATCCCGGGGCTAACATCCCAAAAATAGCGGTGCCGCCCGTAGATGCCTTTTACAACTACTCCAGGGGTAGGTCGCAAGTGAACCTTCAAACCGTCGAGCGAATTGTCAAGTCCTAGACTCCAATCTTCATAAGACCTGAGAATCATGCCGTTGCCGAATTGTTCGTAAAAATTTCCAGCAGTTATCTCAATAAAATCCGAGCGGTAACTTATAGATCGAAAGGCAAGCCCAGAACCCTCGTAACGGCTATCGTACCCTAACAAGGGGTTCAGATAGCTTTCAAAACGGATGGCAGCACTAAATGGCCCCTGCTGATAGTTGAGCCTCGTAAATGCGTTCATGAGTATCCTTTCAGGAACACGCTCAGTTCCGATCAGGGTATCGGTTATGTAATATTGTGCATCAACCTGCATGCTGCCGCTAAGATGAGGTGCGGCCGGAAAAACCTGGGAAAGCAACTGCACGGGAATAAACGCTGCAACAATAAATGTTAACCATTCTTTCTGCTTTACAATCATAGTGATAGTAGTTTTAAGAGTAGTGCATAGCGAATGCAAAGGCAGGCAGCAATTTCTACATTCCCGAAATATCTTCACCGGCCTTAAGTTTTCGAACAATTTCGATCAGTTTATGCTGGGTTCCTTCAACAAAGGAGGTGTGTTGCCACACGATTCGCCCTTGTCCGTCGAGGATAAAGTTATGTGGAATAAGATTCACATTCATGGCTCTTCTGAAATCGCCATTTGGGTCGAGCAGGATTTCAAAATTCCAATTTTTGCCGTATACTGTTGGCATCACCCGCGACATACTTCGGCTATCGTCAATGGAAACGGCAATCAGCTTAACGCCGGTTTCGTCAACCCAGTCGTCGTATATCTCAGCAATTGCCGACAGTTCCCGCATGCATGGCGCACACCACAATGCAAAAAAACTGAGAATGATCGGGTTGCCATTATTGGAAATTTCTGATGTGTTGAATTCCTTACCTTCTGGCGTTCGTACGATAACTGACGGAAGCAGCGGGTTCTTTTTTTCAACTTGCTGAGCATACGTGGTTGTTGCTAAGACAAGAAAAAGAAGCGAAATCAATAGAAGAGTTGTTCGTGTCATATTCAACTATATTTGACGAATGATACTTTGGACAAAAGTAGCTTTTTTTTGTTTCGTCGCCTCAACCTGGAGAAGAGAATCAGGAGCAGGTAAAGTGCGCCATCCACTAAAAACGCAATCTCAGTCAGCTTAAGCTTTGGGGTTTCATGGGAGCAGCAAACTGCTGTCGCCATAACTGAGAAAACGAAATTTTTTTTCAGCAGCAAAACGGTATGCCTCTTTCCATCCGTCTCCGATAAGGGCTGAAACCAGGAGTAGCAGGGTGCTCTTGGGAAGGTGGAAGTTGGTAATCAATCCGTTACAAATCTTAAAGTGATACCCCGGAGCAATCATAAGCCCTGAGGTTGTAGAGAGATAATCAAAACCTGATTTTTCGAGATACTCTTTCACTGCTATTAGCGACTGCAATGCCATTACGCCACTATCGTCTGTTTCGTATGGCTCCCATTGTCGCGTTGTGAGATTGTCGGGCGAAATATCTGGATTTTTAAGAATTCTGACGCCAAGCCAATATAAACTTTCCAATGTGCGCATCGAGGTTGTTCCAACAGCGATAACAGGCTTGCCTTGATGTTGTATCAGTTTACTTAGCGTGTATAGCGAAACGGAATAGTGTTCGGAGTGCATCAGGTGCGACCCCATTGTTTCGGATGTAACAGGCTTAAAAGTTCCGGCTCCAACGTGAAGGGTGATATGTGCGATTTCGACCCCCACATCGGCCACTGATTCGATTATGCGTGGCGTGAAATGAAGGGCGGCAGTTGGCGCTGCCACCGACCCTTGATGTTTTGCAAAAATTGTTTGGTACCGTTCGGCATCCATCGGTTGATCTTCACGTTTGATGTAAGGTGGAAGAGGGATATGTCCGCAGGCTTCCATCACTTCTGCGAAGGTGAATTCCTGGGGAGTCCACCGGAATACAATAATCAGGGTGTCGCCCTCGGCACCTGCCTTTTCAGCAGAAAGTTCTATGGTAGTATTGCCAATCGTGGCAGAGAGATTTAAATGCCCGCTCTTCCAACGCTGAAGATTACCAACATAACATTTCCACCGGCATGTTCCTTTGGCGATGAAGGCAATATTTCTATCTGAAAGATGTGCATCAGGCTCAAGACAAAAGACTTCGATGTTTGCTCCACTTGGTTTGCGAAAAAGAAGCCTTGCCCTCACCACGCGTGAATCGTTGAACACTAAGAGGGAGTTTTTTGGAAGCAACTCGTGCAACTGCCTGAAAGTGAATTCATGGGGCTTTTTATCTTTCCATAGGAGTAAACGCGAAGCATCGCGCTCCTCAAGAGGGTGTTGGGCAATTAGTTCGGGGGGTAGGGAATAATCGTAATCTTCGATCCGGATCTGATGAGGATTCATAGCTTTTTATGTAAGACCACAAAAATAGGTAAAAACGTCGTCCGGGATTGAGCTAACAGCAATCGAAGAGGTTGCTTATATTGATATCCTTTTCATAATAAGGCAAAACATCATTAAGTTCTACTACTTCGAGACGATCAATTTTATTGGCAGGATAACGGTACCATAATTCTACATAAAAGTCTCCGACCGCATAAAGGCGGATGTGATGGCAGAGATATGTTCGTTGCATGAGATCCCCACCAAATTCGAGTACCAAAGCGGCCCTTTCAAGAACCGACAGGTTCATAAAATCTTCCTTGGATATAGGGTTACATGTCATGCGGTTAATCAGTTATCACAGTTGTGGCTATTTTGAAAGTGAAATTGGCGTAAAAGATTAGTTAAGCTATTTAAAATTACTCGCCTGAGAATATTAGCACATGCGGTTTAAACCGCTTGCATTGGTTAATCAAATACAATTCACTCTTTAGCAGGTGAATTACATCATGATTAACAATCTTAGTGGAGTAGTGTTCGGTTTGCGGCTAAAAAAAATGGGATGCGTTGTTCGGAATGGATGAGTAAGTAAACGGTTTAGTAATCGAGCGGCTCAACTTCGCCTTTCAATACCATCAATCCATTTATAGCAAGTGCGCGCATTTCGTCTTCACCGGGGTATACAAATATCGGCGCCAAACGGTGAACCCTTTCCATGATGCGGTTCACAAACCATGAGCACTTTGCGATACCGCCGGTAATCAAAATACCGTCGCACTGGCAGTGAAGTACGGTGAACATAGCACCAATATATTTCGATACCTGGTATGCCATTGCATCGAAAATGAAAGTAGCATGGGTATCACCGGCTTTCATTCTTTGCTCTACTTCCCAGGCGCTGTTAGTTCCTAAGTGGGCCACAAAACCTCCTTCGCCTAATACCATCTTCAGAAGTTGTTTTTCGGTATATTTTCCGCTAAAACAGGCTCTGATAAGGTCACCTGATGGAAGAGTACCGCTTCGTTCGGGAGAGAATGGGCCTTCTCCGTCCAGGCCCTGGTTCACATCAATGACTTTACCTTTTTGATGAGCGCCAATGGTGATGCCGCCACCAAGATGAACGACAATAAGGTTTAGCTCTTCATATTTTCGCAGAAGCGATATGGCATGGCTTCGTGCAACTGCTTTTTGGTTAAGTGCATGAAAGATTGAAACCCGTTTAAAATCGGGGTGGCCTGCAACACGTGCAACATCCTGCAGTTCATCAACAACAACCGGATCGGCAATATAAGCTTTAGCGTCGGGAAGTGAGCGTGCTATGTCGTCGGCAATCAGACCGCCGAGATTACTTGCATGTTCTCCCATCGGACTATTGCGCAGGTCGGCCTTCATTTTTTCATTCACTTTGTATACTCCTGAAGGGATGGGGCGGAGCAGTCCACCACGCCCTACTACAGCCCTGATTAGATCCATAGGAATCTGTGCCTCTTCCAACTCTCTGTAAATGATGTTTTTGCGATAATGATACTGTTCGGTGAGGTTTGTGAATGTAGCCAGATCTTCGCTCGAATGGCTTACGTTTCTTACTAAAACAGGTTGAATACCGGCATACACTGCAATTTTTGTGGAAGTGCTTCCGGGATTGATTGACAAGATATAGTACTCTTGCATAGGCTGAATGTTTATTTAAAGATTAGCTAATTGCAGCGGCCAGGGCAATTGACATAAGTTTGCTGCGCTCGGAGTCGGCTCGGGAAGTGAGTACAATCGGAACTTTTGCTCCCATGATAACTGCGGCAGTGGTAGCTCCCCCAAGGAAATTCAAGGTTTTGTACAATACATTTCCGCTGTTGATATCTGGCGCAACTAACAGATCTACATCGCCTGCAACTTGACTTTCAATACCTTTTTGTTCAGCCGATTCAGCCGAAACAGCATTGTCAATAGCCAATGGACCGTCAATAATACACCCTTTTATCTGTTTGCGGCGATTCATCTGAGTCAGCATGGCGGCATGTACGGTGGCTTCCATCCTGGAATTTACCGTTTCAACAGCGCATATAATTGCTACCTTGGGATTCGCGATACCTAACTTATTGAATAATTCAACGGCATTTTTTATTATCTCGATTTTTTCGTCGAACTCGGGAGCCACATTCATGGCAGCATCTGTTACTCCTAACAATTTATGATAGTATGGAGATTCAAAAAGAGCAACATGGCTCAGGGTTGAACCTTTGCGTAGCCCTCCCTCCTTGTCGAGAACCGCTTTGAGCATCGGACCGGTTCCTACCATACCTTTCATCAAAATTTCAGCGTTACCTTTGCGGATGACCGAAACGGCCGCGACCGATGCGGCATAAGGATCGGCTATATCAATCAGTTCGATACCGGTTAGGTTAACCTGAAGTTCATTGCAAATAGCCTCAATGTCTTTACGGCTTCCTACCAGAATTGGCTCCGCAATTCCTTCGGAGCGGGCCATAAAAACAGCCTCCAATACATGCTTATCGGCGGCTGCTGCAACAGCAACCCGGCGTATTCCTTTTGCCTTGGCAAGGCTCACGAGTGTTGAAAGAGATTGTATCGTCATGTTTGTTTGTATTTTGTAGTTTTTTGCAAATTAATGAAAAAAGTATGACTGTTTTGAAACAAATAAAATAAATTATTTCACATTAGAAACAATAAGATAGTTAGGATGATTTATATCAACAGGCTTTCAACAACCTGCCAATATATTAAAGCGAACACTAAGAAAAGAATAATCGGTTCGTGCATTTTATTCTGATGCGAACCGGATTTTTCTCTCGATAGCTCTTTTGCATACCGGGCAAAAGTTGTCAAAGCTCGCCGATTTCATAGTGCAGTCGTAAAAAGGACGAAACATCCCGGTACTAGTATATCCACCTCCTTCAAACACACCTATCATTGTTTTGAATTCTTCAGTAGCAGGAGTCGGAACAGGTGTTTCGGGTTTAAGCATATCCTTCCATTTTCTGTCGAAATCCACCAGAGTTGTAAGGTTTGGCTCCCACGGTTCTGATTCGAGGTCGTAAAAGTTCTGGTATGTTACATCTTTGGTATAGTATTCATCGCCCAACCCTGCAAAAGAATGGCCAATCTCATGAATGAACACAAAATCGCTCAGCAGATGATCTGCTGTAGTGATGGCATAATAGTTATAGATACCTCCCCCGCCATATTTATCTGAATTAACCAGGATAACAATCTGATCGTAAGGCACGTTTGCAGCAACGTTTCTCACCGATTTCATGTCGCTGGTTGTCAGATACCGTTCGAGGGCAAAAGTATAGAAGTGACTATTCATTATTGTTCTCCGCCAGATGTCCTGCCCGGGGATATCTGTTCCGCTTTCGCCCGATGGAGCCAATACTGCCCTGATATTAATGCGATCGATGTTTTGCTTGAACGGTGAGGCGTTTAGCAGATATCCGGCAAAGCGTAGACAATCGTTCCGAAACTTATCCATCTCATTTTCTGTGTATCCTTCGGGGAGGAATACAAAATCAACTGCATTCCAGGGATTGGCAGAAATATGCACCTCAAACACTGGCCATAGTTCATTTTGTTCACGTGAAATAAAAATTGATTCTGGGTCTATCTGATACTCAAATGTTTTTACCCATTCACCCTTCCATGTTCGGCTATAGAACACCACAAGAGCCCTCTCTTTTGGGAAAGGCATTATGATGGTTTCGGAAAATGTTCGTCGGGTTGTTTTTGCTTCTTGCGTAGTTTGCCATTCAAAAAAAAGCGAGCTATGTGCTCTTGAATAGATTAACTCCTCCGAAAAGAGGTGGTAGAGTTCGAATTTGTGATTCCCCAGACCTAATGTGTCAATCAGGTTTATGCGCGATCCGCCCCAGTGAGGTTCTTCGATAAGTGCATTTATTGAAATCAATTCAGTAACACTGTCGCCAGTTCGGAAGTAATCAATACGTAATGTTTTGGGGTAGAAATATTCTTCGAACGAGGCTGAGAGCTGCAATGATAGCAGAATCAACAGAACAGAAAGCGCTCTTTTCATTTTTATTTATTGTTAAGGTTGAACAAGGTATCCAATTCTATATTGAGCGTCTAAAATCAAACTTTAACTCTACCATTTGGCAAAAAACGGGCAAATTACAGACGGGTATCCTGAGTATCAATGCCAGGCTGAATGAAAATCCGAATTTACCTGGTTCGAATTACCTTGGTGACATAAGTCCCCGTATCCGTAGTGATTTTCACTACAAACACTCCTTCGCGATCAGGCATATTTGTAAGTGCAATAGCATACTCACCCGGCGATGCCGGAACATGGCTGTGAACCAATCTTCCGTTGAGGTCGAACAGTTCGATTAGCCTGATAGCCTCGCTTGTTTGGTTCACAATCTTCAATTCGTTTTGGAAGGGATTCGGATATATTGCGAACCGTTCAGTTACAGGCTGGCAAATTCCAACAGGGTCGGTAATGGATAGCACCATGTCATCGCTGGTGTTCTCACAGATATCGTAAATTGCTATACCAGTGAGTGTCAGAGTAACCGATTGGTTGGCAATATCTTCCGCACCAGGAGTGTAAGAAGGATTCAGGTGGTTGTTGTTGCTGAAAACTCCATCGCCGCTTGTTGTCCAGATTATTTGGCTGTGATTTTCTGCGGTAGCAAAAGTTAGCAATAATGGCTGATTTTCTGGTGTGGTTGCATCGGGTCCGGCAAAAACAACCGGGCGGCAAAGTATTGAATCGAGCACCACGATATAGTTTTCCCTGATAATAGTGTCGGAATAAGTTACGTTGCTTGCAACAAGTTGAACATTGAATTGTCCGGCTTCGTTGAAAAGTACCATTGGGTGTTGTGCCGTGCTTGATGCAGGGATACCGCCAGCAATACTCCACTTCCAGGAGTTCGGAGAGCCAGCCGAGTAGTCGTTGAATTGTATATTGGTGCCTTCTAAAACGAGTGTTTGGTCGGAATAGAAAAATGCTGTGATACCTGGTGTGGCATGAATTGTAGTTACCTTTACGTCGTCGAAATAGAATCCATCATCTGTATCCCAGCCATCGCTGCGCAGTGTGAACCGGATTCTGATCTGCTGTCCTAAAAACGCTGAAAGGTCAATCTCTTCATATACCCAAGTTGTTTGCACGCCGTCGTACAAAGGTTGTCCGAAAGCCTGATTTGCATTGCCAGGTTTTGTGTAGCGACCCGGTAGAGCAGTCCAGGTTGCTCCGTTATTATTTGAAACTCTGACCTGCACATAATCCCAGCCAGTTTCGATTTCCCATTTTGCCCAGAAGTTTAGCTTTGCAAACACAGCGTTACTAAGATCAATTTGTTGCGCAGTAGTTATTGAGGAGTTGGCGTTGTTTGAGTAATTTCCTGCAGGCGAGTCGGTTATGCTTGCTGGCGGCGAAACAAAGGTGGCAGTTGTAGTACCCCATGTCCCGGTCCATTGGTTAAGGTTTGTGCAATTGTCGGAAAACACTATGTGAGGAGTCCCAAAAACTCTGGTTATGGTATCGCTGGATGTATAGAAGCCGTTATTGAGCGATAGTACAAATTTCAGTGAAGTCCCATCAGGAATGTTTTCATAAAGTGTTATCGGGATTGAGCCACTGATTGTTTGCAGGAACTCCATATTTGAGTAAGTGATTGGATCGCCTGATTCTATAACCCACGGCGAGAGAGGCGTAAGCGAAACTGTGAAATTACCAGCATCCTTCATTCCTATTCGTTGAAGGTCGAAAGTAATTGAATCGTTGGTTGTACTGATTATTGAGGTGCCTGTTGGTTTCAGTATGCCATAGTGCAATGTTACCAGGCCAGCAAGCATGCTTTGAAGCATATTTTCCTGACAATGAGGTATAATTCGGTGAATTGGTGGCCAGAACCCATCGAAGGAAGTTCCAATTTCCGGTGTGAATGCAAAAATCTTGTCTTTTGTGAATTGTTCGCCATACATCCAGTCGTCGGAGCCGCCGTTTACGGGGTAAATGGTAATGTTTGTAGGGCCGTAAAGGTAATTGTTGTCGGCGGTCATGTGCGATGCCCATGTTTCAAAAGTGTAATCGTCGGGGGTTGTTTCAGGAATGTATCCCCAGGGGTATAGTAACAGGTTTGAGAAAGAGTGGTAGTTGAGTGCGGTAGAAAAGGGAATTGCAAGACAAAGATCTCTGAGAATTTGCGTTTCAGGCTCTGAGAATGGGCCGGTGCCGCGGAATGTTTCAGAGGTGGGAGTGGGCGATGATCCAATATTGTCAAAACCCCACATGTAACCGAAATTGCGGTTCAGGTCAACACCAAAGCTGCCACCGGCATTTGGCCTGCGATTCTTACGCCACATACCACCGCCATTAGGATTGGTTTGCTGATTGAACAGATAACCGTCGGGATTTACCATTGGTACGTAGTATAACTCAACGTTATCAACAAGATATGTTACTACCGGGTCAGTGCCATAATTCTCAAGCAGGTAATACATCATGAATACCAGATGCATCATTGTGCCCGGCTCGCGTGCATGTATCATACTGGTAAACAGCACTTTAGGTTCATGGGCTTCACTGATGTTGGGATTATCGGAGATCTTCAACTTATAAACCGTTCGACCTTGGATGGTTTCAATGGTAGTACTTGCAGGTTGCCGGGCTGTAATCAGATGAGGATACTGCGCTGCCATTGTATCGAGGTGAGCAAGCAATTCAGCATAAGTATAAAAACCTGCCATCGAGCCTAACGAAAATCCCTGAGGAACCGGAAAATTACTGCGAACCGATTCGGGTAATTGTTCGGGACCAACCGGTAGTTGGTTGCGCGCAACATACCATGCGGCCATATCGTTGATGAGAATCTCGTACTGAAATCCATTTTCCTGAAGTAATCTGATTTCAGATTCCGATATCTCTGCGATCACAAAATAACCGGGCTTCCAGTTGCCGTTATCAAGTGCAAGGCCCAACTTGAACAATTCCTGATTGGAAATTCCTTCTGTAAAAATTTTAACACGGGAAAATTTCTCAGGTTCTAAGGCGATTGAATGAAATGCAGTAAACAATGCAAACACCAGTGTCAAAAGCTTTTTCATTGATTTTTGATTTTTGATTTTTTTATTCCTGAATATGATACCGGTAAGTAAACAATTAAGCCTGAAATACTCATGATTTAGGTTGAACAACTATTGCCCGACCAGGTACAAAATTACTTATTTTGCCAACATCTGGTTAGTATGAGCGAAATTGTACATCTATTTTTCAGGAAATAAAAAAACCACCATTTGGTGGTTTTTGGATGTGACCCCGACAGGATTCAAACCTGTGACTTTCAGAACCGGAATCTGACGTTCTATTCAGCTGAACTACGGGGCCGAAATAAGAGGGCAAAAATAGTAAAAACTCCGCTTTGTGCAATAACTCCTTTTCCCGAACGCCACACTATCTGCAAGCTCAAACACTAAATCGGGGTTACCCTCATAGAATCAATAGTTCAGCTTTAACGGACTTTCTATTGATTAATTCGGGTTTATGGTAGGGGCAAATACTGTATTTTTGCAACTATTAATCCATGATTTATTAATGTGTTAAAAATCAACTCAATATGTTAAATAAAATTAGCAGTCAAATTTCTCCAGGTGTAGTTACGGGGAATGACGTATCAACTATTTTCCGGTTTGCCCGCGCAAACAATTTTGCCTTACCTGCGGTGAATGTTGTAGGCACAAACACCATCAATGCAGTGATGGAGGCGGCACGCGAAGTTAATTCACCGGTGATCATACAATTCTCAAACGGAGGTGGGCAGTTTTACGCAGGGAAAAGCCTGCCCAATCATAACCAACAAGCTGCTATAGCTGGCACCATCTCGGGCGCGCTTCACGTACATAATTTAGCCGGATTGTATGGGATTCCTGTGATCTTACATACCGACCATGCTGCACGAAAACTTCTGCCTTGGATTGACGGGCTTCTTGATGCAAGCGAAGAGCACTTCCGCAATCATGGGACTCCTTTGTTCAGTTCCCACATGCTCGACCTGTCGGAAGAGCCTTTGCACGAGAACCTCGAAACTTGCAAAAAATATTTTGAGCGGATGACCAAAATTGGAATCACCCTTGAAATGGAATTGGGCGTTACGGGCGGAGAAGAAGATGGCGTTGACAATACCGATATAGACAGCTCCCGCCTCTACACACAACCTGAGGAGGTGGCCTCTGCTTACGAAGCGCTCTCCTCAATCAGCAACCGGTTTACCATAGCTGCATCATTTGGCAATGTTCATGGCGTGTATAAACCAGGAAATGTGAAACTTCAACCAATTATTTTAAGCAACTCCCAGGAATACATCCAAAATAAATTCGCAACCAACCCCAAACCAGTTGATTTTGTCTTTCATGGCGGTTCTGGGTCATTGCAGGAAGAGATTCGCGAAGCTATTTCTTATGGAGTTGTTAAAATGAATATTGATACCGATACTCAGTGGGCTTATTGGGAAGGCGTTATGAAATATTACAAGGCGAACCAGGGATACCTTCAAGGGCAAATTGGTAATCCTGAAGGCGACGATAAACCAAATAAGAAGTTTTACGACCCGAGAACCTGGCTGCGCGAAGGAGAAAAACAGTTAATTATCCGCCTGAGGCAAGCTTTTGCAGATCTGAATTGTGTGAACACATACTGAGAAAGCAGGATTTTGCTGCAATCATAAAGCCCTTCAATAAAAAAACAGCAGCTTTGTTGTTTTAACCCAGATTAAGCATTGTCCGATAATTAGGGGGTTAGACCAACAGCATGCATGGCTCCATTGTCCGTACTATTGGGATTGCAAGGGCTAAAGCAAAAATAGGAATGATGAACCTCACTTACAATATTTGTCGCTGTACTCAATTAAAAATAGTGGTTGCCATAGGATAGGTATGTCCGGACGTTAAACGCATAGCGTTGTATGTCGTTGATATATAGCTATATAAAAAATATATGAAAAAAGGGGGGGGTAAAATTAGGTTTTTAGAAAACTTATACATACATTTACCGCAAATATCGGCACAGGGAAAAATGGTTTTTTGAGGTGCCCTTAAAATCATCTGAATCAATAATCCTAATTATGAAGGTATGAAAACTAAATTTTTACTAATTATTTTACTGGCTTACAGTTTTTTGCAACCAGAGCTTAAGGCCCAGGTTTACCATCCTCTTATAAGAAGCAACACTTACTGGGATGTTATGTATGCAAATAGCTTTTCGCCATGTTACTTTGTTAGTGGTGGCCGGTATTTTTTTGAAGGCGACACCCTGTTAAACGGCTTGCAATACAGTATTCTAAAGGCGTTTCCGATAATAAGTTTTGGCGCAGGTGATTTTTGCCCACCTTATCTGGTTGACGGAAGCATTGCTAATATAACACATTTTATGCGGGAGGATACTATTGCAAAAAAGGTGTTTATGTATTACGAAGGGCTGGGGGATGCGTTATTGTACGATTTCAGCCTTGAAGTAAATGATACCCTTATTTCCCCAATCATGGTCACACTGATAGTAGATAGTATTGGCTATGTAACCCTAATGAATGGGGAGCAGAGAAGAATATTTTACTTTTGCTATGCTGACTTTCGCTATCCTTATGGTTACCGTTATATTGAAGGTATCGGAGGGTCATCCGGCCTTTTCAACCATTTAGTTCAACCTTTTGATTTGTATTATTTAGCTGGATGTGTGCTGGATAATGGCGTTTGGATGTATAATTTTGGAGAGTCGTGGGGTACAGAATGCTACCTCTTTGTAGGTGTAAACGAAAATCGAAAAAGCGACAGGACAATCATTTATCCCAATCCTGTAAAAAGTGGAGGCTACATCACGCTTAAAGCAAAAGATGTTATCCACATGCTTACAATTACTGACATACATGGCAGGCGGGTTAAAGAAATAGATGTCAGAACACCTAATTCATTCAATGAGTATGTAATTAGCATTAACAATTTAAAAAATGGCATTTATTTTATTGAATATCAAACAATTAAAAATCATAATTATTATGAAAAACTCATTATTATTGATTAAAGTACTCACATTATTGATATTAACAATAAATGTGAACGCACAGTATCAATGGTGTGGATTTGAAGATATTCCATACGATACTGTTGAAACCAGAGGAACTCGCAAAAGCAGCAATGGTTGGCATTTGCCGGCACACGGAGAATTAAGGGTATTGGTAGCATTTTTAGAGATGGTGTATACCCCTTCCGATCTTGATCCATCACCAAACGGAACTAATGAATGGCCAGTCGGACAGTTGCCTGTTTGGGCTGATTCTCTGTTTGACCACGTAACACCTTCAGGTGTAGCGTACGGCATAATTACAAGATATTTCCAGGATGCCTCAAGCGGAAATAAAGTATTACTTGGAGACTACCTGGTTTCACCTGACAATGGCGGTGTTTTTCAAGTGCCAACGACAAATGGAAATGCTAATCCCTCCAATTTAACCAGTGCCATAAATGTAAAACTTGAAAATAACATTGTAACCGCCAACGGGTATAATTCTATTACAGATTTTGACAAATGGACAACTACCGGACGAGGATTACCCAAAGACCAAGTAGGAAATAACAAATGGGACAATGTAGTTTTCATTGTTCGTAACTCAAGAAACCCAGGTAATGGAAATGGTTCTGCTTCACCCGATCTTAACAGCAATCTTATAGGATATCAAGGTGATGCCTTTTCTATTCAGTGTACTCATGGAAATATTCCAACAAACATTGTGCGGCATGAATATGCCCATTTTTTACTTGGTGGTAATAATTTTCATGCAGGTGGGGGAGGATGGGGCACTCCAAATGATTACTGGATTCCAACAATAGGTGGTTGGAGTATGCTTGGATTACATGGTTGCTCTTTTACAAGTTGGAATGCATGGGATCGGCAAAGAATGGGGTGGTATGCACCTGGCAACCAATTTAATCCTTCTGCGCGAAATAGTAATAATACTTTTGAAGTCAATGGCGATCTTGATGCAAGCAATCCAAATCATGCCGGAATTTATACATTAAGAGATTTTGTAAAAACAGGCGATGCTATACGAATTAAATTACCATTTATCAACCCTACTAACGAATTCCAGCAATGGATATGGATTGAAAACAGGCAAGGAATTAATACTAACAATAATCCTTTCGATCAGTGGCAGTACCAATCATCCCACTCTCATTGCGTGATCGGAAGTGTACCAGGTTTGGGCATTTATATACAGATTGATCAAGACATCAGGGAATCCAATTCATACACTGAAGTTTTTGGAGGACATGCCGGCTATATACGGCCTCTACCTGCTAATGGTTTTTGGGACAGGAATTTTCCTACCTACACAGTATTTAATGAGTGTGTTAGCTGGACTTCTACCCGGCCTTTTCAGAGATTATACTCTAACCCATTTACAGGAGGTGGTGATCAGGAAGGTTATACATGGAATTTAAATAAAGATAACTTCATAAATCGTTTGGATCAATTAGGTAACTGGGTAGAGGAAGAAAATGGAAATTATTATGAGAATCTATTTTATTTAGGACATGCTGAGCACATTTTTACTTTAAACGGAAATAAGAAATTGAGTATTTCCGGAAATCCCTCATCAGTGCCGCTAATGAACATGGTTAGCTATAATCATCCACTACCCGCAGCAAAAAATGTCAGAAAAATTTACCTCAATGGTGTTTCTGTTGAGATGCTTACCCAGGATTCAAATGGAAATATTCAGGTACAGATACGTTTCGATGATGTGGATATAACTAATTATGTGCGCTGGTGTGCCGATGAAATCGTATTAAATTATATACCTACACAAAGCGGTTATTCCCTAAATCTGAAAAGCGGGAATACGATTACCCTTGACCGAGGATTAACCGCAACCAGGATGTCGAATCCGATTACTTTTGAAGGGAAACAGGTTTTTACATCACCGACTTATTTTAGGGTAAAAAAAGATGCAAAAATTAACATTGAACCGGATTCTGAATTCATAGTTAAAAACGGAAGTACGCTTAAACTTGAAACAGGAAGTAAGCTTATCGTAAATAGTAATTCGGAACTTGTCATAATGGAGGGCTCGCATCTCATTGTTGACGATTGCGCTGCGTTATCAATATTGGGTTTTGGAAAACTGATAGTTGAAAATGGGGCTACATTGCATTTATCACCGGAAGCAAGTTTATTCTTTTCCAAAGGGTTTCAAAATATTGAAATAGCCGGTGGTGCAATTATTGCACCCGGAACCATTAACCCAGTTGATGTTATCTTTCCGTATTTAGCAATAACAACGGAAGTCAATATTAGTAATGGGCAGTACTTTATGCCAGAAATCCTGCAGATTGAAGAAGGCGGTAAACTTACAGTCAATAATACTACATTAATTTTTTCAATGGAGGAGAGCAGGATTCAAATAAAGAACGGAGGAGAATTGATTGTTAAAAACAGCTTGCTTACTTCTTTCTGCCAAACCTACTGGCAAGGCATCGAAGTATGGGGCAACAGCCAGGCACACCAATGGCCCGATGCTCAAGGGAACTTGGCCCAGGGCTATCTTGAACTTAATAATGCTGTGATCGAAAACGCTATTGATGCCGTGAGCCTCTGGAAACCAGGCGATTATTTATCTACTGGTGGAATAGTGATTGCAAGGAACTCGGTTTTCAGAAACAATAAACGCTCAGTACATGCTCTTCCATATACAAATTTCAATCCAGTTAATAATAGAGAAATGGACTACCGCGCCAGTTTTACCCGCTGCACTTTCGAGCTTAACGAAAACTACCCGGCTGCTGAAACATTCTACAAACATGTTGACCTTGACCGGGTAAGAGGGGTGAAATTCACTGCATGTGATTTTAGCCTTTCGCCAAATGCACCCAATGTTGCCGATTGGAATATGGCCATTGGTTCCTACAGCGCCGGATTCCGTGTGAATGCAATCTGCACAGACAACTTCATGCCCTGTAACGAGTATATACCAAGCACATTCACAGGCTTTCATCAAGGTATTGACGCAAATAATCCCTTTAATACAACCCGGACCTTTTATGTAAACCGTGCCAAGTTCATAAATAACAGCTTCGGCATCCGAACCTCCCTTATCAATAATTTCACCGTGCTCAACTCCAATTTCTATATCGGTTATAATGAACCGGAATCCGATCACTGCGCCACCGAAGGCAAAAGCGCCTCCGGCTATGGTATACACATGACCGGCTGCACCGGATTTGCCATTGAGGAAAACTATTTTACCAAGGCAAGCGGCGCGCCGCCGGGGAATTATACCGGTATCTACATTGCCGAAACCCAGGCTGCTGACCAGGTGTACCGTAACACCTTCAATGGCCTGACCTACGGAAATTATGCAGTGGGGAAGAATTGGGATAATAGATACACCTGGAAAGGCCTCGCATACTACTGCAACGAGAATACGGGTAACACTGTGGATTTTGTAGTACCAGACATTCAGGGACAACCTGATGGTATACAAAACCCCCAAGGATCCCCGGCAATGCCTGCCGGCAATAAATTTTCAGCCAATGCACAGTATCATTTTTGGAACTGGGATTTCAACAACTGGATAGGTTATTACTACTATGCCCCTTCGCAGGGCAACACGAATACCGTGTATTATCCTCAAGTGGTTAACCGGGTAACACGCGAAGAAGTGGTAGGCATTCAGAACCCATGTCTTTCAAATTATGGTGGCGGAGGCAGTGGCTCCGCAAGGGATGTGGTGATGACTCCTGAGCAAAAGCAGCAGGCTGAAATGGATTATGCCGTAAGCCTCTCGGATTACAATAACGTTAAAACGCTGTTCGACAACCTGAAGGATGGAGGCAGCACAACGGCTACACTTAACGAAATCGCCACAGCCTGGCCCTCGGACATCTGGGCCTTGCGTGCAGAACTGCTTGGCAAATCGCCCCACCTGTCAATGGAGGTGTTAAAAGCCGCCGCCGACAGAACCGACGTTCTTCCCGAAAGTGTTATCTTTGAAATCATGGCAGCTAATCCGGATGAACTAAAAAAAGAAGAACTCATAAAGTATCTTGAAGATAAAGATAATCCGCTGCCCGAATACATGATTGACATCCTGAGGCAGGTGGCTATGGGTTCGTCATACAAAACTGTGTTGTTAAGGCAAATGGCTCATTATGGCCAGTTGAAAACCCGTGCAGCCCATAACATCATCAGAAGCCTGCTCAACGATACCATCGCCGACAACGATGAGCTTCGCAACTGGCTCGACAATATCGGTGGCAAGCGGGCAGATGAGCAGATAATTGCTTCCTATATGGGCGAAGGCAATTTTACCAATGCACTTGCACTGGCAAACATGATGCCGGCGCTTTACAACTACTCAGGCAATGAACTGGTCGAACACAGCTATTACATGGACATGCTGAACCTGCAAATCAGCCTTGAACAACAGCAACGCTCCATTTTTAGCCTTGACAGTTTAGAGGTTGCCAAACTGGTAAACATTGCAGAAAACAGCAATGGAACCGCAGGCTTACAAGCTAAGGGTATATTGGAATATGCTTACGGTTATCATTTCTACAATTGCATTGAAGCCGATGAGTCAGGCTTAAAAAGCGGCAAGCCGTTCAATCCGGCCTCGCTTGAAAAGCTTTCGGGCATTGAAATCACGGTTGTGCCCAACCCGGCCAAAGACTGGGCGGCATTCAATTATACTTTGCCAGGAAATGCAACAAGTGGTGTGATTGTAATCAGCGATGCATTGGGCAGGGAAGTTGCCTCCATGCCTGTAAGCGGAAAGCAAGGCCAGCAGATTTGGGATACGCGTTCGGTTAAATCCGGCGTATATTTCTACACCTTAAATGCAGGCGGCTTTAGCAAACACGGAAAAATTGTTATCAGTAAGTAAATTTATCGGGCGCTACGTATTATCTTTGGCGTCGCACCTTTTATACCTTCGAAAATGAGAACTTTCATTTATTTACTTATACTCGTTTTGGCGCCGGCTACCCTGGTTGCCCAGGATTGGAATATTATCTGGCAACAATGCTTTGGGGGAAGTAATGATGATGATGCTAATGATTTAATACATATTCCTGGGGGTTATTTTATTATTGGAAACACCAAATCCTCTGATGGAGATGTTTCATTTAACCATGGGCATACAGATGGGTGGCTGATAAAAACTGACTCAACAGGAAATATGATGTGGGAGACAACCCTTGGGGGCAGCATGGGGGAGAATTTCCGCCGTATTATCCCCGGTAATGCAGGTAGTTATTATTTATTAGGCAATTCCGGCTCTTCTGACGGTAATGTTTCATATAACCCAGATCCCAATTCTGCTAGTTTCTGGATAGTAAAAATTGATATTGACGGCAATTTCTTGTGGGATAAAATTCTTGGAGGCACTAAATCAGACCGCCTTTGGACCGGCGCTGCAACTGCCGATGGAGGGATTGTGGCCATAGGCGAAACAAGCTCTGATGATGGCTATGTAAGCGTATTTCATGGGTTTCTGGATACCTGGATGGTGAAATTAAGCGCCGATGGTTTAGTGGAATCGGATTATACCATTGGAACCGGCTGGTTCGACATTGGGCAGGCCATCATTCAAACATCCGACGGGGGCTACCTTGCCGGAAGCAACTCTATTATATTACAGGGCGCCGTGGGGAATATTACTTGCATCCCTCCATCCTACGGCTATGTTACCGGTGTACTCACCAAATTTGATGCGGATATGAATGTTCAATGGCAACGCTGCTACGGCGGAAATAACCATGATGCAATAAATGGCATACTTGAGATTGATGACGGATATGTTTTTGTAGGCGGAACCGAATCAACCAATATGCCAGGGCACAAAGGATGTTATGATGTTTGGGTTGTCAGGATTGATTTTGACGGAAACATAGTATGGCAAAAAGTATTCGGCGGTTCAAGATTTGAAGCTGCGGCATACATTGTTGCAACTGATGATAACGGGTTTATTGTAGTTGGTAGCACTAAATCAAACAACGGCGATGTTTCGGGCAACCACTCCCTAAGTGAACATGACAGTGACATCTGGATGTTTAAGATAAACGGAGATGGCGAACTGAAATGGCAGCAGTGTTTTGGAGGCGCAGGAGATGAAGAAGTTATGTGCGGTGTGATAAGAAAAAGCGACAATAATTTTGTTATAGCAGGCGTAACCGACTTTGGCCCTTCGTATGATGTTGGCTGCATGCCTTATGGCGGTTTTGGTGTTTGGGACAGGGATTTCTGGGTGTTTGAAATATTAAAAACTGATACAATAAACGCAATAACACCACCTGCAAGCGCAAGGGGAATAAGGGTTTATCCTAATCCCGCAAAGGACTACATACAGTTTGAGGTTCACGCCACGGCGGGCAGGCAGGGTTTGAGGGTTGAAGTTGGTGAAATACACTTGTTTGATGTTTTTGTCAGGCAGGTGGCTTGGAAGGAAATTACTTCAGAACAAACTATGTTGGATGTTAGCTGGCTGCCGGGTGGGGTTTACTTTTACAGAGTGGTGTTGGGAGAAATAACTTACTCAGGGAAAATAGTAATTCAAAGATAAGTTTATGGTACAGGAAGTGATTTTTAGAGCACAAAACCCTTAAGCGGAAGTCTTGCCTGCCATCGCAGGAACCAGTCGGGGCAGGCGGGCTTTCCCGACTACGTCATTCATGCGGAAGTGGGCATGGATTATGAAAGGTTGTTAGAGTTTCAGATTTTGAGTGAGTAAGTCAACAAGTTTGTTGGCGAGATAATCAGGAATTACTTCCAGCACTTTTTTGAGCCAGAGGTGTGGGTTTACGTTGTTCTTTTTGCAGGTTCCAAATATAGAATAAAAGATGGCGGCTCTTTGGGCTGCATCGTGCGAACCGGTAAAAAGATAGTTTTTTCGCCCTAATGCATTTGGCCTGATTGCACTTGTTTGAGTGTTAATCAATAGGTTCGGCTAACCGTCAAATTTTACCTCGACGTTTTTTCTTTTCCCGCTGGTTTCTGTAATTTTGCTTATGTTGTGTTCACTTACACAAAAACCAAAATAGAACATTTGGTGGAAACCTATGGTGAGTACCCATTTTATCTTATTTTTGTCGGACAGTAGTGATATTTAATAAAACATAGCCAAAATTATTAATAACGTACCCCAGCAAGTGGTGTATAATATGCTGGTTATCATGCAGATAGCGAACTTACTTGTTTTAACCCAGTTTAAGCATTTGACAATGCTTAAACGATTAAGTGTTTGTAATCAGCCCAATAAGAATTGCGCTGTACAAACACTAAATCGGGGTTACCCTCATGGAATCAATAGTTCAGCCCTAACGGACTTTCTATTGATTAATTCGGGTTTACGAATAGATATCGGCATTGAAATCAATCGGGTGAATGCTCAGCACCGGAACGGGCGACCGGTTTACTAACTGTTGGGCAAATGGGCCAAGCCATAGGTTCGCAGTAGTGGTTTCCTGTTCGGTCATAATTGAGATGAGGTTGGCGTCGTAATCAAGAGCATAATCAATGGTTGCAAGAGCAATGTTTTCGGCTTTCTTCATTTCGAACCGGCAAAGAAGTTCTTCCTCCTCGAAGAATGTTTTCATCTGCAAAGCATAGTTTTCAACAGTATCGTGTATTGCCCCTATTCCCGACGTTAACCAGCCTACAATAAATATCTCTGCCTCGAATAAGCGTGCAATACTTGCTGTAAATGAGCTTTTCTGACGTGTTTCGGGAGTGCTGTCAACCGGCACAATGATTCGTTTCAGATCGCGGCTAACACTAACGCCACCTCGAATAGTAATGACAGGGCATGGGGCAGCCGAAACAATTTTATTTGCATTGCTTCCAATCCAGAATTCTTCAAAGCCCGAAGCGCCATGTGTGCCAGCTACAATAAGAAAAGCTTCGCTTTGCCGCGCCAACTGCGATATTTGCTGGTACACTTTCCCTTCGCGGATCGCATGAGTAAAGCTTACACCTTCAGCTTCTTTCATATAGCGCGTAATCAGGGTTTTGAACTGATTATCAACTTCTGCTACTAAATCGTCGGATTGCGCATCTGAAAGAAGTATGCGTGTGGTTGTCGGGTTGTTTACCCAAACCATCTGTATGCCAAAGCCTCCCTTATGAGCAATAGTAATTGCATGTTCCAGCGCTGTGATGCTGGAATCTGAGAAATCAACAGCAACGATAATGTTTTTCATTGTATGGCTATTTGCGTGAAACTATTTGTTTACAGGTTGATTCAGCCTTTGGCTTGAGTTATTGAGCGGTTAGGCAGAACAAATATACTCAACTGGCCAAAAATAATCAGCTAAAATAGTCAAACCATTTGCCAAAATCAAGATATGTTGAAAAAAAGATATTATTTGTTCACAGGGGTTGTGATTTTGTCGTTCACGGTAAAAGCATTCGGATAATTCGATAGGATTCTACGCCGGAAACCATCTGCTTCGAGTCGTGTTCTGAAATTTCCCACTCTAACACGAAAAAAGGGTTCGCGGAAATCAATGTATGCTTCAATATCAGGATGCTGCTTTAAGAAGCGTTCGCGTGCTTCGGTGGCATTTCGCTTAGACAGATTTCCCGAATCAAAAAAAATCTGAACTCTAAACCCGTCCAGTTGATTGTTGTTTTCCATCATCTTCAGATAATGGCTGGTTAAGAGCGCAATTCGGTTATCGCCATCAAACTGTACTTTCCCGGCCGTTTGTTGGGCAAATGAAGGGTTGTGGATAATTATTACAGAAAAAACCAGAAAAAAATAAATTTTACATTTCATAGTTATTCGCCTGATCATTATCACCCATTTAAGGTGTAACGGTTGTATTTTGAATTAACGAAGCGAAAGCGAGCTTATTTCTCTTGGTTGGATGCTCAAAACCGGAATAGGCGAGAAATTTATCATCTGCTGTGCCTGCGGTCCAAGCAAGAGGCTTGTGGCCGATCGTTCCTGCTCAGTCATTATAGCAATAATATCGGCTTGATGTTCAACAGCGTAGGAAATAACCGAGTTTGTAAGATTGCTGGATTGCATTTCAATAGTTTGAAATGGGATTTCAAGTTTCTTACAACGGGCAACAGCATGTTCCATATTGCTTATGGTTTTCTTTTTCATGGTAAGCAGGCCCGTATTGTGTGATCCCACAATGTGGATTGCGCTGTTTAATTGTCGTGCCAGGTCGCAGGCAAAGGGAATTTTGAGTCTGGTGTCGGTTGTGCTGTCAATGGGTAAAACTATAGTAGAAAAATCTATATCGGTAGGGAAGTCGAAGCGCACAGTAATCACAGGGCAGGGGGCGTAAGAAACTATACGGTAAGCGTTGCTGCCGATCCAGAATGTTTCATAGCCTGTAACGCCATGGGTTCCGGTAACAATTATACCAGCTTTGATACTACGGGCAACGTGAGCAACTTCCTGATAGACTTTCCCTTTGCGAAGCTTATAGTCGAGTTGATAGAGAAAGCTTGGTTTATAGGTTTTAAGTAATTCGTTGAACCCTTTGATCGCTTCATCGCGGTAACTTTGTCCTTCGATAGACTTTCCTCCGGGTGCATTACCGCTTTCGTTGTCAACCCACACCATAGTGATATTGCATTTCAACCGGCTGGCCAATGCAATAGCGTATTCCAATGCATGCACCGAACCTTTCGAAAAATCTACTGCTACTGCAATACTCTTCATCCAAATCTGTGGTTGATATCAGCCGCTAAAATAGAAAAAAAATGAATTCAATATTAATAAGCATATTTGAACCAATTTTTATTGTTCACAACGGAATTCGTAATTTTGGGGCCGCATTTCATAGGGCTATCAACATTTCATGTCAAAAAACCCACACCTGGATTCAAATGCCGCTCATCTGTCGCCTGCTGAAAAGGAGATGGAGAAGACGTTGCGGCCATCCGGTTTTAATGAGTTTTCGGGCCAGGTAAGCGTTATAGAAAACCTAAAGGTGTTTGTTGAAGCAGCCCGCCGAAGGGGTGAATCGCTCGACCATGTTCTGCTTCACGGCCCGCCAGGGCTTGGCAAAACAACATTGTCGCATATTATTGCCAATGAGTTGGGCGTGGGTTTACGCCTCACCAGCGGACCGGTTCTTGATAAACCCGGCGACCTGGCAGGACTTCTCACAAACCTTGAACGAAACGATGTGCTGTTTATTGACGAAATTCACCGTCTTAGTCCGTTGGTAGAAGAATACCTTTATTCAGCAATGGAAGATTACCGTATCGACATTATGATCGAAACCGGTCCGAATGCCCGAAGTATTCAGATATCGCTCAATCCATTTACCCTCATAGGCGCTACAACCCGGTCAGGATTGCTAACGGCGCCGCTGCGTTCCCGGTTTGGGATTGTTTCGCGCCTCTCTTACTACGACGTTACAGTGCTGGAGGGGATAGTTATTCGGTCGGCAAGGATCATAAACATACCTATTTCCCGCGAAGCGGCTGCCGAAATAGCTGGACGCAGCCGCGGAACGCCACGCATTGCCAACCTGATCCTGCGCCGTGTGCGTGATTTCGCACAAATAAAAGGAACTGGAAAGATTGATCTCGATATTACCCGCTTTGCCCTCGATGCCCTAAATGTTGACCGTTTTGGCCTTGACGAGATGGACAATAAAATCCTTCGCACAATCATTGACAAATTTCGTGGTGGCCCCGTAGGACTTAATACAATAGCCACAGCGGTTGGTGAAGATTCTGGCACCATTGAAGAGGTGTACGAACCATTTCTCATCATGGAGGGCTTCCTTATGCGAACACCTCGAGGCAGAGAAGTTACGCCACGAGCATACGAACACCTCGGACGAAAAGATATCGCGCCCCAACCTCGCTTATTCGACCCGGATTAATATAATTCCCGTTCGTGAACACCGATTCTGCCTCACAACTTATCAAAGCAAAAGCCATTGAACTTGGCTTCGACGACTGTGGAATTACACCTGCCGTACCATTAACCGAACATTCAACAGTATTGGAGAAATGGCTCGAAATGCAGCATCATGCCGATATGAAATTCATCGAACAATCGAAAGAGCTGCGATACGATGTAAAGAAACTTTTCCCAGGAGCGACTTCAGTAATTGTTGTTCTGAAAAACTATTACAATCCTGAATTCAAATCAGGCGATTACCGCGTTTCGCAATATGCCGCAGGTAAAGATTATCATCAGGTTATACGCGGCAAACTCCGACAATTGCTCTCTTTTGTTCAGGAAGCTGTTTTTTCATGCAACGGCCGTGCTTTTACCGATTCGGCACCGTTGCTCGAACGTGCCTGGGCGGTTCAAGCAGGATTAGGATGGATTGGGAAAAATAGTATGCTTATATCCAGGCGATTAGGTTCTTATGTTTTTGTTGGAGAACTTGTTACTGATCAAACTCTTGAATACGATAAACCGTCCGGAGAAAGCTTTTGCGGCGATTGTAACAGATGTATCAAAGCATGTCCAACATCTGCCATAAACAACAATTCCACAATAGATGCTAGGCGTTGCATCTCATATCTTACTGTTGAGCACCACGGTAGTTTACCTGAGGGAGTTCGCAACAAATACAGTCGCTGGATTTTCGGATGCGATATTTGCCAGGAGGTTTGTCCCTGGAACCGTTTTGCTATACCACACTCGGAAAGTGAGTTTTCTCCCTTGCCCAATGCACCTAAATCGAAACACGAATGGAATTCAATTACTAAAGAAGAGTTCGAATTTGTTTTTAGACACAGTTCATTAAAACGGGCAGGATTCGAAGCAATAAAAAGAAACATTGCTTTTCTTGAGTAATTTTTTTCCCAAGCCCAATCATCATAATTCTAATTGCAACCCAATCATTAGAGCTATATGAAACTGGCCCCAATGGCCGAAACGGTATGTGTCGTGATAGTACCGGTCGGCTTTTCGCAAACTCACTATCGAATTATTCACCCTGAAATTGACATCCAAACGCTCATTCAAAGAATAGTAAATGCCACCGATATAGTTTACTACACCCCTACGAAAAGGCACTTCGTTAGGCTGCTGAAGATTGGTTAATTCATAAGTGTGCATAAGATATCCCAGCGAAATACCTGCCTCAAAAGCAATCTTTTCTGAATATATTAGCTGATAAAGCAGGGGAAGCTCAATATAATCGGTGCGAAGGATGTATTGTTCGAGGTCGTCGAGCATGTAATTTGGATTCTTACGCGAACCCTTTTGCACATATCCCAACTCCATCTGAAAAGCATGATGGTGTGCCCAACGTAATTGCACCCAGGCTCCTGCAGCAATACCAGGTTTATGAAACCCGCGAAAGCCATCCCCGTCAACCTGAGTTCCCATCAACCCGGCTTTCAAACCACCGCTAAACCGTTGCGCATTGCATGGATGAAAAGTAGAAAGCAGAACAAGAGTACAAAGTAACATTAGCTTCATAATAGCATTATTTATTGAATTTAACTACAAACATGGATGCAACACAGTTTGATCGGGGTCGGGCTCCATCCCGAACCAGATTGTGGCATAACCTCTATAATATCCTACGCCCACTGCCTGCCAGTGGGCATCGCTCCATATGCCCTTATTGAGGATCACGGCGTTGTGTCCCTGACTGCGACTCCAGCTTTGAATGGCATCGTTGGCAAAGGCCTCTGCATTTTCATAAACGGCGTTTGAATAGAAAGCAATTTCATACCCTGCGCCAGTATAAACAGTGAGTTCCGCAGGTTTATTCCACATGCATTCGGCTTCGCGGTGGTCGTTAGTGTAACAGCACGGAGTCCATGGTCCTTTGTTCGACCAACTGTGCATATTACATCGTTGTGGACGATGCGGCTGGTTCCACGCCAGATCCCGACAATGGATCTGAGCCACCTTTGTAAGTGATACTGATAATGGGATTGCGGGAAGCTTGTGTTCTTGTCGGTAACTTTGCAAAGCTACGAGCAAGGCAATCTCTTCAGGGTTTAAGCAGATTCCATTACCCCGAGTATTTCCAGGAATAACCTGATTCTGCTGCAATGCTGTTGCCTCTGAAAGTTTGCAGCCTGTAATAAATACAGACACAGCGAAAAAGCTCAAACTGATAAGAAACAGTTTCATGTTTTATTTTGGTTGGTAAAAATTTAACAATCTGCGCAATAAAAGTATTCATTTCGTGGGTATGATTACAATCCTATGGAGATTTTCTCAGAAATAATTCTTATAAACACAAGATTGGAAAGGGTATTGTTCTCTAAACCTGGCTAAAGGATGAGGCAAACTACTCCCTCATGTTATGACTCTAACCTTCAGCACAATCGAAATTTCTTTTAATTATGTGTGTTAAATTCAGATTAAGCATTTGAAACCGCCTAATCTGGATTAGCCTCATAGAATCAATAGTTTAGCCCTAACGGACTTTCTATGGATTAAGTCATGTTAAATAATTGTATATTCGCTATTGTCTTAACTAGTGTTAATATCTTTGTTGCAAATTTCTGCTTAACAATTTGATAAATAATGAATAACAGTGAGTATAAATTATTGCTGGTTGATGACGAGTCCGATGTTTTGGAGTTTCTCGGCTACAATCTTCGCAAGGAAGGATATCAGGTTTTCTCATGTTCAAATGGACGATCGGCCATTGAAATGGCGGCACAAAAAAAGCCACATCTGATAATTTTGGATGTAATGATGCCAGATATGGATGGCATTGAAGCATGCCACGAAATAAAGTCTAATCCACAATTAAAGAGTACGATCATTGTATTTCTGACTGCACGTGGCGAGGATTACTCTCAGATTACCGGTTTTGAAGCCGGAGCCGATGACTACATCACCAAACCTATCAAACCAAGGGTTCTGATAAGCCGAGTCAGGGCGTTGCTTCGCCGTTACCGCGAGTTTGAGCCGGAGAGTGAGGTGTTGCATGTTGGAGATATCATTATTGACAAAGAAAAATTTGTTGTAATCAAAGATGGGCAGGAAATAATCATGCCTAAAAAAGAATTTGAATTACTACTCACCCTGGCTTCTAAACCCGATAAGGTTTTCACCCGCGATGAAATTTTTGCAAGGGTGTGGGGTCCTAATGTAATTGTGGGTGATCGTACAATTGATGTTCATGTTAGAAAAATAAGGGAAAAAATTGGGATACAAAACCTCAAAACAATTAAGGGAGTAGGATATAAATTCGAGTCATAGAGTTCTGATTTTAACTAAACACATGAAGCTTTCCGATCCTTCAAAACTTTCGTTGGCGGTGGCAGTTGTTGTTACAGCGATTGCTGCTGTGTTATTCATATTGCCTGATAAGCTAATTCGGTCATTCCCAAGCTATTTGTGGGTTTTTTCGATTGCTTTTCTGTTGATCTTCTCGTGGTTGTTATATCGCTATACCCTCGAAAAATTTATCTACGAAAAAATCAAAATTATCTACAAAACCATTCATCACCTCAAAAGACCCAAAGAAAACGAACGACTAAAGCTCAACATCGGTAGCGACACAATTGAAAAAGTGAACCAGGAGGTAGCAGAATGGGGCGAAAACAAAACAAAAGAGATAGAAGAGCTTAAGCGTTTGGCTGCATATCGCAGGGAGTTTATTGGTAATGTTTCGCACGAGCTTAAAACACCCATTTTCAATATCCAGGGCTACGTACTTACACTACTTGATGGAGGTTTGGAAGATAACTCAATCAACCGTGAATACTTATTGCGGACTGAAAAAAGTATCAATCGCATGATTGCCATCGTCGAAGATCTTGAAACCATATCACAACTCGAAGCCGGAGTAATGAAACTTAACTTTTCCAGGTTCGATGTTGTTACTCTGGCAAGGGAAGTGGTTAGCTTTCTCGAAATAAAATCGAGAAGGAAAAAACATACAATCTTTTTTGCCGATACTTACGAACGTCCTATTTTCATTTTCGCCGATAAAGAACGGATCAGACAGGTTTTCATCAATCTCATTGACAACGCTATAAAGTATAGCACAACCGAAGATGGTAGAACTAAACTGAGCTTTTTCGACATGGATGAATTGATTCTTGTGGAGGTTACCGATAATGGTATTGGGATCACACCACACGACATTCCCCGTGTTTTTGAGCGGTTCTACCGGACTGACAAAGCTCGCTCACGAGAACAGGGTGGCACCGGACTTGGGTTGGCTATCGTAAAGCATATCATCGAAGCGCACGAGCAAACAATTAATGTTCGCAGCACTGTGGGCGTGGGAACCACTTTTGCGTTCACACTAAAAAAAGCAAGATAAAAATACAAGGCCGCTGGCTATCGGTCTCGTTCAATCGTAAAATCTACGAGTTTGCCCAAGGCAATCAGTGCCTCGGAGACTGGAAACTCACTAAGAATTGCCAATGCTTTGTTACGGTTCTGGTGCATCTGCTCGGCGGCATAGCGCAATCCACCTGCCTCGTCAACCATACGGATCAGGGTTGCAACCCGTTTGGAATCACTCGAATATGATCTTATGGTTCTTCGGATAAAAAGGCGATCGCTGGCGCTGGCATGTTGGAGCGTGTAGATAAGCGGCAGTGTCATCTTTTTCTCGCGAATGTCAATGGCTTGTGGTTTTCCGGTACTATTTCCGGCCTGATAATCGAAAATGTCGTCTTTGAGTTGGAAAGCAAGCCCGGTGTATCGGCCAAAAGCATTCATTTTATCCACCACAGCCTCCGGAGCACCCACCGAAGCTGCACCAGCCTTGCAACATGCCGAAATCAGCGATGCTGTTTTCTTGCTTATGATCTCAAAGTATGTGTTTTCATCAATATTCAAATGCCTTGTTTTTTCGATTTGAAGCAGTTCTCCTTCACTCATCTCACGAGTAGCCGTTGATATAATCTTAAGCAGATCAAAGTCATCATGTTCCAGGGCAAGCAAAAGCCCTTTGGAGAGCAGATAGTCGCCCATCAGAACAGCAAATTTGTTTTTCCACAAGGCATTTATTGAAAGAAACCCACGTCGTTTGTGCGAGTCGTCAACAACGTCGTCGTGAACAAGCGAGGCTGTATGGAGTAGTTCCACAAGTGCGGCTGCACGCTGCGTTCGTTCGCCGGGTTGGCCACACGCGCTTGCCGAAAGAAAAACGAATAGCGGCCGCATTTGCTTTCCTTTGCGAAGAAGAATATATCGCAGTGCCAGCGTAAGTAATTGAACCGGGCTTTTCATTAAATCAGCAAACGATGCATCGAACCGTTTTAATGGTTCTTTTACTGGTTCTCTGATTTCGCTAAGAGTAATAGGAGTTTTCATTGACTGGTCAAAAGTAGTAAATATTGTTGCAGTATAAAGAGAGCGCATTATTTTCAAACCGAGGGTTAGCTCAACAGCACCTTCACTGGCGATGCCTCTTTAGTGGTATATTTGCAAAAAGATTGCCATGTCGGTTTTTTTGTTTAATCAGATAGTTTTTGGGCCGGTAAGAAGCCGCAGATTTGGCGTATCATTAGGGATTAATCTGCTTCCATTCAATTCAAAGTTGTGTTCTTTCAATTGTGTCTATTGTGAATGTGGAAACACAACAGCAACCCCGACCGGTTCTAACCAGCCGTTAGCACGACGATCCGAAATAATTCAGGCGGTTGAACAACGTTTTTCACAGTTAAGAGTACTTCAACGGATCCCTGATAGTATAACCTTTGCAGGAAACGGCGAACCGACGCTTCATCCTGAGTTTCCAGCAATTATTTTCGACGTTATCAGGATAAGAAACCTCTATCTTCCCGAATCCCGTATTACTGTATTATCGAATGCAACTTTCGGCAACAACAGCGAAATCATTGACGCATTAATGCAGGTTGATAACAATGTTATGAAACTCGATGCAGGCTACAACAATGTTATGCAAGCAATTAACCGTCCGCTTTTGCCTTGTTCGGTTGAAAGCATTGTTGAAACGATGTTGAAACTCAATGGCATGTTAAAGGTTCAAAGCCTTTTCCTCAGAGCTACGATAAACCACAGCCGCATTGATAATACTGCCAATCATCATGTTGATGAATGGCTGCACCAACTCAAAAAAATCCGACCACGGTCGGTGATGATCTACCCTGTTGACAGGGCTACGGCTGAGAATGGCATCGAAAAAATTTCCAGTAAAGAACTTGAACAGATAGCACAAAAAGTGTCGCAAGCTGGAATAAACACAGAAGTATTCTGTTGATCGATTTAATGAATCATGATAGAATACCCGGTAAAAGTTTTAGTCGCCTTTGGCGAATCAATTCGAGGAAACGAAGCATTATACCATTGGTTGCTAAACAACGGTTTTGGCGAACTTGCTGCTCTTTCGAGCGCCATCAGGGGCAGCGAGGAGGCCAATCAATGGCTTCTAAAGAATGGATATCCGCATTTAGCCGCCCTTGATTATGCAATCGATCAAAAACAGGAGGCGTATGTGTGGCTGATGAAGCACGACTACCAACTGCTTGCGGTTTTTGCCCGTGCATGCAACAACGACTCCCAGGCAATAGGATGGTTAAAGCAATATGATCTTAAGGTTTTCGAAATACTTGCAGCTATAATTCACAGTTTTAAGGGAAACCAAACATTCGACTACCACAAACTGCGTTTCTGATGGCAAGTATAGGGTTTCACACTAAATTAACCGCATTTCGAATAACCGCAATGAGTGCACGTTATGCATCCTTCCTTGTAAACCAGACCGCCTTTTTGGTTACATTCAGGACAATGTCGCTGGCCAATGATGGTGCCGTCGGGGATGAATTTCTTTAGCGCTCTCACAACCCCGTTTTTCCAGGTATGAAGGTTATCGTCGCTTAGTGTGAGCTTATCAATGAGGTTCACAACATAGGGTAAAGGCATTCCATGTCGGAGGATTCCGCTAATCAGTTTGGCATAGTTCCAGAATTCAGGGTCGAACATTCTTGATAAACCTTCAATTGTAGTGCGGTATCCCTGAGCGTCGGTATACTGAAAATCGTAGCGCGTTGTTTGCTTTTCGATCTTGTTTTTTATTACCCACCCTTTGTGAACCCATGGCGGAAGATAAAATCCTTCGGCCTTTCCCGTAAAAATCTCATAAGGTCTGCCGTTGAGCAGCCCTAAAACAGTTATCCACTTTTCATGATTATTCTGAAACCGTAATACCTCGGCTTCGAGCACTTTGGGTCGTTGTGGTGCACGTGTTTCCTGGAACTCATTCAAATCGTCCTTGTTTTTATCGTTGCTAACAAGTACTCCCGACCGTGAACCTTCGCGATAGATAGTCATCCCCTTGCATCCGCTTTCCCAGGCAGTTTTGTAAACCTCTCGAACGAGCTCTTCACTGACATCTTTTGGCAGGTTTACCGTTACGCTGATTGAATGATCAACCCATTTCTGGATTGCACCCTGCATCTTTACTTTGCTTACCCAATCAATTTCGTTCGATGTTGCTTTGTAGTAGGGCGATCTTTTTATCAACTCCTGCAACTGGCTGTCGCTTAGGGCGCTTACTTTATCAATGTCAATTCCATTTATTCTCATCCAGTCTAAAAACCGGGGATGGAAAACGTTGTATTCTTCCCAGCAGTCGCCAACATCATCAACAAACGAAACGTTCACATTTTTATCGTTTGGGTTTACCTTGCGGCGCCGTTTGTAGCTGACTAAAAACACAGGTTCGATACCTGATGTAGTTTGAGTGCAGATACTAACACTCCCTGTAGGCGCTATCGTGAGCATGGCAATATTGCGCCGGCCATATTTACTCATCTCTTCAACTACCTCTGGAGCGGCTGTTTGGAGCCGCATGATGAAGGGGTTATTTTTTTCCCGCTCATAGTCAAAAATCGGAAATGCACCGCGTTCTTTTGCCAGTTCTACCGATGCACGGTATACTTCGGATGCCAGGAGTTTATGCACTTCGACACTAAAATTAATAGCATCTTCCGATCCATAACGCAGTCCGAGAGCAGCTAACATATCGCCCTCGGCTGTTATTCCAATACCGGTTCTGCGTCCGAGCAATGTTTTATCACGGATTTTTTCCCATAACCGCCGCTCTGTGTTTTTGGTTTCAGCATCTTCGGGATCGGAGGCGATTTTATTTAAAATGCCATCAATTTTTTCGGTTTCAAGATCAATTATATCGTCCATCATGCGTAAAGCCAATGCTGCATGATGTGCAAACAGAGCGGAGTTGAATGAGGCTTCCTGGGTAAATGGCTTTTCGACGTAGCTGAAAAGATTGATAGCAAGCAAGCGGCAGCTATCGTAAGGACAAAGCGGAATTTCGCCACAGGGGTTTGTTGATAGAGTTTTGAACCCGAGGTCGGCATAGCAATCGGGGATTGACTCCCTTTTAATTGTATCCCAGAACAACACTCCAGGTTCCGCAGCCAGCCATGCATTATGAGTGATTTTTTCCCACAACTCACGGGCGTTAATTTCCCTGCTGAAAACAGTCTTATCCGTATTAACCGGGAATTGCTGAACATAGGGAGTATTGTTGATAACCGATTGCATGAAAGCGTCATCAATCTTTACCGAAATGTTTGCCCCGGTTACCTTACCTTGTTCTGTTTTTGCATCAATAAAATGGCCTGCGTCGGGGTGTTTGATTGAAATGGTGAGCATCAGTGCGCCGCGCCTGCCATCTTGTGCCACTTCACGGGTCGAATTTGAAAAGCGTTCCATGAATGGTACAATTCCTGTTGAAGTTAACGCACTGTTTTGAACCGGACTCCCCATTGGACGAATATGTGAAAGATCGTGTCCGACACCTCCGCGGCGTTTCATCAATTGAACCTGCTCCTGATCTGTTTTCATTATAGCGCCGTATGAGTCACCGTTGTCATCGCCGCCTATCACAAAACAGTTCGATAGTGAAGAAACCTGAAAATCATTGCCAACACCAGCCATTGGACTGCCCTGTGGAACTATATATTGGAAATCCTTCAAAACTTCGAAAATCTCATCCTCGGTCGAAGGGTTTGGATATTTTTGCTCGATGCGGGCAATTTCCCGTGCAATCCTTCGGTGCATGTCGTCAGGCGTTAACTCATAAAGGTTGCCTGCACTGTCCTTAAGGGCATATTTGTTAATCCACACATTTGCCGCCAGAGTGTCGCCTTTGAAATATGCGGTGGTTGCTACAAGCGCATCCTCGTAAGAATAAACCTGTTGTTGCGGCTTCTTAGGATGAGGCTCGGAGCCTGGATTGTCGGCAACCGCAACTTTAGAATTCTCTGGATAGGTTTCTGCCGTGGGTTCGTTGAAAATAAAAGGCCGATGGCGTTGTTCAACCAATGTGTCAATTGTATCTGGTTCCCTTGTGTTGCACGTGGGTTCATCAATATTTACAAACAAACTGCTTTGTGATAAATCTGCACGACGCTTTCTCATACAATATATTATAATTTTTTTTCGCTGGTATACAATCGCTTATAAATGAAAACCTGATCAGGCTTCAGAAAACCAAAGGTCGTCTATTGAAGTAATTTAGTCAAATAAGTTTATTAACATCTGAACGATTGGTACGTTTAAGTTATTGATAATAAATGAACGAGGGTTTGATAAATTTTTTACGGCATCAAAACAGAGGTGATACAAAAAAACGAAAAACAGGTTGAATTTCGCAAGTAATTGAATATTAGCCGATTTGTGCTTTTAGAGGATCGCACGAAACATGAATTGTTTAGCCCTATGGTTTAGAATAGAATTGATCCGGAATTAATCGGGGTTGATTTTTGCCAGAGCGGAACGTAAACATCATTTCCATGTTTGATAAATTCAATAACTGTGTTTACTGATGTTTACCACATGCCTGGAGTTTTTCTGGCTACTTTATTCGATTTTGTTGCTCATCAGCGTTTCACGGAGAACTATGGGTTCTGCCACATTCGAATAAATATTAACAATTCGTTGTTCATAACTTCCTGTTGCGGAGGTAGGTATTAAATCAGCATTTCAAGCAGGCTTATCTCACATTCCTGCAAAATTACCGCATGTCGCCACAGCAACACGTTCGTTCAAATCGGTTGCTAATGCTCATATTCAACAACACAACAGAAATTTTCTTTCATTGTTATTTGTACAACTTAAAATGCTGTTCTAATTTTGGGGCGCGATTTATTAAATTATCCAATAAAATACGCCCCGTGAATTTTAGAAAACGACTATCATGGATGAAATTATAGGAAAACGAATCAAGGGGCTTGCATCCCTTATTGGGAATACGCCACTTATTGAGATCCGATGCAAGTACAAAGGCCAGAAGAGGATAATTTATGCTAAAGCTGAAAATTTAAATTTTACAGGGAGCATAAAGGACAGGATGGCTTTTTTTATTTTAAAAAATGCATACGAGCGGGGAGAACTGAAGGCAGGCGACAGGATAATTGAAGCTACCAGCGGGAATACCGGGATTTCATTTTCAGCTATTGGCAAGGCACTCGGACATCCTGTAACCATTTTCATGCCTGACTGGATGAGCGATGAGCGGAAGAATTTGATTAAAAGTCTGGGCGCCGACATTGTGCTTGTAAGCAAGGAAGATGGCGGCTTTTTAGGAGCTATTGATATGGCAGAGAAGTTGGCAAAAAGAAGTTTGCGATGCTTCTTACCGCGACAGTTCTCCAATGAAGATAACGTAGAAGCCCATTTACAAACCACCGGTAAAGAAATTTGGTGGCAGCTTAAGTTCAGATCAATGGCACCGGATGCATTTGTTGCAGGGGTTGGCACGGGGGGAACCGTAATGGGAACGGGAAGGTATTTAAAAAGCCAGTCGGCTACTATCAAAATACATCCCCTTGAACCGGTAAATTCTCCAACGATGTCAACCGGATACAAAGTCGGACAACATCGTATTCAAGGAATATCGGATGAGTTCATACCAGAGATTGTGAAACTTGATGAGTTGGATGAAATAATTGCCGTTGACGACGGCGATGCAATAATAATGGCCCAAAAGCTGGCCTCGGAACTCGGCCTGGGTGTTGGCATATCGTCGGGTGCAAACTTTTTAGGCGCATTATTGGTGCAGGAAAAATTAGGGGTAGATAAATGCGTGGTAACAATCCTGCCAGATGATAATAAAAAGTACTTAAGCACTGATCTGCTTAAGTGTGAACCAGTTAAGCCGAGCTTTCTTTCTCCCGGAGTCGAACTGCTTTGCTTTAAGAGTCTTAAAAGGGTATGTTATACCTGCTGCGATCCCAGTCAGTGTGCGGAAGCAAATTATTACAGAGATCATGCTTCATTTGAAGGGCCAGCCTGTTCGAAACGATAAGGACAAATAAAAACCCGGATAGAATTCATGATGCGGTACACCTAGAACACTTATCCGGGTATTTCTGATTTGATTAATCCGGATTATAATTTTATCTCATAATTAATACCGGCCCTAATCCATCTACCGGGCTGAGGCACATTGGCTATACTTACATAGCGTGTATCGAAAATGTTGGATGCTTCACCAAAAATACGCCATTGATTTAGATTGTAAAACAACTTTAAATCGGCCATCCAAAACGGTTCGAAGTCTTGTTGATCGTGGAAAATACCATCTTCAAACAACATAAACCCACCTGCACGTTCGCGCCATGAAACTTGCCATGTTGCACCTAAACCTGAAGTAATTTTATGCGTTAGCCCCAGATCAAGTTTGTGCCGTAAATGATCAAGGGCATATTTCGACATTAGCTCTCCGCTTTCCTTATCTGAGTGGAGATAGCTGTAATTGATTGTTAGCAAAGGATTTAGCGATTCAAACATGTCGAAATTTTTAAACGGTATTGTTACACCGGTTTCAAAACCTGTAATATTAACCTTTGTCAGGTTCATGCTATGCCACTGTTCATCGCCAGGTTGCTTTATCCAGTCTATCATATCTATTCCCCAGCGGCGGAAGATGGCAAGTTCGAAGTTTAGCCCTTTCCAGTTATTTTTAAGACCCGTTTCGATGGATATTGCCTTTTCGGGTTCTAATAATGGGTTTCCGATATGTGCCCTATCGCGGTAAAAAAGGTCGGTGAATGTTGGCAGCCTTAAGGTTCGGTTGAAACTTGAAAACCAGCGCCAATTGTTCCCAAATTGCCACCCGAGATCAATTCCCGGGAAAAAGCTTACTCTATTATCCAGATCGGTATTGGCATAAGCAAGCACTCCTGTTGACATTGAAAACGGGCCAAGCAAAACGGTTTGTTCAGCCATTAAACTCAAACCCGACCTTTGGTAGGAGTGAGTATAAAATTCGTCATCATAACCTCGCACTGCAACAGGAGTAGCAAGAGAATTGCCAATTACATTGCTGTAAATATGTTCAAACCGGTAATCAAGCCCTACGGAAGTTCTGCTGTATTTTCCGGCATGCATCCAGTTTATTGAGGCGCCTGCCACATCGCTCATGTGGTAGTTGTGATTAGTGTACCATGCTGGCGCATCTGTATAGTTGCGAAACAGTTCGAAACGGTCGTGATGCCTGCGCCAGTATACGTTTGTTCTCAGATTTAACCTTCCTGACGGAATCAATTGCATTGATACAAATCTGGTACGTGTTTCTTCAAACTGGTTTGGGAAGCGTGGAGTGTAAAAGCTGTTTGCTCCGAAAGCTTTCTGATTATACCCGGCCTGAAAATCAAGTTCAGAGCCTGCGATATCAGCTACTGATCTAAAGAAAACGTTACCTGCTTTAAAATCAGTATTTACGGTGAACCCATCGCTGGTGGTTCCATTAATAGATAAGAAATTTTTCAGTGGTCCGGTGTTGAACCCTGCAGATGCGCTCACGCCGCCCAAGCCGTATTCGCCACCTAAGAGGGATGCGTTTACATGCTCTATACCTGGGCGGTTTGTGATAATGTTGATGGCGCCATTGAATGCATTGGGTCCGAATATACGTGCCCCTGGTCCTTTGAGTACCTCAATGCGTTCAATGCTCTTAAGATCAACCGGCAAATTCATACTGTGGTGGCCGGTTTGTGGATCGGTAACGTTGATTCCGTTAATTAGGATGAGTGTTTGGTCGAATGTGCCACCCCTGATACTAACATCGGCTTGAATTCCGAATGTGCCGCGTTTCCTTATGTCAACTCCACGAAGGTTTTGAAGCAGGGATGCCACATCACGGGCAGGGGCCTGCTCAATATCAGCGCGTGTGATCACGTGTACAACCCGCATAAGCTGCGATTGCAGCGCTGGGCTGCGCTGAGCGCTTACAACCAATTCATCAAGCTCGTACTCAATGATGGTCTCCTTCTGTTGCAAAGTGTCGCGGTTTTGCTGCCCAAAGCAGGGCAGAACAAGGATGGAATAAGCCAAACACAACACCCCAATACGGATGATCTTTCCAAAGCTGTTGAAAACCGCATATGATTTGCGGCTCCAAAGCTGGAAATTCAACACCCTGTGTGGGTTTTGCGAATGTTTTTCCATTTTAATTAAGTTTTGATTTGACGGGCAAAAATAGAAATTAATAATATGCATTGTTTTTAGCGAACCTCTGCCGACAACACATTAATGGCCATTCAGGCTAAAGTTCATCTACAAACTCCAGGCTTCGGTTGGTAAAAAAGTCGAAATGTGTGAGTTTGCGGAGTCTGTAGTAATTACTCCAAAAGTTGTGTAGGGCAGAAATATAACCCCTGGCAGCATTATCTTTTTCGGTTTGGGCGAGGTTCAGTTCTATTATGCCGATTTTACCTATCCTGTATCTTTGCAATGTAACCTCGTAGCCTTTCAAAGCCACTGTGTCGCTTCGGGCGGCGAGCATCAACTGCCTTTGCTGCATATTGAACTGACTGACTTCAAGTACTACTTCCTGGTCAAAGTCAATCTGTTCTTGTTCAACTGAGGTTTTAACAAGTTCCTGGTTCGATTCGGCCATCTTAATCCTTCCCCTACCCAGTCCCCAATCGAGGATAGGAACATGTACGCCTACCATTACCTGTTGCTGGTCTTGTGGGTTTATGTAAACGTTTCTCAGGTCATAGGCGCTTTGGGTAAGTCCATAAATTGCAAACAAATTGGCATTGAAGCGGCTATCGAGACGGGCTTTGTTTACTTCGCTTTCGGCTTCTATCAGCCTGCGGTTAAAACCAAGAGAGGCAGCACGATTTTTGCGTGCGTGCATTACAGCCTGATCGGGATCGATCAGCAATGTTGGTGTTTCGTCGGGTTTAACCAATTCAATCGTAATATCGTCAGGAAGCCGAAGGTAGGATTTCAGATTAAACAGGTTGTTTCGAAGCATAAAAACAGCATTTTCGAGGGCGGTTTCTGAATTCAGAAAATTCAATTCGGCCTGCAATAGTTCATTTTCAGCTACCGTCCCCATATTGAAGCGTCCTCTCACGATCTGTAAAAGTGTGTCGTTGTTATTGCGGTTTAATTGCTGGATCTGGTAGCTTATTTGCGCTTTCAGGAGGTCAAAGAAATAATTGATTGTGGTGATAGCCACCTGCTCCATGTCTTCAATATAGCGGCGTTGTGCCTCGCTGTAACGCAAAGGTTCTATTTTTCTACTCCAGCGGAACTGGTTATGGGCAAATAATGGTTGTCTGAAACCTATGTTGAGTGGTGTGCTCAGCCACGATGTTATTGTTGTATCGGAAAAAATATCGATTCGTTGCAGGCCGGTATTCATAAACACCTGACCTCCGGTTAAACTCAGGTTTTTACTCAACGACAGGTTCATATCCGAACTCATAAAACGTCTTTCGCGGAATGCTTCGGTTCCATCGGGCTGTGTTACCGAACTGATTGAGCGGTTTAGCTCCGGCAAAGTGGCATCGAGACTTAGCATAGGCATAAAGCTCGCCTCATAGGTTCGGAATTGCCAGTAACTACCTCGATATCGGTGGCGCGCCATCATAGCTTCGGGCGACTGCTGCCTGGCGATTTCAATGGCATCGCGCAGGGTAAGCCTGACAAGTTCAGTTTGATTCTGAGACAAAACTGTGTGGCTCAGAACTGCTGATAAAAGTAAAATTGACAACCAGGATTTATGCATAGTATCACAGTATAATGAGTTGATTTTCAAAACAAAATTAAGTAAGACAATCTGATTATCAGGCAACATATCTTCACTGTCCGTTCAAGGTGGCACATCCTTCACGGGCAGAGCAAGCATGTGAGGGCTTTGTTTGAGCCAGTGAGGATGTGAGCATGGGTTTAAGGTGGTTTTATGGAACTAGTAACATTGCAAGCGTAAAAGTAATACAAATTGCAACAGTTGTCAATAGTGTTTATGTGTCTGGGAGTAAAATATTTTCAATATATTTCATAAGGCATTAATTAGCAATTTAATACGTATTGCATTAATCGAAACTATATTGCTTCGTATCGGTTTGATTCTCCGCAAGGCCTTAACGAAGGTCATTAGGTTTCGCATAATTGTCAGAGCAATAACACAGATATAACAAGAGTACAACCAGGGAAATATTCAGTACTATAAACAGCCGGAAAAAAACACTATTGACTATTTTTAGCACTTGATTTCATTGTAACAAACATCAGCAGAGGATTGTCGGTTTCTTTTACATCTGCGAGCTGGTTAAGAATCTCATTCTGCCGTTTCTTACTCAGGAAGCTTAGGTCAATTTCATCATTGCTCAAAAGATCGTGAATTTTATGTGCAGGGATACTTGTAACAAATCTATTATCAACAACAGCAATAAATCCGATATTGGTCAATAAACAAAAACCAGAACCGCCCCAGGGAATTTCAAGTATGATTATGTTTTTATTTAATTTATTATAGTAAGCTTTATAATAATTATTATGAAAAAAGAAGCCGAATATAAGCCATTCGTCATTCATGAGAGGGCTATAAATATATAAAGCTTTTTTGTTTGTCTGAGCATAGGAAAAAGCTGAATGTGGATCTGTATAATTTTGAGGAAGCACGTTCCTGTCTACTTTATATTTTCCAAAATCAATATAGAATTTAGGTTCTACCCGATTGTAATTCCAAAAATAAATTGTATCTACACCAATAACCGGTGCAATCATTACCATGGTATCACATTGAAGGAAAACATTGTCGCCAATATTGCCTGTGGGCATGTATAAAGCAAAGTGGTGTTTCTTATGAAGAACGTCGTATTTTACCAGGCTAAATCGTTCAATCCCTTCCCTGTGTTTTAAGGATGCGGTCGAAAACAACTGAAAAGTGTTGTTAACTATGTGAAATTGGGATGGGTTAAAGCCAGCGTAAGGTAAATTAATCGGATGTGTTTTGATATAATTACCATCAAAATCAAACTCATAGAATTCAAGGTGTCCTAAAATATAAAAGTTCTGGTTGGAACCAGGACTTATATCGCTTATCCATAATATCTCGTCCTTTCCTTTGCCTGCTTTTGATATTTTGAAATTGAATCTGCCATCGCGGCTGTACGACTGAACTTCAAAATTTCCGGTAAGCATTAAGAATTTATTTTCCCAAGCCCAGATCTCCCGAGCCCAGCACATTAGATTGTCAGGGCGGGTTTCTAAAGGTATAAACTCAATATCTGCTACTAAACGTGATAAATCGCTTAATGAGTTGGTTTTTGTTGGATCAATAAAAACTGTAGTTAATTTTGGCGCTGCATTATTTCTATGCCTGATTGAATTGCAGCCCGTATTGCCGATCAGCAGTATTATCAGTGCAATAATGGATGTGCAGAGTTTCATAATACAATGTAATACCGTTCGCAATGACAAATATACACACTTTCGTCTTCAATCCATTTCAGGTTAACACATATCTTTTTGTTGCTACCGGCGGCGAATGCGCAATAATTGACCCCGGCTGCATGAGCGGAAGCGAGCAGCGCCAGTTAAATAAGTTCATCGAACAACAAAAACTACAGCCGGTTGTGTTGATCAATACGCACACGCATATCGATCACATAGCAGGAAATCAATACATAAATAAGGAGTACGGCCTCAAGCCGGTAATTCACAGGGCGGGGCTTAATTTCCTGATAACTGCATCAGAGTATGGAAGCATGTTTGGCCTTTCGGTTGAGCCCTCCGTACTGCCGGAAACATTTATAGAACACATGGATAAGATAACTGTTGGCGATGAGCAATTAGAGGTACGTTACACACCAGGTCATGCCGACGGCTCTGTTTGTTTAATCAGCTATACATTGAAGGCAGTTTTCAGTGGCGATGTACTTTTCAGAAGAGGTATCGGGCGCACCGATCTACCTACAGGCGACTTCGATATCCTCGAAAAAAGCATAGTTGACCACCTGTACAGTTTACCCGACGATTTCAAGGTCTATTCCGGTCATGGCGAACCTACTACAATTGGCGAAGAAAAAAAACTGAATCCTTTTGTGAGCATCTAAAACCCTGAAGAGGCAAACTGGTTAGCCGATTGTGCAATTGCGGCTTCCGACTGCTGGTTCATGCAGTTAAAATGCTTTTGAGGACAGGTTTCATATCCAAGTTTTGAACAAGGGCGGCATTTTAATCCTGAAACTTGAAAAACGGCAAATAACCCTTTCAAATTGTCGGGATAAAAAGGTGTCATTCCAAATTCAGGCACAGTATTACCCCACACCGACACTACCGGCCGCCGTAAAGCGGCTGCAATATGCATCAGCCCGGTGTCGTGAGTAATTACAACTTTAGCAGGTTTTAGCAACGAGGCTGATTCGAGTAAAGAAAATGAACCGCAGGCGTTAAAAACTATATCGCCAGCGGCATTGACTATTTCGGTTCCTGAATTGTAATCCTCTGTGCCTCCTAACAAAACCACTGGTTCATTCAAAAGCTGGCAAACAGATATCAGTTTTTCTACCGGAAGCATTTTCGTTTTGTGCTTTCCGCCGATAGCTACTGCAATAAAGCCGTTCTGGTGTTTTTGCGGTAGTTTCGATAAGACTTCATCTCCCGTAGGGAGAAGGAAATAGTCGAGGCCTCCGCTATCGTAAGCAACATCAAGTTTGCTTACTGCTGAGAAATACCGTTCAACAATGTGTACCTTAGGCATCAGATCCAACTTAAACCTGACAAAGAGCCACTTTCTGAAGTTTAATTTTTGAAATGTTGCCGAAGGTAGCCTAAGACTGTAACGGATGATGTGAGAGCGAATATTTTTGTGCAGGTCAATCACGAAATCAAAATGTTCTGCCTTCAGGCTACGGATAAGTGCACTCAGGTTCCCGTCGAAAAGATGGATCTTATTGAGGTACGGGTTATGCCTCACAATATCTTCATAGCCTGTTTTGGTGCAGAAATGAATTTCAGCATCGGGATATCTCTTTCGCAAACAACGTACTACAGGCGAAGTAAGCACAATATCGCCGATAGAGCTGAGCCGGATGATTAAAAATTTTCGCACATGTGGAGGTTTTTGCAAACGTAATGAATTTGCTGTAAGTAATATCTCACCGCCGTTGAGGGTTTGCTTACTTTTGCCGCATGTTTTTTGTTGATACACACACTCACCTATATCTCAGTGCTTTTGAGCAGGATCGCAGCCAAACGGTTGAGAGGGCTATTACAGCCGGTGTCAATATCATGCTCTTGCCCAATATCGACAGTAAATCCATAGAGCCGATGTTGAGCCTCCAGCGGCAGTTTCCATCAAATTGCCTCGCAATGATGGGCTTACATCCGACCTCTGTTAAAGCCGACTGGGAAAAAGAGTTGAGAACCGTTGAACAGTATCTGCGAACTGGCAATTTTCACGCAGTAGGCGAAGTAGGACTTGATTTCTATTGGGACACAACCTTCAGAGAAGAGCAGGAAACCGTTTTTTACACACTCGCTTCGCTGGCGCTCGAACTCGATCTGCCACTGGTTATTCATTCACGTAAATCGCTCGACGATATACTTGCACTCTTAAAGCGGTTCGGAAAAGTTCAATGGCGAGGAGTTTTTCATTGCTTTCCAGGATCAGTTGAGCAGGCCAGGAAGGTTACGGAATTAGGTTTCAATTTGGGGATTGGTGGCGTGGTAACGTTTCCTAATTCAACTCTTGGAAGCATAGTTCGTGAAATAGGTCTTGAGCATGTGGTTCTTGAAACCGATGCTCCGTTCATATCGCCTGTACCGTTTCGCGGAAAACGGAACGAAAGCGCTTATCTTCCAATAATTGCCCAAAGCGTTGCAAATTACACGAATAGTACAGCCGAAAAAGTAGCTGAGATCACATCGCAGAATGCATTTAACCTTTTTCCCACAATTAAAAAACCAACAAGCTGTTGCAAATGAGTGAAAAGTCTAAAATTCTGGTAATTTATACGGGAGGAACCATTGGCATGACAATTGACCGCCATTCCGGCGCTATGGTTCCTTTCGATTTCGGTAATCTTTACAGTAGCATACCTGCGCTCGAAGCCTTTAATCTGAGCATTGATATTCATTCTTTCGATAAGCTGATTGATTCGTCGAATGTATCGCCGGCCTTCTGGGTTCAGCTTGCAAAAACAGTAGCCCAAAATTATGAGAATTACGATGGGTTTGTTATTTTGCATGGAACCGACACCATGGCTTATTCAGCTTCAATGCTGAGCTTTATGCTTGAGAATCTCAATAAACCTGTAATCTTCACCGGATCGCAGCTACCAATGGGTGTTATCCGCACCGATGGAAGGGAAAACTTCATCAATGCTATTGAGATTGCCTCGGCCAAAAGCGATGAAACTCCGGTTGTGCCTGAGGTTGCAATTTGTTTTGAGAACCGGTTGTTTCGCGGTAACCGCACCAGTAAATTGAATGCTGAGAACTTCAATGCCTTTTATTCTGGTAATTATCCTATGCTTGCTGAAATAGGGGTTCATATCCGGTATCATCACAATGCGATCCTTCGCCCAAACTTTAAGAAATTGAAAGTGCATACCCGTTTAGATCCGGCAGTTGCGGTTCTGAAGCTATTCCCCGGAATAACCGAGCCGGTTGTAAAATCGGTGCTTGCTTCACCTGGTTTGAAGGCATTGATCCTTGAAACTTTTGGTTCGGGCAATGCTCCAACCGATGCTTGGTTTATTGAAGCGTTAGAGGAAGCCATTTTGCATCGCAACTTAGTGATATTTAATGTTACCCAGTGTAAAGGCGGTGCAGTTGAGATTGGAAAGTATGAAACGAGCGTTGAATTAGGCCGGATAGGAGTGATTGGCGGTTCAGATATCACTACAGAATCGGCTGTAACAAAACTAATGTTTCTGTTGGGTCAGAACCTGTCCGACCATCAGTTGCGCAAGCTTCTGCAAACATCGCTGCGAGGCGAAATGACCCTTCAGGAAAGCAATTCCGACTGAAATAGGCACGGAGTAAGCAAATAGCCAATATTTTTCAGAAATCGCAGGTCGCAACAGATTGGCAAAGACAATTAATTTGATGGCAAGTTCGTTCTTAAATTTATGTATATCTGATTTTTACGAATATTTTTTTTTACGAGCAAAATAAAATCTTCAAGATCGTGTTATAACATTTTTTGTAATTTAGCAGCCTGAAAAACAGGGATGGGATTTTCCTCATCACTCTTTAGGAGAGGTGGCCGAGTGGTCTAAGGCGCACGCCTGGAAAGTGTGTTATCGCCAAAAGCGGTACGAGGGTTCGAATCCCTCTCTCTCCGCAGACTATAGTACAAATAAAAACAAGTAAGTGAATTAAAAATCAATTTAACCCAATTATGAAAAAGTTAGTTGCTCTGATAGCATTATCCGGAATGCTAATGCTTGGTATCTCAAAACAAATCCATGCTCAGGAAGTTGTCCAGCCAGCTCAGGAAGTTGCCCAGCCAGCTCAGGAAGTTGTTGCTGCTCCAGTTGTCGCTCCGGTTGTAACTTTCGAAGAACCGGCCGAAGAGCCCAAAACCTTTCATCAGGTTTTAAAAGAAAAGTTTATAGAAGGAAGCCCTGGTTTTATGGGGATAGTTCTATTGACTTTAATTTTCGGGTTAGCACTTGCAATTGAACGAATTATTTATTTAAACCTCTCTACAACCAATACCAAGAATTTGCTTGACAAGGTTGAGTCGGCTCTAGCATCAGGCGGGATAGAATCGGCTAAGGAAGTGTGCAAAAACACACGTGGTCCGGTTGCCGGCATTTTTTATCAAGGTCTTGATCGTTATAATGAGGGACTTGAAATTGTTGAAAAATCTATCGTTTCGTATGGTAGCGTATTGATGGGACGTCTCGAAAAGGGTCTTTCCTGGATATCGTTATTCATCGCACTTGCTCCTATGCTTGGCTTCCTTGGAACAGTAATCGGTATGGTGAACGCTTTCGAGGCCATTGCTGCTGCCGGTGATATTTCACCCACAATCGTGGCATCAGGTATCCAGATTGCACTGCTAACAACGGTGTTTGGTCTGATTGTTGCAATTATTCTTCAGATCTTCTACAACTATATATTGTCGAAGATTGATAGCCTTGTAAACGATATGGAAGATAGCACCATTTCATTTATTGATATACTTGTTAAGAACCAGCTAAATAACAAACAATAAGCCCGGTCATGGAAAAGAATATCTTAAAGATTTTCAAGATAATCGCACTGATCATCATCCTGATAGGGGTTGTTAGTGTTGCATTCATCTGGGTAAGTGGCGATACAGCAATAATTGATAGTTTATCGCTACAAAACCGGATTCTGAATCCTTACTTCTTTGCAGCTTATGCTGCCCTGGCTATTTGCTGTGTTCTGGCGCTACTTTTCCCAATACTCAACCTTATTGCCAATCCAAAGCGTTTGGTAAAAGCCCTCATTGCCATAGGTGCGCTATTAGTGTTTGGCTTCCTCGTCTATAGCCTCTCAACCAACCAACTATCAGCAATTCAACTTCAGGAATACAACATAAGCGAAACCCAATCGCGCCAAATTGGGGCAGCTTTGTATGGTACTTATGCCATTGGGTTTCTTTCCATAGTGACGATAGTTTATGCCGAGATATCTTCTGCTTTTAAAAAATAATAACTAACTATGGCACGACCAGTAAATGAAATCAATGCAGGTTCGATGGCTGATATCGCCTTCCTGCTGCTGATTTTTTTTCTTGTAACAACCACTATGGATGTTGATAAAGGGATCATCCGACGGCTTCCACCCCCGATTGATCCAACAGTTCCTCCACCAGATGTGAAGGAGCGAAATGTAATCAATATCCTTGTAAACAGCAGGGATGAATTGCTTGTTGAACGTGTACCTGGCGATATCAATACGTTGAGCCAGAAAGTTCAGGATTTCATCCGCAATGTGGAAAATCGCCCCGATATGCCTGAAAAATCGCTAAGAACGGTTGAGCATCTTGGTGAGGTTTGGATCTCAAGAGGCGTTGTATCGCTTAAAAATGACAGGGCCACTTCATACGAAATGTACATAAAGGTACAGAACGAGTTAACTGCTGCTTTCAACGAAATGCGCGATGACCTGGCAAGAGAGAAGTTTAACATCAGCTATGATGATTTGCCAGCAGAGTGGGTTGCAGCTATTAACGAGGCAGTACCAGTAGCTATTTCAGAAGCAGAACCTGAAGATGTAGGAGGACTTTAATATGGCTCGATTCAGAAAAAAAGGCAAAGGGCGCTTACCCGGAATATCAACAGCATCGCTGCCGGATATAATCTTCATGCTGCTGTTCTTCTTTATGGTAACCACGGTGATGCGCGAAACTACACTTATTGTTAAGGTTCGCGTTCCCGATGCAACCGAAGTACAAAAGCTTGAGCGAAAATCGCTGGTGAGTTTTATCTATATCGGTCCTCCGATCAAAAGCAAGGTCTATGGAACCGAATCGAGAATTCAACTGAACGATCGTTTCGCGACGGTAGGCGAAATACAAAATTTCATTGTTGCAGAAAGGGAAGCCCGCGATGAGGCGGATCGTGGCTTGCTCACAACCTCACTTAAGGTTGATACAGAAGTCAAGATGGGTATTGTAACGGACGTGAAGCAGGAACTGCGACAGATAGGTGCATTCCGAATAAATTATTCAACACGCCACAGGGTAGAAATGTGACTTTTCATTTCTTTATTGGACATGATTCAGGGGCGGCCGCAGGCCGCCCCTGATGTTAAAGGTATTAACCCCGATTAAGCATATGACAATACTTAATCGGGGATACCCTCATGGAACCCAGATTACGCAATTGCATTGCGTAAACGATTAAGAAAATGTAATTCAGCAATTTAAAATTGCTTCAAACATTTTCTAAATCGGGGTTAAACCCAACTAAATCATATAGTTCGGCATTGCATGCCTCCTAATGATTAATTTGGGCTGAATCAATAGTCCAGCCCTAACGGACTTTCTATTGATTAATTCGGGATTAATAGTCAATATACTGCTTCCCTTTTGATCTCGAATATATCACAAAAAGGAGCAATCCTGTGATGATAAGCCCCGCAAACATCCAACCAGATCCAGCTAAATAGTTTATTTGGTCGTAATCGGCCGATACCCAACCTCGACGATAAAACCATGCAATAGTTACTGCCGTGGCATTATTAAAAAAATGAGCGGCTATTGCCAACCATAACGATCCACCGAACATTACCATATAGCCGAATAAAACACCTAAAAATAACCTGGGCAGGAAACCAAAAAACTGCAAGTGAAGCGCACTGAAAAGCGCTGCCGAAATCCAAACCGCTGCATGGCCATTTTTTGTCCAGCGGTGAAGTAATGTCTGCAATGCCCCTCTGAAAAATAGCTCTTCTCCAATAGCGGGCAGCACCGCAATCATAAGCAAATTGAACAAATATTCTCTTGTTGTTTGAACCTCCAAAAAGAGTTTTGTAAGTTGCTCGGCCGATGCCTCCGACTCGTGCATCCATGTTTCGAACCTATGTAACCATTCGGGTAGCGCAAGTTCTTTATTGATCAACATTAGCCAGTATACAAAAGGATAGGCAGATACGAGAACCAACAGCGAAAGAATTATCATTAATGTGTCCGTACTTACTGTAATTCTAAGAAAAGCGCCAGGCTTGCCTGCTACTATGCCCGCAAACAACAACGGAGGTATGATGAACAATCCTATCTGATTGGCAATTTGTAAAACTCTTAGGTAAAGAATTGATAGGGGATCATCAAGTTGCTGCATGATTGTGAATGTATCAGCAAGGCCTATTCCAGTATAAAGAAACAGAAATAAACTTGCCAATGTCGTTGCTATGAGTAATGATAGCAAGGAAATAATAAGTAGCAACACTAATTGATGGAACGGGTGGATATTTGCCAATATTCCTTTAGTAAACATGTAAACAACTTTTGTTAAACAAACTTTCGAAATCAGGATGGAATCGTGAATTTAATGTTTCAGAAAAGCCTAATGCAATTCGATTTTTGAACAACGGCACTTTTTTTTGATTTATCAGTTTTTGATTTATATATTTGCGCTATAATTTTCCTCATTTACAAACCTACTAAATTTAAACAAAATGGCAGGCATTAACAAAGTTATCCTGATTGGGAACCTCGGCGGGGATCCTGAAGTGCGCACATTGGAAACAGGCGTAAAGATGTGCAGATTCTCGTTAGCCACTTCCGAATCGTACAAAGACAAGGAAGGCAAGAGAATTGATCAAACCGAATGGCACAAGATTGTGCTGTGGCGCGGATTGGCTGAAATTGCAGAGAAGTTTCTTAAGAAAGGAAACACAATCTACCTTGAAGGTAAGCTAACTACCCGTAAGTACAACGACAAAGATAACGTTGAGCGGTGGGTAACTGAAATTGTGGGCAATAGCATGACTATGTTAGGCGGTCCTCGCCGCCCAGGAGAAACAGAAGAGCCTTCAATGACTGTAGAAGCTACACAAGCGGCTGAATCCAATCCGACACCCGACGACGACCTTCCCTTCTGAGAGTAATTACGCCTCGAAGGATGCAAAACAATGACTGAATGGCTTTCATATACTAACTTTGCACGATGTTATTTAAAGTGTAATCATAACACAGGTGCAATTGGAACCTTCTGAGGCGTGGTTTCTGGCCTATGCAATAATCCTCGGGGAAGTACTTATCCCTCCGCACACACTACACCTTATCCTGATGTTTGGGGCAATAACTCTGTTGTTGTTGTTCACAGCAATAGTTTCAGGGTCAGAAGTAGCTTTATTTTCTCTGAGTTTAACGGAGTTCGGAAAATTGAGCAATACGAGCAACCGAAGTAATCGCCGGATTCAAAATTTGCTTAAAGATCCTAAAAAAATTCTGGCTGTTATACTTGTTGCAAAAACTCTGTTTAACGTCAGTCTGATTGTTATCTCAACGGTTATCGCTATCCAACTGTTCAATGTTTTTGACTATAACATCTGGGTGTTTTTTGTTCAGGTAGCGATAGTTTGGCTACTGATTCTTATTTTCGGAGAAATCATACCCAAAACAGTGGCAGCGAATAACCCGCTGAGTTTTTCCCGATTTGTTGCACCATACATTCAAACGCTTTCATGGGTTTTACATCCAGTAGTTGTTCTATTGGTTCGCAAATACTATAGTGTTGACTTCCACCCCACCAATAAAGGTCGAAAATCCACTATTACAGAACTTGGGCAGGCATTGGAACTCACCAGTAATCGGGCAACTCCGGAAACAGAAAAAACAATTCTTAAACAAATCGTGAAATTTGGCGACACCGAAGCCAAAGAGATAATGCGTCCCAGAATTGATATAGTTGCAGTTGATATGCATATTGGATTCGATAAACTACGGCAGGTTATCCTTGACGCTGGATATTCCCGCATACCTGTATATGATGGCTCTTTTGATCAAATATCTGGGATCATTTATGTCAAAGACCTGCTTCCATACATAAATACCGACAATGTTGACTTCAACTGGCGGCAATATATCAGACAAGCCTTCTTTGTGCCTGAAAACAAAAAAATTAAGGATCTGCTCCAGGAGTTCAGAGCAAAAAAAATCCATCTCGCTGTTGTTGTAGATGAGTATGGTGGCACCTCTGGAATTGTAACCCTTGAGGACATAATTGAGGAAATTGTCGGCGAAATTAACGATGAGTCGGATGTTGAAGGTGAAGAAACGCTCTATTCAAAAATTGACGAATCGAACTATATTTTTGAAGGGAAGATACTCTTAAATGATTTTTGCAAAGTTGCAGGAGTCGAGGAAAAGTACTTCCTACAGGCAAGAGGGGAATCGGAAACTCTGGCTGGCCTTTTGCTTGAACGACTTGGGCGAATTCCTGAAAAAGGAGAATCAATCACAATCGGTTCATTTACCTTTTTTGTTGATTCAGTTGACAAACGACGAATAAAGAAAATCCGCATAACTATTCCACACGGATAATCCGAATTATACACTTCCTTTACCTTTGCAATGAACCGGTTTTTTTTGCGTTTAGAGGTCGAACGCCATACTTATTACAATACTACCGAATTAGAATGAAGCAAATAATTTTCGTTTCCCTCTTGCTCGCCATAGTGTGTTTGATTCCGGTATCGTGCGGTCAGAGCTATCAGCCGAAGCCAAGAGCATATTTTCGCATTCAGCTTCCACCAAAAGAGTACAGGGAATTTAACTCAGCAGGACCATTTCGTTTCAGCTATCCAGTGTATGCCGAAATTGCTGAGGATTGCCACCCATTGGCCGGCCCATATTGGATAAATGTCAAATTCCCGCAATTCGATGCCACACTCCATATCACCTACAAGCCAATCAACAACAATCTAGGACAATATCTCGACGACATGCATCGCATGCTGTCAAAGCTTATACCGAAAGCCACCGGAATAAAAGAAGACAAACTTATTGACAACGAAGCCAGAGTATTTGGGACGATATTTTACATCAGTGGCCCAGGTGTGGCTTCAACCTGTCAGTTTTTTCTCACCGATAGTGTTAACCACTTTCTAAGGGGAGCGCTTTATTTCGATGTAACGCCAAACAATGATTCACTCGCTCCTGTGATTGAGTTCCTTCGGGAGGATATTTTGTATTTGGGCGCTACATTGCAGTGGGAGTGATGCAAATATGATTGTTCATGAACCCGAATTAATCAATAGAAAGTCCGTTAGGGCTGAACTATTGATTCCATGA
>CAYGGZ010000009.1:0-37951 GCA_964349765.1 uncultured Bacteroidales bacterium
AAAAATTGCACTGAACAAACACTAGCTCGGGATTATCCTCATACACTAAATCGGGGTTACCCTCATGAAATCAATAGTTCAACCCTAACGGACTTTCTATTGATTAATTCGGGTTCAATGCACTTTATTTTTTTGGGATATTATTTTTTACTGTATGGCTTTTTGTGATTATGCCTGTGATGTAAATCCGGATAGTGCGGATGCTCATGAGTTGTTGTTTCATGAACGTGTTGATGTGAATGTCCCGCATTAGTTGACAGATCTGCTTCAGGATGCAGATGGTAGTGATGTCCGTCGTTATGTTTATGATAGTGAACATGTTCAGTTGAGGTATGGGTATGCATGTGTTTATGCGAAATAAGATTGATGGCAACGATTGAAAATGCTAATAATAAAATCGAGACCACATCGGCGAATAATGCAAAATTTGAAACATATTACCTCTTCAATCAGATGCTCTTTTGATGAACATAGTAGAGCAGGTTATTTCCGATTTTAATGCTTCGTACTCTGATTTTTGTAGCTCGAGGTATCTGTTAAATAAAAAGGATTTCTCAGGATATAATGCCGTCAACTCTTCACATCTATTCTTCAATTGTGCATATTCCATGTCATATTTTTCGTATATTTCGCTATTTCTCTCAACTACAATTTCATCAACCAATCGCATTTTTGAGGAGGTTATCTGGCGAAGCAACTCCTGTTGGGTCAGCAACCGGGGATGAGTAAAATCGTCGTCATCGTTACTGTAAGCATGATCAATAACAATTGCCCCATGGTGGTTAAGACAGCGCGATAGTATAGTCAGGGTTTTGTAGAAATCGCCAAAAACATTTCCAATAGATCCAGCTATTATGACATCAAATCCTGAAATGGTTTTTACTTTTTCCCTTATATCGCCAATTTCAAATCTACACAACCCGCCAACGTTGTATTCAACCGCTTTTGCTCTGGCAAAATCTATAAACTCAGGAATTGCGTCAATCCCATAGCATTTGCATTGAAGTTTAGCAGATATTTTAACAGACACAGGCCCCTTACCGCAGCCAAGATCAAGAACATTAAGGGTTTCGGTATCTTTTAAATGTTTTTCGATCAATGAAATCACAACTTCGGGATTAGTTCCGAGCTCCCAAAAATCCTGCAGGATGTAAGGCATATATGGAAACAGCTCTTTATCAGGACATTCCAGTGCTTCCATTACAACTTCCTCTAAAGGTTTCATATTTGTGCCCTCTTATCTTTCGGCTATTACGAGCATTTCGAAATCATCAGTTTTCAATAAATCACTACGTGAAAAGGCTCCGAGCGTGGCTCCGTAGATTTCAACTTTTTTAAAGTCCAGCGTCTTCAGTAGCCATGTTATTTCACTTGGCACATAGTACCTTTCGCAACATTCAATTTGTTTTACATTACCGCTATCGTCCTCAAATGTCGTTATATTGTAATCACGAAAGGTCATCAGGTCGAAAGTTGTGCTTTTGTAAGTTGCGTTATCTTCTTGCGAACCGGTTGCGTGAAAATCGTTGATCGAATGGTGCAATGGAAACAGTCCGTTTAGTGTTGTAAAAATAAACTTGGCGCTGGGCTTCAATGCTTTGGAAACATTCCTTAGAATTTCGAAATTCATCTCATCAGTCTCCATCAGCGGGAATGCCCCTTCGCAAAGCATTATTGCCACATCGAATTGATTCTCGAATGGCAGGGCTCTGGCGTCGTAACGAAAAAAATCAACCTTCACGCCATTTATCAATGCTTTTTCCTTTGCTTTATTCAATAGTGATTGTGAGAGATCAATGCCTGTTACGGTGTATCCCCTTTTTGCCAATTCTATTGAGTGCCTTCCTGTTCCGCAACCAATATCTATGATTTTTGCCAACTTATTGAATTTCAACTCTTTTTCAATAAAATCGCATTCTCCTATGGTGCCGTGGGTAAAGATCTCGTTGTCATAGCGATTCCCGTAGTTTTCGAACAAAGATTCGTACCATTGTTTTTTTTCCATTGCTTTCGATTTTTCAAGTGCTCATAGCCAAATTTGTGTAAAAAACTCCACAAACTTAGATATAGATTTCCTGACGGCTTTAAAGATGAGAGCATTTTTTTCTATCCTGGCTGAGCGTTGTGCTATTTTGCTAACCCAGATTAATTCTTATCACTACCAACCAACCATAAGTTGAGTGAGTTTCTAAAACTTGTTGTTGGAACGAATGGGGTAGCGTATCGCGTAAATCTTGTTTATAATGATTGCGTAAGCTGCAATGAAGAAGAAACGTTTTTGCCTGCCTAAGCAGTTTTTCAGCCGATAAAATAGAGCTGCCCCTGTTCTACCTTCAGTTTTGAGGGAAAATTGTTGCTGAACAACTTGCCAGTTCCCAGACCGTGATAATTTTGATTATCCAGTGTGCTTGTAAATTGCGCAATGGCGTTAAGTCCTATGTTCGATTCAAGTGCCGACGTTATCCACCAGCCTATCTGCATACTTCCTGCTAAGGCAATCCAGTCCTGACATTTGCTGAAACCTCCGAGCATTGAAGGCTTCAGAACCAGATATTGTGGTCGTATCGTATTAAGCATGGTTGCTTTAAGCAGATCGGCGCTGGGGGTAAACAGCTCCTCATCCAGAGCCACTGGCACTGGCGAAAGCTCGCAAAGTTTGGCCATAGCTTCAGTTTGACCCGGCATGATGGGTTGCTCAATAGAGTGTAGATCAAATCTGGCGAGCTGATTCAATTTAGTCAGGGCTTCATCAGTTTTAAAAGCGCCGTTTGCATCAACTCTAATCTCGATTTCATGCGAACCAAATGATGCCCTGAGGGTACGTAACAAATCCAGATCATCCTGAAAATCAAGCGCTCCGATTTTCAGCTTAATACACCGGAATCCTTCATCAATTTTCTCGTATGCTTGTTGTAACATATTTTCCTTCGACCCCATCCAGATCAAGCCATTTATAGGGATTCCTGTTTTGCCTTCGGTGAACGCGGATGGAAAATAGATTCCTTCGGTTCCGACAGTCAAGTCAATCCAAGCCATTTCAAGACCTGCCCGCCCTGCAGGAAAGTCGTTCAAATCAGAAAATCCCGAGAGAATATTATCAACAGGGTTTTCGCACATCTCGGCGATCAAAATTTCAAACTCTTCAGGCGATTCCGGACTCAACCCTGGTATGATACTGCACTCACCATTTCCATGTTTCTCGGGAAATGATCGATCATACAGATTAATTATCCATGATAACTTCTCAGTTAGTATGGCCTTTGAAGTACCGGCCGGAGTTTTAAAGCGTAGGATATGCTTACTTACATTTGCAGAAAACATAGCACTGGTGTTTAAGATGGATTACAGAACAAGTCCAATTCCGAACGCAACCGAGAAAAGCAACGTAGCCATTGCCAATCGTTTAAGGTAAGGATCGACTTGCGCAGGGATAGTTTGATGAAAAACTCCATAAACATTCATCCAGAAAAATGGTACGGAGACAAGAAAAAACAACTGGAGTGGCGAGTGATAATTAAGCACCACATGAACAACACCAAATAATACAGAGAGAGCAATAAGAACCATGTGGTAAATTTTTGCTGCTCCAACACCAATCCGCACAACGAGTGTGTTCTTGCCGCTTAATGCATCACTGTCGTGATCACGGATATTATTTAGATTCAGCACTGCCACACTAAGAAACCCAACAGCAGCCGAGGGAAGCAGCACGATTGGTTCGAACTGATGGGTAATTAGAAAATATGTTCCCATTACGCCAACAGGACCAAAAAAGAAAAATACTGACAAATCGCCAAGGCCGTAATAACCGTATGGGTTTCGGCCAATAGTATATTTTACTGCTGAAATGATAGCGAGTAATCCAAGAAGATAAAAAAATATTTTTACTGCACTGTTTTCACCGTTTAAAGCTATGAACACCAAAGGTAGGCCTGCTCCAGCAGCGAGGATTGCGCAGATGATGATTGCCGTTTTCATTCTTCTGGGAGTTATTGCTCCGCTTTGCACAGCCCGCTTTGGTCCAACGCGATGATGATTATCAACGCCATGCGAGGAGTCGCCATAATCGTTGGCAAGGTTTGCCAGAACCTGCAAAAGAAGGGTTGTAAGCATAGCGAGAGCAACTACAGTCCAATTTTTCTCCCCATCGAACCATGCAAGAAAAGCGCCCAGCCCTACTGTTGACAATGCGAGGGGTAGTGTTCGCAGCCTTAATGCCGAAACCCAGATAAATATTTGCCTATTCATTTGCTGCGGATAATTTTTGTTGCCCGATTCAGGGTGCAAAAGTAATACTTCTTGATTTAATTAATCATTTAAATATTTTAATGCTTCCAATACGCTTCAGTGAAGGCTGAATGCAGATTCGTCTGGTTATTGCCTTTCTCGCGGTTTTTGGGTTTGCCACTTGTAATTTGCTACTTACAATTCATTACGGAAACTTAGGATATTTTTTGAAGTCAGGTGGTCGTTTTTCGATGAAAGCTTTTCTACCTTCCTTAGCCTCATCGGTAAGATAATATAAGAGCGTAGCATTCCCGGCAAGTTCCTGTAATCCTGCCTGTCCGTCGAGTTCGGCGTTGAAGCAGGCTTTTAGCATGCGGATTGCAAGCGGGCTTCGTTGCATTATGGTATTGCACCATTCCACAACTTCATCCTCAAGTAGTTCAGGTGCAACAACTTTGTTTACCAGACCCATATCCAATGCTTCCTGAGCGCTGTATTGCCGGCATAGAAACCAAATTTCGCGGGCTTTTTTCTGACCTACAATCCGTGCAAGGTAAGATGATCCAAAACCGCCATCGAAACTACCAACTTTGGGTCCTACCTGCCCAAAGATAGCATTTGACGAGGCAATTGTAAGGTCGCAAACAACATGTAATACATGACCTCCGCCGATTGCGTAACCGTTTACCATGGCTATAACCACTTTAGGCAACGAGCGAATCATTCGTTGCAGATCAAGTACATTGAGACGAGGAACCCCATCAGAGCCTACATAGCCCCCATGCCCTCTAACGTTTTGATCGCCTCCGCTGCAAAACGCTTTATCGCCTGCGCCAGTAATTACTACAACTTCAATTTCGTTGTTTTCACGACATAAACGCATAGCGTCGATCATTTCAATAATCGTGTCGGGAGTAAAAGCGTTGTGAAATCTGGGTCGGTTAATGGTAATGCGTGCTATGCCATTGAAATAGTCGAAAAGTATCTCATTGTACTTTTTCAGAGGAATCCAATTTTTTGCAGTGCTCATGATTGTATGTAATTAAAGTACTCTTTTAACGTTGTTGCGCTGGTTTTGTTTACTGTTTTCACCTCCAAAACTGCTGGTTTATTAAGATTGGGTGAAAAAAATGCCTTTAGACTCTGTTTCAGGCTTGTTTGGTCGGTGGCGCAAAAATATTCCAGACCATGCAGCAGAACAAGCGGCTTCAGTTCAGGAACTATTGGGGTTTCGATAAACTCCTCTAACTCGGGAAGTGTGTCAGGGCCTTCGATTATTCTGAAGATATTACCTCCGCCGTTGTTCATAACAACAATTCGCAGGTTTGGCGTCAGGTTTTTGTTCCATAATCCGTTGGAGTCGTACATGAATGCCAGATCGCCGGTTAAAAGCGTTGTCAGGTTTGCCGATGCCCAGGCAGCGCCGGCTGCGGTTGATACGCACCCGTCAATACCGCTTACTCCTCTGTTTGAAAAACATGTAACTGTTTCAGGCAAAGGAAATAACTGCAGATAACGAACAGGTGTACTATTTCCAGCCTGAACAGTGCTGTATTCAGGCAAATGGCTGAGGATGATCTCATAGGCTTTCAGATCGCTCCATGGGCAGCGTTTCAGAAACGAATTGTGTTTCTGCAACCGCTCTGCATTTCTGTGTTGCCAAACTTTCTCATATTGCCCCTGTGAGGGTTCGGTCAACGGAAGCAGAGCTTTCAGAAAAGGCGTGGGTTTCGCAACTATTGTGGTTGTGAGGCTTAGGAATGTGTCGGTATGGAAATCGCCTGAGGAAACACACCAGTGTTTAACTGGCCGGAATTTTTGCAGCCAGTTCTTAATTTTTCGTGAGATTATGTTACCGCCAATTGTAACCAGAAGGTCAGGAACAAAAATTGAATCCTGTTCATCTGCGATTCCCTCTGCCAGTCGGTCAATATGCTGAAATAGTCTTTCCCCAAACAGATTTGAAGTGGTTTCAGTCAACACTACTGTTCCCGGTTGTTCGGCCAGCTTGTTGATTGCAATGTTCAACTCAGGATCGGGGTTCATGCAGCCTGTGATTATGAGTCGCGATTGTGCATGATTCCACTCCCGGCTTAACTGTTTAAGTTGCTCGACGGGGAATGAAACCACGGGAGTAATCAACTCCATTACCGGGGACTTTGGAACAGGATGGGTTTGAGTTGAATAAAGCGGTTCGCTTATAGGAATATTTATGTGTACCGGACCACTGATGGGATACTGGCAGGCATCAATTGCTTCGTTTATCAGGCGGGAGTTGTACCGAAAGTCGTCACTTTGAGGTTCGTGTGATGGAAGCTGAACACTGCGGCGGATGAAGTTTGCATATATGTTGTGTTGCCTGATTGTTTGTCCGTCGCCCTGATCAATCCATTCGGGCGGACGATCGGCAGTGAGTATGAGAAGTGGAATCTGCTGGTAATAGGCTTCGGCAATTGCCGGGGCATAGTTCAGAACAGCAGTACCAGAGGTGCAGGCAATTGCCACGATGTTGCCAGTTTGCTGAGCAATTCCAATGGCGAAGTAGGCAGCCGACCGCTCATCAACAACGCTCAAACATCGTATGTTGCTGCATTGATTAAGAGCAGCAATAAGAGGTGCATTTCGCGAACCTGGCGATAAAACCGCCACCTCTACACCCTTGGATTCAAGAATTGATGCTAATTGAATCAGGGTTGACTTTACCCTATATTCCATATTTCAAGTTGTGTTAAACGGCTAAATTCCGTATTTTTTCAATTATTGCCAACAACGTATCAGCTTTCATACGGATTTCTTCCAGTTCCTTCATCGGGTCAGACCCTTCAGTTATGCCAGCACCACTGAGTATCATCAATCCGTTGCCCGCCACTTTCATACAACGGATGTTGACAAACAGGTCAAGCTGATCGCCCATGCCAATTGTTCCCAGGAAACCGGTATAATACTCTCGGCTTCGCTTTTCAAATTGCTCAATCATACCCAACGATTTATTCAATGGCCAACCGCCTATTGCCGGAGTAGGGTGTAATGAGCGAACCAGCCTGCATAGTCCGATAAAGTCTGGGTAATCGAATGAGAAATCGGTTCGCAGGTGTTCAACGCCCCCGGCTTTGAAAGTATAAGGCATTGAGCAAATAATGTTCTGCATGTTGGTTGATCTGAGTTGAGAGCCGATAAACTTGCTCACGATGGCCTGCTCTTCCTGCTCTTTATTATTCCAGGTATGAGCCGTTCCCGATGGCCTGGTGCCAGCAAGAGCCATAGTGTGTCCATGGTGTTTATCGGTGCGGAGCAAAATCTCTGGTGTTGCTCCCATCCAGCAGCCATAACCGGGAAAACTCAGATAATAAACCATTGCGCCGGGATAACGGTTAGTGAGTTCAATAAAAAGAGAGGCAATTTGTTTTTCGTTCAGTTTATCGGCAAAAAGCCGACGAGAAAGCACAACTTTTGCGACTTTTCCTGCTCTTATCTGCCCTATTAGTTGACTCAAATTCCTAAGGAAAACTTCATCCTCATCGCAATGGCAATCTATCTCATCGTCGAAAACCTGATTTCCGGTAAAATTCATTGTCGGGATTGGGAGGACTTCAGATGAAGAGTATTTGTAATCGGGTTCAAGGAAAAGGATGGGATGTATTTCAGATATCTGAAATGGATGCAGCAGAAAGCCTTGCTTGCCATGAACTTCATCAATTCGATTAAGTGTTTGAAGTATGCCGTCGGTTCGCGCCCATACTTCAACTGATGCGACCTCCGGAAACCTGAAGGCGACAAAAGGTAGCCGTGAAGCCGGTAGAATCGAAAGCAGATTGTGAAGGTAATTTTTATCGCTGTTCATCATTGATTTTTTCAACAACCATCACTGTAAGTTTTGCAAGGCACACCAGTTTATTGCGGCTGTCGGTGATGCGGATTTCCCAAATAAGCAGTTTCCTTGAGCGTGCCATTAATGTTGCTCTGCCATACACCATCCCCTCATAAACTTTACGTATATGGCTGGCGTTGATTTCAATACCAACAATTGAATGTTTAATGTTATCAATGAGCAATACAGAACCAATGCTTCCGAGCGATTCTGCTAAGGCGGCGTTTGCGCCGCCGTGCAACAGCCCGGCGGGTTGCCGTGTTCGGTTGTCAACAGGCATTTGCCCACAAATGTAATCCTCTCCCAACTCAGTATATTCAATGCCAAGGTGCTGCATCATTGTGCAGGCATTTAATGCGTTTAGCTCCGCAAGGCTGACCTGTTTTAGCATGCTCGAATGTTTGCCACTCAAAGTTGACTATAAATCAAATTACGAGGTGGTTTTACAACTCAATTTTTTATGCATTTAAGAAATTATGACAAAGGGCGTTTAGCCCGTGTATTGTTTCTTAGTTTCAACATGATAGTTATCAACAACATCATCACGGCTCCAAATGCGGAAACTCTTGCAATGTAATCGCCATGGCGGACGTAGAAAGTGATTTCATCGTTCGGAAACATTTTATCGCGAATAACATCCTGCTCCCAGTATTGCGTGGGTTGCAGTATATCGCCACGTTTATTGACAAAGCACGATATTCCTGTATTTGCCGACCTTGCTATTGCTCGCCGCAGTTCAATAGCCCGCAATGAAGAAAACTGAAGGTGTTGCCTGTGGCCGGGTGTGTCGCCCCACCATCCATCGTTTGTTATAACAAAAATCATATTTGCACCATGATGAACATATCCGGTCATAAACTCCCCGAAAACCGATTCATAACAGATAGCAGTTCCTACTTTAATCCCATGTGCCGTAGTGAAAGGAATACGCTCGGGATCGGTACCCAGGCTCCCAATCGTTCCGCCGAGATCAAGAGCAAGATTTTCGATGGGTCTGATCCAGCGCGATAACGGCATCATCTCAACACCAGGGGTGAGTTTCGACTTATTGTAAAGCTGAAAATGCCGGGATGTGTCGAGAATCATCGCAACGTTGAAGCGGTCGTAGTAAATATCTGTATCCCTGAATTTCCGGGCAGTGTGTGGAATCTCTTCGTCCGGCGCATAAGTATCGCGTGCCGATATGCCAACAACCAACTGGGCACGGGGAAAGGTTCGCAAATGCTCCCTGAAAACCAACACACTCGGAGTATAATTGATGTGATCCTTCCACACGTATTCCTGAATAGCGCTTTCAGGGGCAACAATAAAAGCAGTGTTCGGCGTGGTTTTTTGCTCTGCCAGCGACCAGATCCGATCCACAACTGTAAGTGGCGGCAGTATGTATTGTTCTAAGTATGGATCAATATTGGGCTGCACCACCACTACCTCAACCGGATCGCCATTGGTTGTTTCGATTGAACGGTAAATGAATTTCGAAACCAACAACGGCAGAGCTATCAAGATCAATAACAAGGAAACATTCAACCATATCCTGCGATGTAGTTCTTTCTCGCGCACCAACTTCACTATTTTAAACAACAGAATGTTCGACATCAAAACCCATAACGAGCCACCAAATATGCCTGTATATTCGTAAAATTGAATCCATGTAACACGGGAAGAGAACCCATTCCCAAGACTTAGCCATGGCCAGTTGAGATCCCAGTGGTGGTGAATGTACTCAAAACTAATCCAATAGAAGATAAGCGCCGCCCACGCCTGGTGGGGCTTGTGCACAATCCGGTGTGTTGCATGAAACAGCAAAAAAATACCGGTCATAAACACCGAATTCAGCACAACGGCAACAACTCCACCCACAACAGTAGCATTTACAATCCACCATGTTGTAAGCAGGTTCCATACAAAAAACGCCAAAAAGGCATATGGAGTCAAAGCCCAGCCGCTATTGTGCAGTCGGTTGCTGTAAAAATGGTTTTCGACAACCAATAGCGGAACAAGAGCAATAAAGAGTAATCCGGGGAAGCCAGAAGCCGGCCAGGCCAAACTGAGTAGCAGACCGGTAAATAGCGAAAGAAGAATAAGATTCAAGCGTTTCATATTTAACTTGTGATGATTAACCTGATAACATTACGGTATTGATTAGTAATTAAATTTATCCCGAATATAATCAATAGAAAGTCCGTTAGGGCTAAACTATTGATTCCATGAGCTTATCCCCGGTTAAGTGTTGTCAAATGCTTAATCAGGGTTTATAATCTTCCTGCAAAGAAACAAACTATTCCCCACCCATTAACCCATACTTAATAAATGCATCTCACTGATATATTGTTCAACCATGCATCGTTTTTTTCACATCAAGTTGTTCAACAATCAGCAGAAACATCGCTTTGGCAGTTATTTCATCATCCTGAGATTACTCCCCGCTTCATGTAAAACTGATCTGACTTGAAATTTTATTCGTTTTTAATGAGGATAAGTCATACTTTTGTATTTTTAGAACCACAAAGAGCCAAAATGCAAAAACGGTGGAATTTATTGCCCATAGGCGACAAGAACCTGATAGCACGTTTGAGGCAGGAGGTTTCAGGCATTGATGATATATTGGCCAATATATTGGTTCAAAGGGAAATAACCACTTTTCAGGACGCAAAAACATTTTTCCGGCCTCAACTCAGCGATCTGCACGATCCTTTTTTAATGAAGGATATGGACAAAGCCGTTCACAGAATTAATCTTGCCATCAGGCGTAACGAGAAAATCCTGATCTACGGCGACTACGATGTTGACGGAACCACAGCCGTAGCATTAATGTACGATTTCTTGTTTGCCAAACATCAGCAGATTGATTTTTATATACCCGATCGCTACGCAGAGGGATATGGCGTGTCGAATCAGGGAATAGACTATGCTTACAACAACGGCTATTCATTAATCATTGCTCTTGATTGTGGGATCAAATCGGAAGAAAAAGTTGAATATGCTTCAAGTCGGGGAATTGATTTTGTTATTTGCGACCACCACCGTCCTGGTGAACATTTGCCCGAGGCTATTTCTGTTCTCGACCCTAAACGGCTCGACTGCCCTTATCCTTGCAAAGATCTGTCGGGATGCGGAATAGGATTTAAATTGGCACAGGCATTGAATAAATCCTGGGGTATTAACGACCCCGCAGCGCTTCTGCACCTTTTGGATCTTGTTGCTGTATCCATCGCCGCCGACATTGTACCGATAACCGGCGAGAACAGGATTTTAGCTCATTATGGGCTACAACTGCTGAACAAAAAACCTCGGCCAGGAATATTGGCAATCCTGAAAGTTGGTGGCATTGTGAAAGAAACAGACATCGGTTCCGATACAACCACGATAGATTGCAGCCGTGAACTTACAATAAGCGACCTTGTCTTCAACGTAGGGCCGCGGATAAATGCTGCCGGCCGCATGGAGAGCGGCCGCGAGTCGGTAGTATTGCTTACCTGCAACAATCTCGAAGAAGCAATGCGGATGGCCGGGCAGATTGATCAGTACAACACTTCACGCCGGAGCCTCGATATGCAAATTACGCAGGAAGCGCATGATATGATCGAAAAAAACGAACAATTCAAAAACCACAAATCAACCATCGTTTACTCATCTAACTGGCATAAAGGTGTAATTGGAATTGTAGCTTCGAGGCTAATCGAACAACACTACCGGCCAACGATTGTTTTTACGCTCTCTAATGGTTTGATAACCGGTTCGGCACGATCGATCAAAGACTTCGATATTTACGATGCAATTGACAGTTGCAGCGATTTGTTGGAGCACTTTGGCGGTCATAAATATGCTGCAGGATTGTCGCTTAAACCAGCTCGCTTCGATGAATTTTGCAAGAGGTTTGAAAATGTGGTGAGTGAAACGGTAAACGAAAACATGATGATTCCCCAAGTGGATATTGATGCCGAGCTTCACATTCACCAGATTAATTCGCGGTTTACCAAAATTCTTAAACAATTTGCTCCTTTCGGCCCAGGAAACATGTCGCCACTATTTATAACTTCGGGAATTATTGATACCGGCAAGGCTAGAATTGTAGGTAAGAATCACCTGAAGCTCGAGATTGTGCATCCTTCAATGAGCGGCAACCCTCTACCGGCAATTGCATTTCAGCAAGGCGAACATCTGGCTGGCATAACTGCCGGCAAACCCTTCGACATCTGCTACCACCTTGAAGAAAACCACTGGAACGGATATACCTCACTGCAACTTAACATCAAGGAGATGCGACCCACCATGCAGGAAGAGTAAACCGATTTGAAAAACTCCGCCTTACACCACAACTCACATATTGCATTGCCAGGAGATTGAGTGTCTAATCTCTTATCTAAAAATAATATTCAATTGGAAGCTAAAGCAGGATGGATTGCAATTTCTTTTGTTACCTCTCTGTGGATGCAAGCTCAGTTTGATGTCTGAAATGCCACTCCAACAGGTCAGAACTCTTTGAATGAGCCGTGAGCTCACTTAACCCAAATTAATCAATAGAAAGTCCCTTAGGGCTGAACTATTGATTAATTCGGGTTAAAAGCACTTCTTTCAATGTTAATCCATATGTTCGGCTGAGCGACAAATTTTATCTTGCCAATTTTTTCCCGCTGGTTTCTAAATTTTGCTCATGTTGTGTTTAGTTTAGCAAAACCAAGATACAACATTTGGGGGAAACCTTCGGGGAGTACCCCATTTTACCATATTTTAGTCGGACAGTAGTGATATTTAATAGAATATAGCCTTGTTGATTAAACATTATTCTATGGTACCTTATTCGCCACTGGCAACAGAAAGTAGCCAACCATGGCTGAATAGTGGCCTCCACCGGGCAACTTATTCGACCAGACAATAATTTCAATAGTTGTAGCCACCCAAGACAAGCGAGGTAACGCATTGGTTATTGAATTACAAACTAAGTCAAGAATATTCAATCGCACATGGTAGCGCCTTCATGTCCCTGCCGACCTCCCGTTTTGCTATCAGATGGTTCCCGCAGACTTTTTTTGTTGTTTCTAACTATATCTTGTGATGGTGGCACAGAACTGGTGCGGCTATTGCGGCCATTTGTTAAAAGTCGTAGCTGTTATTGTAAGGATACGATTTGCCGCTGTAATTTTTGGACTTGTTCTTGTAATGCTCTATTATGTTGTTGCAATTCAAGCACCTGCATTTTTAGTGCGTTATATTCGGCTAATGGTGTGGTAATCGTTTCGATGAACAGTTTTTTGCATAGAAAAGTATTTTATCCCTTGCAGAATGAGAGCAATAAAACTTTCCACAATACGTTGTTAAAATCAATAATGTTTGTATATTTACTGCTGAGTGGTTAGCAATCAATAAAATTATGAACTAAAACAATTAACAATAAAAACGAGAACACTTTTTACAAACATAATGCTTACTAGTATTGTAGCAGTTTTGATAATGATCAATTCCTGTGCAATTACATTCTAATACCAAAAAAAATGCGAGCTTATTACATTTTATTTTTCTTTACAAATGTATTTCTTAATAGCGTTATACCTCAAACCTTTGAAAAAATTATCCGTACCGAACAAGATGATTACAGTTTTGCCGCCATTGAAGTAGGCGACACCTATATTTTCGCTAAAAATACAGGAAATTATTTTCAGGGAAATAACATTAACTCATTAATTGTTTTAGATAATGAAGGGAATATCACCCAAACTTTTACTCTTCCAAGTTATGCAGGCTATTTCAACAGAACTGTAATGAGTATATTTAAACATAGTGATTCTTTGTTTTATTGCATCCGAGTTTTAAGATCTCGGGCAAACAATGATTTGCAAATTAACTTACTAATAGTGAGTTATGAAGGGTCAAGACTGGAATTGGAATTTGATACCATTTACGGAAACGAAAATATATCTGAAGCATTTTTTGATTTTCAATATACCACAGATCAAAAAATTATTGGCGCTGGCCGCCTTGAACTTGTTGGCCAAAATGCATTAGTTGTTGAAATTGATCTGAACGATTTGTCTTTTAATAGCTGGTTTTACAATATACCCGAAGCGCATCTTGCCAGTACAATTATGGACATCCCAGAAAACAACACATATCATGTGTTTATGTATTGGGACAATAATAACTCTATTCTCGAAATCAACAAATCTACCATGGAGATTGATACAATTTATCATTATCCAGAACTATTTAGACCGAGAAATGCTATAAGAGGAATCAGTGACACTAGTTATTTCGTTGCAGGAAAAATGGGACAGGAGTTTCCGGTCATTTATGATGTGCCAGCATTTATTGAAGTAGGTTTTAACGGACAGATTTACAATATCTTCAAATACGAAGTTCATCGAGATACAAATTCATTTTACACATATCATTCATTCGATCATAAATTTGATAATATATTTTTTGGTGCTATATATAATTTTACAATATCTCATAATTTTCCTTATTTTCCTGAGAGGAGATGGATTTTTATCAATAAACTTAATGATGAGGGGGCGATAATTTGGCAACGATTTTATAAAGGAGAGGTAAATTATATGGTCTTTAGAGTATTGGCTACAAATGATGGGGGTGCCTTAATTTTTTCAACAAGATATGACTGGCACGATACAATCCCTTCTCAAATTGATTTACACATCCTTAAAATTGACAGTACAGGATGGTACAGTGGACTACCAGTTGTAATTGATGAATTAAGCCAAATGAAACAAATATTGGTTTATCCAAACCCTGTTAAAAATTATGTAACTTTTGCATTGGGATTATATTCTGATATTAATCTCCAAATATTTAATTCAAAAGGACAGATTGTATTAGTAAAGAATTTAAAATATTCGCAAAAAATTGATTTATCTGAGTTGTCAACAGGTTTTTACATTTATGTTTTAACTGGAAAAAATGGATTCTTTGAAAAGGGGAAATTAATCAAAGAGTAGTTTTCCTGTTTCGTTGGTTATTCTAAAATCAGGCGTAATAGACATTTCTAATGCTTTTTTTGTGTGCTTAGTTCCTAATGGACATTTCTAATGCTTTTTATTTTAATCGGTGTTCAGTATTCCTTCCCTTTTGATTTATATTTGTTTGTCAGGTAAGCGGAAACAGGCTCTGCTGGGGAGCAACCTGTCAGGAATATCCTGACCGACTGGAATGGTCAAATAAGGCTGGCAATGCGTCAACCTTATTATTTGATTATTCCAAGAGCAGATGCCTTAAAAAACCCATTGATGAACTTTTCCTTGCGATATCGACTCATCCCGTTATGATTGCGTAATTTGTTTTTTAAATCAGTAAATGTGCCTTCAAGTTGGTTGTTGGTATTGGGTATGCCCAGTTCCATGTTGTCATACCAGGTAAATAGGTATTGTTTGTTCCTCTCCAAACTCCTATACGCACTTCTTAAGCGTTTGTGAACATACCGGCTTTTACCCGTTTCAGGGTTTATAGCCCTCTCGTTCATATAGCTTTCCCATTTGTCGAACCATTCATCTAGTGCGCCCAAAAAACTTTCTTTATCGGTTCTCGGTAATAGCTGCATGATGCTTCTTAGTTCAATGGATGCGAGGACCTTCGGCCGTCTTGTAATATATCGGGTAACTATTGATATTTGGTGAAATTGGCACATTTGAATGGGATAACGGCCCAATGCTTTAAAGAGGCCTCTCCTTCCATCACATACTATGCCCTTAACACCTATTCCTTGCGCCCGTAAGTAGTTAATACCTTCAACATACTCAGCAATAGTCTCGTACTTAACAAACTTCCAGTATAAATGCTGACCTTCGGTGTTTTGGAAGACCATGACTCCAAAATTGCGGCCAAAATAGGTAGTGTCCATCATAATTACGCTTTCCTTTGACAGACAGAACTCTTGTTTGATAACTACTTTATCAAGCCTTCGCTGGATGGTCTTGGATGAAACTCCGTATTTCTTCGCTAATTGGTTATAGGTCTGCTTCCCTTCAGTATACTCCTGCCAAAGAACTTTGTTATTAATCCTGTTACCACCTAAAAACTGACGCCTGCAATCTGAACACCTGTAATTCTGAACTCCCTTATTGGTGCCATTTTTCTTAGTTCGTTTCGAACCACAATAAATGCAAATTTTTTATTCATCGCTTTCAAATCCATCAAAGCTATGTGTTTATTGAATTTAAGCAATATTATAGCATTAATTTTGTCCATTAAGCCTAAAATCACTATTATCCGACTAAATTTCAAAACTCACTAAGTTATCTATGTAGCCAACTGAAAATTGAATTTGTATTTTTAACCCAGGTTAATCATTGTCAAATGCTTAACCTGGGCTTAACTAATTCTGCTACAGCGCTTCTGATCACTTTCCCAGATAGTGTTTTGGGAAATTCAGGTAAAAACAATATTTTTCGTGGTTTCTCGTAAGTGTCAAGTGAACCCGATATTCTGTTTTCGATGGCAGCGGTATCCTCCGCTTCACCTTCTATGATTAATGCAACAAGTTCGCCTAATTTCGGATCGGGAATATTGGTGATAATGAAGCGTTTACTCAAAAGGGTTGCGATTTTGCGCTCAATCTTTTCAGGGTAAATTTTGAGACCGCCGGAGTTAATCACATTATCAACTCTGCCTAACCAGCGGAAGGTTCGACTGTTGTGTAGTTCTACGAGGTCGTTAGTAGCCACTGTAGGTTCATCGAGATGGGGAGCATGAATCACCAGGCAGCCTTGTTCGTCGGATCGCAAAGTAATTCCGGGCAATGATTCAAACAATTCGGAAGCAACGGGTCCGTTTAACCGGCGCATAGCGATGTGGGTGAGCGTTTCAGTCATGCCAAAGGTTTCAAACACCGGATATGGAAGCCATTGTACCTGCCGTTCAAGCGTTGAACTTACAGACGCTCCTCCGATAATAATTGAGCGTATCTGCATAAGTTTTTGCAGCGAGTCGTCGTTGGAAAATATTTCCGTGAGTTGCATAGGAGTGAAGGCCGCAAAATCAATCGTGATACCATCATCAACCCTAAGCAGTGGATTTTTTGACGGTTCAACCACTAAAAGGTTCAACCCAAGGGTTATTGCTCTTACAATCATCATCTTGCCTGCAATAAACCCTACTGGCAGGCAAAGAAGTGCTGTCTGACCCTGCCGCAGTTCGAGGAACTCGCCGGTGAGCCGTGCCGATTGCTGCATTGACAGCCGGCTTACTGAAATTGTTTTGGGTTCGCCCGTTGAACCTGAAGTTTGAAGCGAAAAGGAGCTTGTGTTACGGTTCCATTCGCAGATGAATTTCCAAACCTGAGCTAAATAAACATCGCCCAATACTTTTAACTCAGTCATACCTTTCGGAGACTCTAATAGTTCATAGGGAATAAAATGAACTGTAGGTATACTTTGGCGATCTGTGTTCATCGGATATAATCCCGGTAATTGATTTCGCTTTGTATCATTCTTGATGACTAAATGCATTCCTGAAGCGCTAAATTACGCAAGTTCGCGGTTAGGTAGTGATCGAGTTTTAGCACAATTCTTATTGTGCAGATTACAAACACTAGCCTGGGACTAATAATAAAAAGCAATGCTGCGGGTAATCGCTTTAAAACCTCTACTTTTGCACTCTGATTAAGTGCATCATGAGCAATATTTTAGCTATTGTGGGCAGGCCTAATGTGGGCAAAAGTACTTTATTCAACCGTTTCACCGGGGCGCGGCAAGCTATAGTTGACCCTACCTCAGGTGTAACGCGCGATCGACATTATGGCAAGTCGGATTGGAATGGCGTGGACTTTTCGGTTATTGACACCGGCGGCTATGTAAGCGGTTCGGACGATCTTTTTGAGACTGAAATTCGCAACCAGGTTAGCCTGGCCATTGACGAGGCCGATGTGATTCTTTTCATGGTTGATACCCGCGAGGGGTTGCATGCAATGGATTATGAAGTAGCCGATCTGATCCGGCGATCTCAAAAAAAGGCTTTTCTTGGAGCAAACAAAGTTGATAGCTCAGAGCACACCCACTCCGCAAGCGAGTTCTACGCTTTAGGCCTCGGACAGGTGTATGGAATTTCGGCTATAAACGGTAGCGGTACCGGCGAACTGCTCGATGATATAGTAAAAGAATTCAAATCAATTCCTTCGGACGACGACAGCGGGCTACCCCGAATTGCTGTGATCGGAAGGCCTAATGTCGGAAAATCGTCGTTGATAAACGCACTCCTTGGTGTTGAACGCAATATTGTTACTCCGATTCCTGGGACAACCCGCGATTCTATTTACACACCATACAATGCTTTCGGCTTTAACATCATGCTTGTTGATACAGCCGGTGTCAGAAAAAAAGGGAAAGTGTACGAAAACATCGAGTTCTATTCGGTTATGCGCTCAATACGGGCTATTGAAAACAGCGATGTTTGCCTCCTTCTGGTCGACGCCACACAAGGCTTTGAGACCCAAGATCTTAATCTGTTTAGTCTGGCGGAACGCAACCATAAAGGTATTGTTGTGGTGGTAAACAAATGGGATCTCGTAGAAAAAAACACAAACACACACCTTCAGTTCGAAAAGCACATCAGGGAACGCATTGCGCCTTTCACTGATGTTCCGGTTGTGTTCACATCGGTTGTTGAGAAGCAACGTATATATAAAACTCTTGAGTTGGCACAAACCGTCTATGGTAATCGCAATTTGCGTATAAGCACTTCACGGTTAAACGATGTTATTCTTCCTATTATCGAACAAACCCCCCCACCTGCGATAAAAGGGAGATCGGTGAAGATTAAATATGCCACTCAGCTTAAACTTGCTTACCCTGCATTTGTTTTTTTCTGCAACCATCCACAGTATGTAAATGAGCCTTATAAGCGCTTTCTTGAAAATAGGCTACGCGAGAAATTTAATTTTACTGGGACCCCGGTACAGATTTTTATCAGAGAAAAGTGAAACAACTCTTAGCCAGCGTAATAAGGCCAATTTATGAGTTGATTGTTATGTTCGACCGGAATATGCCATAATGAGCCGGATTAAACCACATCTTAACAATGGTAATTGAACCGGGCCGCATTGATAAATGGCTCTGGGCTGTTAGGATTTTTAAGACCCGCAGCCAATCGGCTGAAGCATGCCGCGCTGGAAAAGTAAAAATAGGTGGCCTTGCTGCTAAGCCTTCGCGTAATGTGAAAGCCGGAGATATTATTGAAATTAGCTTTCCGCCGATTAAACGAACCATTCAGGTGATAGAGCCTATCAGTAACCGGGTTGGCGCCAAACTGGTGGCTGAATTTGCCATTGACCTCACTCCCTCTGATGAATACGAAAAGCTGAAGATGATAACCGGGAAAAACTTCGAACTCCGCGATAGGGGAAGTGGCCGCCCAACCAAGAAACAAAGACGGTTGATTGATTTTCTGAAGGAGGATAACTAACTCAAGTTGCATCACGCCCAAACATTCTGGGATGAACTGAGTGTCACTGGTAACTGTCAATGATATAACTATTCGCTATAATCTATCTCCTTCATAAGGACGCCTGCCGTATCCCAGAAACGCCATGTTCCTGTGCGTTCATCCATACCGAAAAAGCCTTCGTAATATTTTTCGCCGTTTTCGTGCCAAACTGTGCTTTTTCCGTGACGTGTACCAGCCTTGAAAGTTGCTTCGCTCCATTTGTTTCCATTATCATGCCAGTAGGTCCACCTGCCTTCGCGTTGGTTATCACGAAATTTACCTTTTATACGAAGCTGACCATCAGGATAATACCCGGTTTCTTTGTAAAGAATTTTTGCATCTCCTTTTATCCGGAACCAATGCTTAAGCTCGGGCGTTCCATCAGGATAGGCATGCACCACCTCCTTTTCGATTCTACCTGAGCAAGCAGTCAAGGTGATAATGATCAGAAAAATAATTTTGTATCGTGTGATCATTGGCTGTTTGAATAAGTTACCAGGGCTTGAAAATCAACTGCATCGCCTTGTATGGGTGCAGGATTCCCTGATTCCATACCAGGTTGCCATTAACAAAGGTATGAGTTACTGTTGAGTGGAAAGTAGTTCCTTCGAACGGCGACCAGCCGCATTTGTAGAGAATATTCCCGCTATTGACTGTTTGCGGAGCATTTAAGTCAACCAATGTGAGATCGGCATAATAACCGGGTCGTATGAATCCGCGTTGCTCGAGGCGATAGCAAACCGCCGGTGCATGGCACATCTTCTCAACAATAGTTTCGAGGCTGAGCAACCCGCGATGATATAATTCAAGCATTGCAACAAGCGAATGCTGCACAAGCGGAGCGCCCGACGGGGCTTTGAAGTAGGTTTCAGCCTTTTCCGAAAGGGTGTGTGGTGCGTGGTCGGTTCCCACCACATCAAGCCGGTTGTTAATCAGTGCTTTAAGCAACTCCTCGCGATGATGAGACTCTTTAATAGCCGGATTCCATTTTATACGGTTTCCCAGCGCGGCATAATCGTCGGAGCTAAACCAAAGATGGTGAACACAAACCTCAGCGGTAATACGTTTGAAGGCGAGAGGTGTCTTGTTATCAAAAAGTTCCATTTCCTTTGCCGTGCTAAGATGCAAAATATGCAAACGGGTGTTGTGCCGGCGGGCCAACTCAACGGTGGCCAGACTGGAGCGATAACAAGCTTCTTCGTTTCGTATAACGGGATGCATCTCCACAGGTATCGCTTCGCCATATTTTTCGCGATACAAACGAATGTTTTCCTGAATAATTGATTCATCTTCGCAATGCACTGCTATCAGCATTTTGCTTTTTGCGAATAGCTCGTTAAGAATATTTTGGTTATCAACAAGCAGATTGCCTGTTGAAGAGCCAAGGAAGATTTTTAAACCGCAAACGGTTCGTGGGTCGGTGCGTAAAACCTCAGAAACGTTTTCGTTCGATGTGCCAAAGTAGAAAGAATAGTTAGCAACTGCATTCTGAGCGGCGATGGCAAATTTTTCTTCGAGCAGATTATGTGTTAGAGCTGGCGGACGGGTATTGGGCATCTCCATGAATGAGGTAATGCCTCCTGCTACCGCGGCACGGCTTTCGGAGGCAATATCGCCTTTGTGTGTAAGGCCAGGCTCGCGAAAATGAACATGGCTGTCAATAACACCTGGAATAAGCAATCTGCCACCTGCGTCAAGAATTTCGGCTCCTGGGGGAACCATATTTTTCGACAGGTTTCCCTTAACTACCTCACGAATTAGTCCGTTTACCAGCAATACGCTTCCTGCAAACGAACAGCCCTCGTTCAAAATGAGTGCATTGTGTATCAGCGTGGAACCAGCCATAACGATCTGTTTATATGATTAATAGCCAATTACTTAACCTATTGCCCGGTAGTTTCGGAAAAGGCTGCATATCTTCATTTTTACGACCCCAATCACGGCTTCTTTCACTATTCCCTTGGTCATTTTTGATTGTCCTTCGCTGCGGTCGGTGAAAACAATCGGTACTTCAACGATATTAAAACCCTTTTTCCAGGTGATAAACTTCATCTCGATCTGGAACGCATATCCGACAAAGCTTATTTTATCAAGATTAATAGCTTCGAGCACTTTGCGTTTATAGCATTTGAACCCGGCTGTAGTGTCGCGTATTTTCATCCGTGTAATCATACGTACATACGCCGATGCAAAATATGAGGTTAAAACCCTGCTCATAGGCCAGTTCACGACATTAACACCCTTGATATAGCGAGAGCCAATTGCAAGATCTGCCCCATTGATAGTGCAGGCTTCATAAAGCCTGAGCAGGTCGTCGGGGTTGTGCGAGAAATCGGCATCCATCTCGAAAACGTACTGGTAGCTTCTGTTTAGTGCCCAGCGGAATCCATGTATGTAAGCAGTTCCCAGCCCCAGTTTTCCCTTACGTTCTTCTAGGAAAAGACGACCGTTAAATTCTGTGAGCAGCGATTTTACAATCGTGGCTGTTCCGTCAGGTGAATTGTCGTCAATAATTAAAACATCAAATTGAGTGGGCAATGAAAACACCTTCCGGATGATTTTTTCAGCATTTTCCCTTTCGTTGTAAGTTGGAATAATGATTAAGCTATCGGACACTGCATTAAGGATTGATAATGGTTTGCTATAAAAAAATTAAAAGCTGTCTTATTCATTTTATCTCTTTCTTCAGAAAAACGTACACTGGAAGGTGATCGCTAAAACCGGCTATGTACCTGCCTCCGGCGAATGTTCGATGTGGGTAGCCTTCAAAAGGGCCATCTTTCTGAAAAAGAAAGGGCGGATTGTAAACACGGGCATCAAAAAGTTTCCAGCCACCGTTGGTTTCGTTGAGAAGTGGTTCTGATACGATTATTTGGTCGAACAGGTTCCAGGCATCACGCCAGGCGATGGTACCGACACCCTGCCGGTGAAGCTCATAATAAGGATTAAACAGGCCGTCCTCTATTACTGCAGGTTTTCTTCCTTGGGCTCCCAGGACTTTCTTTATACTTCTATCGCGGGGGTCATCGTTGAGATCGCCTACGATCATTACTTTGGCATTTGGATAGAGAGCTTTAAGCGAATCCGACAGGTGTCGGGAAAGCTTTGCGGCCTCAGCACGATATTTGGGTGGGCTGCGGCGCGAAGGCCAATGGTTCACAATAATATGCAGCATTTCGCCGTCGAGTTTTCCTGAAACTACTAATTGGTCGCGGCTGAAAAAATCATCGCGCCAGGGTATCGTTAATCGGTTAGAAGTCGTGTTGGTAATATGAAAAAGTGCTGGTTTGTAAAGAAGTGCAACGTCTATGCCGCGACGGTCGGGCGATTGATAGTGTATGATGCTGTATCCCAGACCTTTCAATGGAGGAGTATTGATCAAATCTTCAAGTACTTTCCGGTTCTCCATTTCACTCAATGCAATAATGGTTGGTCCTCCGGGTACCTTTTCACTTCCTATTCCTTCGATTACCCTCGCCATGTTGCGCAACTTGGTCATATAACGTTCGGTGTTCCAAAGATTTGGCCCAGCGGGAGTAAATTCAAAGTCGTTGACATCGGGGGTATCAATGGTATCGAATAAGTTCTCGAGGTTGTAATACGCTATACTTGCAAAGCGAAATACAGGCTGCTGAGAAAACAAATCAGAAACCCCTGCAAACGACGGCAGCAACACTATCAATAAAACCCAGAACTTTTTTTTCTTTGACTCCCACATAACATTTTGTTTTTAATTATTAAACAAGACCCGATAAGGTTTTACTTTCGGTTCGTCCGACAAAAATATTGATAAAAGTGGTTTGTAAGACAAATGGTTGCTGCATGTCTCAAAATGTGTACATTTATTAATGCCCGCTACGCTAAATAATGCAAATAACCCAGAGTTCAGAACGGCAATACAATTGTTGTTCAGCCGAACCTTCCGAAGATTATGGACGCAAGAATAAATCTTTACGTATTGTGGCATGGTATACAAATGTTTTATTCCTTTGTATAAAATTTCAAACCTTTTGTTTGATTCGAGCTTTTCTATGTTTTACCTCAATTCTATTATTTATGTTGCAACGATTTCTATTATCACTCCTGTGGTTCGTTTGGTTTGGAGCAGCATATGCTCAGCCAATCGGAGTTAAAGGAAGGGTTGTTGATGCACAAACCGGAGAACCATTGCCGGCGGTAACTGTAGCAATCGGGCTTCAGCAAACCACTACTGGCAGCGATGGTAGTTTCTTTCTCATTGATGTGCCACCCGGAGAGGTACTTATTGAATTCACCGCTGCTGGTTACAATCAATACAATCTCGGTTTCAACACTACGGTTTCGGACGATGCAGGGGTTATCCGGCTTTACGCTGCGGCGGCAGCCGATGCAGTGGAATTAGGGTTTTCCGAAGTCTCCCTTGATGCACTTGACTCCGATGATGAGTCGCGTGGGAGAAACGTTTCGGGCTTACTTAGTTCATCGCGTGATGTGTTTGTATCAACTGCTGCTTTTACTTTCGGGCCGGCGTTCTTCAGAATGCGTGGTTATGATGCTGATCTCAACAGCACATATATAGGAAATGCTTCAATAAGTGATGCGGAAACCGGCCGCACATTGTGGGCTTTGTGGGGCGGTCTGAATGATGTAACCCGAAACCAGGTGGAAGTAACAGGGATCAGTCCCACGGCGTTTTCGTTCGGTAACCTTGGCAGTACAACCAACATAATCGTTCGCGCATCGCAACAACGCAAACAGACACGAGTGGCATACTCGTCAACAAACCGCACATACACCAACCGCCTTATGTTCACCCATTCAACAGGGATGATGGAGAACAACTGGGCTTTTAGTTTCAGTGGTTCACGGCGCTGGGGCAACGAAGGCTTTGTTGAAGGAACCTTTTTTGATGCCTATGCGTGGTTTGCAAGCATAGAACGAAAGATTAATAACCGTCATAGCATAGCCCTTACTACACTTGCATCGCCCATTCGCAGGGGTATGCAGTTCGGCGCCGTACAGGAACTCCAAGACCTTCTCGGCAACAATCATTATAACCCAAACTGGGGATACCAAAACGGCGAACGGCGCAATGCAAGGGTTCGCACAATGAACCAGCCGCTCACAATCCTGAATCACTTCTGGAACCTCAGTGAGCGTACACAAATCACTAATACGGTTTCATACCTTTTCGGACGAACCGGAACTACCGCTCTCAACTGGTATCAATCGGCCGATCCCCGCCCCGACTATTACAGATATCTGCCAAGTTGGACTTCGCATCTTGGCTACTCCGACGATATCGTACAACTTGTAGCTAATAACTGGATTAACGACCCAAATACAAGGCAAATAAACTGGGACCGGCTCTACCAGATAAACTTCAGCGCCAATTCAATCGGCCAACAGGCACGCTATATCGTTGAAGAACGCCGCAACGACCAAAACCAACTTAATTTTACATCGGTTATAAATCATGAAATATCCGAAAGCATTAACCTTAATGGAGGAGTTGAACTTTCTGGATTCCAGGGCAATTACTTCAAAACCATTGACGACCTTCTTGGGGGTGAGTTTTGGGTTGATATTGATCAGTTTGCTGAACGGGATTTCCGCGATAGCATCATTCTTCAAAACGATTTGAACAATCCTAACCGTGTTGTAGGAGAAGGCGATATCTTTGGTTATGACTACAACCTGCATCAGCGTCATGGCAATATCTGGACTATGGCTTCTTTCAGCAATCCGAGGATTGACTGGTACATTGCCGGCCAGTTTTCGGCAACATCGTTCTGGCGCGAAGGTTTTATGCGCAACGGTCGTTTCCCTGAAAATTCCTACGGTGAATCAAGCAGACATATTTTCTATGATTATGCATTTAAGGGAGGCGCAACCTGGAAAATCACAGGGCGTCATTTTCTTGAAGGTAACCTCGCATATATAACCCGGGCGCCTAACATGCGTAATGTTTTTATGTCGCCCCGAACCCGCGATCATGTAGTGCCTGAAATGAAAAGCGAAGTAGTTTTCAGCGGCGAATTGAGTTATCACTGGCGTTCGCCATTGGTAAGAGCCAGATTAACAGCTTATCACACCGACTTCCGCCACCAAAATGAAATCAACAGTTTCTATCACGATTATTTTCAAACATTTGTGAACCACGCTATGCAAGGCATCAACCGCGTGCACCAAGGACTTGAACTTGGAACTGAAGTCAATATCACCTCCACCTTATCAGCCCAGGCAGTTGCCAGTCTGGGTAACTTTCGTTACACAAACAGACCAACTGCTACTATCTCGTACGATAATGGTTCAAGACCCGATACTACTTCGTTGATTTACAGTAGGTATTTTTATGTTCCCGGCACACCACAAACTGCCATCTCAGCCGGATTGCGATACAGCGGCCCCAGATTTCTGTTCATCAATCTGAATCTGAACTATTTCGACAACATCTACCTCGATTTCAATCCCGAAATCAGAACATCAGCCTATGTAACCAATATTCCCGGGGTTTATCCAGGCGATCCTATAATAGGAGAACTGACAAAACAACAAAGAGGCACAGGCGGTTTTACGCTCGATACATCAATAGGTAAATCGTGGAGAGTGCTTGGAGATTACTTTGTGAACCTAAATTTCAGCGTAAGCAACATGCTGAATAACACAGGAATTGTTACAGGTGGCTTCGAACAATCGCGTTTTACGCCCGAGAGCCGTGAAAATCTGTTCCATCCAAGAAGATTCCATCTTTTTGGAACAACTTATTTCCTAAATATTGCTGTACGTTATTAGTCCATCTATTAAGAAAAATTCAATATTACCAAGATGAAAAGCAAATTCAAAATTTTTCCAGTATTGCTGCTGATAATAGCAGCCACATTCAGCGGATGCGTTGATGGCGAATTCGATGAACCCCCAATGATTATTCCTACGGTTGATTTTGAAGCAACAACAACCATTGGAGAGTTAAAAGCAAGCTATTCCGGTTTCAGGCTCATTACCGACACTCTTATCATCAGTGGAGTGGTTGTAGCTAATGACGAAAGCGGGAATTTGTTCAAGGAGCTTGTGATTCAGGATGAAACGGGGGGTATCGAATTAACACTCGACAGGGTTTCGCTCTCAAACGAGTTTAAGCTTGGCCAGCGCGTTTATGTAAAATGCAAAGGCATGTACATTGGCGACTTCAACGGGTTGATTCAGCTTGGGTACATTTTCGAAAACGGAATCGGCCGGCTGCCTGATGTACTTGTTCCGAATCATATTTTCCGTGATAGCCTTCCAGGAATTGTTCCCACGCCCGAACTCATAACATTGGGCGATCTGAATATGAACCGGATAAGCACTCTGGTTCGATTCGAAAATGTTCGCTTTGCACAACATGGAGTTGAGTTTGCACCTCAGGCGGCAAGTGCAACGAACCGTACACTGCTCGACGAGGCAGGACGTAGCATTGAAGTTAGAACAAGCAGATTTGCAAACTTCTCCTCGATGCTAACGCCGGCAGGATATGGTAATGTTAACGGAATCCTGACTGTTTTTGGAACAACCTGGCAGTTAACTCTGCGCGACTCCCTTGATTTGAGCGGATTCACCGGCGTTATTCCTCCTCCGCCTACAGGTGGAGACGGTTCGCGCGAAAATCCTTTCACTGTTGCGCAGGCTATTGCTCAACAAAATGCCTCCCCCTATGTAGTGGGTTTCGTCAAAGGGTTCATAGTTGGATCGGTAAAAACGGGTGTTACCTCAGTAACCTCTGCTGCCGATATCCACTTCTCAGGCCCATTTACCTCAGCTACAAATGTATTGCTCGCCGACTCCGCCAATGAAACCGATTATCTGAAATGTATTATAGTGAATTTGCCTTCTGGCAAACCACTTCGCACTCAGGTGAATTTGGTTGATAATCCACAAAATCTTGGCAGGTGGCTTAATGTAACCGGTACGCTGCGAACCTATTTTGGAGTTGCCGGATTGCGCGATTGTCCTGCCGAAGTTACCGACTTTGAGCTACAAGGCGGAGGAGGAGGAGGAGGTACAGCTTTCTTCACCGAAGAGTTTACCACTAACCTCGGAACCTTCAGCCAATTTAGTGTTGAAGGGCCACAGTTATGGATATGGGATCACTGGGACGCCGGCTGCGTAAAAATGTCGGGCTTTTCAGGAGGATCGTCCATACCTAACGAAGATTGGCTGATAAGTCCAGCAATTAATCTCGCTGGCCGAACTGGAAGTATACTGAAATTCAGGCATACAGCTAATTTTGTCAGCGGACAATGGGCACAGCTTCAGTTGATGATCTCATCCAATTACTCTGGCAGTGGAAACCCCAACGAGAGCGGTACATGGACCCAGCTTACAATACCAACACTGCCTGCAGGCAATAACTGGGTGTACGTAGATTCCGGCGATATTGACATCTCGGACTTAGACGGACAAAGCACAGTTTTTATAGCATTCCGGTATCAGTCAACCAGCGCGGTTGCTCCCAACTGGCAAATATCCAAAGTAGAGGTGTGGTGATGCACCGGAGGTGAAAAACAAAAGAGGCTGTCGAAAATGGGCAGCCTCTTTTGTTTTGTATCCGAACCGGTTTGTTCTTTGCGAACCGTAAAGGATCTACCGGCGAAGCTCAAAATTCTTTCCGAGATAAACTCTGCGAACCTTTTCGTCGCTGGCCAGTTCTTCGGCAGTACCCGATTTCAATACTGCACCTTCGTAGAGAAGGTAAGCGCGATCGGTAATGCTTAAAGTTTCGTGTACATTATGATCGGTAATCAAAACCCCGATGTTCCTGTTTTTAAGTTTTGATACGATGTTCTGGATATCTTCAACCGCAATCGGGTCAACGCCTGCAAAAGGTTCGTCGAGTAGCATAAAACGTGGATCAATCGCCAGCGAACGTGCTATCTCTGTGCGCCTGCGTTCTCCGCCAGATAATAGGATTCCCTGACTTTTTCTAACGTGCTGTAATCCAAATTCATCAAGCAGAGTTTCGAGGCGATCTCCCTGTTGTTTTTTTGTCAGATTTGTGAACTCAAGCACTACACGAATATTGTCTTCAACGCTAAGATGCCGGAACACAGAAGGCTCTTGCGAAAGATATCCGATACCACGTTGAGCACGCCTGAACATCGGTTCGCGCGTGATCTCTGTATTATCAATAAAAACACTTCCCGATAGTGGCTTGATCAGTCCTACGATGATATAAAACGAGGTGGTTTTCCCTGCTCCGTTGGGTCCGAGCAACCCTACAATTTCTCCGGGATGCACATTAATACTCACCTGATTAACGACAGTTCGGTTACGATAACGCTTCACAATGTTCTCGGTTCGCAGGATCATGCTTGATTGTGTTGATATTTAACTCTTATTGTCGTTGTTTAGGTTTTTAAATAATTCCCTCCCTGAGAATATCATGCAGGTGTACAACTCCAATGAATTGCCCCTGTTCTGTTACAAGTAGTTGAGTGATGTTGTTCAGGCGCATTATATTCAGAGCATCGGAAACAAGCGCCGAGCTTTCGATGGTACGGGGATTTGCCGACATTACATCTCTGGCGGTCAATCCTTTGATTTCGGAGTATTGATGTAGCATTCGCCTGATATCGCCGTCAGTAATTATGCCGCAAAGTTTATCTTGATCGAGTACCGCTGTTGCCCCTAATCGTTTTGAGGTTATCTCCACAATCACGGTTGAAATATCGTCGTTGAGCCTGACAGCAGGCATTTGGTTGTTGGGATAAAGATCTGCAACCCTTAGATAGAGTTGGCGTCCCAGCGTTCCGCCCGGATGAAACCGTGCAAAATCGCTTGTTGTAAAACCCCGGCATTCAAGCAGGCACACTGCCAGCGCATCGCCCATGGCAAGTTGAGCTGTAGTGCTTGATGTTGGAGCAAGGTTGTTGCTGCATGCCTCCTGTTTAACAGTAGTATCCAGTATGAAATCGGCCTGCATCGCAAGATAGGAGTTTAGGTTTCCAACGATACCTACCAATGTGTTGCCCGACAGTTTCAGTAACGGAACAAGCACCTTTATTTCGGGAGTGTTGCCGCTTTTCGAAAGACATAAGATCACATCCTCTTTCCTGATAACACCCAAATCGCCGTGCACGGCATCAGCAGCATGCATAAATACGGCAGGCGTGCCGGTAGAGTTCAGAGTAGCAACAATTTTTGTAGCTATGATAGCACTTTTCCCTATCCCGGTAACAATAACCCTACCCTGCGACTGATAGATGAGTTTTACAACACTAACAAAATCGTCGTTAACTGATTCCGCCAACCCTGCAACAGCTTCCGCTTCCTGTGCGATTGTGTTCAGGGCTATCGCTTTGATCTCATCAGAATGTTTCAAGTGTAAATGAATTTGTAGCGTTCTTTGTTCCTGCAAAGATAAATAAAGATAACACCCAACTACGCCCCTATTTCACCTATCGGCCAATTAAACCGGCATTATAGCAGCACAGTAGGTGTTTTATTCATATTTTTGCAAACAATTATACGAGACAAGTACCGATGTTACCAAAACTCCTTGTGGCAACCATGGTTGCCGTCATGTTTCTGAGTTCCTGCGAAACCGATTTCGATGTCAATGCCCCCTGGAAAGATATTACGGTAGTACATGGGCTGCTTAATCAAAACGATTCAGTACATTACATCCGCATCCAAAGAGCTTTTCTTGGCGAAGGCAACGCACTGCTTATGGCCCAAATACCCGATTCGAACCTCTATCCAAATAACCTTACCGTCGTGCTCCAGGAATGGAACGGGGAAGAGCTCATGCGAACCATTCTTACCGACACAATGACCATTACCGACAAGGATAGCGGTCTGTTTTTCCATCCCGTTCAACCTTTATACTACGCCGAAGCAATCCTTGATGACAATTACACTTACAGGCTTTCGATTAAACAACACGGAAGCGACAAGGAGATATGGGCAACAACTCCTCTGGTAAGAGATTTTATTGTTGAACGCCCTCTTGCAAATGCAAATCTGAATTTCGACACACTTACCGGGCCCGATGTTCCAATTTTTGTTCGCTGGCTATCAGGAGCATATGGTAGAAAATATCAGGTAATTCTCCGTTTCAATTTCGATGAGGTTACGGTAGGCAGCTCCGATACAACAAGAAAATATGTTGAATGGTATTCGGAGTACGTTAAAACCGATGCACTTCGCGGAGGCGAATTCCTCGAAGTGAGGTTCGGAAAACGCTCATTCTTCACAATGATCCGAACGTTTGTTCCGATTAATGAAAACGTACTGCGCTTTCCGCGCAACGTTGAACTAATTTTTCATGCCGCCGGCGACGATCTGAACACCTTCCTTGAGGTTACCGACCCTTCAGGTTCACTTGTGCAGGAAAGGCCTATGTTTACGAACATCTACAACGGTATCGGGATTTTCTCTTCGCGTTTTAACAAAGTACGCACACACCGGCTGCACCCATCCACCATCAGCCTTCTGGCAAATATGGAAGGATATAATTTTCAATGGGTTCCGACAAAATAAAATTTCTGACTTTTTGTCATTCAATCACTGACTTGGCAAACATTGCGAATTTCAGTGCAACCATTTTATAAAACTGCCTTATACGCTTATTATCACTTATTTATGTGTTGCTGATTTCAATTTTTCTGATTGATATCAGGGATGAGCTCTCGTAAAAGCCAACATTGGCATAATGATTGAAATTCCATCGCCAAACATGAAACAATTGTAATACTGATAATTTATTAAAAGATGGGAAAAATCATAGGCATAGACCTTGGAACCACCAATTCATGTGTTGCTGTAATGGAAGCCAGCGAACCTGTTGTTATTCCGAATAGCGAAGGGCGCCGCACCACACCATCAATAGTTGCATTTACAGAGAATGGAGAACGAAAGATAGGTGATCCGGCAAAACGTCAGGCTATTACGAACCCGAAAAGAACCGTATACAGTATCAAGCGGCTTATGGGCGAGACACACGATCGGGTTCAAAAAGAGATAGCACGCGTAACCTATCAGGTTGTAAAAGGTGATAATAACACGCCCCGTGTCAAAATTGACGACCGGATGTTTAGTCCGCAGGAAATATCTGCCATGGTTCTGCAAAAAATGAAAAAGACAGCCGAAGATTACCTCGGACAAACTGTAACTGAAGCGGTAATTACTGTTCCGGCTTATTTCAGCGACTCGCAGCGCCAGGCCACTAAAGAAGCCGGCGAAATTGCAGGACTGAAGGTGCGCAGGATCATTAATGAGCCCACCGCTGCAGCTCTGGCCTACGGCCTCGATAAAAAGAATAAGGATCTGAAAGTGGCCGTTTTTGACCTTGGCGGAGGAACTTTCGATATCTCTATCCTCGAACTGGGCGATGGCGTTTTCGAGGTAAAATCTACCAATGGCGATACTCATCTGGGAGGCGACGACTTCGACCATATGGTCATCGACTGGCTTGCCGATGAATTTAAAAAAGACGAAGGTATTGACCTCCGCAAAGACCCAATGGCGCTGCAACGCCTTAAGGAGGCTGCCGAAAAAGCAAAGATTGAACTTTCAAGCTCCACAAGCACTGAGATAAACCTGCCCTACATAATGCCTGTTGATGGTATTCCAAAACATCTTGTGCGAACGCTTACCCGCGCCAAATTCGAACAACTCACCGATAGCCTGATAAAGGCCACTATTGAGCCGTGCAGAAAAGCCCTCAGCGACGCAGGACTCAGCACTGCAGATATTGACGAAGTGATTCTTGTGGGCGGATCAACAAGAATTCCGGCAATTCAGAAAGTTGTTGAAGATTTCTTTGGTAAAGTTCCGTCGAAAGGTGTGAACCCCGACGAGGTTGTTGCTGTAGGTGCAGCAATACAAGGAGGCGTTTTAACCGGTGAGGTAAAAGATGTACTCCTGCTCGATGTTACTCCTCTATCGCTTGGAATCGAAACACTTGGCGGCGTTTTGACCCGTTTGATCGAAGCCAACACTACAATACCAACCAAAAAAGCGGAAGTGTTTTCTACAGCAGCCGATAGCCAGACTTCGGTTGAAATTCATATTCTGCAAGGCGAACGTCCAATGGCCCGCGACAACAAAAGCATCGGCCGGTTCTTCCTCGACGGTATACCACCTGCGCCAAGAGGCATGCCGCAAATTGAAGTAACATTCGATATTGATGCCAATGGCATACTGAATGTTTCGGCAAAGGATAAAGGTACAGGAAAGATGCAACAAATTCGTATTGAAGCAACAACAGGCCTTACCGACAGCGAGATAAAGCGTATGAAAGCTGAAGCCGAAGCCAACGCGGCTGAAGACAAAAAGCTAAAAGAAGAGGTTGATAAACTCAACGCCGCTGACTCACTTATTTTCCAGACTGAGAAACAATTGAAGGAGTTTGGCGACAAAGTGCCTGCCGATAAAAAAGCTGCTATCGAAAATGCTTTAGAACGGTTAAAAGAGGCTCATAAAAACCGCAATATCTCTGAGATTGACTCCGCCATGGCACAACTCAATACAACATGGCAGGCGGCCAGCGAGGAAATTTATCGGTCTTCGCAACAGCAGCAACAGCAAAGCCAGAACACACCTCCTCCCGGCGACGACAAAAAGAAAAACGCCAACGATGAAGTCACAGATGTGGATTTTGAAGAGGTGAAGAACTAAAAATCAGCAATATAGGTTCGCAAAAAAAGAGGCTCTACATAAGTAGCAGCCTCTTTTCATATTCAGGCGGTTACGGTTTCCACTTCGCTTTGTATAAGAAAGCGATAAACGGATACATTGCGCCAAACACATAAACCATAACGCTCCGAAGATGATCTGTTTTCACTTCTTCGGTATTTAGCATATGCGTGGCAGTATACGACTTGTATTTCAGCAGATCAACATAAGGCCAGGAAGCATCAACGCCTTTCGGCGGACGGCTCAGCTTGTCGGATTCGTCCAACTGTCCGAATAAACGGATAAAATCGGGATGCGATAATATTGCTCTGAACTCGTTGTGATTGTAATAAATTTCGTTTCGAACCTCCTTAAGCAAGTCGGGTGGCGGCATATATAATCCTCCAGCCAGAAAAGTATTCGATGGTTCAATATGAATATAATACCCGGGGGAGTTTCCCTGTCGCCCTGTTTTCGAGATAAAAGCGCCGATGTGTGTTTTGTAGGGTGATTTATCATTCGAAAACCTGACATCGCGGTTTAATCTGAAAAGGCAATGCTGCGGTTCAACTGGGGCAATAGTTGGGTCGAACCTGGAAATTTCTATAATTATATCCTTCAAAAAAACCAGAAATTCCTGTTTGATTTTGTCATAGCGTCCTTTATGCTTATTTAACCAGTCGCGGTTATTGTTTTGTTTTAACTCCGATAAAAAACCGGTTACTTCCTGTATGTTCATCGTGCAATATTGGTTAGCAAGGATGTGAATTACCTGTTTCTAAACGTTTGCAGACCTGAATCGAGAAAAGCAATAAATTGCGGGATGCTAGTGTTGAAGCTATAAGGCTCGGCAAGGCAAGCTCCGTCGGGAGCAAGCAAAACGTAGTATGGTTGAGCATTGACCCCAAACTGTCTGGCCTGAAAATCGCTCCATTTGTGCCCAACGTTGCGAATTCGTCGTTCCCTTCCGCCGAATGTAGAAATAAACTGCTCCTCTTCAGAAAGCGGAGTGCGATCGTCAACATATAGAGATACGATAACGAAATCATTTCGAAGTCGTTGCAACACTGCCGGGTCGCTCCAGACCACCGCTTCCATTTTGCGGCAATTGGCACAGCCAAAGCCTGTAAAATCGAGGAAAACAGGTTTGTTAACCTTACCAGCAAAAGCCAATCCCTGATCATAGTCGAGAAACTTGGTTAGGCCGTGTACCCCAATTTTCGTTTTATATCCGGACGGAACAGTATGTAGAACGCTTGAAAGATTTACAGAAGGATCCTGCCGATCTACGATGTTAAACTCCTGAGCTGTAATGGAAGGCGCAAACGAACTGATTGCTTTCAACGGAGCGCCCCATAACCCCGGAACAAGATATACGGCAAAGGCAAACGATATTAACGCCAGCAGAAGTCGCGGGACAGAAATATATGACTGGGGACTATCGTGTTGAAATTTGAGTTTGCCAAGCAGATAAAATCCAAGTAGTACGAAAACGGAAATCCATATAGCAAGAAACATATCACGACTCAGCATACCCCATTGTGCCACAGCATCGGCAACCGACAGGAATTTAAGTGAGAATGCGAGTAACAGGAATGCCAGAACAACCTTCACAGTATTTAGCCACCCTCCTGATTTTGGGATGCCTGCCAGCCACGACGGGAAAAAAGCAAGTAGTGCAAAAGGAATGGCAAATGCTAATGCAAAACCTGTCATTCCGATGGCAGGCGAGAGCATGTTGCCGGTTACTGCTGCCTGCACAAGCAATGTACCTACAATAGGACCGGTACATGAAAATGACACTAAAACCATAGTAAGAGCCATCAGAAAAACTCCAAGGAGTCCTCCGGTTTTATCGGCTTTATTGTCGAGGGCAGTAGTCCATTTTGAAGGCAATGTTAGTTCAAATGCACCGAAAAATGCAGCAGCAAAGAGCACCAATAATGCAAAGAAAAAGAGATTAAACCAGGGGTTAGTAGCAATCCTGTTCAATCCATCGGATCCAAAGGCCATTGAAATACCCAACCCTAAAACAACGTAGATAATAACGATAGAAAGCCCGTAAAAGGTGGCATGTCTCCGTCCTTTCGCCTTATCCGATGTATTACGTAAAAAATAGCTCACTGTCATTGGGATCATAGGAAAAACACAAGGAGTGAGCAAAGCAAGCAATCCTCCAATGATTCCAACCAGAAATATTCCCCAAAGTCCGCCTCTCTCATCTGACCCAACGCCCTGAACATCTGTTTCTTCAGTTGCTATCTGTTGTAGATCAGGCTCGGAAAGTGACACAGGTTCTGCAACGTCAACTGTAACCGGCTTTAGTTCAACAGGTTCTTTGACAGGAGCTTCAGCTACACCGCCAACCGGTTTACGAAATGCAGGTATATTGATTGAAAAATCTATAGGCGTAGGAGGCAAACATGAAGTAGCATTGCAGCACATAAATTCGAGATAACCCGAAGCCACAGTTGCATTTGGCGTAAGCATCCTGATTTTCTGAGTAAACTTAGCCTTATTTTCAAATAACTCCAGTTCCATCTTGAAAATTTGGTCAAATTTCCTGAAGGGTTGCGGATCAACAATCATTTCGGCCAAATCGAAATCGTTTGAAGCGTTGAAGTTGAATGTAGTTGGAACCGGGCCTCCTTCCGGAATATTCTTGCCATACAGAAACCATCCTTCGTCGATGGTGGCAGTAAAAACAATCAGTGCGCTTTGTTCATCAATCCTATCAGCCGAGAATGACCATTTTACCGGCTCAAGTATTTGAGCTGAGGATGGCAACCATAACGCAACAAAAAGCGCTAAAACTGTTATTCTGTTTTTGAAGCCTTTCATTATATTTTATTTTTGCAAAGTTAGTGTTTAAAACATTGAGAAACCTGCATGTTTCTAACTAATGGTCTTAGGAATGCAGCACTATCTTGAGTATATTTTCCGTTGAAGCTGTGATTCTGTGCTGGTTACTGATTCTGACTCCAACTACCCAAATTATTGCTCCCGAGGCATCACAGAGAAGCGGCACATTTTTTTTCTGAATTACCGATAAACGCTGTGAAACAAAAAAATCACTCAGTTTCACCTTGTGTTCCAGTCCCAGTGGCTGAAAGCGATCGCCATGTTGCCAGGTTCGCAAGGTTAGAGGAAACTGTACTGAACTCAAATCAAGAAAAGCCGTTTTAGGATCGGACGAAAGGATAAAGCCATTCTGAACGCGATAAGTTTGGAACGTCAAGTGAGCTGGCGAAAATACCTCTGCCTCAACCGAAGGAATCGTGCTTGATTCGCTCAAGGTTTCCATTGCGTTTAAAGGAGTGATTATCAGACACTCTCTGTCTTTAACCAAACAATGGGTTTTACTGAGAAATATTTTACCGGATTCGCCCGCAAGCACATTTTTTATTCGCGACACAGCATCTCCATTAAAACCAAATTCACTAAGGAGATAATGAAGCGCCAGTTCAGAATAATTACATTGTTGTATGTGATCTATCCTAATGTGTATCTCATTGCCAACCTGAACTGTGGAATTGGCTTTAATTTCCGACAAAGTATCATTCACCGGCTTCCATGCCATTTTTATTCGTTCAAAATTGCTGGCCATGATGCTGCTGAATGCGGGCTGCATCTCATTTAGCACAGGTATGACCCTATGACGGAGACGGTTTCGCAGATAATCGGTTTTTTGATTCGATGAGTCCTCAACAAATTTCAGATTGTTCCGGGTAGCATAGGACTCAATTTCTTTGCGGGAAAATTGCAGTAATGGGCGGACTATCCTCCCCTTTTTGGCAGAAATTCCTTGAAGACCTGCCAGGCCGGTTCCCCTTAGTAAATTGATAAAGAATGTTTCAATCTGGTCGTCGAGATTGTGAGCAACAGCAACAGCTTCGAATGAATGTTCAATAGCCAGTTCATCAAACCACCCGTACCGTGCCTCCCTGGCTAGCATCTGCAACGACTCTCCTCTTTTCCGCTTTCCGGAACCCAGGTTGAGCGTTTTGTTGAAATAAGGCAAATTGTACGATTTGGTTAATGTTTCTACAAAACTGGCATCGCTGTCTGATTCGCTGCCGCGAAGCTTAAAATTGACATGAGCAACAGCAAGATTGTATTGCAACTGATTCAGAATATGCAACAATACCGCCGAATCAATTCCGCCGCTCACTGCCGTCAGAACGGATGCTCCTGCCGGAACGCCGAGCGTTTGCTGCATTGTTAGCCTGACTTTTTCAACCATGAGCGCAAATTTACGCTAAATTGGTTCGCAAGGTTTATTGACCATTACCAATGTTTCATCCCTACGGGATTATTTTATGGTTCGCCTTCTTTTACCGATGATACATCCCTTCGGGATTATTTTACGTTTGCCTTCTTTTTACCGATGTTACATCCCTACGGGATTTTGTTCTTTTAAAATGCCGTAGGCATGCCACATCGGTAACCAAACCCAAGCTCACCACTAAAAATGCCGTAGGCATATCACATCGGTAACCAAACCCAAGCACACACCCAAAAATGCCGTAGGCATATAACATCGGTAACCAAACCCAAGTACACACCAAAAAATGCCTTAGGCATGCCACATCGGTAATCAAATCCAGGCATACACCAAAAAATGCCGTAGGCATATCACATCGGTAACCAAATCCAGGCACACCAATAAAAATGCCGTAGGCATATCACATCGGTAATCAAATCCAGGCACACCACCACAAATGCCGTAGGCATGCCACATCGGTAACCAAATCCAGGCACACCAATAAAAATGCCGTAGGCATATCACAT
>CAYGGZ010000009.1:38051-38720 GCA_964349765.1 uncultured Bacteroidales bacterium
CGGTAATCAAATCCTAGCACAACCCCAAAAATGCCGTAGGCATGCCACCTACTCCGGCTCATGAAAAATATATTTTTCGTCATACTCAACTTCAAATTTCTCCAGAAATAATATATACTCCTCCAAAAATGATTTCTTTTCGTGATGTGCTTTCTGATTTTCGATATACTTAATCACATTGGGTAATTGAGATTTTGCATACGAAAACGCCCCATAACCTGCCTGCCACTCAAACCGTCCTTTGCAGTATTTGTTATCGTTTATCCATTTGGATGAACCTGCTTTTACATCTTGCATAAAATCGGCCATAGATTGTGTAGCCCTGAAACCTACAAGCAAATGCACATGGTCTGGCATACCATTTATAACAATCATTTTGTGCTTATTGGCTTGAACAATACCAGTGATATATTTATACAAATCATTTTCCCAACTCCTATGTATTAGCGAGGCTCTGTATTTTGGTGCAAATACAAATTGGAGATGGACTTGGGTGTAAGTGCTTGCCATTTTTTCTGATGTTACATCCCTACGGGATTATTTTATTATTAGCCCTTTTTTGTTACCAATATTTCATCCCTACGGGATTATATTACGTTAGCCTTCTTTTTACCGATGTTACATCCCTACGGGATTATTTTATTATTAGCCCTTTTTTGTTACCAATAT